>NZ_BAAGQX010000003.1:0-845426 GCF_054783255.1 Hymenobacter ruber
GGCTGATATTCAGCCTGTTTTTCTTCTTTTCGTTTCCCCTTCTTGCGATTGGGAGTGCAAAGGTAAGAAGAAGTTTTGGAGTGGCAAGTGAACCGTGAAAATTTTTATTTTTCCTCGCCCCACTTTTCAATCCGCTTCCGCCTCCTATCGAAGCGGGGTGCAAAGGTAAGGTGCTTTTTTCGGCTTTCACAAGCGCTTTCGAAATTTAATTTTCGAGGGCTTCTGCGAGGCGGCACGGGTGGCAATACAAGTAATGCTAGCGTGAAGTTCCTGACCTGTCAATTTTTCTGTAGAGCGGTTGCTGCGGCAGAACCCTATGCCCTGTTGGCGATTGGGAGTGCAAAAGTAGGAGGAATTTCTGGGGTGGCAAGGGGTGGTGAGCAACTTTTGCTGGAAATAACCGTAGCGCAGGCGGTTTTGATGAGGCGCGCCGTTTGGAATCAGACACTTATAGAACAGCGGTTTTTTAGAAAATTTTAGCGAATTGGCTCGGGGGCGAAGAATTCGGTGAGGTTGGGGCGGTATTGGTGGGGGCGTTGGGACTCGTATTGCTGGATTTGGCGGCCTAGTTGGGCGAGGAATGGGAGGCCGATGCTGTCGTATTCATAGGCACCGTCGTTGATGATGCCGTCTTGATTGACGTAGAGGACGGCGCTGAGCAGGAATTCTGAATGGTGGAGGGAGTCGGCGAAGTAGGCGATATCGGCGAGATAGCCGTGGGACATGCCGACGATGTTGTAGATGCGCAAGGTGGATTGGTGGGGGATTTCGGGGTTGCGGCCGTAGTAGAGGTATTTTTTGTAGGCGTCGAAGTAGCGGGCGGGGGCGTAGAGGTGGAAGCCGGATTCGTGGGGGGTAGCGTGGAGGTAGCGGCGCAGGAAGGCGTAATCGGTTGGGGTGAGGCGGAGGCGCTGGGCGGCAGGGACGGATTCGGGGAAGAGGATGCTTTGGAGGAGGGCGGTGATATCAGGAAGCGGGAGGTGATTGGCGGTGGTGAAATCGTAGGGCTCGGGGATGATGCGGCCTCCGGCTTGATGGGCGCGGCCTTTGAGGGCGCGGCCGAGGGGGCTGCGGTAGGCGGTGGGGTTGTATTGGGCGGGCTGCTTATATATAGTGTCGCCTTGAGGGGTGTGGAAGCTGATGGGGTTGGTGTGGCGGTTGGCGACGGTGTCGCAGGGGGCGAAGCGGCGAGTGATGCGGGCGTTGGGGTAGCCGAGTTCCTGGAGACGTTGATTGAGGGGGCGCTGACCGAGGAATTCGTAGAGGCGGTTGTAGGCGACGTTGTCGCTAACTAAGAGCATGCGCTTAATGTAGTTGCCGACGGTGGCGGTGCGGTCGCTGTCGGCCGGGGCGGCGAAGGGGACGGAGGTTTGGCAGCGCCAGGCGGTGCCGGTGGCCATGATGGTGCGGCGGGTGACTGCCGGCTGATGGAGGTCGTTGAGCTTTTCGAGGGAGAGGGCTACTACGGGAAGTTTGACCAAGCTGGCGGGATTGAAGTATTGCTGGGGGTTGAGATGGTAGGTGTGCGGAATAAAGGTGGGACGATTCTGGGCGTCGCGGTTGATTTGGGTATAGATGATTTGGAGCTCGTATTGGGGATTGGTGGCGACGCGCTTTAGTAGGGAGTTGGCATTTAGAAGGGAATCTAGTAGTGGAGAATCGCCGGGCGGGAACTTCCCCCCCCGCCCCACTCTCCCCAAGAGAGGGGGAGCCAGTTGGCTGCTTGCGGCAAGAGTGGTTATTGCTAGTAAAAAGGCAACTCCTATTATATAGTATAAGGTGGAGGGGGATTGGCGGAGCGTTTTCATAGGATAGCGAAATGAAAAGGGCCGTGATGTTGCCACCACGGCCCTGTGGGGCTGTTTTGTTGCGAAGTTAGTCGGCCAGGGGGACCAGACGCTTGGCAAGAAGGAGGTTGGAATCGGTCTGGCGCCAGTTGTAGCCGGTGCCGAAGGGGAGCGGCTTGGGTTTATTCACCGTGTCGTGGTAGGCGGCAGTGAGTTCGGGCTGGTATTGCTTGGCGAAGAGGTTGATGGGGCGGCGGTAGGTGCCGTAGTAATTGAACTGCCAGGCACCTTTCTGGAAGTACTTCATGGCGATGCCGGAGTCGTCTTGCAGGATGTAGCGACTGCGGCGGAGGACGGTGCGGCGCACTTTATTGAAATACGACTTGTGCATGAGGTAGGTGGCCGATTTCACGTAGGTGGTGAGGGGGCCGAGGTGACGCACAAATTCGAGCGGGGCGCTTTTGGAGGTGAGTTTCCAGTCGCTGAGGTCGGCCGAGAAGTAGTAGACGGTTTTGGGCTGGCCGTTGGGGGCGCGGAGCTTCATTTCGACGCCGGGAATGGCTTTTGGGTCGGGGGTTTGGGTGGTGTCTTTGGGTGCGTCGAGGAGTTTGCCAGCGGCATCGAGCTGCACGGGGCGGATGGCGGTGATTTGGTTGCCGGTGCGGGCGGCGAAGAGCATCATGAGCGGCAAAGCTCCGTCGAGTTCAACCGATTTCAGGTCCACGGCCATGTCGTTGGTGCGGAAGAAACTGAAATTGAGCACCGACCAGAGCGAGGTTTTGACGGCGGGCAGCAGCTTGGGATTTTCGAGAGAAGTGCGGGCGGGGATGCTGCCGACGGGCTCAAGCCCCATCAGGACGTAGGTCTGGCTGGTGGGGAACATCGTGACGACGTTCAGGAAATCGGGGCCGCTGAAGGGGTAGAAGATGGTGGGGCTGCTGGCGTGCACCGAATCGAGCTCGGTGTTGGCCCACTGGGTCATGCGGGTGGTGTGGGTGGCGCGGTATTTATCCCAGCTTTTGTCCTGGTCTTTGGCAAAGGCTTGCCAGGCGGGCGTGGCGGCCAGGGTAGTGAGGTCGCTGTGCTGGCTGGGCTGCAGGCCACCGAGGAACAGGGCCACGTCCTGAGCGTAGGCAGTATCGGGGGCGGTGAGGCGGTTGGGACGCGGGGTAGTAGCGGCAGTTTTATCCGGCGTGGCGGCGGGCGACTTGGTGGAGTCGATGGCATCGGCCGTGGTGGCCATGGTTTCTTCCTTGGCGGAAGTCGCGGTTTCGGTTTTGGTGTTCGACTCGGAGCAAGCAGAAAGCAAGAGCAGGGCGGCGGGCAACAGCCGGAACGCAGCGGTGCGGAGGGACATTAGCTATAGGAATGATTGAAAGTGCAAGTTACGGTGGGTCGTTCTGACGGTACGCCTCGCCCCCGCCCCCTCTCCGATGGCGAGGGATAGCCCGACGAGGCCGATAAGTGAATGGGAGATTTTAATGGCTGTTGCGGCTGGAAGCTTGTTCCGCAGCCGGGCGGCCGAGGCGCGTGGTGATGAAGTAGACCAATGCGCCAACAGCCAGCGTGGCCAAGCCATACAGGGATTCCCACGGTTTGTCGCGCAGAATGAAAACCAGCGTCCAGCCACTGAGAACCAGGAAAAGTAGTGGGGTGAAGGGGTAGCCCCAAGCACGGTAGGGGCGCGGAACTTCGGGGTGACGCCAACGGAAAACAAACAGGCCGAGCACCGTGAGGAAAGTGAACAGGTTCAGCACAAAGCCGGCGTAGACCAGCACGCCCTGGAAACTGGGCTTGAGGATGAAGGCCAAGGTGATGGCGGTTTGGAGCAGCAGGGCGCGGACGGGGATGTCGGCGCGGCTTTTAGGGGCGAGGAAGCGCAGAGCGGGCAGGTCCTCCCCCATCGTCTGGACGATGCGGGGGCCGGCGAAAATCATCGAGCTGATGGTGGAAACAAGCAATCCGGCAATGACGCCGCCCATCAGCCGGCCGCCGAGCGGACCGAAAAGCGAGGTGGCCGCCACAAAGCCCACTTCGACCTGCCCCTTCAATCCGTCAATTGACGTGGAGCGTAGGAACACATAATTCAACCCTACATATAATAGAAGTACGACGGCGGTGCCGGCCAGCAGAATGCGCGAGAGGTTGCGCTTGGGGTTTTCGATTTCGCCGGTGACGTACACGGCAGCATTCCAGCCGGAGTAGGCGTAGCTCACATACACGAGGCTGACGGCGAAAGCGGGGCTGAGCAGCGCCTGCCAGCCGGCGGCATCGGGCAGGAAGCTGATGGGCTGCCCCTCCCCGACCACCATGCCCGCGCCGATGAACACGACCAGCACGCCCACTTTGAGGGCCGTAATGATGATTTGCAGGCGGCTGCCGACGCGGGTACTGCTGCCGTGAACCAGCGTGAGGGCCAGCACCACGGCCACCGACAGCCCCTGCGGATGCAGCCCCGGCCATACACTTTTGGCATATTGCCCGAGTGCTAAGGCCGCCAAAGCCGTGGGGGCCGCAAAGCCCACCGTGGCCGATACCCAGCCCGAGAGGAACCCGAGCGCGGGGTGATAAATCTTGCTTAAATAGTGGTATTCGCCCCCCGAGCGGGGCATGGCCGCCGCCAGCTCGGCATAGCTCACGGCCCCGCAGAGGGCAATGAGGCCGCCCACCAGCCACAGCATTAGCAGCGCAAAACCGCTCTGAATGCCCATCACCTGAAACCCGAGGCTGGTGAAAACGCCCGTGCCCACCATGTTGGCAATGACGATGGCCGCGCCGGTGAGAAAGGTGATTTTGTACGGACTAACCGGAGAAGAGGCGGGCATAAAGCAAAGTTGGCGGAATCCCAAAAGTACAGCCGGCTACCCCGTCCAAACAGCTTGCCCACTGCTTCGAACACCCAGCCCGGCCTTTCAAACCCTTTCCCCGCCTCTTCGAACACCGTTCCCGGCTTCACGAACAGTCTCCCCACTCCTTCAAACACCGTTTCCGGCTTTACGAACAGTCTTCCCGTCCTTACAAACACCGTTCCCGGCCTTACGAACACCTTTCCCGAGGTCGGGAAGACTGTTCGTAAGGCCGGGAACGGTGTTCGAAATGCTTTATTCCACCACGCTGGCGGCCTTGGGCTTCTTATACAGCGGCACGGTGCTGCACGGCTCGCCGTACATGATGCTGCTGGTAACGGGCAGCAGCTTTTGCATGATGGCCACGTAGGCGAAGGTGGGCACGGGCTTGTCGCCGCAGCCTTTTACCACCACTTTGGCATCGCGGTATTCTTCGGCATCAATCGCGGCGATGGCTTCTTCGAACAGTGACTGCTCCAGCGCGTCGAGGTTGCCGAAGACGTAGCGGTGGGCGTGGCCCTGCAGCTTGGTGGCGAGCAGCATGTAGGCCCAGGTGGGCACAATGGCATCGGCCGAGCAGATGATAGCCACGTTTTTGCCGTCGTACTGCGTCCAGTCGTGGGTTTTCACGAACTCGCGGAAGTCCTTCTCGCGCAGCATCAGGCCGTGGAAAAGGTTATCCTTGATGTCGTACACCACCCGCTCGCCGGGGTGGATGAATTCTTCCAGGTTGAAAGTGACAAGGCCGGAATTGGCGACGCGGTTGACGAAAAGGGGTTCCATGTGCTGTAGCGCGGACTTTGTAGTCCGCGAATTAAAAATGCGTAGAATCGTTGGACTCGCGGACTACAAAGTCCGCGCTACTTTGCTTTCGGCGTGGTCGTGTACACTTCCTTCAGGTAAAACGGCTCGTAGTACGCCACGTCCTGAAATTCCTGTCGGTGAAACGCTGCCACGCCCAACTGTCCCACGGCAATAGCCGAAGGCTCAATCCCCGCCAGGAAACCAGCATTCGCCTGCTCCCCCAGCAGCGCCTGAAACTTCGCCGCGCCGTGACCGAAGAACAACACGGAATGGTGGGCCAATTGTTCGGCCAGCGTATCCGCATCGAGAATGAGCGGCGTGGGCGCCAGCACCTCCTGCCCCTCATGGGTATAAAGCGCGGCGTACACTTCCTGCCGCCGGGCATCCAGCATGGGGCAGAACAGATATTTCTCCGGCCGGGCAGTGCCGGCGGCTACCTGCGCGGCCAGCGCCCGCAACGTGCTCACGGCCACCAGCGGAATATCCAGCGCGAAGCACAGGCCCTTGGCGGCGGCCCCGCCAATGCGCAGGCCGGTATAAGAACCCGGCCCGTCGCTCACGGCCACGGCGGCAAGGTCAGCAATCTGGTGGCCGGTGTTTTCGAGCAGCTGCTCGATGAGCACGGTGAGGTGGGTGGAGTGCGACTTATCGAGCCGCAACTCAGACTGGCCGACCAAGGAGCCGTCGGCCACGCGGTGCAGGGCCACTGAGCAGACGGGCGAAGAGGTTTCGAGAGAGAGGATTAAATTCATTTAACTAATTGGTAAGTGCATCAAACGGTATTCTTACCATGCCGTCAACTATTCTATATTCCACGCCTTCTTGCTGAAGGAGCGAGGCAATTTGCTCCAAATGATTCCATTGTTTGGGGGCGACTAGTCTACCTATTCTTTCTACCACAGTAGGATTGATTTCAAGCCACTCAACCTCCCTAAATGGCCAAGGGCCATTTAATTCGATATATCCTCTTACGGGTAACCAGATACCCATATTGCCCCAAGCTTCTGGTGAGTCATCATGCTTCAATTTGAGTCTTGGTTGACACTTAAGTCTATTTGATAAGGCAGCAATTTTCTCAATTCGAGTCATAAAAGACAATTGGAGCAGATTTTCTCCTTTTGAGCATTACAAATTATAATCCTGCGCATCCTCAAGCATTCGGCTAATGAATGCGCCGTCGTTTGCAAACAGCTCTATCATAGGACAAAGATTTGTTTCGGCTTTACCGCTCCAAGTCAGATGAACCAACGCTAATTCGAAATCAGATTTCTCATCTCGCACTTCAAAAAGAACGTCATCACAATCAACTCGCCGACCTATTGCCTGCACCTTGAACTTCGACAGAACATTATCACGCGAAAGCTCACGGCGTAATTCTGCCTCAAACGAAGCTTGTTCGCTGCCGACAGCTACCCAAGGCTCTATAAAATCTATCAGCATCTGGAGTTTTAACAAAAAAAGCAGGCACCTTTCAGCGCCTGCTTTTTTACTTAACGCAGCTCAAAATTACTTCGTCCCGGCCGACTTGCGGGCGCTGGCGGCCTGGCCCGTGGGCTTCAGCAGCGCGGCGTAGCGGTTTGGGTCGTTCAGGACGGCGACGGCGGCGATGATGTTGGGGTCGTCGTCGAAGCCGGCTTCGGTGCGGCCCTTCTCGAAGTAGTAGCGCGACACGATTTCCTGCTCCAGCAATTCCTTGATTTCGGGCTTGAAACGTTGCAGGTCGTTGGCCTTGTTCACGGTCACTTTCTTGCGGATGGCTTCGAGTTCCAGCTTCACGTCATCGTAGTGCTTTTCCTCTTTCACCTTCTTACTGAGGTCGGTGAGCGCCTTTTCGGCGTCGGTGCTGTAGCTGATGTTCTTGCCTTGCAGGTAGGCCACGAACTTCTGGTAGTCCACGTCCGAGAGCTTGAACTGGCGGGCGGGCACGATGGTGGGGTGCTCGGCGCGGTAGCGGGTGGCGTAGTCGAAGAGGTAGCTTTTCTGGAGCAGAATGCGGGTAATGTCGGCGATTTCGCGGTCCTGCACCTCAATGTCGGGGGCCACGCCGCCGCCGTCGTACACGGTGCGGCCGGCGGTAGTTTTGAAGGCCGTGCGCAGCGAATCGGGGAATTTGCCCAGCGTACCGTCGTCAGCGCGGTGCGCGTAGTCGATTTCCTGGATGCAGCGGCCGCTCGGGATGTAGTATTTGGCGGTCGTCACCTTCAGCTGCGAGTTGTAGCTGAGGGGGCGGGTGGCCTGCACGAGGCCCTTGCCGAAGGTGCGCTCGCCCACGAGCACAGCGCGGTCGTAGTCCTGCAGCACGCCCGACACGATTTCCGAGGCCGACGCCGAGCGGTTGCTCGTGATGATGGCAATCGGAATCTGGGTATCAAGCGGCACATCGAGCGCCTTGTATGTTTTGTTCCACTCCGTCACTTTGCCCTTGGTGCTCACCACGTCGAGCCCCTTGTCGATGAAGAGGTTGGAGATATTTACGGCTTCGTTCAGCAGGCCGCCGGGGTTGTCGCGGATATCGAACACGATTTTCTTCGCGCCTTGCTCCTTGAGTTTGGTCACGGCGGTGCGCACTTCCTTGCCCGCATCGACGGTGAAGCCGCCGAGTTGGAAGTAGCCCACATCGCCGGAAATCATACCGGTGTAGGGCACATTATCCACCTGAATTTTATCGCGGGTGATGTCGATTTCGATGGGTTTGTCCTGGCCGTAGCGCGTCACCATGAGCTTCACCATCGAGTTGGCCTGGCCCTTGAGGAGCTTACTGATGTCAGAATTCGACTTTTTATCGACCACCACGCCGTTGATGTCAAGGATTTCATCGCCGGGGAGCAGGCCGGCTTTCTGGGCCGGATAGCCTTCGTAGGCGCTTTGCACCACGGTTTTGCCGTTGCGCTTCACCACCGACGCCCCGATGCCGCCGTATTGCCCGGTGGTCATGGTGCGGAAGTCCTCGATGTCGTCCTCCGGAATGTAATTGGTGTAAGGGTCGAGCGAGCGCAGCATGGCGTCGATGCCCGTTTTCACCAGCTTGGCGGGCGTCACCTCGTCAACGTAATAGGTGTTGACTTCCTTGAAGAGCGTGGCGAAAATGTCCAGGTTCTTGGCAATCTCGAAGTACCGCTCATTATCGGAAGCGGCTCGGAAAGAAACCAGACCCAGCGTGCCCACAGCTAGGGTAGCGAGTAGCTTTTTACGGATAGTCATACGAAATACAGGTAGCGGGTCAACACGAATCTACGGGGTCGGCGGCGAAGCAGATGCTGCTTCGATAGTCGTGCCCAGCAAACGATGGAAAGCGGAAATTAATTTTTTTTCCACCAACGTTAGCGGACTTTTTTCCTTCCCCGTGAAGATAATACCCAGCAGAGCGATTTCGTGCCCATTGGGTTGCTCCGTAAGCCGATATTTATTGAGCCGATACGCCTCCCGGATGAGCCGCTTGAGCCGGTTGCGGTCGACGGCCCGCTTGAATGTGCGCTTGCTCACGCTGATGAGCACCTGCGGCGGGGCCGTGGTGGGCGCGGCGCTTTTGATGTAGACGATGCGCAACGGGTAAACGCCAAAAGAGGAACTCTGCTTGCTGAACAGCTCTTCGATGAGCTTCTTGCGGCACAGGTGTTCCTCTTTGGGAAAAGTGTATTTCCGGGCTGCCAGCGGGGCACTGGTAGCGGTTTGTTCGTTCACGTTCCTCACTTATTGGACTGCTGCCTCGGCAGCAAAACACTATTTTGGAAAGGCCAAAAATAGCGAAGCCGCATTGCAGCGACAGAAATTACGCTGTCTCAGCAATGCGGCAATCGGCTAGCTAACAGCCCGAAGCTGTGCGCTAACGGCTAAAAAGACTAGCGCTTGTGCTTGCCTTCGTCGGATACGGTGAGGCGCTTGCGGCCTTTGGCACGACGACGGGCCAGCACGTTGCGGCCGTTGGCGGTTTCCATGCGAAGACGGAAGCCATGCTTGTTAACGCGCTTGCGTTTCGAAGGTTGGAAGGTACGTTTCATATCAAAGAATCTTAAAAAGACGAGTTTCGAGTTGGGCCGGCAAAGGTACGGGCTTTGGCTGGAAAAGACAAGGGCCTCAGCCACTTTTACGCGGGGGACGTTAGCGGGCAGTAGCTTTAGACCCGTTTAACCCCGTTTTGGCGATGATTCACTACCACGTTTCCTACGAAAACCCGCTCACGTTTTACCTGCAAATCCAACTCACGCTGGACGTTGTGGCCGATGCTACCGCTCCGCTGGAGCTTCAGCTCCCCGCCTGGCGGCCCGGCCGCTACGAGCTGCAAAACTTCGCGCAGAAGATTCAGCGCGTGGTGGTTGAGGACGCTGCCACCAGCCAGCCCCTCCCCTACCGCAAGCTCACCAAAGACCGGTGGGAGGTGCCCAATGCCGCTGGCCGCAGCGTGCGGGTGCGCTACAACTTCTACGCCCACCAGATGGATGCCGGCGGCTCCTGGCTCGATGAGACGCAGCTGTACCTAAACCCCGTGCAGGCCCTGATGTATGCCGAAGGACGACAGCTGGAGGAATGCGAATTGACCTTAGCGCTTCCGAAAGAATGGCAGATAGCCTGTGGATTGAAGCAGACCGCGCCGAATGTGCTTTTCGCGAAGGATTTCGACCAACTGGCGGATTCACCGCTCATTGCCAGCCCCACGCTTACGCATCAGGAGTACGACGCGGGCGGGCTGCCCTTCCACGTCTGGGTGCAGGGCGAGGCGCTGGTGAACTGGCCCAAGCTGCTGGCTGATTTCAAGGCGTTTTCGGAGGAGCAGCTAACGATGTTCGGTGGCTTTCCGGTGGCGGACTACCATTTCCTGAACCAGTTTCTACCCTACAAGCACTACCACGGCGTGGAGCATCACAACTCCACGGTGATTACGCTGGGGCCGGCCGAGCTGATTATGAGCGAGGGCCTGTACAAGGAACTGCTGGGTGTAAGCTGCCACGAGCTGTTTCACACCTGGAACATCAAGAGCATTCGGCCGGCCGAAATGCAGCCCTACGACTACAGCCGTGAGAACTACTTCCGCACCTGCTTCATCGCGGAGGGCATCACGACCTATTACGGCGAGTACCTGCTGGCCCGCAGCCATGTGCGCACGCCGGCGCAATATTTTGAGGAGTTGAACATCGTATTGCGCAAGCATTACGACGATGCCGGTGGCGAAAACCTCTCGCTGGCTGATGCCAGCATGGACCTTTGGCTCGATGGCTACAAGCCCGGCGTGCCCGACCGCAAGGTATCGGTGTACCACAAGGGCACGCTGGCGGCCATGCTCCTAGATTTGACCATCCGGCAGCTTTCCGGCCATGCCCGCAGCCTGGATGATGTGATGCGGCGGCTGTACGAGGAGTTCGGTAAAACCGGCATCGGCTACACCGAGGCGGACTATATGCGCATTGTGAACGAGGTGGCCGGGCGCGATATGCACGCCTATTTCGACAAGTTCATCTACGGGACCGCGCCGCTGCAGGAGCCGCTCGACCGGGTGCTGCACACCGTGGGCTGCCAGCTGCTGGTGGGCGAAAATGCTTCCGCCTCAGAAGGCCATTTCGGTTTCCGCACAGTGGTGAAGAATGAGCGCACGGAGGTCACCGCCATCTGGCCCAACTCGCCCGCCGCGGCGGCCCTGACCGTGGACGATGAAATCGTGGCCGTGAATGGTCGTCGCGTGGACATGAACCTGCAAAGCCTGCTCAGCACCGACGAAGCGGCTTACGAAGTGAGCGTGTTCCGCCAGAACCGGCTGCTGACGGTGACGCTGGCCGCCACACCGGGCATCAGCTTCGGGCAACGCTATGCAATTGACCGGCTGGACACGGCCGATGCAGCGCAGCAGCGCGGGTTTCAGCAGTGGCTGGGGTGGGAGTTTTAGCAGATTGATTCCAAAATACAAAAAGCCCCACCGGACTAATCCAGTGGGGCTTTTTACTCTTTGGCAAATGATAATGGCTTAGTGCTTGGAGTCGCCGCCCTTGCCCACGCTGCCCTTATCGACCGACATGGGCTTGTTGCCTTGTGGGTTGCTGCGAGTGTTGTGCACGCCTTTGCCAGCGCTATTGCCGTCGGTGGTGTTGCCGTGGGCCGATACGTTGGTGGTGTTCGGGGATTGCACCTGGGTGCTCTTCCGTTTCGTGTTAGCCGCTGGATTAACGGACGTTTTATCGTTCTGCAGGTCGGTGTCTTTCTTAGCGAGTCCCATGGCGAGTTCAAGGTTAGGTGGACGATAGAAAGGTGTACCCTTCTGCGACAAAAAAGTTGCGCCCCAAGGCAACGCGTCGTAACGCGTTTCCCTGGGGCGCATTCATTAAAATCAACCGACCAGAACCGTGTCGGGCGTACTAAGCGGGCTGAATGGTCAGCACCGAAGCCGGCACCACTTTCACCAGCTCGGCAAACTGCGCTTCGCGGGCTTCCACTTCCTCAGTCGAGAGGTTCAGCAAACGCTCGGTGCCGAACTTCTCAACACAGAACGAGGCCATGGCCGAACCGTGAATCACGGCGCGCTTCATGTTTTCGAAGCTGATGTCGTCGGTAGCGGCCAGGTGGCCGATGAAGCCGCCCGCAAACGTGTCACCGGCACCGGTCGGGTCGAATACTTCTTCCAGCGGCAGCGCCGGGGCATAGAAAATCTTGTTCTTGTGGAAGAGCAGAGCGCCGTGTTCGCCTTTCTTAATGATGAGGAATTTCGGCCCCATGCCCATGATTTTCTTGGCGGCCTTCACCAGCGAGTACTCGCCGGAGAGCTGGCGGGCTTCCTCGTCGTTGATGCTCAGCACGTCCACCATTTCGATGGTGGCAATGAGTTCTTCGAGGGCAATGTCCATCCAGAAGTTCATCGTGTCCATCACAATCAGCTTGGGGCGGTTCACGAGACGCTGGATGACGAGACGCTGCACCTGCGGGGCCAAGTTGCCCAGCATGAGGTATTTGCAGTCCTGGTAGGCATCCGGGATGATGGGGTCGAAATCGGCCAGCACATTAAGCTCGGTCACGAGGGTTTCGCGCGAGTTCAGGTCCTTGGAGTAGATGCCCGACCAGAAGAACGACTTCTCGCCCTGCTTCACTTGCAGGCCTTCCACGTCCACGCCGTGCTCTTCGAGCAGCAGGATGTCGGACTGCGGGAAGTCATCGCCCACCACGGCCACCAGCTTCACGGGCTTCAGCGAGTAGGAGGCCGAGAGGCTGATGTAGGTGGCGGCGCCGCCGATGATTTTATCGGTTTTGCCGAAAGGCGTTTCCAGGGCGTCGAATGCAACGCTGCCGATGACGAGCAAGCTCATGTAAGTAAAATGTGGTGAATAAAAACGTTCAAATTAAAGCCGCATTAAAACGGATTCATTGCAAGCAACAAAAAAGTCCCCGGATAATTCCGGGGACTTTTTCTGATGGGTAAATAATGGGGCTCGAACCCACGACCTTCGGAATCACAATCCGACGCTCTAACCAGCTGAGCTATATCTACCAGGTTTGTTTTGGTGGTGCAAAGATAGAAAAAGAATGTGGAATGAGGCAAAAAAAGTTCTGGGCTGGCGCTATCGTACATCGTAGAACGTCATGCAGAGCGCAGCGAAGCATCTTTATTGCAGTAGTAATCAATGCTAACGTAACGAAGCAGTAAAGATGCTTCGCTGCGCTCTGCATGACCGTTCTTTTTGAACCGTCTTGCCCTTGCCCGCCTGAAAAATCCCGACCTTTGCCGGATGGAACCCAATACCACCCCGTCGTTCAACGATTTCAAGCTCAACAAACAACTTCTTTCTGCCGTGGCCGCGGCGGGCTTCACCGACCCTACGCCGGTGCAGGTGCAGACCATTCCGCTGCTGCTGGCCGGGCACGACGTGTTGGGCATTGCCCAAACCGGTACGGGCAAAACGGCTGCTTTCGGCCTGCCACTTTTGATGAAGGTGAAATACGCCCAGGGCACCAACCCGCGGGCGCTGGTGCTGGCCCCCACCCGCGAGCTGGCCATGCAGATTGAGAAGCACCTGAAAGCGCTGGCCGTGAACACGGACCTGCGCATTTTTGCCATTTACGGCGGCCTGGGGCCAAAAACGCAAATTGAAACCATTGCCGAAGGCCTCGACATACTGGTGGCCACGCCGGGCCGGCTGCTGGAAATTTACCTGAAAGGCGCGGTGCGCCTCACCGACCTGAAAACGCTGGTGATGGACGAGGCCGACAAGATGATGGACATGGGCTTTATGCCCCAGATTCGGCGGATTCTGGAAATCATCCCGCGCAAGCGGCAGAACGCGCTGTTCTCGGCCACCATGCCCGACCGGGTGACGACGCTGAGCGAGGAATTCCTGGAATTCCCGGTGCGCGTGGAGGTGAGCCCGCCGGCCAAAACGGCCTCCACGGTATCGCAGGTGCTGTATGAGGCGCCCAACCTGCTCACCAAAATCAACCTGCTGCACTTTCTGCTCTATCGCGACATCGATACGATGACGCGGGTGCTGCTCTTCTGCCGCACCAAACAGCACGCCGACCAGGTGGCGCACTTTCTGGAGCGCAAGGCCCCGGCCGGCGAGGTGCGCGTGATTCACGGCAACAAGGGCCAGAACGCGCGCATGAACAGCATGGACTCCTTCAAGGCGGGGGAGGTGCGCTACATGGTGGCCACCGACGTGGCCGCGCGCGGCATCGACGTGCCGCAGGTGACGCACGTTATCAATTTTGATGTGCCGATTGTGCACGACGACTACGTGCACCGCATCGGGCGCACGGGCCGGGCGCAGCATACGGGCGCGGCCATCACCTTCGCCAACGAGGCCGAAATGGTGCACGTGGCCGAGATTGAGCAACTCATCAACCAGAAAATCGAGCTGCTGCCGCTGCCCGAAGAAGTGGTGGTGGAAGAAACGCCCTTCGAGGAGCAGCAGAAAATGGGCCGCGAGCTCGACGACCGCCGCAAAAAGCTGGACCCCACCTTCAAGGGCGCTTTCCACGAGAAAAAGGAGTGGATTAAGCCCGGCGTGACGATTGACAAGCGCACCGGCAAGCCCTTTGTGGAAGGCCAGAAAAAGAGCACGAAAGGCTCGAAGGCTTTCGTGGGCAAGAAGGGCGGCTCGAACCCTGGCGTGAAGGCGCTGAAACGACGGGGACGGTAATTCTTAGCAGTAGTTAGTGATAAACGGTTAGGGGTTAGTGTCGTTCAACTAGACAGAACGGTACTAACCCCTAACCGTTTATTACCAACCACTACTTACCGTGGTGCAGCAGGTGCCCGAAGTGGATGCTGACGAAGGTGAGGGCCGCGCCCCAAAACACCGCGCTCAGAAACATGTGAAGCAGGATGCGCTGCCGCGGCACGCCCAGCAGCGTGGCGATGACCGTGCCACCGATGGGCGACAGCAAAATGGGCGTGAGGAAGGCAATGCCGCCCATCCCAAACTTGCGGAACACCTTAATAATGTTGCGCGATTTTTTGGAGAAAATGGGCTCCCGCCGCAGGCGGCGCTGCTTCTGGCGGTGCTGCATCCAGACGCGGCCCACGCCGGAAAAGATGAACACACTGGTCATCATGCCGGCCACGGTGAGGGCCAGCGTGGGCCAGAAGTGCAGGCCCATGGAAGTACCGGCCAGTGGGCCGCCCAAAAACTTGACCGTGCTCAACAGGAACACGGACGCGCATTTAATGGCGGGGTGAAGCACGACGAAACGAAAAGGCAGGCGGGTGAGGGGGAAACGGCAACGCGGGGTGGGCGCCTTGCAAAGATACCCCGTTTGGTGGGGTAGGGTTCCATTATCAACCCTGGGAAATTGGGCGCTACAGCTTACTGCCGTAGCTCAGGTCGCCGGCATCGCCCAGACCGGGGACGATGTAGGCATGCTCGTTTAGCTTTTCATCGATGGCGGCTACCCACAGCGTGGCTTCGGGAATTTCGCGGGCCACGTAGGCCAGGCCCTCGGGCGAGGCGATGACGGCGGCAATGTGCACCTGGCGCGGCATGCCAAAACGCAGCATGGCGCGGTAGGTTTGCACCAGACTCTTGCCCGTGGCCAGCATAGGGTCGGCCAGGATGAGCACCCGCTCATCGAGGCTGGGAGCGGATAAATAGTCGACCTGAACCTGCACCTGAGCGGTGCCTTCGATGCGGTAGGCGGCCACAAAGGCGCTGGGCGACTGGTCGAAATAATTCAGGAAACCTTGATGAAAAGGTAACCCGGCGCGCAGCACAGTGGCCAGGATGGGGAAGTCGTGGAGCAGTTTGCCGGTGGTTTCGGCCAGCGGCGTCTGGATGGCTTTGTCGGTGTAGCTGAGGTGGGCGCTGATGCGGTAGGCGATGATTTCGCCCAGGCGCTGCAGGTTGCGGCGGAAACGGAGGCTGTCTTTTTGCACATCTTTGTCGCGCAGCTCGGCCAGAAAATGGTTGGCAATGCTGGGCTCGGCGCAAACGACGTGGATGTTGGCCCGGGCCTCGGCAGCATCGGGAGTGGCGGTGGCCGAAGCGGCGGAGGAAGGAAGCGACGTGGCCATACAGACAGGATTTTGATGAAGGCGACCGGGCAAACGGCTCGGCCGGCACCCCGAAGTTGGCACAAAAACGGGCGGCAGGCAAGGAAGCGGGCAGGAATTCGTCTTCGTGTCCACGGTTCGACGGCACATTCGTGGAGGAACAGCGGCGGTGCCGTAGTCGTCCTTTTCCACCCGCCAACGGCTGGCTGCGTAGGTTTGTTAAAAAATGGTGACGCCCGGCTTTTATCCCGGAAGCGAGGCGTCGGTTTTATTCGGATTATCTGATTTTATGTCTAAATCTCTGCTACTAACGGCTGTTACGGCACTACTGACCGGCGCGGCAGCGGCCCAAACACCGGCGGCAACTCCTGCCGGTACGCCAGCCCCCGCTGCCCCCACCGAGAAATCGCCTTGGCTGATTTTCGACCAGCCGCTTGATACGGTAGCTACCCCACGGGCCAAGCGCCAGCCCCGGGAAAAAGCCGTGCGCAGTGCCGCCGAAACCCGCTCCCCACGTACTGCTGCGCCACGTCCGGCCCGGGTTTCGCGCAGTGGCTTTGAGGCCACGCAGGGCACGACTTACGTACCGCTCGACCAGGATACTTACCGGCTGATTGACCGCTACGCCATCAAGTTTGGGCCGGATGTGCAAGGCGACCCGCATACCAGTGTACGACCTTACTCCCGGGCTGCTATCGCACGCATGGGAATGCGAATGACTTATGCTGACGATGATTCCATAGGGGCTTATCGCCGTGATTCTACCTTGCGGATTTCATTTTCAAAAGCCGATAGATTCAATGCTGTCTATCTATTACGTGACAACTGGAATAACGCAGCCGTTAAAATCAAGCAAAACCAAGGATTTAGCCCCGTTCGAGACTACTTTAACGATGCTGGTAGCACATCGGACCTTTATTATAATGTCAGCCCCGACTTTACGCTGCGCGTGAACCCGGTGGCGCTGCTGGCCATCGGCAAAGACAACAAGAATATCGATGGCGCGAGCTACGTGAACACCCGCGGCGTGCAGATTGAGGGCACCATCGACCAGCGCCTGGGCTTTTATGCGTTTTTGGCCGATAACCAGGAGGGTGTGCCGCAGTACGTGCGCAACCGCGTGGAGCGCGACACCATTGTGCCGCACGAAGGCTACTTCAAGCCCTACAAAGTGGCGCAGCTGGGCCAGAATAACCAGTATGACTTCTTCTCAGCGCGGGGCTATATCACCTACGCGGCCACCAAGCATATCAACGTGCAGCTGGGGCACGACCGGAATTTCATCGGCAACGGCTACCGCTCGCTGATTTTGTCGGATTACAGCGCGCCGTATTTCTTTCTAAAACTGAACACGCGCATCTGGAAATTCAACTACCAGAACCTGTTTGCCGAACTGGCCGCTCAGAAGCGCAACGCTGACCAGGTGTACCCCAAAAAATACCTGGCGCTGCATCACCTGAGCCTGGATGTGACCGATAATTTCAACATCGGCGTGTTTGAATCGGTGATAGCCGGCTCGGCCAGCAACCGCTTCGAGCTGCAATACCTGAACCCGGTTATCTTCTACCGCGCCATCGAGCAGAACGTGGGTTCGCCCGACAATGCCATGCTGGGCATGGATTTCAAGTGGAATATCCTGCACACCGCGCAACTCTATGGGCAGGTGGTGCTGGACGAGTTTAAGCTGAGCGAAATCCGCGCCGGGAATGGCTGGTGGAGCAACAAGCAGGCGGTGCAGGTGGGCGCCAAGTACATCGACGTAGCCGGCATCCGCAACCTCGATTTGCAGGCCGAAGTCAACTACATCCGGCCCTACACCTACCAGCACGTATCGTATTACACGGCTTACACCAATTACCAGCAGCCCCTCGCCCACCCCATGGGCGCCAACCTGACCGAGGTGCTGGGCGTGCTCAGCTACCAGCCCCTGCCCCGCCTGAACCTGGTGGCGAAAGCCATTTACACCGAGCAAGGGCTGGATTACGGCTACGATGCCGCTGGCAATGTCATCACTAAGGGCCCGTTGAGCAACGATGTCCCCGAAGCCGGAATCACGCCGGGCCGCATTGCTAACTACGGCGGCAACCCGCTCGTGCCTTACAACTCGCACCCGATGGACTATAACAACCGCACCGGCCAGGGCAACAAGAGCCGCCTGCTCCACACCGATTTCACGGCCACCTACCAGCCCCGCCTGAACCTGTTTCTGGACGCCAAGCTCATTGCCCGGCACCAAACCTACTCCCTCACTCCGGCCGCCAACGTGAACGAGGTGTACGCCTCGCTAGCCGTGCGCTGGAATATTGCGCAGCGTTTACATGAATTTTAAGCTGCGTCAGCCGCTGCCGAATTTGAAGTAACTGCTGCGTTTCGGCGTCCCTCTTTCGGCTCGTCGCTAATATCTATGAAGACTTATTTAAGAATCCTCCAGTATGCCCGGCCGCTGCTGGCATTTCTGCCGCAGTACCTGCTGTACACGGTGCTGACCATCTTCTTCAGCATCGGCAACTTCACGCTGATTATCCCGCTGCTGAGCGTGCTGTTCGATAAAACGGACAAGGTACCGATGCGTGCGCCCGACCACCTGCCCGGCTTCAAGCCCACCATTCAGTGGGTCACGGACACGTTCAACTACTTCTTCGCCGATGTGCTCACGGCCCACGGCAAAATGGGGGCGCTGGCCTTCGTGTGCGGCGTGGTGGTGGTATCGGTGCTGCTCAGCAACGTGTTTCGCTATATGAGTTTGCGGCTGCTGGCCAAGGTGCGGGCCCGCGTCATTCGCAACCTGCGGCGCAACTTGTACCACCGCATCATCAGCCTGCAATTGGGCTTTTTCGCCGGCGAGCGGAAAGGGGATTTGATGTCGCGCTTCACGGCCGATGTGCAGGAAGTGGAAACCTCGGTGGTGAACACCTTCACGGCCGTTATCAAGGAGCCGCTCACCATCATTGCCTATTTCCTGGTGCTGTTCCATATGTCGGTGCCGCTCACGCTATTTACGCTGGTGCTGCTGCCGATTTCCGGGGGCATCATTGCCACCATTGCCAAGCGGCTGCGCACCCAGGCCAAGCAGAGCCAGAAAACGCTGGGCACCATGCTCTCGGTAATTGACGAGACGCTGGGCGGCATCCGGGTTATCAAGGCCTTTAATGCGCAGGAGTACATCAAGGGCAAGTTTGAAGACCAGAACGACCAGTACGCCCGCACCTCGCGCAACATCGACAACACCCGGGATTTGGCCTCGCCATTTTCGGAATTTGCCGGGGTTTCGGTAGTGGCTGGGCTGCTGTACTTCGGCGGCACGCTGATTCTGGGCGGGCAGTCGGCGCTCGATGGCGAGACGTTTATTGGCTACGTGATTCTGTTTTCGCAGGTACTCACGCCAGCCAAAGCCTTGTCCAGCTCCTTCGGCAATATCCAGCGCGGACTGGTGGCCGGCGAGCGGGTACTGAGCATTATCGACACCGAGCCCGCCATCCGCGACCGGCCCGATGCCATCGTACTGCCGCCCTTCGAGCGCCAGATTGAGTTCTACAACCTGAGCTTCAGCTATGGCGAAACGCCCGTGCTCTACGACATCAACCTGACCATCAAAAAGGGCCAGACCGTGGCGCTGGTGGGCGGCAGCGGCGGCGGCAAAAGCACCCTGGCCGACCTCCTCCCCCGCTTCTACGACCCCAGCGCCGGCCAGATTCTCATCGACGGCCACGACCTGCGCGCCTGCTCCCTGCATTCGGTACGCGACCAGATGGGCATCGTGACCCAGGAAAGCATCCTGTTCAACGACACGATTTTCAACAACATCCGCTTCAACACCGCCGCCACCGAGGCCGAGGTGATGGAAGCCGCCCGCATCGCCAACGCCCACGAGTTCATCGTGGCCAGCCCCGAGGGCTACCAGACCATCATCGGCGACCGGGGCTCGCGGCTCTCGGGCGGGCAGCGGCAGCGCCTGAGCATCGCGCGCGCCATCCTGCGCAACCCGCCCATCCTCATCCTCGACGAAGCCACCTCGGCCCTCGACACCGAGAGCGAAAAACTCGTACAAGAAGCCTTGCAACGCCTGATGCAGAACCGCACCTCGCTCGTCATTGCCCACCGCCTGAGCACCGTGCAGCACGCCGATGAAATCGTGGTGCTCCAGCACGGCCGCATCGTGGAGCGCGGCACGCACGACGAGTTGTTGCGGCGCGAAGGCGGCGTGTACCAGCGCCTCAGTTCGATGCAGACCAACGCCGCGCTGGTCTGAGAAACCCCTATCTTTCGTCCCAAACCAACTTTTTCCGCCATGCTCGCCCTCAAACGCATTGTCACCGTCGCCGTCATGATTTACCTGCTGCTGGCGCTGCTGTTCATCCTCGTTCCCGCCGTGCGCACCTCGGTGGCGGATATGGGCGCGGGCCTGTCGGTACCAGAAAAGGAACGGCAGTTTTTCTACGTCATGTTCGTAATTGGAGCCGTGATTATGGCCCTGCACCTGCTCACCGAAAACCTCGATAGCGTGATGCTGCGCCGCACCGTAACCCAGCACGAAGGCAAAATCAACGAACTGAAAGCCAAGCTCTACGACCAGCAGCAGCGCACCACCATCACGCCTCCCACCACCGGCCCGCGCACCATCGACGGCCGCAACCTTGATGCGCCCGTGGTGCGCGAACAGCCCACGCAAAGCCAGGTGGCTGGCACTGCCAGCACCACGGAGAACCGGACGGCCGACCACCTGCCCCAGCCCACCTTCCCGCAAAACGACCCCAGCCTGAGCAACACCCCGCCGGCCGACCGGCCGCCGTTGGCCTAACTCGTTCGAACACCTGATACCGAATACCAAAGAAGTGCCTGACGCCACCCTCCCCGACCTCATCCGCGCCGAGCTCATCGAAGCCCGCGCCGTGCTCGACCGCTTCCTGGCCGACCCGGCCCACGTGGCCAGCATCGCCGCCGCCGCCGAGCTCATCGCCGCCAGCCTGCAAAGCGGCGGCAAAGTCCTGACCTGCGGCAACGGCGGCAGCCTCTGCGACGCTCAGCACTTCGCTGAAGAGCTTTCGGGCCGCTATCGCCAGAACCGCCGTGCCCTGGCCGCCATTGCACTCACCGAAGCCTCGCATATGACCTGCGTGGCCAACGATTTCGGCTTCGAGTTTGTCTTCAGCCGCTTCGTGGAGGCCCTGGGCCGGCCTGGCGATGTGCTGCTGGCCATCAGCACCAGCGGCAATTCGCCCAACATCCTCCGTGCCGCCGAAGCCGCCCGCGAGCTAGGCATGACCGTGGTTTCCCTCACCGGCAAAGACGGCGGCCAGCTCGCCGGCCTGAGCGACGTGGAGATTCGCGCGCCGCACTCCGGCTATGCCGATAGGATTCAGGAAATTCACATCAAGGCCATTCACATCATGATTCAGCTGATTGAGAAGCTGGTGATTGGGTAATAGGAGCATTTTTTGAGCAATTATTAAGTCCCAGCGGGGCGACAAGGCTGCCCAAGTCAATTTTGAGCCCCAGCGGGGCGACACTCGGCCAGTGAGTGTTGCCCCGCTGGGGCTCAAGTGTTCAAAACAGAATAATTACTGCCAATACGTCGCCTCTCTGAGTCTTTGCACCGGATAGTTGCGGCGGCTTCCTAGATTTACAGTTCAGTTGCCTTCCATCATCGCTATTTCCTAACTCTACCCAACCCCATGCTTACCAAAACCTTCGGCTCGGCCGTGCAGGGCGTCAATGCCTACACCATCATTATCGAAGTGGTGGTTTCGGCGGGTACGGGTTTCAATGTGGTAGGCTTGCCGGACAACGCCATCAAGGAGAGCCAGCAGCGGATTGAGGCGGCGCTGAAGTTCCGGGGGTACCGCATGCCGCGCACCAAAACCGTGGTGAACATGGCCCCGGCCGACATCCGAAAGGAGGGTGCGGCCTACGACTTGCCTATCGCGCTGGGCATCCTGCACGCCTCGCAGCAACTGATGACGGACCGCCTGCCGGAGTACGTGATTATGGGCGAAATGGCGCTCGATGGCGAGCTGCGGCCCATTAAGGGCGTGCTGCCCATTGCCATTCAGGCGCGCAAGGAGGGCTTCAAGGGCATCATCCTACCCAAGGAGAATGCGGAGGAAGCCGCCATTGTCAACAACCTCGACGTGATTGCCGTGAGCAGTATGCAGGAGGCCATCGACTTCTTTGAGGGCCGGCTGGAAATCACGCCCACGGTGGTGGACACCCGCGACTTGTTTCAGCACACGGTGAACAAGTACACGGCCGACTTTGCCGACGTGCAGGGCCAGGAAAACATCAAGCGGGCGCTGGAAATCGCGGCGGCCGGCGGCCACAATGTGATTATGATTGGTCCGCCCGGCGCGGGTAAAACCATGCTGGCCAAGCGCCTGCCCAGCATCCTACCGCCGCTGAGCATGCAGGAAGCGCTGGAAACCACCAAAATCCACTCGGTGGCCGGCAAGCTGGCGGGCGGCGGGCTACTGAGCACGCGGCCCTTCCGGGCACCCCACCACACCATTTCGGATGTGGCGCTGGTGGGCGGCGGCGGCAACCCGCAGCCCGGCGAAATCTCGCTCTCGCACAACGGCGTGCTGTTTCTGGATGAGTTGCCCGAGTTCAAGCGCACGGTGCTGGAGGTGATGCGCCAGCCGCTGGAGGAACGCCGCGTGACCATCTCGCGGGCGAAAATCAGTATTGAGTTTCCGGCGAATTTCATGCTCATTGCCAGCATGAACCCCTGTCCCTGTGGCTATTATAACCACCCAGAAAAAGAATGCGTGTGCGGTCCCGGCGTGGTGCAGAAATATTTGAATAAGGTTTCCGGCCCGCTGCTTGACCGCATCGACCTGCATGTTGAAGTCACGCCGGTGACGTTTGACCAGATGACGGAAGCGCGCAAATCGGAAACCAGCGCCGACATCCAGACGCGGGTAGACCAAGCCCGCCAGGTGCAGGAAAAGCGGTTTACGGAGTACGTCGACATTCATTCCAACGCCATGATGCCCCCGCAGATGGTGAAGGACATTTGCCAAATCAGCGAAGACGGCCGTCAGCTGCTGAAAACCGCCATGGAGCGCCTTGGCCTAAGCGCCCGGGCCTACGACCGCATCCTGAAAGTGGCCCGCACCATCGCGGACCTGGCCGGCACCGATGCTATTGAAATCAACCACCTGGCCGAAGCCATCCAGTACCGCAGCCTCGATAGGGAGGGTTGGGCTGGGTAATTGCATAACTACTCCTGTCTAATTCATTAATTATTTCCGTTAATAATTCGGCAAGTGCGTAATTTGTGACATGGCGCAATTACCGCATTCGCTTGAGTATATTCAGCAGGTATTAACTGCCTATTTTGCTGATAAACCTGTGCGTCGGGTGCAAGTATTTGGGTCGTATGCCCGCGGTGAGGCCACGGCCGAGTCCGATTTGGATTTATTGGTGGAAATGGCTGCTCCGGCGGGCTGGGCGTATTTCAGCTACGCCGATGATTTGCAGGAAAAACTGGGGATTAAAGTCGATTTGGGCAGCAGCGTATCCGACTATATCTATCGCTACATCGCCAAAGACTTAAAAACGCTGTATGAGCCCAAAGAAAGACAGGCCGCGTGACCCTGACCGGGCCCGCCATATGTTGGAAGCGGCGAAATTAATTATCGAATTCACCCAAGCCCGAACCTTCCAGGAATTGCTAACGGATGCGCTGCTTCGGTCGGCGGTGGAGCGGCAATTCGAAATTCTTGGGGAAGCCAGCTCGCATGTTTCGGCCGATACCCAGGCCCTGTGGCCTTCCATTGAGTGGAAACAGATTAAGAATTTCCGGAATCTGCTGGCCCACGAGTATTTCCGCACCAACTACGCCGAAGTGTGGAACATTGCCCGCAACCTGCTTCCCCCATTGCTCCCCACACTAGAAGCCCTTTTCGCCGACCTGGACCGGCAGTTTGGCCCCGATGTCAGTATATAAAGCTTTCGTCAAACCCCTGCTATTCAACCTTGACGCCGAGCGCGCTCACCACCTCGTTTTCGATAATCTGCGCTGGTCGGCGCGGGTGCCGGGCACTCAAGCGCTGCTGCGGGCGCTGTACGATTTCCAGCATCCCGGGCTCGAGCGCTAGGTTTTCGGACTGAAATTTCCGAACCCGGTGGGGCTGGCGGCGGGGTTTGACAAGAACGCGGCCCTGACCGATGAGCTGGCCACGCTGGGCTTCGGCTTCGTGGAAATCGGGACGGTGACGCCCCGGCCGCAGCCCGGCAACCCGGCGCCGCGCCTGTTCCGGCTGCCGCAGGACGAGGCGCTGGTGAACCGAATGGGCTTCAACAACGACGGCGCGGCCGTGGTGGCGGCCCGGCTGGCCCGGCGGCGCAACCGCCAGCTCATCATCGGCGGCAACATTGGCAAGAACAAGGACACGCCCAACGAGCGCGCTGCCGAGGACTACGTAGCAGGCTTCGAGGCGCTGGCCGAGGTGGTTGATTATTTCGTGGTGAACGTGAGCTCGCCCAATGCGCCCAACCTGCGCCAGCTCCAGGAGAAAAAGCCGTTGATTGAGTTGCAAGCTGGCGGCGGGCGCTTCGCTGATTCAGCTTTACACCGGGTTTATCTATGAAGGGCCGGCGCTGGTGAGCCGGATAAACCGGAGTCTGGTGCTACGAGGCTAACGCGCTGGGTACGCACGCGCTGGTGCCAATACCGGATGAGCGGCACGCCCAGCACAGTGGGCCAGAGGAAGTTGTAGGGAAACGGAATGAAGTGCAGGCTGGTGACCGAAAACGCCGATACCGCCGCGATGTACGAGGCCAGGAAGCCCGAAATGTGGTTGAGCAACCATTGGTTTTTGGTCCAGTGCCCGGCATTGGCGTAGCCACGCAGCTGGCGGAAAGCCGTGCCCGCACCAAGGAAGCCGAACACGCCGACCGGGATATTGCGGGCGAAAACCGCATACCCCACCGTGCCCACGAAAACCACCAGCCCCACACCCGCCACCGCCCAATCGAACGCCGCCACGCGGGCATCCCAGGCCAGCGGTTTCAGGAACAGCGAGCGGTAGCCGAAGCCGGCCATGTATAGGCTAAACACGGCTGTGAGCAGCAGAAACAGGCTATGGATGTGCTGCGCACCCACCAGCGCCGTGGTGCCGGCCACCGCCATGGCCCAGAAAAACACCCGCCCCCAGTGCCGGTGGGCCGCCCCGCCCTTGCGCACGGCCAGCGCCACCGGAGCTACGAAAAAGCCCGTAAAGCCAGCAACAATGTGTATCCAGCGGTTGATTCCGAAGAAGGTTTCCATGGCACAGGCGGCAGGTGATGAATACTGCCGAAAGATGGCCGGCGGAAACCCAATCAAGGAATTTCATTCACCGAAACGCCATTGGCTGCGTCTGAAACCGCGTTTTTTGCGGATAAATCTGGTCGTCGTTAGCGCAAATCGACGGTAGGCTCCGGGCGGTGGCCGGGCAGCCGGGCTCCCACTTTAAACTCGATAACATCGGCCGCACCCCGGTGGATTTTCAAATCGATGGCCCCAAATACGGCATCGGTGAAGTGGTATTTCAGGCCGAGCCGCTCGTAGTAGGCCGTGCTCGATTTGTAGGGCGCGTACACGTAGAAGCCCAGGTGCGACACGAAGGCCAGCCGGCCAAACAACAGCTCGTGGCCGACGAACACGCCCACCTTTTTCACGTCGGGCTGCTTGCCACCGGCGCGGGTAGTGTCTTCCAGCGTGGCCTTCAGGCTGCGGTCGTTGAAGCCTTCCACGCCCAGCAGCAGGTTCGATTTGCGGTTGACGCGGCGGCCTACGGCCAGCGTCAGCGAGTTCACGAGGTACTTGTGCTTGTCGCCTTCGG
Organism: Hymenobacter ruber; assembly: GCF_054783255.1. Classification (NCBI taxonomy): domain Bacteria; kingdom Pseudomonadati; phylum Bacteroidota; class Cytophagia; order Cytophagales; family Hymenobacteraceae; genus Hymenobacter; species Hymenobacter ruber. The sequence continues at coordinate 25,724 of NZ_BAAGQX010000003.1, forward strand.
TGCGCTGCTTGAAGCCTAGGCTGGTGCTCACGTTGATAAAGTTGGTGCCGATTTCGGCCGGTAGCGGCGCGTTTGAGATAAACGTGGGGGCCGGGCGCAGTTCGTGGTAATTCAGGCCCAGCACCACCGAGGGCAGGTTTACGCCGAAGTTGGGCTTGGTGGTGGCCCCGTTGGAGTAATGGTTGAGCCCGGCCCCCACCAGCAGGCCCAGATGCGGTGTGAGGGCGTAGTCGTACTCGAACCGAAACTGCAGCGTGGCGTTCAGGGCCGAGCTGGCGATGGTATTCTTGTGGTTGGTTTCCTGGTTATAAGGATTGGTGAGGTAGGCCAGCCCCGCCCCTAGCCGGAAGCTGAAATCGTGCTTCGGCCCGCGCGAAAACGTTTTGCTGATGTAAGGACTAGCCGCGAAAGCGTAACCCAGCACCGGGTTGTGAAAGTCGTAGTAAGTAAGCGCCAGCCCAATCTTCGGAAACTTATACCAGGCGTGCCAGGGGGCTGCGCCGGTGGTCTGGCGCTGCAAATTCACCTCAAAGCCCGTGGGGTGCGAGGCCACCAAATGCCGGATGGCATAGGTGTGCGCCATGATGATGCTGCCCTGCGCATACGCCCCCACTATAAACGGCGCGGGCGGGGCCACTGGCGCCACGGAATCCGGAGCTTGAGCAGCGGCCCAGGGCGTGGCCAGGCCCCACAGTAGCACCGGCAATATGGTATTCCTCAACTTCAAAATAGCGTCACCCTTCATTTTTATATCCTGGACCGATGCCAAAAATAAGCCTCTGTAATGCTGATTGATAGATTCAGACCAAAAAAATAACGTGCTTTTCCACAACCCTTCTGCCCCGGGACCGATATACACCCTGATTTTGAGCACGGACAACAGATTGTCTTCAGAATTCATCTTATCATTTTTATCCCTCATGAAAAAAACCATCCTATCGCTGGCACTGCTGGCTGGACTATCCAGCGCGGCGCAAGCCCAAACCGGCCTCAAACTCGGCCTCAAAGGCGGCTTCAATGGCGCCACGTTCTCCGGCACCGACTCGAAAGGCTCGGAATACAAGGCCGGCTTCGCGGCCGGTGGCCTGATTAACTACGGCTTCTCGGACCTGATTGCGGTGCAGGGCGAATTGCTCTACTCGCAGAAAGGTGCTTCGATTGACGCTGGAAACAACACGACGTTCAAATCCACACTGGGCTACATCGATGTGCCCGTTCTGCTGAAGGTGACGGCTGGCGATGACGGCAAGGGCCTTTTCTTCGAGCTTGGCCCGCAGGGCAGCTTTGTTATCCACAACCGCGATTTCTATCAGGTAGGCGGCAACCAGAGCACCGACAACACCAGTACCGACGCGCTTAATAAGGCCGTAATCGGCTACGTGGCCGGTATTGGTTACCAGCTCACGAGCGGTCTGGGCCTGGGTATCCGCTACACCGGCGACGTGTCGCAGGTGTATAAAGATGGCGCTAGCATTCCGTTTACCGTGGCTGGCATAAACGGCACAGCGAAAGCTCCTAACGTGCACAACTCGGTATTCCAATTCCAGGTGCATTATATGTTCGGCGGTAACTAACGTTCGAATCATCAACTAAAAAGAGGCCCGACTTTCCCGTGAAGTCGGGCCTCTTTTTTTGTGTCGGTCCGGTAGGTTGGGGCTTTTATATGGGCGCGGCGCGGCTAAATCAGCAACCTATTTCCGATGCGGGCGGTATAAGCCCATGAGTAGTTATTCAGCGTTTTTGACCCTGACTATCAATATCTTCACCTTTTCTTCATTATGAAAAACCTCATTCTTCCCATCGCGTTGCTGGCCAGCACTATTGGTGTGGCGCGGGCGCAGCAGCCCGCCAATAGCATTGGCCTCAAGGTTGGTTACGGCATTACCAGCTTGTCGGGGAGCAGCGCCGGCTATTCGTCCACCACCCACTCGGCCTACCAGGCCGGTCTGATGGGCGACGTATACTTTGGGGAAGTCGTTTCCTTCCACCCCGAAGCGCTGTACACCAAACAGTATTTCGACACCAAAGACGTGGCTGCCTTCAATCGTGACATCGACTACATCAACGTGCCGCTGCTGGCCCGCTACCACGCCGATGGCCTGTTCTTCGAAGCCGGCCCGGAAGTCAACTTTGCCCTGTCGGGCAAAAATGAAGACGGTGCCGACATCAAAAGCCGCGACGTGACGCCGGTGGCCCTCGACTATGTGGTGGGCCTGGGCTACGAGCTGCCCGTGGGCCTCTCGCTGGGCGTGCGCTACGACGGCGGCATCAGCCACACCTTCAAGGACGCGGCCGGCGATGGCTTGGGCACCGGCAACCTGCGCACCAGCACGTTCTGGTTCAATCTGGGTTACGCCTTTGGGGGCACGGGGCGCTAGTAAGTGCTATTGACAACGCAAAAAGCCCGGCTTCCGCAATGGAAGCCGGGCTTTTTGCGTTGCAATAGGCGTAGTAAACACTGGATGGCAGGCAAAATCACGCGCGGCCCAACCGTAGCTTTGCGGAATCACCTATCTACTTCGCTTATGAAAAAGACTCTTTTCACCCTCGCGCTGCTGGCCGGGCTTACGGGTGCGGCGCAGGCGCAGCGCAGCATTCGGGCGCGTAGCCAACCCTCGAGCGGCTTGTCATTGGGCGTAAAAGCCGGCGGCTCCCGCTCCATTCTGAGAACCTACGACGGCACGGCCTACGAAAGTATTTACGGCTATCACGCCGGCGTTTTCGCAAATGTGACGCTTAGCAAGCACTTTGCCTTTCAGCCCGAATTGTTGTATTCGCAGAAGGGCGCAAAAATCCCCAATGATGCGAATACACTGGTTACGCGACGCTTCCACTATGTAGACCTGCCTCTGCTTTTCCACGTCAACGCCCGCGGCTTCTTCCTGGAGGCCGGGCCGCAGGTGGGGGTGCTGGTGGCAGCTCAGGACAAGCTGGGCGATGCCACCATCAAACTCAACCGGGAGCAGTACTTCACTACGGCCGACATTGGCTTTGCGGGCGGCCTGGGCTTCCAGCGTAAATCTGGCCTCGGCGCCGGCTTGCGCTACGTGGGTGGGCTCAGCAGCATTAGCAAGAGCCTTTCGCAAGGTGCCGTGACAATACAGAAAGACGCCCGCAACAGCGTACTTCAACTGTACCTGACCTATTCCTTCAATGCCACAAACTAGCCTCTGCGCGCACTCAGCAAAAAGCCCGGCTTCCGCAATGGAAGCCGGGCTTTTTGCTGGCTAACAACGAACCCTCACGCTTAGTTGGCCGCCGCGTAGTTGCGGTAGAAGTGCGGAATGGTTTCGATGCCTTTCAGGAAGTTGAACACCCCGAAATGCTCGTTGGGCGAGTGGATGGCGTCCGAATCGAGGCCGAAGCCGAGCAACACGGTATCGAGGCCCAGCTCCGATTTGAACATGGCCACGATGGGAATGGAGCCGCCGCCGCGCGTGGGCACCGGGCGCTTGCCGAAAGTGGTTTCCATGGCATCGGCGGCGGCGCGGTAGGCCACCGAGTTGGTGGGCGTCACCACGGGCTCGCCGCCGTGGTGGGGGCGCACTTCCACGGTCACGCCCTGGGGCGCGATGCTGGTGAAATGCTTCTGGAACAGGGCCGTGATTTCGTCCGAGGTCTGGTGAGGCACCAGGCGCATCGAGATTTTGGCGTGGGCCTGCGAGGCGATGACGGTTTTGGCGCCCTCGCCGGTGTAGCCGCCCCAGATGCCGTTCACGTCGAGCGTGGGGCGAATGCTGGTGCGCTCCATGCTGGAGTAGCCTTTTTCGCCGTAGCTATCGGGCAGCCCAATGCTCTTCTGAAATTCTTCTTCGGAGAACGGGGCTTTGGCCATTTCGGCGCGCTCGTCGGCGCTCAGTTCGTCCACGTTGTCGTAGAAGCCGGGGATGGTGATGTGGCCGTTGGCATCGTGCAGGCTGGCAATCATCTCGCACAGGGCGTTGATGGGGTTTTGCACGGCGCCGCCGTAGAGGCCGGAGTGCAGGTCGCGGTTGGGGCCGGTCACGGTTACTTCGTGGTAGCTCAGGCCGCGCAGGCCCACTTCGATGCTGGGCACGTCGTTGGCCAGAATGCCGGTGTCGGAAATAAGAATGACGTCGGCCTTCAGCTTCTCCTTGTTGGCCTTCACGAAGATTTCGAGGTTGTTGGAGCCGATTTCTTCTTCGCCTTCAAACATGAACTTGATGTTGCACGGCACGCCGCCCTGGCCGTCGCGCATCATCATCTCGAAGGCTTTGACGTGCATGTAGACCTGGCCTTTATCGTCGCAGGCGCCGCGGGCGTAGATTTTTTCATCCTTAATCACTGGCTCGAAGGGCGGTGAAGTCCACAGCTCGTAAGGGTCGGCGGGCTGCACGTCGTAGTGGCCGTACACCAGCACGGTTTTGGCATCGGGGCCAGCTACCAGGTACTCGCCGTACACGATGGGATTGCCGGCCGTGGGGCAGATTTCCACGTTCTGTACGCCGGCTTCTTCGAGGCGGGTTTTGAGGTAGTCGGCGGCCTTCAGCACGTCGGCGTGGAACTTGGGGTCGGCCGATACGGACGGGATGCGGAGCCAGTCCATCAGCTCATCGAGGAAGCGGGTTTGGTTATCGGCGAGGTAATTGGCCATGCGGAGCGAAGTTTGGGATGGTTGGGAATGCGGGAGTAAAAGTAGCGGGCTGCAGCGGAATGAGGCCACTAGCTAATGCCGGCTTTCAGCGGGATAAAGAATAAACACTGATAATTCGTCAAGTTTTTTTACGCCATTAGTATGCATTACAAAGTACCTGATATATGTTTGTACTATCTATAACAAACCACTGACCTAGCTGGCAGCAGTTTTTCTTTTCACCCCACCCTGTTTTCTGCAATCATGAACTTGCCTGCCACTTCCACCCGACCCACATACACCCACCGGCTACCCTTGTTTGTGTGGGGGTTGATTTTGCTGGCCTGTACCTGTTTGCAGCGCGCCGAGGCGCAGGCACCAACCGACAGCGTGGACCTTTTTCTGGCCGCGAAAATGCGGCAGCTCCGCATTCCGGGTTTGCAGCTGGCCGTCATCCGGCACGGGCAGGTGGTGAAACTGGGGCAATACGGGCTGGCCAATATTCAGGATTCCATCCCCGTGAGCCGCAAATCGCGCTTCACCATCAATTCCATTACGAAGGCCTTTGTGGGCGTGGCGGTGATGCAGCTGGTGGAAGCCGGCAAGCTGGACGTAGCTGCGCCCATCTCGCGCTACCTGCCCAGCCTGCCCGCCGCGTGGCAGCCCGTGACGGTGCGGCAGCTGCTGACGCACACCTCCGGCCTGCCCGAAATAATGGGGGACGACGATATGGTGACGGAGGCCAACGAAAATGCTGCCTGGGCCAACGTGCAGCTGAAACCAATGGAATTTGCCCCCGGCGAGAAGTTCAGCTACAACCAGACCAACTACTTGCTGGTGGGCAGAATCATCGACCAGTTGAGCGGACAGCCGTTCGCCACGTTTATTCAAGAGCGGCAGCTGAACGTGGTGGGCATGCCCCGCACGGCCCTGGGCGACTCGCACGACGTGCTGCCCAACACCACCCGCGGCTATTCCTATTCCAAGGTGGTGAACGGAGAATGGCAACGGACGCGGGAGCCGCGCAACTTGTTTGAGGTGTATGCGCCATCCATGCGCACGGCGTCGGGCATGACCTCGACGGCCGAGGAAATGGCCCATTGGCTGATTGCCCTGCAACAAGGCAAGCTGCTGAAACCCGCCAGCCTGCCCGTGCTCTGGGCACCGGGCCTGCTCACCAACGGCCAGCCGCAGGGCTTCAACCGCCTGCAAAACGGCTACGCGCTGGGCTGGCCCACCGTGCTGCGCCCCGAGCATCGGGCCGTGGCCCCCACCGGCGGCGGCCGCTCGGCCCTGTTCATCTACCCCGAGGACGACCTAGCCATCGTAGTCCTGACAAACCTGATGGGAGCCAACCCCGATATGTTCATTGACGAAATTGCCGGCTACTACCTGCCCGACATGCGGCCGGCCAACGGCTTTGGTATGCCGCCGGTCATCCGCGCCCTGCACACGGAACTGCGCAAGCGTGGCTTCAATCAGGCCGAAGCGTTGGTGAAACAGGCCCGCAAAAAGAATCCGGCTTACCAGCTGCCCGAACCCGAAGTGAATGCCTGGGGCTACTCCCTACTAAAACTAGCCCAACCCAAAGACGCGCTGGAAATCTTCAAGCTCAACGTGAGCCTGTACCCGCAGAGCGCCAACGCCTACGACAGCCTGGGCGAGCTGTATGCCGAAATGGGCAACCGCGAGCTGGCCCGCAAAAACTACCACCGCTCCCTGGCGCTCAACCCCAAAAACACCGGCGCCGCCGAGTATCTGAAGAAGTCCTTGTAGCGACTTCTTTGGTGCTGGATGCGCAGCGGCTCACTGCCGCGCATCCAGCACCAACTCGCGCACCATCACCTCGCCCAGCGGCCAGGCGTCGGCCCAGTCTTTTTCGGGGCTTTCGAAGGTGAGCAGGTAGAGGGTGTCGGTTTTGGTATTGGCCAGGGCCAGCTGGTACACGATGCGCGGGTCGGCATCGGGCGGGGCGTCGCGGTAGCGCACCGTCCACTTGTGCCAGTTGCCTTCGGCAGAAGCCGCTTTTTCCAGCACCTGCTGGCCCCGGCCAAAGCCCGAGCGCAGCATCAGCAGCTCGGCGTATTCGGCGGCGGGGCGCTTGGTGTGGGCTGTGGCCCGGCGCACCACTTGCAGCGAGAGCCCCGTCTGAAACTCGCCGCTCTCGCCGATTTGCTCCTGGGTGAGGTAGTAGGTGGGCGCGCCCTTCTGGCCTTCGGCGCGGTAGTACCAGCCGGCGGGCAGCAGGGCAGCGGCCTTGCCATCGGGCAGCGCCTGCCAGATGAAGCCGGCGGGCGGGGCCGCCAGCGGCACATTGTAGCGCTGGGCGGCGGCGGGCCGGGCGAGTACCAGCGCCACAAGGACTAGGAAGTGACGTACCATGCCCACGAAGCTAGCGTCGGCTACACGCCCGCATCGAACCGGAGCTGCTTTATCATCCCCTCGCCCAGCTTCCAGGCTTGCGGCCACTGCGGCTCCGGGCTCTCGAAGACGAGCAGGTAGAAGGTGTCGGTGGCAGTGTTGGCAATGGCCCATTGCTGAATGATTTTGGCGCCGGCCGCGCCGTTGGCCACGCGGTAGCGCACCCCAAACAGCCGCAGCGGGCCCTGCGTTTTGGTTTCCTGGCCCAGCACCTGCTGCCCGGCCCCGTGCCCGCTGCGGGCGCTGAAGGCCTGCGCGTAGTCGAGGGCGGCTTGTTTGGTTTTGGCTTTTATCTGCCGCACCACGTTCAGCGACAGACCGGTTTGAAACAGCTTGCCGGGCACAATTTTCTCCCGGGTGAGGAAGTAGGCTTGGGCGTCGCGGCTGGTTTCGGCCCGGTAGTTCCAGGTGAAGGGCAGCACCGCCAGGGCTTTCACTTCGGGCAGCGGCTGCCAGTGAAAGCCTACGGGCGCATCGGCCGGGGCGGTGGCGCGGGCGGGCGCGGGCGTTTGGGCAATGGCTGGGCTACCCAGCAGCAGGCCGCAAATGGCAAGAAAAACGGGACGGACCATAAGGAGGTGAGCGATATTGGAACGCTACTTATACGGGAACCGCCAGCCAGTTAGTACGCGTAGTGTCTACTTCGCCCACGGCAGCGGCACCCGGCTCTCGGTGCCACTCCTGAGCCGGCCGATATTTGCCCGGTGGGTGTAGATGAGCAGCGCCGCCAGCAGGAAGCCCACGTACACCAGAAACGGCTGCGCCGGCCGGAACTGGGGCAGCAATTGCAACAGCGCGAAGGTGACGCCCGCCGTCATGCTGGCCAGGCTCACGTAGCGGAACAGCAGCAGCATCACGATAAACACGAGCATGCACACGCCCACCGTGGCCGGGGCCACGCCCAGCATCATGCCCAGGATGGTGGCCACGCCCTTGCCGCCCCGGAACTGCGCAAACACCGGGTAGATGTGCCCCACCACGGCCAGCGCGCCGCAGGCCAGCCGGTAGTACAGCTCGTGCTCCGGCGCGATGGCGCCCTGCGCCACCAGCCACTGCGGCAGAAAATACGCGGCCACAAAGCCTTTCAGCGCATCGATGAGCAGCACGAAGGAACCGGCCTTAGGGCCGAGGACGCGGAAGGTGTTGGTGGCCCCGGCATTACCGGAGCCGTGCTCGCGGATGTCGGCCAGGTTGAAAAAGCGCCGGCCCACCCACAACGCCGTGGGAATGGAGCCGAGCAGGTAGGCGGCCAGCAGGGCCAGGGCGATGTAGAGGAGATTCATGAGGGCGGGATGGGTGAGCAGGAAAGGCGCAAAATAACAGAACGCGGGATGGAGCCAGCCGCGCAGCGGCGGCCGGTTTGTAGAAGCACTAGGATTGGCTACGCAAAAGCCGCGTAGCGGCGACAGATTTACCGAAGGGCTCCGTCACCGCTACGCGGCTTTATATGATATGGCTGGCCGACTGCTTGCCACAACCGGCCGCCGCTACACGCCTAGCTGTCGCCGAAGGGGTCGTCCTCTTTCTTCTTTTTCTGCTTCTCTTCCTCCTTCTTCTTTTTCTCCTCTTCTTTTTTCGCCTTCTCTTCCTCCTTTTTCAGCTTTTCGGCTTCCTTGGCCTGGCGGTCGGCCTCCTTCTTAGCGTCGGCGGGGGTGGGAGTGGCATCGGCGGCGGGCGGAGTGGTGGCAGCCGGGGCGGTGGCGGCTGGAGTAGAGGCTGCAGCGGGCGTGGTGGCGGCAGGCGTGGTGGCAGCAGGTGCAGCCGCAGCCGGTGCATCGGCAGCTTTCTCTTCGGCTTTCTCCTTTTTCGCGGGGGCCGGGGCGGGCTCGTCCAGCACACCATCGCCGAAGGGGTCGTTGTCCTTGGCTTTCTTCTTCTTTTTGGAAGAAGTTTCCGGCGCGGGCTCGGCGGGGGCGCTGCCGGGGTTAGCATTGGCATCGGCATCGCCGAAAGCATCATCGCCCTTGCCCTTTTTCTTCTTCTTTTTGTCGTCTACGGTGTCAAACTTCTCGGCTGGCGGCGGCGCCGATGGACGAGCGGCCAGCTTGCCGCTCTTGCCCAGGAAATCCTTCTGGAAGTGTGAGCGGAAGGCATCCACGTCGGAATAATCGCCAAGGAAGGCACCGTAGCTTGTAGCCGTTTGGTAGTCGCCTTTGGCCTTGCCGCCTACTTCGGCGTCGAAGGTTTCGTTTTGCGACTTGGCCAGCAGCACGTTGTTGGCGTAGCGCAGGTAGTACCAGCTCTGGGGCTCGGGCTCCAGGTAAATCTCGACGAGGTCGGTGCCGTTTTCGCGGCGGATTTCAATCAGGCCGTCAATCATCGCATTCAGCGGCTGCTTGCCCACGCCCGCAATGCCAATCTGGCCCACCGAGTACCAGGCGCGCTTCTTCTCGTTCCAGCGCAGGTTCACCTTGCTCAGCAGCAGGGTGTGCATGAACTTGGGCGAGAGTTTCATGAGCGGGTCGGCGGTGCCTTTGCGCATGGTGTAGGCCTCCACGCCTTTGTCGCCGATGAACTGGCCGATTTTGTAGAGCTCGTTGGTGGAGCCGTCCTGGGCCTCGGGCGAGTTTTTGGTGATTTTGGCAATCTCCACGCCCATAGCATCAATGGCTTTGGGCGGCATGTTGATGTCGATGCCCAGCAGCGCGTCGATGGTGTAGCGCGCGCTGTCGGGGTTAGCGGTGCCCACGCCGCTGCCCATCATCTTGTAGTCCTTGCTGGAGTTGATGAAGGACATCGGCCCGCGGAAGCTGATGGTGTTGGTGGAGTCGGCGTAGGTGAGGGCCGCGCCCTCGTAGGCGTTTACGTCGGTGGGGTCGTTGCGCGAGATGCTGTACTGGCCCTTGCGGTCGTCGTAGCGCAGCTTGCCATCCACTTTAAAGATGGGCACGTCGGTGGTGTTGGGCAGGGTGGCGGCGTAGAGCGGGTACACCTTGTTGGTCTGGTCCGACATGAACAGGCCGGTCACGAGCGGGGTGCCGTCCTCGGCCTTGATGTCTTTCAGATTCAGGCTAAAGTTCTTGGGGTCGATGGAATCCTTCACCGCAATCCACTCGGCCAGCGCGCGGTTTTTGCCGAACTGCAGTTGCACCTGGCCATCAAACACAAAGCCGCGGCGCTGCGAGTTCAGCTGCACCGCGCCTTGGTAGCCAATGCGCGGGGTGAGCTTGAACTTGGCGTTGGCGTCCACGTTGGCGCTGGCAATGGTGGCCGGGCCGGCGGCCGCGTCGGCGTTGTCGTCGGCCTTTTTGCGGCCCAGCAGGCCCTTGCCGCCCTTGCCGGTGCCGGCCAGCACGGCGTTGGGGTCGGGCTCGAAGTTGGTGAAGCGTAGGGCCACCGAGTCGCGGGCGGTTTTGAAGCTGTAGAGCGCGTTGCCGGTAAAGGCCACTTTCGATAATACTTCGATGCTGCCCTTATAGAGCTTGTGGAACTTGGCCAGCGAATCGAGCTCGATGCCGGCATTTTTGAAGCGCTGCAGGCGGCCGTTGGCGAGAATGTTCACCTTGCCCGAATCGGGAATTACCCAGGCATCGGCGGCGGCGATGTGGGGCACGCCGCCCACTTTCATCTGGTACTTGGCCAGGTCATACACGCCAGAGGACGCCTTGAATTTCAGGCCCTGCTGGTCGGGGTTGGTGGAGTAGAAATACGACTTGGTAGAGTCGGCGCCGGCGGCCACGCGCAGCTGCACCTGCTTTTTCTTGAAGTCCCAGCGCCCGCCGCTAAGCGTGGTTTTGAACTTCGAGTAGGGCAAATCGATGCTGGCCTTGCTGCCTTCTTCCCGCTTGAAATCGGCAAAGCCGCGCTTCAAATCGTAGTCAAACGCCACGTCGTTAGCCGTGAGAGCGGGCTTGTTGGCCTCGGCCGATTTGATGCTAAGGGCGGCTTTTTTGCCCGAGTAGCTGTCAGATTTAAACGTGAATTCCGGCGACTTGATGAAGGACTGCGGCCCATCGAGACGGCCGTTGCCGCCGGCGTTGTGCGGCGTGAGCAGGGCCGTGCCCTTGAAACTGTAGCCGCCGGTCGTAGTAGGCGTTTTGCTCTTAGGGTCGGCCGTGGCCGAGTACAGGCGAATGGCCTCGCCCGAGCGCGGCGTGGTGAGGTACATGGAATCCTGGCGCACGTTCCAGTTCATGAGGTAGCCGGTGGGCAGGTTCATCTTGGGAATATCGACGCCCTCGGCCTTCTTGGCCGCGATGGCCCCGGTCTTGCCCACGGTCACCACCGAGTCACGGTAAAACACGAACTGGTCGGAGGTAAACGTGCCGGTCTGGTACGTAATGGTGCCATTAGCCTGCAGGCCCTTGCCGTCCATCTTCACCTTATTGAACACGCGGCCCCGGCCCTTGTAGAGCGGGAAGCCGTCTTTCGGCACATCGTACACAAAGCCCAGCGAGCCGTCTTCCTGCATCGTGAGCTTGGTTTTGATGTCGGGAATGATGCCGCCGCTGCGGAAGGTGCCATCGAACCCGGCCGACGACTTGCCGATGCCGTTCAGCGAATCGAGCTTGAACGGCGGAATGTCGAACACCATCGTCGAGTCGTAGGCTCCGCCCAGCACGTCCTGCTTGCCGAAGTACACGTTGGCCCCGCTCTTGGAGTCGAAGGATGGGTACTGGCCCTTCTTTTTGCGGCCCGATTTGTTCTTGGGGTCGTTCAGGTAGAGGCGGCCGGTCGAAAACTTGCCCTTGTTGGTGAGGGCGAAATCGGCGTGCTTGCCGGTGGGCTTGCCCTTGGCATTCTTGGCCTCGCTGCGAATGACGATGGAGTCAATCTTGGCCATGTCGACGTAGAAACCGTCGTAGTCAAACTTGAAATCGCGGCCCTTGAAGCGCATGGCCGAAGCCACCACCGCGCCGCCGAAGTTGATGTTCCGGTTCTTGCCGATGCGGATAATGGCGCTGTCCGGCTTCACGTACACCGTGGCCGAGTCGTCGGAGAAGTTGAAGCGGTCCACGCCGCGCACCAGCAGTTCGTTGGTGTTCAGGTTGAGCGTGGCATTCTTGCCCGAGCCCGAGAGCGACTTGATGGCAATGTGGTCGTAGTCCTTTTTGTCGCGGGCCGATGCCACGTAGTGCGAGCCTTTGGGCAGGATGGTCACGTCGCCGGTCTGGGAATTCCAGGCCACGTAGCCGTCGCGGGCCAGGCCGGCCATGTCGGAGCGCATGTTGGGCACCGAGGTTTTCAGGTTATCGGCCAGCTCGCTCACGTTGATGGTTTTCACGTCGCCGTGGGCCTGGCTGTAGCCCACCAGCATCTGCAGCGGGTGCAGCCGGTTGATGCTTTTGAGCTGCTGGTAGCGGTTGTTGGTGAAGAACTCCTTGCTCTCAAAATCGGCCGAGCTCTGGTTTTTCGACGACAGCACCGCAAAGTCGATGGTGGGCTGGCGCAGGTTCCAGGTCAGGGCTTCCGTGCGGATGTCCATCTGGTGGTAGGAGTCGCTGTAGGGCGTATTTTTATACAGGCCTTCCTCGCGCGAAAGCTTCAGCTGCTGCTTGCCTTTCAGGTATTTGAGCTGTGCGCCGGGGTGCGTGAGCGAGTCCTTGGCGCCTTCGTAGATGGTAACGGCGGCCCGACTGGCCGTAATCACCGAGTCGCCGAGCACGTAGGCCCGCGAGGCCGCCTTGAACTTGGGCTTGCCGTCGAGGCTCACCGTGAGGTTGGCCAGCGAGCCATCCAGCGCGGCGCTGAGCACCTTGCCGCCGGCCATCGAAATACCGCCCCGGTACTGAATATTATCACCCAGGTTCTTGATGCGGGCATCGTTGGTAAGCGAGATGAAACGCGGGTAGCCGGTGTCGGGCGCGCCGGGCTTGCGCCGCACGCTCTTGTAGCTGAGGGCGCCTTTCACGGGCGCTTCCAGCACGGCCGGATACGTCAGGGTCACGGGCTGGGCCGTGAACTCTGGCTTGGTCATGTCGAAGTCGAAGCCCGCCAGCTCGGCCGTCACCAGGTTGGTTTTGATGGACCACACAAACTGGCCACCCGTGGCAATGAAGCGGTTGGAATTGGGCACGGCCGTACCGCTCACCTTCTTGATAAACACCGAGTCGCCGCCGGTGGCCATAAACAGGTCGGCATCCTTCACCACAATTACCGCGCCCCGGGCGGGCGGCGGCGCATACGCATCGTACACCGCCGAGGGCGTGAACGACGGAGCCGGCGCATCAAAATCGGAAGAAGCCGGCGTGGTGGCAGTGGCGGCAGGTTTGGCGGCGGCCGTGGCCGGGGTGGCTTTGGTAGCGGGCTTGGCGGCGGCCGTGGCTTTTTTGGCGGGCGCTTTCTTCACGGGTGCGCCCCAGCCGTCGTCATCGCCCCAACCGCCACCCGAGGGCGACGACCACATATCGGCCGTGTCCCAGCCGCTGCTGCTGGCCTTTTTCTTGGGCGCGGGCTTGGCGGCGGTGGGCTTTTTGGCGGCGGGCTTGGGCGCGGCGGGCAACGGCTCCTCCTTGGGAGCGGGCGTGGGCGTACCAAATTCCAGGTTCGACTCGGGTGCCGCGATGGGCGAGTAGGCGAACGAAACGGTGCCGGCCACAGCGCGCAGCGTGTTGTAGCCCGAGCGGTAGAGGTAGCCGCCGTTGAAGAAGCGGTTGGTGCTAACGAGGAATTTCTCGGTTTCCTGCGGGGCTTCCTTGTCCAGGGTCTGGTTCAGTACATCGAGGTACTGGTCCATCTGCTGGTCGTTGAGCTTGGCCAGGTTTTTCCCGTTCACAATGCTGGCAAACAGCATTTCGAAGTGCGGCCGGGGTTTAAATTTCTTGGCCAGCATGGTTTGCGACAGCGCCACGATGCGCGCCTGCTGCGAGCTGGTGAGGCTGTTGGAGGCCCACAGCTCCTTGAGACGGGCGGCCGTCACGCGGGCCACGGCATTGTTGGTGCTGGCCATCATGCCCTGCACGTCGTTGATGTACTGCGCGGGGTCGGTCGAGAGCTTGCCGACCTGGTAGCGCGGCGCAGCAGCGGCCGGGGCCGCGCCGGTGGGCGGAGCCGGTTTGGTTTGTGCCAGCGCGGGCGCAGCAGCAATCACCCCCAGCCACGCGACAAAAACACCAATTACTTGCTTCATAAAGTCTGTTAATTCGAGAACAATGACCCACTGGGCCGGCTTTAGGCTGCGGCGCGTCGGGCGGTGCCGCTCAACGTCGCTCAGGCCCGGCCTGCGGCGACCCGCCCAGCCGCACGCGCAATCCAACGAGTAGTTTTTTCAACGCAAACGCCTGGCCCGAAGGATAGTGCCCGGCGCGGCGCATAAAAACCCGGTACAAGTTAGGCACAATCAAAAAAGCAATTCGCCAACGACCGGGCTTAAAGGGCTTTGCCTTTCGATTATCCCGTTTTTTCTCAGCAGTATCCTTTCCTTTTCCTCGGTCACCAGAGTGGTTGGCTTTACATTTGACGCATGACTTCCTCCTCCCCTATTCGCACCGCTTTGTTGGCCTACGGCATGTCGGGCAAGCTTTTCCAGGCCCCGTTTCTGGCCGCGCACCCCGGTTTTGAGCTCTACGGCGTGGCCGAGCGCACCGAGCAGCGCATGCACCACGACTACCCCACCATCCGCAGCTACCCCAGCGTGGCCGAGTTGCTGGCCGACCCCAGCATCGAGCTGGTGGTGGTGAATACGCCCAGCAACACCCACTTCGACCTGGCCAGCCAGGCCCTGCGCGCTGGCAAGCACGTCTTGCTGGAGAAGCCCGTGGCCACGTCCGTCGCCCAACTACAGGAGCTACTGGCGCTAGCCAAGCAGCAGAACCGATATCTACTGGCTTATCAGAACCGCCGCTGGGACAGCGACTTCCAAGCCGTACGCCGGGTGGTAGATAGCGGCCAACTGGGCCAGCTTTTCGAAGTCCACATTCGCTACGACCGGTACAAGCCGGCGCTGCATTTCAAGAAATTCAAGGAGGAGCCCGGCCCCGGCGCGGGCCTGCTCTACGACCTCGGCCCGCACATCCTCGACCAGGCAATCAGTCTGTTTGGGAAGCCAGTCAGCGTGATTAAAATCTTAGGCAGCTATCGACCCGGCACGCAGGTAGACGACTTTTTCTCGCTGCACCTGCGCTACCCCGCCGGCCTCAACGTGTGGGTGAGTTCGGGCCTGCTCATCGCCGACCCTGTACCGGCCTACGTGCTGCACGGCACTCAGGGCAGCTACCAAAAAGGCCGTACCGACGTGCAGGAAGCTCAACTACTGCAAGGCATTTCGCCCCTGGCCCCTGAGTACGGCCACGAAAAGCCCGGCCAGGAAGGCCGCCTCACTCTGGCCGCGCCCGACGGCACCCTCAGCACCACGCCCGACCCGGCCGCCCCTGGCGACTACATGGGCTTGTTTGAGGCGGTTTTCCAAGCCATCCGGCACGACATGCCCTACCCTATCCGCGCCGAGCAGCTGTTGTGGCAGAATGAACTGCTGGAGCAGCCGGCCGGGCTATAGAAACGCATAATTGCGTTTCGTCGTTGAACGATAATCATGCAGATGATACAGACGACGAGACGCAATTATGCATCTCTACGGGGTTCTCCCCACTACCAGCCGCTCACCCAGCGCCCGCTGCAAGTCCGGCAAATCGTAGTACTGCAGCACGCCGGGCAGCACTTCCGAATACACGTTTTTGCTAGCTGGCTGCATCAGAAGTTCCTGGTAGGAAGGCGGCATTTTATCCAGCGTCAAACGCGTGATGGCGGGCGAGAGCACGGCCGCGTGCAGCGCCGTTACCACGGCGCGTCCGCTGGCGCGCAGCTCCACGGGCACGCCAGCCAGAGCGTCCGCGTTGCGCACGAATACCTGCAGAATGTTTATGTCAGCCACGCGCTGAATGGGTAGCGGGCGGCCTTCGTGCAGGGCCAGCATGGCGTTGCGGTACTCGCGGTTATAGTATTTGGGGTCGATGGCGGCGCTGGGGTCGGCGGTTTCGCCCAGGCCGCGCAGGTCGGCCAATACCACGGCCGTGCCTTGCTGTAAGTATGCCCGCACCTGCGCCGCGCTGCTGTCGAGCACAGCCGCTTTGCCCCCATCGGCCAGCCAGATGAGGACTTTGGCAGGCCGTCCCGGGCCGGCGGGCAGGGCCAGCAGCAGTGGTAGCGGGGGTTCACCCGGCCGGCGCAGCACAAACTTTTGTAGGGTCAGGCCGGCGCGGCGCAACGTATCCAGCGGCCGGATTTCCACCCGCGTGGGCTGGCTGTCATTGGTGATTGGCGGGGCATAGCTGCGTTGTTGCCGCTGCAATGTGGCCACGGTTTCGGTAGCCGTGGGCGGGCGGTGGGCAGCCAGTTGCTGAGCTTCGGCCAGATGCTGAGTGGCTAGCGTGGCCTCATCCCGGAAGGCAGTATTGACCTGGCCCGTGGCGGTGCACTGCAGCTCTTTGGTGGTCGAAACCGGCAGATTTCCCTCCCGCACCGGCGCGGCATCGCCATAAAACCAGCGCCGGAACCACGCCACGGCCACCTCCCGCTTGGGCTGCGAAATGCCGTGGCCGTCATCATACGTGAATAAATCGAGCTGCTCCGGTTTCCCCAAAGCCTGATAGATGCGGCGGGTTTCAGCCGTGGCGGCTTCGATTTGGGTGTAGTCCACAAAATCGTAGCGGCCGGCCAGCACCAGCAGCGGTTTGGGGGCAAACATGATGGGCCAGTCGGCGATGTCGAGGCGGGCACGGCCGGCTCCAGGCAGTTGCACACAGCCGTCGGCGGGGCCGGTTAGCTCCAGGTTTTTTTCGCCGCTGGCCACGTAGCTGCACAGCGCAGCCACCTTCATGCGCGGCTGCAGCGCCATGAAATAGGCCGTTTGGGTGGCCCCGCCGGAGTTGCCCAGGCAACCCAGCCGGGCAGTGTCTACCTCCGGGCGCGTGAGCAGGTAATCGAGGCTGCGGGCGTTGTCCCAGAACTGTTCGCCGGGCGTAGTGTGGCCCAGCAGGGTGGCGTCGGCATTCATGAGCGTATGCTCCGTAGTACCGCCGCGGGTGAGAGACTTGCCGGCCGCATCGGTCAGCTGCATGCGCTCGCCCTGCGAAATCGGGTCAATCACCAACACCACAAACCCATGCTGCGCCAGCAAAATGGCCGTTTTCTGATACGAAACCGTGGCCTTCGATTCCTGCTCGTGCCCGCAAAACAGCAGTACGCCGGGCTTCTTCCCCTTGCCGGCCGGAACGTATAAATTGGCCGTGACGTGGTGCTTCGGCGTGCTTTCGTAGATGATTTTCTCAATCTGAAAACCCGGCCGCTGCAGCTTGCCCGTCACTTGGGCGCGTAACGGGGTGCGCGTCGGCAACGGCCCCAGCACCCGCCGGAAACGCGCCCGCACGCTGTCGCGGTACTGCGCCGCGCCAGCGGGCGACTGCGCTGCATGGTCTAGCTCGGCCGCGCGGGGCGCGTATTGCGCGTGCAGCTGCTGGTATGAGTAGGTGCTGAGGGTGGTCGGGGCTTTCCAGTCGAGCACATTGGGGCTGGGCTGCTGGGCCTGCGCCACACGTCCGAAAAGCACAGCCAGCCCAATCAACAACCCGATTTTTGCCCGCGCCGCCATGTTATCAGGAGGCGGCCACGGCCTGTAGCTCCTTCACCAAATCGGCAGAGCCCACGAAGAGCGGCGCGCGCTGGTGCAGGTCGGCGGTGGGCGGCACGTCGAGGACGACATCGGCCCCGGTCACGGCCATGCCGCCGGCCTGCTCGATGAGGAAGGCCAGTGGGTAGCACTCGTAGAGCAGGCGCAGCTTGCCGCCGGGCTTGTCCACGGTGGGCGGGTAGAGGTAGATGCCACCCGTGAAGAGGTTGCGGTGATAATCGGCCACCAACGAACCCACGTAGCGGGCCGTAAGGCGGCGCTCCTTGCAGGTGGTGAGGTAGGTCCGCACAAACTCGGGGTAGTCGAACCAGTTGCCTTCGTTGCAGCTGAACACCGGCCCGTGCTGCGGAATCTTGATATCGGGGTGCGAGAGGAAGAATTCGCCCAGTGAGTTTTCGTAGGTGAAGCCCGTCACGCCGTGGCCGGTGGTGTACACCAGCATGGTGCTGGAGCCGTAGAGGATGTAGCCAGCCGCCACCTGCGCCCGCCCGCCCTGCAAAAAATCCTCCTTACGGGCCGGGCCGCCGATGCGCGATACCCGGCGGTAAATCCCGAAAATGGTGCCGATGCTCACGTTCACGTCGATGTTCGACGAGCCGTCGAGCGGGTCGATGGCCACCACGTATTTGCCGTTGCGATTACCGGTTTCGACGATTTCCTCGTTTTCTTCCGAAAGAATGGCGCACGCCTCGCCACCGTTGGTCAGGGCGCGAATGAAGCGGATGTTGGCTTCTACATCGAGCTTTTGCTGCGCCTCGCCCTGCACGTTTTGCCCGCCCATGGCTCCGGTGATGCGCGAAAGGCCGGCGCGGTTTACCTCGCGGTTCACGATTTTACCGGCCAGGGCAATATCGCGCAGCAGCTGGCTCAACTCGCCCGTGGCGTACGGAAACTCGGCCTGCTTGCGCATGATGTAGCGCTCCAGCGTAGTGCCCACGGGCGTAGCAAGGGCGTTTTCGGTAAGGGTCTGGGACATGGGGTGGGGCATGTAGCGCGGACTCTGCGAGTCCGCGTTTGAGCGGGTCGAAAGGGATTATACTTGGGCAACGCGCGGATTCGCAGAGTCCACGCTACATTTCACTAGGAGGCTTGTTTCTGGGCTTGCCAGAGCACTACCTGCCAGCCTTTTTTCTTGTCTTTGATTTGCACCACCACGTACTTGATGCGGGCCACGCTGGTGCTGCCATCAGGCTTGGGCGGCGAGGTGATGCGGATGGTACCGTTCACGACGGCCGTTTTGTCGTCGTTGTAGGCGCGCACATTTAAGGCATCAATTTCGATTTTGCCATACTGGCTTTTGCCGTCCTTGATGCTCTGGATGTACTCGGCTTTGGTGTTTTCGTGGCCGTCGCCATGAGTATATACCAGGTCGTCGCCCAGCACTTTTTCGAGCACGGCGTAATCCTTTTTTACTTGGGCCTCAAAGCGCTGACGCTCCAGGGCTTCCACTTCTTTTTCGGCAGTCATTTTCTTGGAATTGGGAGCCTGAGCGAAGACCAGCAAGGGCAATACCAGCAACAGCGCCAGCAGTAAGGGCCGCGTTTTCATATCCTTAAATACAGATTAGAGGGAAGCCCAAACGGCGCAGCATTCACTGCCAATGGCTCATAAAGAAGGCCACGCCGTTTCGGAAGAGTGGTTATTCGTCGTCGAGCTTGATGGGCTCCATGCGCGGTACCAGCGTGAACATCAGCACCCAAGCTAGCAGATAAGCCGCGCCGCAGATGAAGAACATGATGTAGTAAGCCTTGTCAATCTGGCCAATGCCTTCGTAGTACACGAACATGCGTTTCTGCACCAGCGCCGTGAGGGCGATGCCGCCCAAACCGCCCGCCATGCCGCCAATGCCCGTGACCGAGCCCACCGCCCGCTTCGGGAACATGTCCGACACAGTGGTGAAAATATTGGCGCTCCAGGCTTGGTGGGCCGCCGCCGCAATACCAATTACCAGCACCGCCAGCCACATATTCATCCCGCCCAGCCACTGCGCGGCGATGATGGGAAGCACGCAGAAAGCAATAATCAGCATGGCCGTTTTGCGGGCCTGAAACGCGGGCATCCCGCGCTTGATGAAGCCCAGCGGCAGGTAGCCGCCCCCGATGCTGCCGATGCTCGACAGTATGTAAACCGTGGCCGTGGGCAGGGCCAGCTCCGTGCCTTTCAGGCCGTATTGCTTGCCCAAGAAATCGGGCAACCAGAACAGGTAGAACCACCAGATGGGGTCGGTCAGGAATTTGCCCGCCACAAAGGCCCAGGTTTGGCGGTAGCCCAGCAGCGTGGCCCAGGAAGCTTTCGGCTTTTCCTCCGTCACGCCCTCGGCGGGCAGGCCAGCCGGAATATCGGCGTTGATGTAATCGAATTCTGCTTTGCCCAGGCGTTTGCTGTCGGCGGGCGTATCGTATACCATCATCCACAGCACCAACCAGATAAAACCCAGCGCCCCGGTAATCACAAAAGCCCACTGCCAGCCGTAGTTGGCGGCGATAAAGGGTACGGTGAGCGGAGCGACAATGGCCCCCACGTTGGCCCCCGAGTTGAAAATACCCGTCGCCAACGCCCGCTCGCGCTGCGGAAACCACTCGGCAATCGTCTTGATGGCCGAAGGAAAGTTGCCGGCCTCCATTACGCCCAATGCGCCCCGGGCCACGCTGAAACTGAACGTGCCTGTGGTCAGGGCGTGCGCCATGGCGGCGATGCTCCACAGGGTAGTAGCCAGTGCGTAGCCCAGCTTAGTGCCCAGCTTGTCGATGACGCGCCCTACGCCAGCCATGCCGAGAGCGTAAGCTATTTTGAAGGTCAGCTCGATATTAGCATAGTCGGCCACGCCCCAGCCAAACGCCTTTTCCAGGTCGGGCTTGAGGTAGGAAATAACCGCCCGGTCGAGGTAGTTAATCGTGGTGGCGAAGAATACCAAGCTGCAAATGGTCCAGCGGTATTTGCCGATGACGGCATTGGCCGTGGCTAGTGGAGAATCAGGCGGTGCCTGAGCGGAAGTTTGCATCATCGAGTTAGGGAATTTGAAACCAGGGCACTACTCGGAATCAACCCAATGGCGCGCTTTGCGCACCGTCAGGCACTACTTTTTCAGGGTTTCGACCACCTGCATGACCTTACCAATGCTGGCGGCCAAGGCGGCGGTATCGTCGGCATTTTTGAAGAGTTGCGAGCCCATGCCCACGGCATTCACGCCCGCGCCAAACCAGGCGCTGAGGCTGGCCTCGGTGGGCTCCACGCCGCCGGTCACCATGAGCTTGGTGTGGGGCATGGGGCCGCGCAGGGCCCTCACGTAATCAGGGCCGACGAGATTGCCGGGGAAGATTTTCACCACGGCCGCGCCCAGCTCACTGGCGTTGTAAATCTCGGTGGGCGTCATGGCGCCGGGCAGCCACGGAATGTTGTGGGCGCGGCACACTTCGGCTACCTCGGCGGTGGCCAGGGGCTGCACCACGAATTCAGCTCCAGCAGCAATGAACTGCTCAGCCTCAGCGGCTTTGTAGATGGTACCGATGCCCAGAATCATGTCCGGGCACCGCTGGGCCACGAAATCCTGGAGTTCGGTGAAAACCGATAGGGCTTTTTCACCCCGGTTCACAAACTCGAATACGCGGATGCCGCCCGTGTAGCAGGCCTGCAAAATGCGCTGCGTGTAGGCTGCATCGGCGTGGTAGAACACCGGCACCACTGGGTAGCGAAGCAGCGTAGCAAGGGTTTCGGCAGGGGTATGGCGCATGGTTATTGAATTTAGCGCAGCAAACGGCCGCTGGTGTTGCCCTTCATGATTTCTTCAACCTCTGCCACGGTCACGAGGTTGATGTCGCCGTGGATGGTGTGCTTGAGGGCCGAAGCCGCCACGCCGAAGGTGAGGGCCTGCTGCGGATTGTTGTAGGCCAGTGAGCCGTAGATGTAGCCGGCCATGAAGGCATCGCCGCCGCCAATGCGGTCGACAATGGGGTTGATGTCGTAGGTGACGGTTTCGAGGAACTGCTGGCCGTCGTAGAAAATGCCTTTCAGGCCGTTGTGTGAGGCGCTGTGGGTTTTGCGGCGGGTAGTAACTACCTGCTTTATTTGCGGAAAACACGCCATCACCTGCCGGGCTACCGATACAAACTTGTTGTCGGTGCCAGGCTCGGGCACGATGTCGAACAAGTCCTCGGCGTCGTTCTCGGAGCAAACCACGATATCACAGCCCGCGACCAGCTCCGACATTACGCTCTGGGCCGTCTGGCCATATTGCCAGAGGTTGCGGCGGTAGTTCACATCGGCCGAGACGGTGATGCCCAGGCGGCGCGCGGCGGCAATGGCCTGGCGCGTAGCTTCGGCCGTGCTGGCCGAAATGGCGGGCGTGATGCCCGTCCAGTGCAGCCAGCCGGCATCTTTCAGGATTTCATCCCAGTTGAATTTGGCCGGGTCGAGGTGGGCGAAGGCCGAGTTGGCGCGGTCGTACACCACTTTGCTGGGGCGCATCCCCGCCCCCACTTCCAGAAAATACAGGCCGAGACGGTCGCCTTCGTACACGGTGGCGTCCATGTTCACGCCCAGGGCGCGGAACTGCTGGGCGGCGGCGTGGCCGAAATCATTGGCCGGGAAGCAGGTGACGTGGGCGGCGGGCACGCCCAACCCGGCCAGCGAAGCGCCTACATTGGCGTCACCGCCACCGTAGGTGATTTCGAGGTTCTGGGTTTGCGCGAACCGGTAATTCAGCGGCGGCGAGAGCCGCATCATGATTTCGCCGAACGTGACAACTTGCTTCATTCTGGGGGTGGTTTTGAACGATGTAGAGACGCGACACTTCGCGTCTCCTCGTTGCTGATGCTGTTTGTGCTGCGCGATAAGGCGCAGTTTTAGTTTTTCTAACGACGAGACGCGAAGTGTCGCGTCTCTGCACCGTTCGCCTAAGCAGTCACGGCAGCGGCTTCCACCACTTTGCCGAAGCCGAAATACTCCTTGGCATTGCCGTAGCAGATGTTCTGCACGGTGCGGCCCAGCAACTCCATATCGGCCGGCAGCTCGCCGTTTTCCACGTCGTTGCCGAGCAGGTTGCAGAGCACGCGGCGGAAATACTCGTGGCGCGGGTACGACAAGAAGCTGCGCGAATCCGTGAGCATGCCCACGAAGCGCGGCAGCAGGCCCATATTGCTCAGCGCGTTGAGCTGCTTCTCCATGCCGTCTTTCTGGTCGAGAAACCACCAGCCGGAGCCGAACTGCATCTTGCCGGCCACCGAGCCGTCGTTGAAGTTGCCAATCATCGTTGCAATCAGGTCGTTATCGGCCGGATTGAGGTTATAGATGATGGTTTTCGCCAGCTTATCCTGGCCGTCGAGCCGGTCGAGGAAAGTGGACAGAGCGCGGCCCTGCGGGAAGTCACCAATGCTGTCCCAGCCCGTGTCGGGGCCGAGCTCGCGGAGCATCCGCGAGTTGTTGTTGCGCAACGCGCCGATGTGGTACTGCTGCGTCCAGCCCTTCTCCCAGTCCATCTCGGCCAGCAAAACCAGCATAGCAGCCTTAAGCTGGTGGTTTTCGACGTGGGTGAGTTCACTGCCACCCCGGATTTTTAGGAAGATGGCGCTGGCCTCCTCGGCCGTGTATTCGGCGGCGTAGATATGCTCCAGGCCGTGGTCCGACAGACGGCAACCCACGCTGGCGAAGAAATCGTGGCGGCGGCGCAGGGCCGTTTCGAGGTCGGCGAAGGTGTTGATTTCTATTTCGGCAGCCGCAGACAGCTTGTCGAGGTAGGCGTTGTAGCTGCGGGCATCGTCCACGGCCATGGCCTTATCGGCGCGGAAGGTGGGCAACACGTTCACACCGAAGCCGGCGGCGGCAATGGCCTGGTGGTGCTCCAGCGCATCGGCCGGGTCGTCGGTGGTGCAGAGGGTTTCGACCTGCATCTTTTTGAGCAGGTTTTGCACCGAATACTCCGGGGTCTGGAGCTTGGCGTTGCACTCGTCGTAGATGCGACGGGCACTGTCCTTGTTTAGCAATTCGGTGATGCCGAAGTAGCGCTGAAGCTCCAGATGCGTCCAGTGGTAGAGTGGGTTGCGCAGCGTGTAGGGCACGGTTTCGGCCCACTTCTCAAACTTTTCCCAGTCCGAAGCATCGCCGGTGATGTAGCGTTCGGGCACGCCGTTGGCCCGCATGGCGCGCCACTTGTAGTGGTCGCCGTAGAGCCAGATTTGGGTGATGTTCTCGAACTGCTTGTCCTCGGCTATCTGGTCGGGCAGCAGGTGGTTGTGGTAGTCGATGATGGGCATCTGCTTCGCATACTCGTGGTAGAGCGTGCTGGCCGTGGCGGTCTGGAGCAGGAAATCGTCGTTGAGAAAAGGCTTCATAATCAATCAGGAATGCAGCGGCGGGGCGCTGATAAATTCTATGATTTCAGGGGTCGAAGGTAGGCCGGGGCGGGGCGCGTTGCCCTCATGGGCCGTCCTGATTCCGGTATTTATTAGCGAAAACGGTTGCGTAGATTCTTTGGCGGACTACAACGAAACGCCGCGTTTCCACGGAATAAAATCGGTCTGGTCGTGGCGCACGGCGGCCACTTCCTCCCCACTAGCCACGCGGATGACGTAGTCGAGAATGCGCTCGCCGGCCTGTTCGATGGTTTCCTCGCCGTCAATCACAGTACCCGTGTTCACGTCGATGATATCGGGCATGCGGCGGGCCAGGGCCGTGTTGCTGGACACCTTGATAACCGGCGCGATGGGGTTACCAGTCGGCGTGCCGAGGCCAGTGGTGAAGAGAACGATGTTCGCCCCCGACCCTACTTCAGCCGTGGTCGATTCCACATCATTGCCGGGCGTGCAGAGCAGGTTCAAGCCCGGCTTAGTCACCAGTTCAGGGTAGTCGAGCACGGCCACCACGGGCGAGGAACCGCCTTTGCGGGCCGCACCAGCCGATTTCATCGCATCGGTAATCAAACCGTCGCGAATGTTGCCAGGCGAAGGGTTCATGTCGAAACCCGAGCCGACGGCCACGGCCGAGTCGCCATAAGCCTTCATCAGGCTGCTGAAACGCTCGGCGGTTTCCTGGTTCACGCTGCGGTCTACCAGCTCCTGTTCCACGCCGCACAGCTCCGGGAATTCGGCCAGGATGACCGAGCCACCCAGAGCCACCAGCATGTCGGAAACGTGGCCCAGGGCCGGGTTGGCCGAAATGCCGGAGAAGCCGTCGGAGCCGCCGCATTCCAGCCCGATGTTCAGGGCTTTCAATGGTGCGGGCTCGCGGCGGGCCTGGTTGGCAATCATCAGACCCGCGAACGTTTGACGTAGCGCGGTGCTGATGAGGGTTTCCTCAGTGCCGAGCTTCTGCTGGTCGAGGATGTAGAGCGGCTTGCTGAAATTGGGGTCGCGCTTCGCGATTTCATCCTGCAGCATGCTGGCCTGCGCGTTCTGGCAGCCGAGGCTGAGCACGGTGGCACCGGCCACGTTGGGGTGCGTGATGTAGCCGGCCAGCAAGCCGCACAGCGTCTGGGCATCTTGGCGGATGCCGCCGCAGCCGCCCTCATGCGAGAGGAAGCGGATGCCGTCCACATTCGGGAACGGGCGGGCGCTGCGGGCGGTATTTTCGCCGGCTTCGAGGTCGGCGCTCAGAATTTCTTCTACCGATTTACCGGCCTGCATCAGCTCTACCAGCTTGCGGGTTTCGGGCTGGTAGCTTTTGCGGCGGCCGTAGCCGAGGTCGGTAATCAGGGCATCCTGCAACACCTGGATGTTGCGGTTTTCGCAGAACACCAGCGGGATAACCAGCCAGTAGTTGGCGGTGCCCACGCGGCCATCGGCGCGGTGGTAGCCCTGGAAGGTGCGGTCCTGCCAGGCGGTTACGTCGGGCGCGGTCCAAGCGGCGCGCTGGTGGGCGTGCTCGTCGTAGCTGTTGGTGGCGTGCTGAATGTTAGCAGTCGTGAGGCGGCCGCCGGGGCGGATGGCCTCGCGGGCGGTGCCCACGAGCACGCCGTACATGGTCACGGGCTGGCCGGCCGTTAGGCCCAGGGGCGCGAGTTTGTGCTTGGCCGGAATGGCCTCAGCGGTGGTCATAAAGCCGTTTTCCCACGGCACTTCGGTGCCGATGGGCAGGTCGACGAGGGCGACCAGCACGTTATCGGCGGGGTGAATGCGGGCAACCTGGTGTTTCATATCAACGGGTAATTATCGAAAACTCGTGAGGCCAAGCGCGGCCGCAGCATCTCTGCCGCTTCGTTGCAGCGAAGGAGGTAATCTCAGAGCAGAGACACTGGGGCTCACTCACTCAGCATCACGTTTTTCTTCAGCTCAATCAGGAATTAACAACCGCTGCTTTCTTAGTGAAAAACGCGGCCAGCGTGGCCGGTGCGCCTTCTTCCAACAGCTGCGTCAGGTAATGGCTTACCTTATCGGCGAAGCCGGGCAAGCGGGTAAGGTCGTGGCCCCAAAGGGCGGTATTGCTCAATGCAGCAGCGGTCAACTCCGCGGGCGAGGACTTGGCCCACAGTTCGGCAAAGTAGCCGGCGCGGTCGTCCTGAATGGTATAGGGCTGGCCGTTGGCTTCGCCCTGGCCGGTGCTGGCGCCGGTGGCAGTGTTGCGCATGAACAACAGGTAGGCCGCGAAACCCAGCGCCACGTAATGCGGCACGGCGCGGTGCTGCTGGTAGTAGTGCAGCAGCGTGGGCACGTTGCGCATCTGCATCTTGGCGGTGCCCTGCATGGCGATGGCCAGCCAGCGGTGCTCCAGGTAGGGGTTGCGGAAGCGGTCGAGGACCTGCATGCCGAAGCGCTGGCCCACTTTTTCATCCACCGAAACGGGGATGCCGGGCAGCAAATCTGCCAGCATCAGGTTGTGAATGAAGCGCGCCAGGTCTTCGTTTTCCAACGACTCGCGCACCGTGGTGCAACCGGCCAGGTGGGCCAGCGCGTAGCTGAGCGTGTGCGTGCCGTTGAGCAAGCGCAGCTTCAACTCGCGGAACAGCGTGATATCGGGCCGAATGACCACGCCGGCCGCCGTGTGGAACGATAGTACCTCCCGCACCCGCTCGCCGCCTTCGATGGCCCAGAGCGAATAGGCCTCGGCCATGGTCAGCAGGTCGTCTTTGTAGCCGAGTTCGGCCTGCATGGCTTCGTAGGCGGTGGGCTCGGGGCGGCCGGGCACGATGCGGTCGACCAGCGTATTGCAGAAATCGTTGGCCGCTTCGAGCCAGTCGATGAAGGCGCTGCCGAGGTCGTTGCGGTGGGCCAGCTCCAGAACAATGGCCTCGAGCTTACGGCCGTTGTCGGGAATCAATTCGGTGGGCACGATGACCAGGCCGCGGTTCACATCGCCTTTGAAAGCCTCGAAACGCGCATACAGCACGGCCAGCAGCTTGCCCGGGAAAGACGTGGGCGGCGTGAGGTGAATGTCTTCGTTCACCAGCTGAATGCCCACTTCGGTGGTGTTTGAAATCACCACCTGCAGGTCGGGGCTGGCGGCGAATTTCAGTACCTCGGCCCACTGGCTTTTGGCCGAGAGCACGCGGCTGATGCTGGCGCACACCACGTTTTCTTCCACGGGCCGGCCGTCGTCCACGCCGCGCACGCATACCGTGTACAGGTTGTTCTGGCGCTCGAAAGCAGTGGCGTCGCCGCCGTCGGTGCTTTTCACTACCACAATGCGGCCGTTGAACACGCCTTGGCGGTTGGCCTCGTCAATCATGAAATCGGGCAGGCCGCGCAGCAGCACGCCGGTGCCGAACTGCAGCACTTTTTCGGGCAGCGCAAACAGCGCCGGGGTGGGCCAGGACACGGCGGCCGAAGTATGAGGAGTGGCCAGGGCCAGTTGTTGGGTGAGCGTGTCCATGTGAATGGGGCTGAAAATAGAATTGGTGACTGAACGAAGCTAGAATTCGGGGTGGCTAGCGCCCTCCCGTACTCACCCGCTTCTGCCAGGCCGGATAGTCTTTTTTTAATAATTTTTCGGGCCAAACCCCAGCGTACAGGTAGCCGGCGCGGCGCTCGTTTTCAATTTCAGTGAGCTGGTAGTGCACCTGGCTGTCGCGGCCCACGTAGATGGGCCGGTCGGTATCAAGCTCATAGAAGCGGGCCCACAGCACCGCGCCCGGCGTGGGCACAATGACGCGGTCGAGCACTTTCTTGGACGATGGCAGCGTGACCTCTTGCACAGCATAGCCATCGATTTTCACCTTCTCGAACCAGGCCACGGCGCTGTCGATGGCTTTGCGCACAGCCGGCGTGGGGTTTTCGATGCCCATCAGAAACCGCACGATGTCTACCGACTCATCGCCGCTCAGCGAGGCCAGCTCGAAGGCACGGGCTTTGGCCGGCTGCAGGGTTTTCTCGTCGTACTGGGCGCACCAGGCCGTGGGCTGACCTTTGCGCACGTACTGCGTTTTCAAAATGCAGCTGATGCCGCGCTCCTCGGCCTTGGCCGCCTGGGGCACCAGCTTGGCATCGAGGCCGGTGAAGGGAGCTTGCTGGCGGGCCACTTTGCGTAGCACCTCCAGCACCCGCACCATGGCGTTGTCGTTGTAGGTAATCTGGTGGCGGTAGTTGCTGAAATCGGGGTAATACTGCGGGAAACCGCCGTTGGCGTACTGCATTTTCAGCAGGTAGCGAATGCCATTTTCGGCCGCCTGACGGTAAGCCGGGTTATTGGTTTTCTGGTAAGCCGCGGCCAGGTAGCTGATTTCGCGGGTCGTGGCGTTGTTGTCGATGGTGGCATCGTTGCGGTCCTTGTCCTGGATGGTACTGGCCCGTTCGAAGGCACTCAGCGGGTGCGCATAGTCCACTTTGTGGGTGCCTACGGCTTTGGGCCAGCCGCCCACCGACCGCTGAAACACCAGCATTTTTTCGGCAATGGTGTCCTGCACCACGGCCTGCGCCGGCGCTGCCTGGACGGCCCGGAAATGCTCCGAACCGCCCGTGGCTACCGCTTCCTGTTGGGTCGGCGTAGTTCCAAGTCCCACCTTGCCCAGCCCCGCCAGCAGGAGCAGTATTTGCAGCGTCATCATGCGTTAGAATGTGGGACCGCAGCCCCGGTAATCAATTGTGGTTATCGTGTTCGGGAAACCCGTCCGGCGGCCACCGGCTAGTAGCCGAAGTTTTGGCGCAGGCTGGGGGTCGCGTCGATGGCTTTCTGCGGAATGGGCAGCAGCTCTTTGCCTTTGCCGGGCACGTATTCGGCAGCCAGGCCGGTACCGGCCGGTCCGCTCACGCCGAGGGCCGTCATGGCGGTGCTCACGGCCCAGTTCACGCGGGTGGTGCCGGTGGGCGCGGTGGCCGGCGCGGGCCGGTAGAATGAGTTGGCCCACTGCACCTCGCCGCTCACCGTTTTGTAGTACATGCCCGTGGGCGGCAGCAGGTCGCCGTAAATGGTCGGAATGGACAGGCCATTGGCCATTTTGTTAATGTTGTTCCGGGCTTCGATGATTTTGGTGCCCAGCAGGCCCCAGCGCAGCAGGTCGTACTTGCGGATGCCCTCGCCGCCGAATTCCACCAGCCGCTCGTTCTGAAGCGCGGTGCGGAAGGCCGTAGCCGTGCTCAAATTCAGGTTGCGGGCGGCATTAGCGGCATTGCCTCCAAAGCCCCGGCGGCGCACGCTCATCAGGGCGTTGACGGCGGCCGTGGTGGGGCCATTCAGCTCGTTTTCCGTTTCGGCAAACATCAGCACCACATCCGAGAAGCGAATGAGCGGCCAGTTGTAGCCCAGGTAGTTACCCCCACCGGGCACGGGCGGGCTGTGCCAATCGCGGCGAAACTTACCGTCGGTGACCTTGTTCAGCGGCACGCCAATTTTGGAGTCGCTGGGGCCGCCCGTGGCCGTGATGCGCGAGTAGGCCGTGAGGGTGATGTCGCGACGCAGGTCGGTCGAGTCGAACGCGTAGAAGTAAGGCGGCGTGATGGTGATGGCGCCGCTGGACGTGCCGTAGGTAGGCGAGCTCAGCAGGGGGCCGTTGTAGTAGCCCAGCTTGCTGTCCGAAGCTGCGCTCGAGGTGCCGGTGCCGTGGGCCACTTCCAGCATCAGCTCGTGCGTGGCGTCGGCCTGCAGGTGGTTGATGCTGAGAAAAATATCCGAGTAGCTGGGATTGAGGCTGTGCTCGCCAACGTGCTTG
Source organism: Hymenobacter ruber (assembly GCF_054783255.1). Lineage (NCBI taxonomy): Bacteria > Pseudomonadati > Bacteroidota > Cytophagia > Cytophagales > Hymenobacteraceae > Hymenobacter > Hymenobacter ruber. Next base: position 55,373 of record NZ_BAAGQX010000003.1, read on the forward strand.
GCATCCATCAGCTCCTGGCAGATGTCGTGCGCCAGCTGCAGGTAAGTACGGTAGTCGGCGGCGCGCTCGTTTTCGTGGTCGCCTTTGGGGTAGTAGCCGCCGCGGGCCAGGGCCAGGCGGGCGCGCAGGGCCATCACGCCGCCGCGGGTAAATCGCTCCCGCTCCGGCGTACCGGCCGAGCGCCACAGTACCAGCTTGCTAGCCTGTTTCAGGTCTTCGAGGAGCTTGTCGTAGGTGGCGTTGCGGTCTTCGTTCGGAAATTCCTTGCCCACGATGGAAGGCTCGCGCGGAGCCGGCACGTCGCCCCAGTTCCGAATCAGCTCGTGCATGAACTGGGCCCGCAGGGCCAGCACCTCGCCGTGCAGGTGGTGCAGGGCGGCTGAGTCGGTGCCGCTGGTGTATTGCGGCATCTGCGGGATGTACTTGATGCAGATGTTGGCCCGCTCCACGCCCTTGTAGAGCGCATTCCAACCGTTTTCCACTTCAGCGTCGGTCGAAGTTTCGGCGTAGCGGCCAATGGCCCGACGGCCGGCCTGGCTGGCGCCGGCTTGTCCGATAAGCTCATCGGTATCGTAAGGATAATACAGCGCCACGGTCTTGCCGTAGGTGTCATCGCCCGAGAGCAGGTCGTATACGCCCGTGACGGCGCCGGTGGCCCCGCTGAGCGAGCCAAACGTGGCCTCCGTGGTGTTGTACGCCACGGGGTCGACTTCGAGGTAGTCTTTGCAAGACCATAGGCCGGCCGTGCTGCACACCATCGTCAGGGCAATGGCAGAGCGAAGAATGGAAATTTTCATATGGATAACCGGTGGGCGGATTATGTATGATTAGAGGGAGAGGTTGACGCCGAACAGGAAGCCCCGGCTACGGGGATAGGCGGCGTAGTCGACACCCGGCGTGAGCGGGCTGGTAGCACCCTGGCGGGTGTTGGCCTCGGGGTCGTAGCCCGAGTACTTTGTGAAGACGTACAGGTTGTTGAGTGTCACGTAGAAGCGGAGCTGCGTGAGCTTGGCGCGCGAAATCAGCGCTTTGGGCATGGTGTAGCCCAGGGTGATGTTGTTGACGCGCAGGAACGAGCCATCCTCGATGGCCCAGGAGCTCACGAAGTTTTTGCGCGTGGGCGTCCAGATGCTGGCGTTCTGGTTCAGGTTGCGCGAGGCATCCATATCGGTGATGGCCACTCCGTTGTCATCGATGGTGCGGAAGCGGCCGTTCATCGTCGAGAGCAGGTTGGCGTAAGCGTAGCGGGCCGTCGTAAACTCAATCTTGTTGGCGTTGTACACCTGGTTTCCGTACACGAAATTCAGGAACACGCTGGCATCGAAGTTCTTGTAGGTGAACTGCTGGTTCAGGCCGCCCACCAGCTTGGGGTTGGCATTGCCGATAACCGTGCGGTCGGCTTCGGTGATAACGCCGTCGCCGTTCAGGTCCTGCAGGCGGATGGTACCGGGAGCGAGGTTGTTGCCGGTCGTGCTGGCATCGTCTACCAGGCCGGGCTTGGGCGTCCAGCGACCAGTGCTGGCATTGTAGCCGGTGAAGTCGTCGGCGGTCAGGAAGCCTTTGCCGTTCTTGCCGTTGTCAGTGCCGTAGTCAACCACATAGCCGTACATCTGGCCCACGGGGCTGCCCACCTGGGTGAAAAAGTCCGAAGAAATGTCGCTGCTGGCCCAGCCTGAGCTGGAAATGATGCTCTGGGCCGCCCCCAGGCTCTCAATCCGGCCGCGGTTCATGGCGGCATTGGCGTTGGCCGACCACGTGAAATCCGGGGTCTGAATGATGTTGCCCGAGAGCTGCAATTCAACGCCGCGGTTGGTGGTCGAACCGATGTTGCGGGTTTGGGAAGTGTAGCCCGAAACCGAGGAGATGGGCACGTCCACCAGCAGGTCGTGGGTGGTGTTGTAGTACACGTCAGCCGTCAGCTGCACGCGGTTATTGAACATGGCCAAATCCACGCCCAAGTTGCGCGAAGTAGTGGATTCCCACTTCAGGTTGGGGTTGGGCAGGCGGGTCGAGGCGGCCCCGTTGTAGGAGATGTCGTTGAACGCGTACTGGCTGTTGCCGGTCTGGTAAAGCTGCGAGTACAGGAAATTCTGGATGCGGTTGTTGCCGGCCTCGCCGTAGCTGAGGCGCAGCTTCAGGTCCGAAACCTGGCTGATATCCTTCATGAAGGCTTCGCGCGAGATGCGCCAGGCCACCGAAGCGGCCGGGAAGTAGCCCACCCGGTTGTTTGCCCCAAACTTGGAGGAGCCGTCGGCGCGCAGCGTAGCTGTTACTAGGTACTTTTCGTCAAAATTGTAGTTCAGACGGCCAAAGCCCGACAGCAGACGGTATTCGTCGCGGTCCGTGGTCGGCGCGGGCTGGGCAAACGTGCCGCCGGCGGGCAGTACGCCTTGGTTAATGTTGGCAATGGCCTGCTCGGGGGTAATCTCCTTGGGCAGGTACTTGGTCTGGATGTTCTGGGAAGTCGTCAACTGCTGGTACACTTCCTGGCCTACCAAAGCATCAATGCTGTGCTTGCCGGTCTTGAAGTTGTAGCTCAGCACGTTCGAGTTGTTGATGCTCGTGGTCATGCCGGTTGCCACGTTGGCAAAGGGCTGCAGGTTGAAGTTGCCGGCGGGCTGGCGCAGCGTGGGCGAGTACGGGCCGTAGAAAGATTCGAGGCTCGAATTCGTGATGTCGATGCCGCCCGTGGAGCGGAAAGTCAGGTTTTTGATGATGATAAAGCTGGCGTTGCCGGCCAGGTTCAGCACCTTGCGGCGGTTGCGGCGGTAGTCGTTGTCGATGGCCACCAGCGGATTCACCAAGTTGCTATTGGTCACGAAGTCTTCGTCGAACGCATTGGGGTCCGACGAGCTCAGGTTGGGCAAGTTCAGCGGCGCGTACAGCACCGTGTTGCGCAAGCGGGTGTTGATGGACGACGTAGAAACGCCCGTAGGCGTAGTGCCGTTGGTCGAAGTGCCCGCGCCCTCAATCACCTGGTCGTTGTAGCGCACGTTGAAGCCCAAGCGGAATTTCTCCGACGCCTTGGTGTCGAAGCGGAAGTTCAGCAGGTTGCGCACGTAGCCCGAGCTCACCTGAATGCCGTCCTCCTGGTTATTGGTCAGGCTCAGCGAATAGGTAGTGCCTTTGGTACCACCGGCCACCGAGATGTTATGCGTCTGCATCAGCGCCTTGCGGCCGAATACCTGGTTCTGCCAGTCGATGTTGGGCATGTTGCGCAGGTTTTGCAGCGTATCGCTGCGGAAGCGCGTGGTGCCAAACCGCGACTTGAACGCCGACAGCCCCGTTGCGCCCAGCGAAGTAGCCCGCTCAAACTGATAATCCACAAACTGGCTGGGGTTCATCACGTCCAGCTTCTTGGCTAGGGCGCGCACGCCCACGAAGCCGTTGTAGCTCACCACCGTCTTGCCTTCGCGGCCGGCTTTGGTGGTAATGATAACCACGCCGTTGGCACCGCGCGCACCGTAGATGGCGGTGGCCGAAGCATCCTTTAGCACGTCAACCGACTGAATGTCCTGCGGCGCAATCACGGCCAGGGCGTTTTCTACCTGCACCCCGTCCACCACGTACAGCGGCGAGTTGTCCTGGGTCACGGAGCCACCGCCCCGCACGCGCACCACCACGTTGGCGCCGGGCGAGCCTTCCGAAGAAGTGAGCTGCACCCCGGCGAGGCGGCCGGCCAGGGCCTCCGCGGCCGAGTTTACCGGAATATCCTTAATCTGCTGGGCGCTGACGGACGACACCGAGCCGGTCACGTCGCGCCGCTGCACGGCCTGGTAGCCAATCACCACCACATCTTCCAGCTGCTTGCTGTCCGAAGCCAGCGACACGTTGATGGTCGACTGGTCGCCCACGGTCACTTCTTTCGACACGTAGCCCACGTAGCTGAAGCGCAGCTTGGCACCACTGCTCCCGGCGGGCAGCGTGATGCTGTACTCGCCGTTGATGCCCGTCGAAGCACCGTTGGTGGTGCCTTCTACCAGCACCGTCACGCCCGGCAGGGTTTCCCCGTCGGCCGCTTTCACAACGCCCTGAACCTGGCGGCTTTGCGCCGCTGCCAGCCCGATGCTCCCCAGGAGCAGCAGCCAGAGCAGGAGAAGATGTTTTTTCATCAGATAAAAAATTTGGGTGGGAGTTTTTTATTAATCAGTTGGTTAGCGCAGCGTGTCGAGGGGCACGGCGTCCATGTCGGTGTATTCGCGGTTCTCGCCGGCCATGCCCCAGATGAAGGCGTAGTTGCTGGTGCCGCAGCCGGTGTGGATGGACCACGGCGGCGAGAGAATGGCCTGCTCGTTGCTCACCCACAGGGGGCGGGTTTCGGTGGGCTCGCCCAGCAGATGCAGCACGCGCTGGCCTTGGGGCATGTTGAAGTAGAGGTAAGCCTCCATGCGCCGGTCGTGGGTGTGCGAGGGCATGGTGTTCCACACCGAGCCGGCTTTGAGCTGCGTCAGGCCCATCACCAGCTGGCAGCTCTGGATGCCTTCCTGGTAGATGTATTTATAGATGGTGCGCTCGTTGGCCGTTTCCATCGCGCCCATTTGCACCGGTGTGGCTTCGGCCTGCGTGCGGCGGGCGGTGGGGTGCACCGCGTGGGCCGGGGCCGAAAGCAGGTAAAACTTGGCTGGATTGGCCGCGTCGGCGCTGGCGAAGGCTACTTCCTTGCTGCCCATACCCACGTAGAGGCAGTCCTGGTTGCCCAACTCGTACACGGTGCCGTCTACCGTCACGGTGCCGGCTCCGCCCACGTTGAGGGCGCCCAGCTCGCGGCGCTCCAGGAAGAAGTTCGCCTTCAGCGATTCCGGGCAGGGCAGCGTCAGCGCGGCCGCAGTGGGCTGCGCGCCGCCCACAATCATGCGGTCGTAGTGCGTGTAGGTCAGCTCGATTTCGCCGGCCGTGAAGATGGTTGAAATCAGGAAATGCTCCCGGATGCCGCTTGTGTTGAGCGTGGCAGTTTCGCGGGGGCCAATGGCAAAGCGCTGAGTCATGGTTCAGTTAGCAGTTAGCAGTGAATAGTTAGCAGTTTTTCAGAAGGCAATCGAACAAAGTTCTTCACTGCCCACTGATAACTGTAAACTGATTTTTACCGCCCCATCCAGCCGCCGTCGACGGTGAGGATGGTGCCGTGCACGTAGTCCGAGGCGGCCGAGGCCAGGAACACGGCGGGGCCGGCGTAGTCGGTGGGCAGGGCCCAGCGGCCGGCCGGAATGCGTGCGAGGATGGCGGCGCTGCGCTCTTCGTCCTGGCGCAAGGCGGCGGTGTTGTCGGTGGCCACGTAGCCGGGCGCAATGGCGTTCACGTTCACGCCCCGGCCGGCCCACTCGTTGGCCAGCGCTTTCACCAGGCTGCCCACGCCGCCTTTGCTGGCCGCGTAGCTGGGCACGTTGATGCCGCCCTGGAAGGTGAGCAACGACGCCGTAAAGACGATTTTGCCGCTGCCATTTTTCAGCATCTGGCCGCCAATGGCGCGGGCCAGCCGGAACGGCGCATCGAGGTTGATGCTCAGTACGGCGTCCCAGTCTTCGTCGGAGTGCTCGGCGGCGGGGGCGCGGCGGATAATGCCGGCGTTATTAAACAGAATGTCGATAACCGGAAAGTCGGCCTGCACTTCTTTGATAAAGCCCTGCAGCTCGTCCAGCTTGCCGAAATCGGCCTGGTAGCCGCGGTACTCACGGCCCAGGGCCTGCACAGCTACTTCGGTTTCGCCACCGGCAGGCATGTGGATGGATACGCCGATGATATCAGCGCCCGCCTCGGCCAAACCGAGGGCAATGGCCTGCCCGATACCCCGGTCGCAACCCGTGACGAGGGCCCGCTTGCCGGCTAAGCTAAATGCAGAAGAAAATGCGGTCATAAAAGGGACGATGTTGAGACGATAAAGCAGCGCAGACCCACTCAAAAATACAGTTGGAGCCGGTCCTGCTTCTTAAAGGTTTGGTGAAGCCTTTGCCAAAAGCAAGAGTTGGACAATATTTTTTTGTGCAATCGTTGCCGGGAACGATGCCATGTGCCACTCCCCTGCCCATACCGTCGTCTGAAATTGCTTCAGAACCCGAAAAACCAATAAAATGGGCTTGATTCCTCCACCCCTTATGAGCGGAACCCTTTATTGAACTTTAACAAGAAATCAGACTTTCGTAAAGCCCATTGGCTTTTCCATCGAATCCATGTTTTTCATCAATCCCAAGGCAAGAAAAAGCCCCGGGAGCCAGCCGCTTTGACGCAACCAGACTCCCGGGGATGCCGGTAAAAAACCGCTAAAAGGGGCTTATTGCGGCACGCTTGGCACCCAGCCGCCCAGCACGGCTTCGCGGGTGTAGAAAGCGGCCTGCTGCGGCGTGAGTTGGTGCGACCACAGGATGCGGGCCTTGGGCGCGGCCCCGGGGCCGATGGATTTAAACTCGCCAAAAAAGGCGTCCTGCTTGTTGCTTTCCTTGCCCCAGTGGTCCCAGCCTTTGGGCGTGATGAGGTTGCTCAGCTCGCAGTTGAGCAGCACGGTTTTGGCGGCGGGTTTCCAGGGGCGGGCGATGAAAAGGGAGCCGGGCGTGCCTTCGCCCACAATCTTACAGCGCTGCAGCACGAAGCCGTAGCGGATGCTGTCGGGCGTGGAGGGGGCCATGATGACGGTGCCGCCCGCCTTGCAAAACAGCGTGCAATCCTCAAACCAGGCCGTGGCCGAACCCAGGATAAAATCGGTGGTGCCTTCGATGTAGCAGTTCTTGTAGTACTGCCGGCTGCCGTAGCCGTAAGGGTACAGCGTGTCGCGGAAGCCCAGGAAACGGCAGTTTTCGAACTGGGCTTTGTCGCCGTACACCCACATGGCCGGGCCCTGGCCCACGGTGCCGGCCGTATTTTCGAAGGTGAGGTTGGCGGCCGAAAAATCATTGCCGAAGACCCGGAAGCTGGCCGCTTCGGATGTACCCAGGGGCTCGCCGTTGGCGGGGGTGCGGCCGTTGTAGTCGTCGTAGGTGAGCACGGTGGTGTTCACTTCCTCGCCCACCAGGCGCACCAGGTTCTGTTTTTTGGCCAGATTGAGCTTCTCTTTGTAAACGCCCTTGCGGATAAAGATGGTGATGGGCGTGGTGTTGTTTTTAGGCACTGCATCGAGGGCGGCCTGAACTGTATGGTAGGCGCCACTACCATCCTGTGCTACTACGAATTGCTTGGTTTGAGCGAAACTAGATAAGCTCAGCAATAACAATGAGAAGAGGAAAAGTGTGCGCATGGGTAGGGGTGGGAGTTGGGGAGAAAGAAGCGCCGGCGCGGTCAGCGCTTCCGGACCCTGCTAATTTATGGGGTTATTCTCCACCAGTCCAAATCAGCAGCCCCCGAATCATTGTTCTTGCCTATTCGACTACAAAACAATCCTATTTTAGCTCCAATCCATTTTCCTTCCCGTGCCTGGAAGCTGGCTCCGACGGGTTTGAACTCCCGACCGTCGAGACTGTAGCTGAACTGGCACCGCGCGCCAGCCGCCACCTGCACCCGCAAATAGACGGGGCCGGCGGCCGGCACCAGGCTGATGGGTGGCGAGCCCGCTTCGAGCGTGAGCTTGTCGGCATCGTGGCAGGTGGTTTGGGCAATCTGCCACTGGCCGCCCTGGTTGGTGATGGCCAGGTAAGCGTAATCCAGCCCCATCACGATGAGGCCAACCCGCTCGCCCTCGGTGCGCGGCGTGAAGGTGAGCTTGGTGGTGGCCGTGAACACCTCGGCGGGCAGTTTTTGCAGCAGCAGGCTGGGCACCTGCCAGAAGTTCTTGAAATCGGTGGGCAGCGGTTGGGCGTAGAGGCGCAGGAAGCCCAGCGGGCCGTTGGGGTAGGCCCAGCCCATTTGGGGGTTGGCGTGCCACTGCCACTGCAGGCCCAACATATTGCTGCTGAACTCGTCGGAAGTGGCGGGCGTGGCCAGCGGCTGGGCGGGGCCGGGCACGCGGGGCTTGCGGTAGGTGAGCACGGGCTGGCCCTTGCCGTCGCCATCGGCATCGGTGCCGATGACGGGCCAGTCGTTTTTCCAAACCATGGGCTCCAGGTGCACCACGCGGCCGTAGGCCCCCTGGTCCTGGAAGTGCAGAAACCAGTCTTCTTTACCGTCCGGGGTGTCGACCCAGGCGCCCTGGTGGGGGCCATTGGTGGGGGTTTTGCCCTGGTCCATCACAATCCGGTCTTCGTAGGGACCGAAGACGTGGCGGGAGCGTAGCACGGTTTGCCAGCCGGTGGGCACGCCGCCGCCAGGCGCAAAAATGTAGTAGTAGCCGTGGCGCTTGTAAAACTTCGGGCCTTCGATGGTGGGGTGTTTGGCGTGGCCGTCAAAGACCAGCGCATCTTCGCCCACCACTTTCAGCCCATCGGCGCTGAGGCGCGATACGGCGATGATGCTTTTGAAGCCGGCGCGGCTGCCCGCGAAGGCGTGCACGAGGTAGGCCTGGCCGTCCTCATCCCAGAGTGGGCAGGGGTCAATCCAGCCCCGGGCCTCCTTGATGAGGCGGGGCGTTTCCCAGGGGCCAGCGGGGTTGCTGGCCCGCGTCACGTAGATGCCGCGGTCGGGGTCAGGATAATAGATGTAGAACTGCTTGTTGTGGTAGCGAATGGCGGGGGCCCACACGCCGTTGCCGTGCTGCGGCAGCCGGAACTCGGCCACCGGCGGCTGCTCCCGAAACACGGCCCCGATAATGGACCAGTTCACCAAGTCCTTCGAGTGCAGGATTTGCAGGCCCGGCACGCAGTTGAAGCTCGATGAAACCAGGTAGTAATCGGTGCCGACGCGTACCACGTCGGGGTCCGAATAATCGGCGTAAAGCACCGGGTTTTTGTATGTGCCGTTGCCCAGGTCGGGCACCCAGACCTGCGACAGGGTGGACTGGGCAGTGGCTTTAAGCCCGAAGCCAGCAGCTAATGCTACGACAAGCAGCAGCCGAGAAAGGAAGTTTCGCATAAGTGCTACAAAACAAAACCCGTCGGCCGGGGCCGACGGGCATATGACAATAACCTATTTCAACGTAGCCCAACTGTCGTTTCAGTGTGCTGCGGAAACACCGACAGGCTACCAGTAAATGGTGTACAGTGTGGTGAGGATGACCAGAATAACGGCCGTCCCGATAGCAAAGCTGGGCTGCGGCTTGAACATGCTGCGGTCGACTTCCAGCCCGTTGGTTTTCACACCACGGCTGGCTTCGTACAGGCTGATAATGACCATCCCAATCACGCAGAAGAGGAACACGAAACCCATCCGGTCGAGGAAAGGGATTTCGTAGACACCGGCAGCATTTTTGACGGCGAAGCCGAACGGCGAGAGGAACGACAGGTCCATCATGCCGGGCAGGAACTTGAGGAAAATCGAGAGCAGGAAGCCGCCGATGGTAGCAAACAGCGCCGCGCTCGACGTCGTTTTCTTCCAGAAGAAACCCAGGATAAACATGGCAAAAATGCCCGGCGACACAAAGCCCGTGTACTCCTGAATGTACTGGAACCCCCCTTTTTTGTCGATGCCCAGGTGCGGCGCGATGAGTACGCCCAGAATCATGGCCACCACCACGGCAATTTTGCCGGTGCTCACCAGCGTCTTTTCGGAGGCTTCGGGGTTGATGATTTTCTTGTAAACGTCGAGGGTGAAAATGGTGGCGATGGAGTTGGCTTTGCCCGCCAGCGAGGCCACCACGGCGGCCGTGAGGGCGGCGAAGGACAGGCCCTTCAGGCCCACGGGCAGGATGTTGAGCAGCACCGGGTAGGCGCGGTCGGGGTTCAGCTCGCCGCCCGATACCATGGCCTTGCCAAATTCGCCGAAGATGTCCTGCTTGTAGAGCACGTAGGCCGCAATGCCGGGCAGCACCACAATCACGGGCATCAGCAATTTGAGGAAGGCGGCGAACAGGATGCCGGCACGGGCCGTAGGCAAATCAGCTCCGAGGGCGCGCTGGGTGATGTATTGGTTGCAGCCCCAGTAATTCAGGTTCACAATCCACATACCCCCGATGAGAACCGTAAGGCCCGGCAAGTCCATGTAGTTTTCGTTGTCGCGCTTGAAAATCATTTGGAAGTGGTCGCCGGCGTGCTGCGTCATCATGTTGAAGCCGTTGAGGACGCCTGAGGTGCCGTAGTGCTCCGCTACCAGGTTCAGGGCCAAGTAGGTGGTAGCCAAGCCGCCGAGAATCAGGAAGAACACCTGAATAACGTCGGTGAAGCCAATCACCTTCATGCCGCCCAGCGTGATGACGACTGCGAAACCGGCCAGCATGTACATACAGAACGTGAGGTTCAGGCCGGCGATGCTGCTGATGGCAATGGCCCCGAGGTAGAGAATCGAGGTCAGGTTGACCACAATGTAGAGCGCCAGCCAGAAGAGGGCCATAATCATGGCCACCGTGCTGTTGTAGCGCTGGCTCAGGAATTGGGGCATCGTGGCGATGTTGTTCTTCAGGTAAACCGGGATGAAGAACACGGCCACGACCACCAGCGTAATGGCGGCCATCCACTCATAAGTGGCGATAGCGAGGCCCATCTTGAAGCCTGAGCCCGACATACCCACAAACTGCTCGGCCGAGATGTTGGAGGCGATGAGTGAGGAGCCGATGGCCCACCACGTCAGCGAACCTTCGGCAAGGAAGTAGTCCTTGGAATCGCCTTCGATGGTGCCGTCGTGGCCGGTTTTGCGCCGATAAATCCAGATGCCGTAGCTGGATACGATGATGAAGTAGACGAAGAAAACGATGTAATCAATCGTAGCGAGCTGGTTCATTGAACGAGGACTGGAAATTTGCAGCAGCGCGACTACCCGCACCGGCGGGCGCAGCGTGGCGAGGCTATGGTAAAGTAATGTTCCGGCAAAAAAACCGCTTCTGAAAGTATTTTCTCAAATAAATGCCTAGGAGCAGCGCCAAGGCTACACAATCGGTTGTGTAAAGTATTTACAGGTTGCGTTTTGCCACGGTGCGTGCGGCTATCGGTGCCGGTGGGGCACTCAACAAAAAAGACCGGGCAGGCCCAGTCTTTTTTGTTGGTATTTAACTAGGTGGTAATCTGCTTACTTGCCCAGCAACCAGGTGGCCAAGTTCTTTCCGGCCTGGAAATTCTCGAATGAAGCCGGGATTTTGCGGCCGTCGGTGTACTCGTTGTACAGCCACGGGTCGCCGAGGACGAAGACTTTGCCCTTGCCCAAGCGGGCCGTGGCCATGATGACCTTGCCGTTGTTGGTGACCAGCGGCTGGGCCGGGGCCGCCACCGACAGCACCGAAAGCTCCTTGACGTAGGCCGCAGTGGCATTTTTGAACACGGCTTTGCCGGAGGTCAAATCCACTTTGCCCTGTTCGAACTGCGAGCCCTGCACCATGTTCACGCTCTGGTTGGTGAACTGCACGCCGAAGTTTTTGGCCAGCTCGTTGAAGTGCTTGATTTCGCAGTTGGCGGTGTCGTTGGCGAGGAGCACGAGGGTGCCGCCGCCTTTCACCCATTCAGTGATGGCCTTGCTGTCGGCGGGCTGCACGTAGTTGGGCTTCGGCGACTCCTTGCGCGAGTCCGGGTCGACGATGATGTACACGCTCAGGGGCTTGAGGCTGGCGGCGGTAGGAGCCGCGGGCACAGCTACCGTCTTAGCGCCCAGCTCGCGGAACTGGTTGCCCCACAGCCAAAAGCCGCCGTGGGTGCGCTCCTCCCAGGTGTAGTGCCACTGCTCCTGCTCGCCCGTCACGGGGCTTTTGCGCATCTCGTGGTTGAAGTAATAGTCCAGGCCCACGGTTTTGCCCTGGCCGAGCTTGTCTTCGGCCGCAATTTCCATCTCCGTGCTGGCCAGAATGAAGGGGCCGACGCCCTTCAAATCGTTCTTGCGCAGCGGCTCGGTGAGGTAGTATTCAAACGAACCGTCGCGGTAGGGCTTGCCGCCCAGCCCGCCCACGCTCACCGTACCGTTGAAAGCCAGCGCGCCGCTGGGCTCGGTTTCCACGAAGGTTTTCAGCAGGCCGTCGTAGCCCTTCTTAGCCACTTCGGCGTATTTTTTATCGAGGTAGCCCAGCCGCACGCCCTTAGCCAGCGCGTAGACGAACATGCTGCTGCCGGAGGCTTCGGCGTAGTTGCCCTTGCGGCCTTCCTGGCCCATCACGAGGCTCCAGGTGCCGGTTTTGGGGTCCTGGTACTTGGCCAGCGCGGGGGCCAAGCGTTGCAGGGCCTTGATGAGCATGGGCCGCTGCGGGTGGTTGGCGGGGAAATAGTCGAGCACGTCGACCAGCGCCATGCCGTACCAGCCAATGCCGCGGTCCCAGAAGTTGGGGCTCTGGCCGGTGGTTTTATTGGCCCAGGCTTGCTCCTTGCTTTCGTCGTAGCCGTGGTAGAGCAAGCCGGTTTTGGGGTCCACCAAATGCTTTTCGATGAGGGCAAACTGCTTGGCCACGTCATCAAAGCCGGCGGCTTGGTTGAAAACCTGGCTGTAGTTGGCGTAGAACGGCTCGGCCATGTACAGGCCATCGAGCCACATCTGGTTGGTGTAGATTTTCTTGTGCCAGAAGCCGCCTTCCTTAGTGCGCGGCTGGCCGTCGAGCTGCTTGCGCAGGTACTGCACCGCCTTGATGTACTTCTCATTACCGGGCACCGACATCTGGCTCAGCAGCAGCAAGGCGCGGCCGGTGGCCATGTTATCGAGGTTGAAATCCTCCTGCTTGTACCGGATGATGCTACCATCGGCCTGCACCGAGTAGTCGAGGTTTTTCTTGATGTAGCTGAAGTATTTGGCGTCGCCGGTGCGCTCCCAGATGCGCTCCATGGCGTACATCATCAAGCCCTGCTCGTAGCCCCAGCCGGCCATTTTGTTCTTGCCGATGACCATCGAATCGGGGTGCCAGGTCATGAAGGCATCGGCCATGCGCTGGGAGTAGGCGGCCGGCCGCGCCGTTTGGGCGGTGGCGGTTTCAGCTAACAGCGCCAGCAGTGGCAGAAGAATCTTTTTCATCATTTTGATTTTATGTCAAATAAGCTTTCCCGCAGTGTGCGCAGTGATAAAAATGCAGTGGTTCGCAGTGTCGTTCAACCGTCCACTGCGGAACACTGCATTTTTATCACTGCGCACACTGCGGGAAATAATTACCGCTGCGCGACACTGACCGTTTTCTTGGCCACTTTGTCGCCCAGTTGCACGTCCTTTTTCGCCAGCTTGGTGTTGGTATTCACCAGGCGAATATCCTTGCTGCGGTCGCCGGTCACGCGCAGGAGCAGCTCCGCACCGTTGGCGTAGCGGATGCCGTCGAGGGTGATGTTGCGGCTGTTCTGCACTTCCATCACAGGCGAGGTTTCGGTGGAGAGCAGCGTCACGTTTTTCAGGCGAATGTTCTCAGCTTCCTGGCACAGCAGGCCTTTTTTGCTTTCCAGCACCGCGTTTTCAATGCTGATGTCCTTGATGCTCATCTCGGGCAGGCCGCGCACCAGAATGCCCGTGGTGGCGCCCTTGCAGGTGATGTTGCGAATGCGGAAATTTTTGAACTGCGGCGTGCCTTCGTTCAGCGGCTTGGCGGCGATGACGGGCGGCGCGGTGCTTTCACCGGCCAGCGGCACGGGGTCTTTGGCCGCGTAGTACATATCGAACAGCACGGCCTCGCCGGCAATGTCGGTCATGTCCACGCCGTCCACGAAGATGTTCTCGACCACGCCGCCGCGGCCCCGAGCCGTTTTGAAGCGCAGGCCCACGTCGGTGCCGATGAAGGTGCAGTTGCTCACGTACATGTTGCGCACGCCGCCCGACATCTCGGAGCCAATCACGAAGCCGCCGTGGGCATGGTACACCTTGCAGTCGCGAATGATGAAGTTTTCGGTGGGCACGCCGCGCTTACGGCCTTCCTCGTCGCGGCCCGATTTGATGCACAGGCCGTCGTCGCCCACATCAAACGTGCAGCCTTCCACCAGGCCGTTGCGGCAGGATTCGAGGTCAATAGCGTCGGTGTTCTGGCCGTACCAGGGGTTGCGGGCCGTCACGTTGCGCACGGTGATGTCTTCGCACAGCAGCGGGTGGATAGTCCAAGCCGGCGAGTTCTGAATGGTGAAACTCTCCAGCAGCACCTGCTTGCAGCGCGTGAGGCTGAGCATGTTGGGCCGCAGGAAATCCCGGATATCATCAAAATCAGCCGGATTCAGGCTCTTGCGCGGGGTCCCGGCCGCCGCCAGCATATTGCCTTTCAGCGAAGCGGCCGAGGGGTACCAGTAGTCCTTCTTGTCATTGAGCACGCCGCCCGAGGCCACCAGCTTTTGCCACTGGCTCTCGTTGAGCTTGTTCTTTTTCACGGGCCGCCAGGCATCGCCCGCGCCGTCAAACGTGCCGTTGCCGGTGACGGCAATATTGGTCAGGTCCACGCCCGAAATCGGGGCCTGGCTGCGGATGGCCTCCTCCCCTTCCCAGGTGGTTTTGATGAGCGGGTACTGGCTGCGGTCGGCCGTGAACTGTACGAGCGCGCCGGTGGCCAGGTGCAGGTTCACATTGCTTTTCAACACGATGGGGCCGGTGAGCCACAGACCACGCGGCACCAGCACGGTGCCACCGCCCACGGCGCAGGCGTCAATGGCCTTGCGGAATGCTTCGGTATTCAGGGTCTGGCCGTCGGCCACCGCGCCGTATTTAGTCAGGTTGAAAGTATCCTTTTTAAAGGCAGTTTGCAGCACCACGGGCAGGTCGGCGGCCAGCTTGCCATCGAACGGAGTGTGGGCGAGGTGGCTGGCCAATGCGAGGTGCTGCGTTTGCACGTCTTCGGCCACAATCTGGGCCACACGGGTGGCGCCGTACTCCGAAAAATGGGTGTTATCGTTCTTGGCGGGCGGCACGGGGTTGGGCTGGTAGTAGCCATTCTGGTAGCTCCAGAACAGCGGGCGGGTGCCGGTTTCGCCCATGGCCGAGTACATGGCCCAGCTTTTTTCGTGCAGGTCAATGAGCGGCACTTTCTGGGTTTTGGCTACTTCGCGCACCACGCCGGGGTATTCGCCGTGGTCGTCCTTGCGCTTGCCGGCATCGTCGAAGTAGCGGCGGCCCACCGGCGTGAGCAGTACCGGGTTCGCGCCTTTGGCTTTGGCCTCCTGCACAAATTTGGTGAGGAGCTGGCGGTACAGCGTCTGGGCCGGAGCCGAGCGAGTGCTGTCCTCCACCTTCTCGTCGTTGTGGCCGAACTGGATGAACACCCAGTCGCCGGGCTTGAGGTCCTGTACCACTTTGGCCCAGCGGCCTTCGCGCAGGAAGCTTTTGGTGCTGCGGCCGTTCATGGCGGTGTTGCGGATAACCACGCCGCCGTCGAAATACTGGCCGAATTCCATGCCCCAGCCGCGCTCGGGCTTGCTGAGGTCGGCCTTATCGGCCATGGTGGAATCGCCGACCAGGAAAATCTGCGTTTTCGGGGCATCGGCCGGGCGAAAGGCTGCCGTGAGGCAGGTGCCCAGCCCGGCCAGCAGCGCGACCAAAGTTGATTTCATCGGAGCAAAGGAAAGAGTGACATGGGCCCAAAACAGGCCCCGCGGGCAGTATCGCCCTATACAATATTAGGCCCCTTCCCGACCGCTACTCCCCTGTTCTCACCCGCTCAAGCGCTTTTTTTTGCGCAATCGTTGCCGGGAACGTTCTCGCATCGGCCAATTCCAGCGAGTAAAAACCGCCTAGTCCAACCGCAACTTGGTTTAAAGCCGGTCGGCCTTCCTTCGCCGTCGTGGGTTGATAACGTTCCCGGCAACGATTGCGCAACTAAAGGCAGCCGGTTGCTTGTGTTTTACCTTATAAGTAACCAGCTTGCATCAACAAAAACCGTATTTTCAGCTCGAATTGAAGGCGGCTTGTACTTTGCTTTTGTATCCTTTCATTTTCACCTGCTCATTCAATATGAAAAATCTTTTACTCCCTGCCTTACTCCTGGCTGGCGGCCTTGGCCTGACGCAACAAGCAGCGGCTCAAACCACGCCGGTGTTCAAATTCTGGTCGCTGAAGGCCAATGCTCAGGATAGCGCAGCGCTCCGCTCGCCAAGCACCATGGCAGCCAGCAGCGTCACGCTGCGCAAGTTTGTGCTCTCAAACGGCACGGCAGCCGCGCCACCCAAGCCCTTTAGCTCGCTGTACGGCATGGCCTTCGCCCCCTCAGCCGATGGCGGCGGCTGGTCGACCACTGCTGGGGGTACTGGCAGCACGCTGCGCCGCTACTTCAGCGTGCAGGTGACGGCTACCGCACCGGCCGGCACCACGCTCCGCGCCGACTCCGTAGTAATGAACCTGGCCTTTCTGAGCACCACCAGCGGCACCAACGTAGGGGTTGTGTATTCGAAGAACGGCTTCACTTCCCCCGCTGATTCGACGGAAGCTACTGGTAGTGCCCGCACTCCCTCGGGCACCACTGTAGGAGCAGCCAACGGCACCACCCTTTTCAATACCTTCCAGGTAACACCTTCGATTGCGCTGCCCACCGGAGGCGCTGCGGCTACCCCCAACAACCTGCGCTACGCCATTCCGCTGAACGGCGCAACCGGCGTCACCATTGCCCCCGGCCAGACGCTGACCGTGCGCATTTACTTGAGCTGCAGCAGCAGCAGCGTCGGTCGTTATGCTTTGATGCGCAACCTGGCTCTCAAAAGCCAGCAAGTGGCCTTGTCCACTCGTGCAGGCTTGGCTAGCACCAGCTTGGCTGCCTACCCCAACCCCGTGCAGAATCGCCTGAACGTGCCCCACACCGCCGCCAGCCGCGATGCCCGCGTGACGGTATTTAGCACCACCGGAGCCCGCGTGGCCAGCTTTAGCGCCCAGCCCGGCACCACTGAAACGGCCGTGGACCTGAGCAGCCTGAGCCGCGGCCTCTATCTGGTAGAGTACGCCGACGGTGGCCAGCGCAGCAGCGCCCGCATCACCAAAGAATAGCACGCAACTGCTTCGGTATTGCAAAGCGTCTCCGGGTTGACTGGAGGCGCTTTTGCTTTTTGGGGCAAATGGCAATACTGCGACTATCGCTATTATCGCAACAACCTGTTAATCAAAGACTATAAAGCACAACCACCGCTTCCTGGCGTCATTACCGGGAACGATTGCACAAGTATTAGTCCGGCCTTTCTTTTTTTACGGCCTGATTATTTGATACTTCGCTGTTGTTTTACCTTTTCACTTCGTTTCCACCATTCAATTCCCACCGTACATGCTACAACAAATACCCGTTTCCACCAGGGCCAAAGCATCCCGCCGGGCTGGCTTTTTCCGCCGAGCTACTCCCCGGGTGCTCACCTGTCTTTCGCTCCTGCTGCCCGGCCTAGCGTGGGGTCAGGTTCAAACCCCCACTGCCATTACGCCCATCAGCTTGGGTACTACGGCCTACACGCAGGATTTTAACACCCTGGTCAATACGGGCACCGGCTCGACGGTGCCGGCGGGCTTCGGCTTTGTGGAAACCAATGTGGGCACCGGCACCACGGCCAACAACACGTACACGGCCATCACCATCACCTCCACGGGCTCGGGCAGCTCGGGCACCGGCGATACGTACAGCTACGGGAGCGGCACCACTGCCACCACCGACCGGGCTTTTGGCAGTGTGCGCAGCGGTAGCCTGGCTGCTCAGTTTGGCTTTGCTTTCACCAACACCACGGGCGCTACCGTCACCAGCTTGGCGGTGAGCTACACCGGCGAAACCTATCGGCTGGCAGGCTCAAACCCCGCCCGGGGCGCTTCCGACCGCCTCGACTTCCAGTACAGCACCGATGCCACATCCCTCACCACCGGCACTTTCACGGATGTGAATACCCTGGACTACGTGGGCCCGGTAAACAACGTGACCACCAGCACGGGATACGATGGCAACGACGCGGCCAACCGCACCGCCGTTACCGGCACCATTACGGGGCTGAGCATTCCGGCGGGGGCGACCTTCTACATTCGTTTCGTTGACTTTGATGTGAGCGGAGCTGATGACGGCCTGGCCATTGACGATTTCTCGGTAACGGCCTCTTCCGCCGTGGCGTGCAACGCCGCGTTCAGCTACAGCAATGCCTCGTACTGCGCCAGCGGCACCAACCCCACGCCGACGGTGACGGGTACCACTGGCGGCACGTTCTCTTCCACTGCAGGACTGACTATTGATGCTACGACCGGTACTATCACGCTCAGCAGCACCACGCCCGGCACCTACACCGTAACCTACACGGTAAGCGCCACTTGCAGCAGCACGGCTACCGTCTCGGTATCGGGTTCGCAGTCGGCTACCTTCAGCTACGGAGCCACGGCCTACTGCCGCACGGTGACGACCAGCCAGCCGGTGGTACTTGCCACGGGTAGCAGCGCCGGCACCTTCACTTCGACCACGGGTCTGACCATTGATGCCGCTACTGGCGCTATCACGCCCTCGACCTCTACGGCCGGCACCTACACAGTGACCAACACCGTAGCAGCTTCGGGCTCCTGCGCGGCGGCCACGGCTACCACCACGGTAACCATTACAGCTCAGCCAACGGCTAATATCGGCTACGGGGCGAGCAGCTACTGCACCACCACCACGGGCAGCGTGGTGCTGGGCATCGGCACGGGCAGCACGCTGGGCACCGTCACGGTGAACCCGGCCACGGGCCTGACCATCGCGGCCAACGGCGCCATCACGCCTTCAACTTCCACCCCCGGCACCTACTTCGTCACCAACACCGTGGCCGCCAGCGGCGGCTGCGCAGCCGTGACCGGCGGCACCACCGTCACCATCACCGCACCCCAGACGGCCGGCTTCAGCTACCCGACGGCTGCCTACTGCACCAGCGCAACAGGCACAGTGGCGGCCACCTTAGCCACGGGCGCTACGGCGGGCACTTTCAGCTCTACTACGGGCCTGACGTTGAATGCTACGACGGGGGCCATCACACCTTCTACTTCCACGGCCGGCACCTACACCGTAACCAATACGGTGGCGGCCAGCGGCGGCTGCGCGGCGGCTACCTCCACGGCTACCGTTACCATCAATACCGGGACTTCGGCAGCGTTTGCCTACAGTGGCTCGACGTTCTGCCTGAGCGGCACCAACCCTACGGCCACGGTAACGGGCACCACGGGGGGCACATTCTCATCGACCTCGGGCTTGGCCATTAATGCCACCACGGGCACCATCACGCTCAGCGGCAGCACGCCCGGCACCTACACCGTGACCTACAGTGTGGCCGGCACCTGCGCCAGCAGCAGCACCGCCACGGTCACGCTGACCAATGCGCCTTCAGCAACTTTCAGCTACCCCACGGCTTCGTATTGCACTTCGGGTACTACTGCTCCGGTGCCAACTTTCCCCACGGGCAGCAGCGCCGGCACGTTCACGTCCACGACGGGCCTCACGATTAACGCCACCACCGGGGCCATTACGCTGGCTTCGTCCACGCCCGGCACCTACACGGTGACCAACAGCATTGCGGCCGCTAATGGCTGCTCGGCTGCTACCGCTACTTCTACCGTAACTATTACGGCTCCGGCTACAACAGGCTTCAGCTACGCGGCCACGAGCTACTGTACTTCCGCTACGGGTGCCGTGGCGGTGAGCCTCGGCACGGGCAGCACGGCCGGCACTTTCACGTCGACCACCGGCCTCACGCTGAATGCCACGACGGGCGCGATTACGCCTTCCACTTCTACCCCTGGCACCTACACCGTAACCAACACGGTGGCCGCCAGCGGCGGCTGCGCGGCCGTGACCAGCACCGCTACCGTAACCATTACGGCGCCGGCCACGGCCAACATCGGCTACGGGGCCAGCAGCTACTGCACCACCACCACGGGCAGCGTGGCGCTGGGCATCGGCACGGGCAGCACGCTGGGCACCGTCACGGTGAACCCGGCCACGGGCCTGACCATCGCGGCCAACGGCGCCATCACGCCTTCGACTTCCACCCCCGGCACCTACTTCGTCACCAACACCGTGGCCGCCAGCGGCGGCTGCGCAGCCGTGACCGGCGGCACCACCGTCACCATCACCGCCCCGCAAACGGCTGGCTTCAGCTACGGCGCTACGCCCACTTTCTGCGTGAGCAGCACCACCAACCCCAGCCCCACGCTGAGCACGGGCGCTACGGCCGGCACCTTTAGCTCGACTACGGGCCTGAGCATTGCCGCCAATGGCACCATCACGCTTTCGACCTCCACGCCCGGCACCTACACGGTGACCAACACCGTGGCGGCCAGCGGCGGTTGCGCGGCCGTGACCAGCACCGCTACCGTAACCATTGCTCCGGTACCGTCGGCGGCCTTCACTTACGCCAACGCGGCTTACTGCGCCAATGCTACGGCCGCCACGCCCACCGTGACGGGCGCTACGGGCGGTACGTTCACGTCCACCACGGGCCTGACTATTAACGCCAGCACCGGGGCCATCACGCCCGCGACGTCCACGGCCGGCACCTACACCGTGATGTACACGGTGGCCGGCACCTGCTCGGCCAGCAGCACCCGCTCGGTGACGATAAACGCGGTGCCGGCTACGCCCACCATCACGGTTTCGGGCACGCCGGCCACGGGCATCACGCTCACGTCGAGCGCCACCACCGGTAACCAGTTCTACCTGAACAATGTGCTGATACCCGGCGCTACGGCCCAGACTTACCTCGTCAACTCCGGCACGCGCAACGGCTCCTACACCGTGACCACGACCAATGCCGCCGGCTGCACCTCTTCCTTCTCGGCTTCGACGACGGTAACCGTGACGGCCGCCCGTTCGGCTGCGAATGGCCCGGAGCTTAGCCTCTACCCCAACCCCACTACCGGCCTGCTGCAGGTAGCCCTCACGGCTCCCACCAAGGCGCTGGAACTGTCGGTGCTTAATGCCCTCGGGCAGCGAGTGCTGGTGCGGAATGTAGCCGCCGGCGACCAGCACGCGGTGCTCGACCTCACGGCGCTGCCCGCGGGCGTGTATGTGCTGCAAGGCCGCACGGCCGATGGCACCACCACGCGTCGCTTTGTGCGCGAATAGTCAGTCCGAAAAACATGAAAAAAGGCCTGCCGAATACGGCAGGCCTTTTTTGTTTTAGCCCAATTCGCACTAAGCATGTCAGTCGCCTGGTTTTGAGTATTGCTGGCCCCGCCGACCAAGCATCTGGCGGGCGAGTTACTTGCTCCTTCATTTTATCACTTCTATCAAGCAAAAAGCCCTGCTGGAGTTTCCGGCAGAGCTTTTTGCTTACATTGGAGAGGGTGAGCCCGAGCAAATGCTTCCGCAACCCAGCGGATTTCCCTTGTCACCGGGGTTTACTTCCCTTTCACAGTGAGCGTGCCGCTGCCCATGGCGGGCGCGCCGTCTAGGCTCAAGCCCTCGGCTATGGCCTGGAAGGTGCCACTGCCATCAGCCGTGAAAAAGTGTAGCTCAGCCTCGCCCTTGGCGTTGGTGCGCACGATGGGGTTCCAGTACAGGGTGCTGGTGCGCGGGTCGGCGGGCGGGTTGGTGAGCAGGGCATTATAGCGGGGCTGGTAGAACTCGCGCGCCTCGGAGAAACCGGGCATCTTCACAATGGCAATGCCCGGCGCGGGGCCTTTGTCGGCGCCCTTGTAGTTGGGGTCGGCGCGTTTGGTGTAGATGGCAATGGCCCCGCCCGCGCCGCTGCCCCCAAAAATGGCCGCCTCGGCTCCTTTGAACACCTCCACCGATTCGACGTCGTTGGCCGGCATGTTGGCAATGAAGTCGATGTCGACCCGCTGCCCGTCCAGAATAAAGAGCGGCGTGCCCACGTTCCGAATCTGAACCGATAAGTTGGGGGCTTGGCCCGTGATGACGAGGCCAGCCACGCGTCCCTGCAAAATCTGTAGCACGCTCAGGCCCGATTGCGCCGACGGAATATCGGTAAAGTCGACCACGGTGCCGCCCGTGGCCCCGTAGAGACGGCGCGGGTCGTCGGCAGGGATTTTAATGCGCTTTGCTGTCACGGCCACGTTGCCCAGAGTCACAGTGCGCATAGCGGCGCGCTCGGGGTGCAGGTCGAGCTCGGCGGACTGGGCCTGGCGGCTGCGGCGCACAAAGGCTGCCACCCCGGCCGGGGCCGCCGCCAGCGAGGGCAGCGGCGGCAGTACCTGGGCGGGAATGGCAGGGCCTTCATCGGGCCGGATAAGTACGTTGCTGCCACCCTGCGACCGCCGCGCCTGGATCGTGATAACGGCCGTGTCGACCACCGGAATGCCCACAAAACTGAAGCGGCCGTCGGCGTTAGTGGTGCCGGTGGTAATGTTTTTGGAAGGCCGCGTTTGCAGGAAGGTGAGCTGGCTGTTGGGAATGGGGCGGTTGCCGTGCTCGCTCACGACCTGGCCCACTAGGCTCAGGTCGTGCTCAGGACCGAAGCGCACCACCGGCGGCTGGCCAGCCAGTACCTGCTTCCACACAAAGCGCCGCCAGCCCTGGGTCAGCAGCAGGTCATCGAGGGCCTGGTTGGTGCCGGCCGTGGGGCTGCGGAAGTAGTAGCCGGGGTTCTCCACGTAGCCCACCAGGTCGGAGGTCAGCAGCAGGTTTGAGGCAATGGTTTCGGCATTGGGGTCAAGGGCGCTGAGGCCAGCGTCGCTCACGCCGAGCGAGAAATTGGTGGCTACCGGCTGGCCGGCGGCATCGGTCACGCGCACGGCCAGCTGCACCGGCGCGTGCGGCCCGTAGCTGAGTTGGTCGGGGGTGATGCTGATGCGCAGCCCGACCGGGCCGTTCTGAGCAAAAGCCAGCCGCTCGCACTGCGGCGTGCCTTCCGCATCGAACAGGGTGAAGTGGACGATGCCATTCGGGTAGTTTTTCTTGGGCATGCGCCAGGCAGCGGGTACATCGCCGGCTAAGGTGCGGGGGCCGGGGTAGGCCACCACGCCGCGCACCTGGGTCATCAGCTGCACGGGGCCGGGCGCGGGTGCACCGCCCACGCCCCGGTAGCGGGCTTCTACCAGAAAGTTTTCGCCACCGTCCACCACGTGCAAGGTGTAGCCGGTGGGTTGCACGGCGGGCAGGGGGTAGTCGGCGGTGCTGCCGTCGGGCATGGTGAAGTGGGCGTGGTAGCGCTGGCCGGTGCCGGGGACGAAGGCAAAACGCCCCATGCCTGCGTGACGGCTGCTGAAGGTGGGCACCACCACGGCATTTTTCTCATTCAGAATCTGGCCGCGCACGTCGAGGCCTCGGCCGCTGGCATCGGTGGCTTTGCAGGCCACCACGGCGGGCAGGCCCTCCACCAGGTAGCCACCTTCGGGCATAAACTGCACGTCGGGACGGGCGGCCGCGGCGGCGCGGGCGCGGGCGAAGGCTGTGGTGGGCGCCGCAGCCGCGCGGGGCTCCGAGCCAATGGGCGAGGCCGGCCACACACTCAGCCGGCGGCTGTACACGAACTCGTCGCCGGCGTTGCGCATCCAGTTGGTGTAGGCCCGCAGCACGTAGGTGCCAGCGGCCAGGGTGTCGGCAATGTCGAGGTCGCCGGCGGCGCGGCCACCCTGCAGGCGCAGGGTGCGGCGGGCTACCACTTGGCGCTCGGGCGAGAGCAAATCGACGTGCAGCACTTGGTTGAGCGAGTCGAGCTCGTGCCGGGACGCATCCACCACGTAGGCACTGAACCAGATGGTTTCGCCGGTGCCGTACACCGGGCGGTCGAGGTGCAGGTACACTTTTTCCTGCCGGGCGGCGGTGTAGAACTCGGCCACCTGCCGGGCTATGCGCGGCAGCAGCCCGTCTTCGGGCGGGCGCAGCCGAAACGCGGTGAGGCCAATGGCAACGGCCAGCCCGGCGGCCAGCACTCCTTTTTGCACACGCACTACTTTCATAGTTGAATTCAGTCGAAAACCGCTGGCCCACACGCACGGGCCAACCACTAGATTACCGCACAAAGATGGCGACGACATGAAGCCCGGCCTACTTCTCGGCCTGGTTTCGGGTGCCGCCAGCTGCATCAGGAGTTCTACTACCGGGGTTTTAGCTGCACCTCGGCCAGAAAATCGATACTCTTGTTATAGATTTGGCCTGCTGAAGATTTCCTGAGTGCCCACCCGGCGGCGGCCGCCACGCTCATTGGCTGGCAGCCAAGACCGGGGCGGGTTTGCCGGCAAGCCGGATGCTTGCCCAATCAGGGAACCATTCGGCCCGAAAATCCGGTAGTTAGCCGGGGGCCGTTGGCTCTGGCGGCTGCGGCCGATACTTGTACTTCCTTACCCTACGCGCTTGGACCCCGTCACCATCAAGGATATTGCGCACGCCCTGAACCTGTCGACGTCGACCGTGTCGCGGGCCCTGCGCGACAGCTACGAAATCAGCCCCGAAACCAAGCGGCTGGTGATGGAATATGCCGAGCGCCTCAACTACCGGCCCAACCCCATCGCCCTTAGCCTGAAGGGGAGCAGCAGCAAGGCCATCGCCGTCATCGTGCCCCAGATTGCGAACAACTTCTTTTCGCAGGCCATCAACGGCATCGAGGCCATTGCCTACAACCGCGGCTACCACGTCATCATCTTCCAAACCCACGAGAGCTACGAGCGCGAAGTGGCCAACGTGCAGCAGGCCGTGTCGCGCCGTGTCGACGGCCTGCTGCTCTCACTGTCCAGCGAAACCTCCGATGTGAAGCACCTCAAGGCGCTGGTCGACCAGGGCATGCCGCTGGTGCTGTTCGACCGCGTGGCGGCCGGACTGGATGTGACCCAGGTGGTAGCCGACAACTTTGGCGGGGCCTACGCCGCCACCTCGCACCTGCTGCAAACCGGCCGACGGCGCATTGCCCACCTCACCATTCCGCTCTACCTCAGCATTGCGCAGGAGCGGCTGGCCGGCTACCGCGCCGCCTTGGAGCAATACGGTGTGCCCTTCGATGAAAACCTGGTGCGTTACGGCACTTTTGGCCCCGATGAGGCCGGCACCCTCGTGGATGAGCTTCTGGCCCTGTCCTCGCCCCCCGATGCCTTCTTCACGGCCAGCGACCGGCTGGCTCTAGGCACTTTGGGGGCCTTGCGCCAGCGCGGCATCGACGTACCCGGCGAAATGGCGCTGCTCAGCTTCACCAACTCGCAGTCGGCCCATCTCCTGAACCCGCCGCTGAGCACCGTGACCCAGCCGGCCCAGGAAATCGGCCAGCTCGCCGCCGAGCGGCTCATCGAGCTCATCGAGCGCAAGCACAAAAGC
This sequence comes from Hymenobacter ruber, assembly GCF_054783255.1. Taxonomy (NCBI): domain Bacteria; kingdom Pseudomonadati; phylum Bacteroidota; class Cytophagia; order Cytophagales; family Hymenobacteraceae; genus Hymenobacter; species Hymenobacter ruber. The sequence continues at coordinate 80,421 of NZ_BAAGQX010000003.1, forward strand.
ACCGGCCCCAGCGTGATGAAGCTGCCCACCACGCTAGTGGTGCGCGAGTCCTCAAGCCCAGTACCGAAGCTGGTAAAATAGAAATTCAGAAACATAAAAAAGGCCTGCTGAATATTCAGCAGGCCTTTTTTATGTCAGGTTAACGCAGTGCTTACTCGTGCGCGCACTTAGCGGTGAGGCTCACGTTGGCATCGGTGTACACCAGCAGGTAGTTGCCTTTGGCCAGATTGCCGAGGCTAACGGGTGTCGAAATGCCGCCCACGGCGGGCGTGAATGTGGCCACGCGCTGGCCCACAAAATTGTAGACCGTGAGGCGGGCTTCAGCGCCGGAGCGGGGGTGCTCCACAGTCAGCTGCTCGGCGGCAGGGTTCGGAAACAGGTGCAGGGGCTCCAGTACCGCACCGGTGGGCTTGGTGGCCGTTGCCACGGCCACGAGGCCGTTGAGGTAGTTTTCGAGATTGGTGTAGCCGTTGGCGGCGATGGTCTGGCGGTCGGCGGCGTTGTTGGGGTTGAGGCCATTGGCGGCTTCGTAGGCGTCGGTCATGCCGTCGTGGTCCGAGTCGGCAGGCGCGGGGCCGCAGCTCAGTACGGGCCAGGCTACTTGCGAGGTGCTGTAGGGCGTGCCGTGCGGGAAGCCGCCCTGCACGTCGATAATGCCGCCGGTGCGGTTCTGCACGTCGTTGATAATACGTTGGTCCAGCGCATCGCGCACGGGCAGAATGCAGCCCACGCCCTGCAACACCGAAGCGTAGGCGGCCTGGGCAGTTTGGGTATTGAGGGGCGCAATGTTAAACGGCGTCAGGGCTTTCGACTGCACGGTATCGGCCAGAGTGCCGCCCTGCATGGTGGCCCCTTTCCAGTTGGCATTGGTCACGGCGGGGCTGCCGTCCACGTAGTTGCCGGCCAGGTAAACCTGGGCGTAGGGCAGTAGCGGGGCCGAAGTCTGCTTATAGGGATTCACCACTTTAAAGCGGGCACCGGACGATGTGGCCGGCCCCGACTTGTAGTAGTTGTTCACCATGTTGTAGTTGCCGCCCTCGCCGCCGTACACGTTGTTGGAGCCCCAGTCATAGATGACGTTGTTGCGAAAATCGCAGTTCTCCGAGCCGATGGCCGCGCCGTAGCGGGTGCCGTTCCAGCGCGGGGTACGGCTGTTGCAGTGCGCAAACAAGTTGTGGTGAAACGAGGCCCGCCGGCCGCCCCAGATGCCGCCGTAGCCGTGGCGCTCGTAGTCAGTATCACCCGTTTCAAAGTGGTAAGAGTAGTTCAACGGCTCCGAAATCAGGTTCCATTGCAGGGTCATCGAGTCGGTGGCCGCGCCGTAGAACGTGAAGGCTTCGTCGTCGCTCCAGCTCATGGTGCAGTGGTCGATGACAATGTTTTTGCGCTCCTGCATGCTGAAGGCGTCGTCGTCGCCGCTGCCATTCAGGGGGTTGCCGTTGGCATCCACCAGCTTCTGGTACTGGTCGCCGAGGCGGAAGCGCACAAAGCGCACAATCACGTTGTCGCCACTCACCGATACCTGCCGGTCGGCCAGGCAAATGCCGTCGCCGGGCGCGGTCTGGCCCGCGATGGTGGTGTTGCGCGGAATGTTTAGCCGCGCCGTGAGGTGAATGGTGCCGCACACCCGAAACACAATGGTGCGGTACGGCGCCACTGAACTCGACTGGCTCAGCGCATAGCGTAGCGTGCCCTGTGTGTTGGTATCGGCCAGGCTCGTCACCTCATACACCGTGGTGGGCGTGGCCGCCCGGCCCCGGCCGCCGCTCACAAACCGCCCCGCCCCTTCCACGCCTGGAAAGGACAACTGCTGCGCCTGCACCGGTGCGCTAACAGCCAGGCCAGCCACCGTGGCCAGCAGCCCGAGGCCAACCCGCGCTGCCTGCCGGCCGGATGCAAAATGAAGCGAAGAAAAACGAGCGGCGAGAGAAGTCATTGCGGGAAATTTGGGAGTCCGATTAAGAAATAGTCCAAGCCTACAGCTCCGCAGTGGTAGCAGTAGGCAGGTAATTCCGTATGATAATATTACGGCCGCAATGGCCCGTAATATGCCGCCAAGGCCCTTTTTATTCGCGCAATCGTTGCCGGGAACGATGTCATTCAGCTTTCCTGACACTCTGCCCGTCCCGCCCAAACGCAAAACGTCCTGCTTCGGCACCGAAGCAGGACGCTCTTTTCGTATCACTCTCCCTATTCCTTCTCGAACACGGCCGACACCCAGCTGCGCAGCGTGCGGTGGCGTTGGTAGCGCAAGCCGTGCTTGCTGGCCTCGGCCTGGATTTTGGGCAGGTCTTCCTCGTAGAAGCCGCTGAACAGAATGGGCCGGCCGCTGGGCAGCAGGCGGGCGTATTCGTGCATGTCTTCCAGCAGCACGTTGCGGTTGATGTTGGCTAGGATGAGGTCGAACGGCTCCTCGTTGGCAAGAGTTTCCACGCCGCCCAGGCGGCACTCGATGCCGTGGTAGTTGTTTTCAGCGGCGTTGTCGCGGGCGTTTTCCACGGTCCAGGGCTCGGTGTCGACGGCCAGCACCTGCCGGGCGCCCAGCATTTCGGCCATGATGGCCAGAATGCCGGTGCCGGTGCCCATGTCCAGCACGCGCAGGCCTTTGTGGTCCACATCGAGTTGGTTTTCAATCATCAGCGCCGTGGTTTCGTGGTGGCCCGTGCCGAACGACATGCGCGGCATTATCACAATGTCGTAGTCGACGCCGGCCGGCTCGGGGTGGAAAGGCGCGCGCACCGACACGCGGTCGGCGATGATGAGGGGCTGGAAGTTCTTCTCCCACTCGGCGTTCCAGTTCTGCCGGGTGATGACGCGGTGCGAGTGGCTGAGTTCGCCCTGGCCCTCGTAGCGGCTCATGACTTCGGCCACCGCATCAGGATTGAAAATATCCTCGGTGGTGTAGGCGCGGAAGCCTTCGTCGGTGTCCTCAAAGGTGTCGAAACCCACTTCGGCCAGCTCGGCCACCAGAATGTCGGCCAGCTCGCGCGGGGCTTCGACGGTCAGTTCAATAAAATCCACTTCGTTTAGTTATGAGTTAAGAGTCAGGAGTTAAGAGTTGACAAGTGTGATTCAAAAGCTTTGAATTGACGGCATTTACCGTTTTCAACTCCTGACTTTTAACTCTCAACCCTTAACTCCCCTAATTGGTCTTGCAGCCGGCGAAGGAGCGCACTGTGGTGTAGTGAATGCTGAAATCGGCGCGGCTGCGGTCCGTGACGACCAGCAGCACGTAGTCGGCAAAGTCGCGGGCGGGCGCATCGGCCCACAGGCCGGCCTTATCGGCAAACAGCTTGTTGTTCTCCTTGAAAATCAGCACATCGGCAAAGGCTTCTTCCGGCTCTACGTACACCGTACCGTAGCAGTAGCTGCGCCGCCCGGGGTCGGTTTCGAGGTACACCGAGCCGAATATTTTGCACGGCTCCAGCGGGCCGGCGGCCGGGCTTTTGGCGGGCAGCAGGGCCAGCAGGAGGGTGAGGATGAAGGAAAGCATTCGGAAGTAGTTGCGTTTTGAAGGTTGAGGGTTGAGCGCAGAATGTCAAATGCAATGCCGAGTTGTGCATTCAACCCAACACTCAACCCTAAAATTTCAACCCTGCTTAAAACGAGCGGATAATCGTCGTGAAGTCGGCCGCTTTCAGGGCCGCACCGCCGATGAGGCCGCCGTCCACGTCGGGCTGCGAAAACAGCTCTTTGGCGTTCTGCGCGTTGGCCGAGCCGCCGTAGAGAATGGTGGTATCGAGGGCGGCCTGGGCGTCGTAGGCGCGGGCAATCTGCTCGCGGATGAAGGCATGCACTTCCTGCGCCTGAGCGCTGGTGGCGGTGCGGCCCGTGCCAATGGCCCAGATGGGCTCGTAGGCAATTACCACTTGGGCAAACTCCTCGTTGCTGAGGTGGAACAGGCCGTCGGTGAGCTGCTTGCCAATGTAGCTAAACGTCTCGTCGGCCTCGCGGGTGTCCAGTGACTCGCCCACGCAGAAGATGGGCTTGAGGCCGGCGGCCAGGGCGGCTTTCAGCTTCTGGCCCAGCAATTCATCGTCTTCGCGGAAATACTGGCGACGCTCCGAATGGCCCAGAATCACGTATTCGCAGCCCACCGAAGCCAGCATTTTAGCCGAAACTTCGCCGGTGAAAGCACCGCTTTCTTTTTGGTGGCAGTTCTGGGCGCCGAGGTGAAAATTGGAGGATTGGGGCAGTTGCTGGCCCACGCCGTGCAGGAACGGAAACGGCGGGCAAATGACGACGGTGGGCGCATTAGCGTCGCCAGCTTCGCCGGCCAGGCTGGTGATTTCGCCTACCAGGGCCAAGGCCTCGGGGTAGGTCAGGTTCATTTTCCAGTTGCCGGCAACAAGTTTTTGGCGCATAATCGAGCGGGTCAGGTATGGGGGTTGGGACTAGCCACAAAGCTACGGGCCAAACCGCCGGCTGCGTACCCACGCCGTGCCACACGGCTACTCCGTGGCGCGCATGGCGTTACGGGCCGCAATCTCGGCCTCGGCGGCGGCGGCGGCTTCGTCGCGCACCTGCCAGGGCGTTTTGCGGCCGCCCAGCCGCGAGAGTACGAAGCCTGCGATGGCCACCACGGTAGCGCCAATCAGCGCGGCCCAGCCCAGTTCGGGCACTTCGCGCAGCCGCACCACCCACACGGCTACCAACGCCCAGGCCACCACCAGCGGGAACACCATATCGCGGAATACCCGGCTCATAATCAGCCCCAATGCGACTACCACGAAAATCAGTCCCAGCGTGAGCGTAACCGTAGCGCCTTCGGCCGTTTGCCAGCCCAGCTGCCGCAGCCCAATGGTGATATTAATAACCGAAGCCACCGAAATCCAGCCCAAATACAGCGACAACGGCACGCCCGCCAGCGCCGGGGCCGCCCCCGCGAAAATGCGCCGTCGCGCCCGCCCATACGCCACCACCAGGCAGGCAAGAATAAGCAGCATTACGCCCAGGCTGGGCAAAATCAGCTCGTAAGCAAACAAAACCACCCAGGCGCCCGTGGCAATATTGGCCAGAATGAGCGGCTTAGCCAGGGCATCGGGCAGCGAAAGCCGTTGCTGAGCCGGCAGCAGCTGCCACACCGCATAGATGGTCAGGGCCAGAAAAATCAGTCCCCAGATGCTGAATGCGTAGCCCGCCGGCGTGAGCAGTGTGGGGTACTTGGCCGAAACCATGCCCATCGTTTGCCCGGCGAATGGATGGGTATTCGAATAATAGTTGAGGGCAATGTTGCCGACGATGGCCAAAGCCGTTAGCCAGCGCCAGGCCCGGCCCGTGCCCGACCGATTAGCGGCAGCGTAGTGGTCCGGAGGCGTTGTAGCGGTGGGCATAATCACGGGGTGGGGTGAGAGGGGCGGCGAACTTACGTATTAATCTTTGCGCATGTTAATCTTTGCGCATGGTTCTACGTTTTTTAGCCGGCTCCGATTCACGCGCGGCAGCTCGCAGCCATAGCATTGCCGGCCAACGCGTTGGCCGCTTCCTGCTTAACAAACCGGCCCAACTGCGATAGTACAGTTGGGCCGGGTATTCAGTTGTTTTGCTACCAACAGCTTAGGAAACCTTTTCCGCTAGAAAACGGGCCGTGTGATTGGTGTCTTTCAGCTGCACCATGTCTTCGGGCGTGCCTTCGAAGAGTAGGTGGCCGCCGTTGAGGCCGCCTTCAGGACCGAGGTCGATAATCCAGTCGGCACACTTGATGATGTCGATGTTGTGCTCGATGATGAGGACAGAATTGCCCTGTTCGATAAGCGCATTCAGCGCGCCCAGCAGCTTGGCAATATCGTGGAAGTGCAAGCCGGTGCTGGGCTCGTCGAAGATGAACAGGATTTTATCCTGCTGAAGCGTAGCGCCTTTGGTGAGGAAGCTGGCCAGCTTCACGCGCTGGGCCTCGCCGCCGCTCAGCGTGTTGGCCGACTGCCCGAGGCGGATGTAGCCCAGGCCCACGTCTTCCAGCGGCTTGAGGCGCTCGGCCACTTTGGGCTGGCTCTGGAAGAACTGAACGGCATCCGAAACCGTCATTTCCAGCACCTCGTCAATGCCTTTGTCCTGGAACTTGATTTCCAGAATGTCCTGCTTGAACTTGTGGCCGCCGCAGCCCTCGCAGGTCAGGTAAATGTCGGCCATGAACTGCATCTCGATTTTTACCTGGCCTTCGCCCTGGCATACTTCGCAGCGCCCGCCGTCCACGTTGAAGGAGAAGTGCGACGGCTTCAGGCCCCGCGCCTTGGCCAGCGGCTGCTCCGAAAACAGCGTCCGAATGGCATCGTAGGCCTTCACGTAAGTCACCGGATTCGAGCGCGACGACTTGCCGATGGGGTTCTGGTCCACGAACTCAACATGCGTCACCTGCCCGTTCACGCCGGTGAGGCGGTCGAATTTGCCGGTGCTTTCGCCCGCGCCGCCGCCCAGCATCTTCATCAGGGCCGGGGCCAGAATGCGCTTGATGAGCGTGGATTTGCCCGAGCCGGATACGCCGGTGACGACGGTCATTACGCCCAGCGGCAGCTTCACGCTCACGTTTTTTAGGTTGTTTTCGCGGGCACCGGTTAGCTCCAGCGCGTTGCGCCAAGGGCGGCGCACGGCGGGCACGGGCACTTCCATGCGGCCACTCAGGTACTGACCGGTGTAGGTTTCGGTGTCCTGTAGTAGTTGCTCCATTGTGCCCTGAAACATCAGGTTGCCGCCGCCGCTGCCGGCTTCGGGGCCGATGTCGATAATCTGGTCGGCGGCCTCCATCATCTTCTCCTCGTGCTCCACCACCACCACGGTGTTGCCGAGCTGCTGCAACGAGCGCAGCACGCCGATAAGCTGCTCTGCATCCTTGGGGTGCAGGCCGATACTAGGTTCATCCAACACGTACATCGAGCCCACCAGCGCCGAGCCCAGCGACGTAGCCAGCGAAATGCGCTGGCTCTCGCCGCCGCTCAGCGTGTTACTCAAACGGTTCAAGGTCAAATACCCTAATCCCACACGGTTGAGGTATCCGAGGCGGTTGGTGATTTCCGTCACGAGGCGCTCGGCCACTTTGGCGTCGTGCTCGCTCAGGCCCATATTCTCGAAGAATTTCAGCGCTTCCGAGATGGGCAGCAGCACGATGTCGGCAATGCTTTTCCCGTCAATTCGCACGTATTGCGCGTCTTTGCGCAGGCGGGTGCCGCGGCAGTCGGGGCAAGTGGTGCGGCCCCGGTAGCGGCTTTGCAGCACGCGGTACTGGATTTTGTGGGTCTGCTCGGCCACCCATTTGAAGTATTTGTCGAGGCCGTCGAAGAACTTGTTGCCGGTCCAGAGCAGGCGCTGCTCGGCTTCGCTCAACTCATTATAAGGCCGGTGAATGGGGAAGTCGAAGCGGATGCCATTTTTCAACAGCGGCTTCAGCCACTCGCCCTGCTTCTCGGTGCGCCAGGGCGCAATGGCGCCTTCGTACACCGTCATGCTCTTATCCGGAATCACCAAATCCTCGTCAATGCCCAGCACCGAGCCGAAGCCTTCGCAGGTCTGGCAAGCGCCGTAGGGGTTATTGAAGGAGAAAAAGTTGACGCTGGGTTCTTCAAACGTCATTCCGTCCAGCTCGAACTTATCGGAGAATGTGCGGACGTCGTCGCCGTTCAGGTGCACCACGCAAGTGCCGTGGCCCTCAAAAAATGCGGTTTGCACCGAGTCCGACAGGCGGAACAGCAGGTCTTCATCATCGGGGCGCAGCACGGCGCGGTCCACCATGATGTACACGTTGCCCTTCACCTCGGGCTGGCCCTCGCCTATCAGGTCTTCAATCTGGGAAGTCACGCCGTCCACCACCACGCGGCTGTAGCCTTTTTGCAGCAGCAAATCCAGCTCCTTGCTCATGGCCCGCGTCTTGTCGGGGCGGTGCAGGGGGGCCAGAATCATGGCCTTGGTTCCCTCCGGCTGGGCGGCCAGGAAATCGACCACGTCGGCCACATTATCCTTGCGCACCTGCTCGCCGCTGACGGGCGAAAACGTCTTGCCCACCCGCGCAAACAGCAGCTTGAGGTAGTCGTAAATCTCGGTGCTGGTGCCCACCGTCGAGCGGTTGTTCTTGATGCTGACCTTCTGCTCGATGGCAATGGCCGGCGAAATGCCCCGGATGTAGTCCACGTCGGGCTTGTCCATGCGGCCCAGAAATTGCCGAGCGTAGCTGCTCAGGCTTTCCACGTACATGCGCTGACCCTCAGCATACAGCGTATCGAAGGCGAGGCTGGATTTGCCCGAGCCCGAGAGGCCCGTGACGACGATAAACTGGTTGCGCGGCAGGGCCACGCTGAGGTTTTTGAGGTTGTGAACCCGGGCGTTTTTGATGAGGATAAATTCGCGGGGGTCGAGATTATCAATGGCGTTGTCGGCGGGGGCCGAAACCTGCAAAGCGTCTTTTTTGGGCATAAACGAACTAACAGCGGAGAGGGGCCGGAAGGTTTCGGCAGGTGGCAATTGCTGTGGGTACGAAGGTACGGCCGGCACGAAGGCAGGAATAAATTGTTTTTCTATAATTAGAAACTTGTCTAATTATCTTCGTAACATTGCATAATCATTCATCAGCCCGCTTGCCATGCACACGCTTACCCGCTTTTTCCTTGGCACGACCGTTGCCGCGCTGCTTACTACCACCAGCGCCTGCGCTCAGGCCACCCAGCACAGCCTCACCGGCGACTGGGCGGGCACACTCGGGCCGCTGGAATTTACTGCCCACCTCACCGACCCGGCCGGCGGACCGCGCACGGCCACACTGGATATCCCGGCCCAACACGCTAACGGACTGGCAATGCAGTTCACCGCGCCGGCCGACAGCGTGTACCTGCGCCTGCGCCAACCGGCCGCGCAGTTCGCCGGCCGCCGCTCCGCCGACGGACAGCGCTTGGAGGGCGAGTGGCAGCAGGGCTTGCGCTCGTTCCCGCTCACGCTCAGCCGCGCCGCCGCTGGCACGACCAAGTCTGCAGCCGCGCCGCGCCCTCAAACGCCGCAGCCGCCTTTCCCTTACCAGTCGGCCGAAGTCAGCTTTAAAAACGAGAAGGCTGGCATAACGCTGGCCGGCACCTACACCGTGCCCGCCGACATGGGGCCGTTTCCGGCCGTGGTGCTGCTCACCGGCTCGGGGCCCGAGGACCGCAACGAAACCATCCTCGGCCACCAGCCCTTCGCCGTGCTGGCCGACTACCTCACCCGCCACGGCATCGCCGTGCTCCGCTTCGACGACCGGGGCGTGGGCCAGAGCGGCGGTACGCTGGCCGGCACCACCAGCGCCGACTATACCACCGATGCCCAGGCCGCACTGGCGTGGCTGCGCGCCCAGCCCGGCATCCGCAAAAACCAAGTGGGTGTAATCGGCCACAGCCAGGGCGGCACGGCAGCCATTGGGGCGGCCATTCAGCCGGCCGGGCCGGATTTTCTGGTGCTACTGGCCTCGCCGGCCCTGCCGGGTGATGAGTTGATTGTGCAGCAGTCGCTGGCCCTGGCCCGCCTGCAGACTTCGGACGCGGCCCAACTGGCAACTACCGAAAAGCTGCAACGCACCATGACGCAGATTATACAGCAGAACCCCGACAATGCCCAGGCCCGCACCAAGCTGCTGGCGTATTACAACGGTATCAATCCGCAACTGGCGGCCCAGGCCGAGCCGCAACTGGCCATGCTGACCTCGCCCGACTACCGCCACCTGCTGGCCGACCGCCCGGCCCAGACGCTGGCCAAAGTGAAGTGCCCGGTGCTGGCCCTCGGCGGCAGCAAGGACCGGCAGGTGCCCGCCACCGCCAACCTGGCCGCCACCACCGCCGGCCTGAAAACCGCCGGCAACCGCGACGTGACCACGAAAGAATTGCCCGGCCTCAACCACCTCTTTCAGACCGCGCCCACCGGCAACCCGGCCGAGTATGGCACCATCGAAGAGACGTTTGCGCCCAGCGCATTGACCGTGATTGGCGACTGGATTACCCTGCATACCAAGAAGTAGCGCACTCAAAGGTTCGGCTTATTCAGTTCCCCCGACGGCCGCTTTGCAAGAGCGGCCGTCGGCATTTGCGCCCAAGGCTATAAATAGAAAATGACAATGGCAGTAAAAAACATTTGTTGTACTTTTCGACCTTGATTTGCCTTCCAACCCCGTTATCTGCCTTTTTTATATTCTGATTCCATGATAAGATTATTACTTGCTGCCTTGATTTTTCTGGGTTTGATAGCACAGGTGCCTGCCACGGCTGCGGCTCCTCCCCACACACCCACCCCGCTCAACGGCCAATGGAAAGGTCCGCTGAAGCTGCTCGGCGGCGAGATTTCCATCATCATCACCATCGTGCCGCTCACCAACGGCACCTACTACGCCGCCCTGGATGCGCCCCAGCAGCGCATCAGCCGCATGCCGGTCGAAGTGGAACTGAAGGACAACAACCTGACCCTGCGCATCGAGCAGGCCGGCAGCAGTTTCGTGGGCAAGGTGCTGGAGGACGGTGCCACCCTCAGCGGCACCTGGAAGCAGCCCGGCCTGACGGCTCCCATGGTGCTCACGCGGGCCGTGGCTTCGCCGCAGGCCGTCACCAAATTCAAAGCCACGCCGCCCTACCGCGAGTCCGATGTCACGTTCATTAATCCCGTTACTAAAAATCGGATGGGCGGCACACTCACCATCCCGGCCGGCGAGGGGCCGTTTGCGGGCGTGGTGCTGCTGTCCGACTCGGGCCCGCAAACCCGCGACGTGGACGTGAACGGCTACCGCATGTTTGGCCAGCTGGCCGACTACCTCACCCGCCACGGCATCGCCGTGCTGCGCTTTGATGACCGGGGCGTGGGCAAATCGACCGGCAGCTACGCCAGCGCCACCACCGCCGATTTTGTGACCGATGCCCAGGCCGCCATGACCTTTTTGCGCGGCCAGAAGCTGGTGGCTGCGCATCGCGTGGGCCTGCTCGGGCACGGCGAAGGGGCCAACGTGGCGCTGCTGGCCGCCGCCGCGCCGGGCCGCGCGCCGGCTTTTGTGGTGTCGTTGGCCGGCTACGGGCAGCTCGGAAATGAGGTATTGCGCCGCCAGCAGGGCGAAATCATGCGCCTGATTGGGGCCGACCCTTCGCAGGTGAAAGCCGCTCAGGACGTGTACCAGCGCACGGTGGACGTCATCCGCCAGACGCCCGACAACGCCGTGGCCCGTCCTAAAGTAGCCTCGCTGCTGCTGGGAGCTAACATGGGCGTCGATGCCAGCATGGCCCGCGCCCGCGCCGTGCAGCTCACCTCGCCGTGGTCGCGCTATTTTTTTGATTTCGACCCGCAGGCCAAGCTGCCCAACGTGCAATGCGCGGTGCTGCTGCTCAATGGCACTTCCGATTTGCAGGTTTCGGCCAAGCGCAACATGGTGCCGCTCTACAAGGCCCTGCGCCGCTCCAAGCGCACGGCGGCGGAGTATAAGCTCGACGGAATCAACCACTTATTCCAGCCCGCCCCGGCCCAGTGGCCGATGATTAACGGCGTGCAGCAAGCCGTTTTCTCGCCCGAAGGCCTGAAAATCATCCACGCCTGGGTGGCCCAGGAAACCCGCCCGCCCGGCGACCCGCTCCCCGTGACGGTGAAGCGCCCCGCCACCCAGCGCAAGGCCAGCCGCACGCCCAGCCTCAGCCGGGCCCGTAGCTAACTGGTTAAATAATTCGGCGTTACCATCGTTTTGCCTATACTTGCCCCCGCAAGTCGGGCTGCCTTCCCGTACCCGGTGGCTTGCGGTTTTTCACACTCCTCTACCCGATGGCTGCTCTACCCCCGCCGCGCCCAGGCTGGTCCTGGCTCAATTCGCGTCCCATTCGCTGGGTGCGCCACTATTTCGGCTATTCGCGGGGCGAAGCGCGGGGCATGGTGGGCATTTTGCTGCTGATGCTGGGCTTCATCATTGCCCCTATGCTGTTGCGGCCGGAGCTGCCGCAGTACCTGCCCGATGCCGACCAAAAAGGCCTGAACGAGCTGGCAGCGCAGCTCAAAGAGCACCGCGCCACCGACCAGACCTACGCCAGCCGCTACCCGAAACGGGAGTATAAGAAGTTTGAGCGCAGTGGCTCGCGCTACCCCCAAGTGGCGCAGGTGAAGCTGGCCCCCTTCGACCCCAACGCCCTCACCACCGAAGGATGGGAGGCGCGGGGCGTGCCCCATTTCGTGGCCAGCCGCATTGTGAAATACCGCGAAGCCGCCGGCGGCTTCAAAGCCAAAGCGCAGGTGCAGAAAATGTACGGGCTGGCAGATTCCGTGTACCAGCGGTTGGCCCCGTTTATGCAGCTGCCCGATGCAGCGCTCAAACGCGACTACGCCGCCAGTAATAAACCCGGCCCGGACGGCAAATTCCCGCCCTTCGCCAGTGCCGATGGCGCGCCCGCCAAGTTCCCCCGCAAGCCGCGCAACCTCCAACCCTTCGACCTGAACCGGGCCGATACCACGCAGCTGATGCAGATTCGCGGCATTGGCGCGGGCCGGGCGAAGTGGGTGGTGAAGTACCGCAACCAGCTCGGCGGCTACCTGCGGGAAGACCAGCTGGACGAGATTTTTGTATTGAAAGATGCGCCCGACCTGCGCGACAGCTTAAAGAAATATACCTTCATCGCGCCCGGCTACGCCCCCCAAACGGTGAATGTGAACACCGCCAGCTTCGACGAAATGTATCTGCAGCCCTACATCGGCAAGCCCCGGGCGCGCATCATCGTGGCCTACCGGCAGCAGCACGGCCCCTTCAAAACAGTCGAGGATTTGAAGCAGATTCCCATCCTGAAGCTGGCCGACTGGGAGAAAATGCGGCCCTACCTGCGCTGTGAGTAGCGGGTTGATTGGAGATATTTCCCCCCCCCCGAAGCGCGTTAGTCTATAGCTGTAGGCAATGGCTGCATCGCAATAGGTGGTTGAACTTAGCGGGCCGGCCGAGTCCCGAACGACGGCCGCCGCCCGTTTATCAAACAAGCCATTAAAGCCATGATTTCAGCTTCAATTCCCAACACCACCGCGCCCGCTTCGGCCGGGCCGGTAGCGCTGCTGTTACTGGCCGCCGGGGCTTCCACCCGCATGGGCCGGCCCAAACAGCTCCTGCTCTACCACGGCCGCACGCTATTACGCCACGCCGCCGAAACGGCCGTGGCCAGCAGCTGCGCGCCCATCGTGCTGGTGACCGGAGCCCTGCACGAATCTCTGGTAGCCGAGGTTTCAGGCCTACCCATTCATGCTATCCACAACCCTGATTGGGAAACGGGCATGGCCTCTTCCATCCGCGCCGGCTTGGGCGCGCTGGCTGGCACCGCGCCCGTCGCCGTGCTCATTATGCTCACCGACCAGCCGTTGGTAACGCCGGAGCTGCTGCGGGAATTGATGGCCCGGCAGCAGCAAACCCAAGCGCCCGTTGTGGCCGCCACTTACGGCGATACACTGGGCGTGCCCGCCGTTTTTGCTGCGGCTAAGCTGCCGGAGCTGCTTGAGCTGCAAGGGCAGCAGGGGGCCGGGCGGCTCATTGCCAGCTATGGGGCAGCGGTGCAGCGGGTGCCCTTCCCGGAAGGCCTGCTCGATGTGGACACGCCAGCGCAATACGCGGCGCTACTGGCCCACCCCACCCAGTAGGGGCACTTCCCCTGAAATGGGGCGGAGCCTCCAGATAAACGCGCCGGGTGCTCCGCCCACCGGGCGCAAGGCTCGGCTAACGGTGCCGGGTGCTCCGCCCGGTGGGCGGAGGCCTGGGACAAACGCGCTGGGTGCTCCGCCCACGGGGCGGAGCCGCCGGACAAACGCGCCGGGTGCTCCGCCCACCGGGCGGAACCTCCATCTATTATTTGGTGCCCGATTCCAGCTTGCGCAGTTTATCAGCCCGCCAGGTGGTGATTGCCACCACCAGCAGCGTCATCAGCCCGCCAAATACCACCGAGCGCACCGTGCCCAACAGCCGCGCCGCCGTGCCGCTCTCGAAAGCCCCGATTTCATTGCTGGAACCAATGAAAATATTGTTCACGGCCGATACCCGGCCCTTCATGTACTCCGGGGTGTAGATGTGGATGAGCGTGGAGCGCACAATCACCGACACGGAATCGAACACGCCCGTGAGGAACAGCAGGAACAGCGACAGCCAGAAATTAGTAGAAAGCGCAAATGCGATGGTGGCCAGCCCAAAGCCCGCCACCGCCCACAGCAGCTTGCGCCCGGCCCGCCGCCGCAGCGGGAAATACGTCAGGAACACCGCCATCAGCACCGAGCCGATGGCCGGCGCGGCTTCCAGCTGCCCAAAGCCCTTGGCCCCCACCTTCAGAATATCCGACGCGAACACCGGCAGCAGCGCCACTGCCCCACCAAACAGCACCGCGAACATATCCAGCGACAGCGCCGCCAGCACCAGCTGGTTGCCGAAAATAAAGCGCAGCCCGCTCAGCACGCTGTCCTTCAGGTTGAGGCGCTCGCCTTCCATGGGCGGCAGCGGCCGGTTAGCAATGCGCGCAAACTGGAACAGCGCCAGCGCCAGCAGCGCCGTGCTCACCACGTAGGAATTGGTGATGCCCACCGCCGCAATCAGGTAGCCGCCAATAGCCGGCCCCAGCACCGCCGAGCCTTGGTAGGTGGTACTGTTCCAGGTAATGGCATTGGGCAGCAGCGCGCGGTCGGGCAGCAGTTGCGGCATGAAGGAAAACAGCGCCGGCCCCATGAAGCCCCGCGCCAGCCCGCTCACAAAAATCACCCCGTACAGCGGCAGCGTGTACAGCGAATCCTTCGCCAACAGATGAATGCCATACGGGCTGGCAAAGCCGGCCAGCGCCGCCGCGCACAGCACCAGCACCGCCAGCGCCACCACCACAATGTTCTTGCGGCGCATCGAATCGGCCACGTACCCTGCATACAGCGACACCACAATGCTCGGAATAGCCTCCGATAACCCAATCAGGCCCAGCGCCAGCGGGTTGTTGGTGAGGTGGTAAATCTGCCAGCTCACCACCAGTCCCTGGATGCGGGTGGCCACCGTGAGGAGCACGCGGGCCGACACCAGCCGGCGAAAATCGGGAACGCGCAGGGCCGCGTAGGGGTCGTGGGCCGGCGAAGAATCAGCAGAAGGCAGCATAAGCACACAAAACCGCCTGTGCAGCGGCCAGCGGCAAAGGTAGGCCCGCCCCGGCCGTAGCCGGTTGGTTTGGCCACCTCATTTCGCCTACCTTGCGGCCTGTCACTCACCGCGCTTCTGCCTACACTCATGCAAGATTTCGGCCTGGAAATAACACCCCGCCCCGACTTGCCGGCCATCGTAGCCCGCTGGCAGCGCGAAATCACCGAGTCGGAGCTGCAGCACGGCTACCTTGGCATCCTCGCCGCTGGCGATGCGCTGGGCTGCTGGCGCTGGCTGCTCGACCTGCGCCGCCGCGAAGAGCTAGCCACCCCAGCCCTCACCGCCTGGGTCAACGCCGAGTTCTTTCCGCAGCTCCTGCGCCGCTACCCCGCGCCCGTGCGCATTGCCTTTCTCATCTCGCCCCTGCGTGCCGCCACCGAACAGTCGGCTAGTTCCGCCGCGGCCCTCAGTGCCACTTCTCGCCCCGAGCAAGGCTACCAAACCGCCCTATTCACCGATGAAGCCACCGCCTATCATTGGCTCGCCCAATGAGCCGAAAGACAGACGGCCCAAATTTTTTACCCCTACCGGAAACTTTTTTCCAAAAAAACACCTAAACATTTTTCCTCAAAAATGCCCTAGATGAAGTTTTGAGGAAGGTTGCTCGAAATTTTCAAAAAGATTGTGGCATTTTTCCACCAATACCTATTGCGTAAGTGGATTCCCTTTCTCTACATTTGGTCTGATTCTAGCGGGGTAAAAACTACCACCGCCCGTCGCTCCCAATTTTTTTCTCGGTAACTGCATACTATGGCCTAAAGCTCTACGTTCTCCTATTCCGTAGCCCTTTATGGACCTCATGCAACCGAGCGACTCCGCGCTCATCTCGCTCTACCTGGCCGGCCAGGAATCCGCCTTCGCAATCCTGCTGGAGCGGCACCGCAGTCGTGTGTTCACGACCATCCTCCTCATCGTGCGCGATGAAGACGTGGCCGAGGACCTGTTGCAGGACACGTTCATCAAGGCCATCCACACCATGAAAAGTGGCCGCTACAACGAGGAGGGCAAGTTTGCGCCCTGGATTTGCCGCATCGCGCACAACCTGGCCATCGACTCGTTCCGTCGTGGCAAGCGCGTGCCCCACATCAGCCTCACCGATAACGAACGTTTAAACAACACCCTGACCATTGCCGACGACGGCCCGGACGATATTCTCGCCCGGGAAGAAACCCACACCCGCCTTCGGGCGTTAATCCAGGAGCTGCCCGCCGCCCAAAAGGAGGTGCTGCTCATGCGCCATTACGGCGATATGAGCTTCCAGGAAATTGCCGACGCCACCGGCGTGAGCATTAACACGGCGCTGGGCCGCATGCGCTACGCGCTGATAAACCTGCGGAAGAAAATGACCGCAAATTCCCTGCATCACTATGATTCAAACCTTACCCCATTCGACACTGCTCCAGTATGTGTACAACGAATTGCCGGTTGAAAGGCAGCGCGAGGTAGAGGAGGCATTGCAGCACGACCCGGACTTGGCCGCGACCTGCGCCGACCTCCTTTTGGCCCAGCGGGCGCTCGACGGCGTACGTCGCGAACCCCGGCCCGAAACCTCCGAGGCCATTTTGCGCTACTCGCGCACTTTCTTGAGCAAGTCCTGAGCCCCTTCAATTTCTTGTGGCGGCCGCTCCACACCCCGCGCTGGCGGAGTTAGGAGGCTAGCCAACATCGTTTCCACGGTCATGCTGAGCGCAGCCGAAGCATCTCTACCGCAGCAGTAATCCTGTCGATTGGATTTACTATTGCGGGCGAGATGCTTCGGCTGCGCTCAGCATGACCGTTTTATTTTTGCCTGATTTTCGCCCCACCGCATGACCCGCGCCAACCGCTTTCAGTACTTCCTCGACTACTTCACCACCAACTTCCCAGAGCCCAAAACCGAGCTGGCCTACGGCAACCCGTATGAGTTAATCGTGGCCGTAGTCCTCAGTGCGCAGTGCACCGACAAGCGCGTGAACCTGGTGATGCCCGCGTTGCTGGCCGAATTCCCCACTGCCGCGCACCTCGGCGCCGCCTCCGCCGATGACATTTTCCCCTTCATCCGCAGTGTTTCCTATCCAAATAACAAGGCCAAGCACCTAGCCGGCCTGGGCCGAATGCTCACCGAAGATTTCGGCGGCGAAGTACCAAGCCTGATTGATGAACTCCAGCGCCTGCCCGGCGTGGGCCGCAAAACGGCCAACGTAGTAGCATCCGTCATCTACAACCAGCCGGCCATGGCAGTTGACACCCACGTTTTCCGGGTATCGCACCGTCTGGGCCTCGTGCCGAAAACGGCCACCACGCCCCTGGCCGTGGAAAAAGCGCTGGTGCGCTACATACCCGAAGAGCTAATCAACAAAGCCCACCACTGGCTGATTTTGCACGGGCGCTACATCTGCGTGGCGCGGTCGCCGAAGTGCAGCATTTGCCCGCTGGCTCCCAGTTGCGCCTATTTCGAGAAGCATTTCGGGAAAGCCGCCGCTTATGTACCCATCCCGGCAGCATAGCGCCAACCGCTTCAAATGCGCTTTCAGCAGGATTATTAGCACACAAAGTTCAATTGCCAGTTCTAGAAAGCACAAAGCGCTTTTACTGTAGCACAAACTTAGCTGGCTGCTTTCTCCAGAATCTGCTGCACCTGGATGGCCATTTGCTGGCGGTCGAATTCCTCCCTGGCCAGGATGCGGCCTCTTGCTCCGGCCTGGGCCAACGTTTCGGGCTGACTGAGCAGTTGCTGGAGTTGCGCAGCCAGCGCCGGGGCATCACCGGCCGGCACGTACCAGCCGCAGCCGTGCTCTTCTACCAGCGCTTTAGTCCAACCTTGATTGGTAACAATTACTGGCGTGCCCACCGCCAGCGAATCATACAGCTTCGCCGGCGAGTTAGAATCCAGGACCGGCAACCCCAGAAACGAAACCACCGACACATTGGCCAGCGCAAACCAACTGAAAACTTCGTGGCGCGCCTGCCCCCGCACCAGCCGGATGCGCCCCGGCCAGCGCGCTGCCGCCGCCGCAATCAGCGGCTCGAAAAACCCGTGGCCCAGAAATAGCCACACCGCTTCCGCATCGGCCGCCACCAGCGTTTCAGCTGCTGCTACCAGCGTTGGAATATCATTGGCCCGCCCAAAAGTGCCGGCGTAAAGCACCACCCGTTTGCCAACCAGGTCCTGCGTCTGTCGTAG
Organism: Hymenobacter ruber; assembly: GCF_054783255.1. Lineage (NCBI taxonomy): Bacteria > Pseudomonadati > Bacteroidota > Cytophagia > Cytophagales > Hymenobacteraceae > Hymenobacter > Hymenobacter ruber. The sequence continues at coordinate 98,684 of NZ_BAAGQX010000003.1, forward strand.
CTGCGCTACTGACGTGGGCGTGGCGCGGGCCGCCAGTTCCAGGTCGGTGCCATTGAGCACGGTGGTGATTTTTGCGGCCGGAATCCCCAAATCCGTCACATAGCGCGTCATATCCGGTGAGAGCGGCAGAATGTGCCGGGCGCTTTTATACAGCCGTTTCTCCAGCTGATAAAGTTGTTGCCGGGCCAGCGCCGTGGGCACGGCACCCATCGCAATGGGAAACGCCGGCCACAAATCCTGTACCTCGAACACCCACGGCACCCGCCGCCAGCGCGCCACCTGCGCCGCCGCCCAGGCAGCAGTCAGCGGCGTACTGATACCCCAAATCACGTCCGGCTTGTCAATCCGTAGCCCCTCGCGCACAGCCCAGCCGGCGTATTGTGCAAAGGCCAGCGCCCGCCGGGCTGGGCCCATTTTGTTATCGTACCGCACGTCGGCTTCGCGGATTTCCACCCCTTCCGGCACCCAGGGAAACTCCTGCGTCAGCCGCTGGCTTTTCCAGGCGGGTGTGGTCAGCAGCGTTACCCGGTGCGTTTTGGCAATGTGGGCCAGCAGCGTGTAGTGCCGGCTGGTGGCCGGGCAGTCGGGATTAGTGTGATACTGGCTGAAAACGGCGATGTGCATGGGGTCAATCAGTGACTGAGCGACGGAGTAACTGAGTGAGCAAAGACAAACGAACAGCAGTAATTACTCAATTACTCAGCCGCCCAATCACCGTTTGGGCCGATAGTGCGAATCGTTGAGAATGCGCTGGGCATTCTTCTCAGCCATCAACCGGCCCAGCGTCACGTCCGGGTGCTCGGCCACGTACTTGCGGATGATTTGCAGGCCCACCCACTGGCCCACGCGGCCGGGGCAGGTTTTATCGATTTCCGGCACGTTGGGCCGCTCGCCCACGTACTTCTGGAGGAGAAACGGCGTGGTGTTATAAAGCAGATTCTTCTCCAGGAAATGGCCCCACACCCGGCCTTCGTTGGCGTCGAGCCCAATCATTTCGCGCCGAGTGTAACCCATCAGCACCGAATCAGGGATGCAGGGAAGCACCAGACTGGCAAAATATAGCGACTTGCCGGCGTGCACCATCGCATCGAGCATAGTGTTGGCCGTCAGTTCGTGCTTATTGTACTTGCTGGCCACGTCCTGGGCCAGCAGCGGCATGAGGCCGGCTGGCGTGTAGCGGCGCAGCATGTATTGCGGTAGGTCGGGCCGCTTGCTGGCTTTGGGACCAATAAACCAGTCCAGGCTCATCACCAGCAAGCTGTCATTCACATAGATGTCTTTGGCCAAAAAGCCGCTCACGTACGTCACCGTGGGCGGTACCCGGAAATCGGGGAAGTAGTGATGCACCCGCCGAAACATCTCACCCAAGTCGTGGCGCAGCGCGGCGCTATCCGGAAAGGCTGCGGCCGTTTCCCGGCCCACTTGCTGCAACGCCGGGTTGGTAGCCAGGTGCACCAGACTACTATCCAGTTGCTTTTCCGTCGCGGGCTGGCGCTGCAAATAGTAGCGCGCAAATGCCGGGTTGGCATCCATAAACTGCTGCGCCTGCGCTGGCGTTTTCAGCTGAAAGAAGGCTAGCTCCAGGCGCTTCACCCGCACGGGAACGGCGGCGGCATCTTCGGCCGCGTCGGGGCGGCAGCCGTCAGTCGGACCGCTTTTGCAGCCGGCAAAGCCGAGGCTAATGCCTAAAAACAGGGGCAGCCAGCGCCGCCAGGCAAAATTATTCGTATTCACGCACGTTACTTTGAAGTAAAATTAGCCAAAACCTGTTGGCTGCCGGCTGTTGCCGACGATAACCGAACAACAAACCCGTATGAAAAAACTACTGCTAGCACTTTTCGCGCTCGCTGCTACCATTAGCAGCGCCTCGGCCCAGGTCGAAATCGGCCTGAAAGTTTCGCCGTCCATCACCAGCCTGCGGGCCGAATCTACTTCCGCCAACGCATTTGGCAGCGACGGCAGCCAGTTCGGTTTTGGCGGTGGCTTGGTAGTCGACTATTTCTTTGGCGAGAACTACGCCTTCAGCACCGGCCTGTTGCTGACGGGCAAAGGAGGCACCATTTCCTACACCGATGTATTGCCCGGTAACCGGACAACGGTGGTTAAGCAAAAAATGACGGCTCAGTACTTGGAATTGCCCCTTTCGGTAAAGCTTTTCACCAACGAAATAGCCCCCGCCACCCGCCTTTATTTTCAAGTCGGCGGTTCGTTAAATGTGCCCATCGGTACGCGCATCAACGACAGCAAGTTCTATGTTGACCCGGCCACGAATGTCGAAAACAAAGCCAGCGATTACGTCTATTTCTTTGATGCCGACGCCTTGGTAGGCGCGGGGTTAGAATATCAGTTGGGCCAAAGCACGAAGCTTTTTGCCGGTCTGGGCTACCACCGTGGCTTGGTCGACATTGACCACTACTTCGAGCGTAAACGCGACTTCAAAGACGTTACCATTAAAAACAGTTCTTTTGGCTTAGACCTGGGCATCAAATTCTAACTCTGAGCCTATTTTCCAACAAAAAGCCCCAGCCTCTTAAGAAGCTGGGGCTTTTTGTTGGCGCGTGATTTCACTCACTTAATCCACAATCTCAACCTCGCGGTCCTGCAAACGGCTCATCGCAGCGGCCGACGAGCGCAGCTGGATTTCCTCGCCCCGCTCGTCTTCGATGCGGTAGTCGGTGAGGCCCAGGCTGCTGTCATTCACCACTTTCACCCATTTGTAGTACTTCAGGTACCATTTCATCTGGCGCGAAATGAGGCCTTTGGTGTAGTAAGCATACAGGAACGGGTGCACCGACAACGTGATGCCCGACTGGTTCTGGTTCACCAGCAGGTCGTCGATGCTGTTGTCGATGTCGTCCGTCACCTGGATGGAGGCCGAAATCTTGCCCGTGCCGCCGCAGGTGGGGCACACCTCGCCGGTCACGATATTCTCGGCCGGCCTCACCCGCTGGCGGGTGATTTGCAACAAGCCGAATTTGGTGATGGGCAGCACAGTGTACTTCGCCTTGTCCAGCTTCATCACGTCGCGCACGGCGTCTTCCACCTTCTTGCGGCTTTCGGCCGAGCGCATGTCGATGAAGTCGACCACGATGATGCCGCCCATGTCACGCAGGCGCAGCTGACGGGCCACTTCTTTGGCCGCCAGCATGTTAATCATCAGCGCGGTGGCTTCCTGGTCGTTTTCCTGGTTGCTCTTGCTGCCCGAGTTCACGTCGATAACGTGCAGGGCTTCGGTGTGCTCGATGACGAGGTAACCGCCACCGGGCACGGTCACGGTCTTGCCAAACAGCGTTTTCAACTGCTTTTCAATGCCGGTTTGCTCGAAAACCTTGATTTTCGAGTTGTGCAGCTTCAGCAAACCGAGCTTGTCCGGCGCGATTTTCTGCAGGTAGTCCCGCATTTCCTCGTACATCGCCGGGGCATCCACGGTAATGCTATCGAACGACTCGTTCAGCATGTCCCGCACCATTGATGAGGTGCGGCCTAACTCGCCGAGCACTTTGTCGTTGGGCTTGGCGGTGCGTAGCGTGCTGTAGAGCTGCTCCCACTTCGCCACCATGTCCTGCATGTCCTTGTCAAGCTCCGCCACTTCGCGGCCTTCCGCCACGGTGCGGATGATAACGCCAAAGTTTTCGGGCTTAATGCTGGCGATGAGCCGCTTGAGGCGGTCACGCTCGCCCTTGCTCACGATTTTCTTGCTGACGCTGATGGTGTTCGAAAACGGCATCAGTACGAGGTAGCGCCCGGCCATCGAAATGTCGGTGCTCACGCGGGGGCCTTTGGTCGAAATCGGCTCCTTAATAATCTGAACAACAATCTGCTGCCCTTTCTTGAATACATTTTCCGCCTTCCCCACTTTATCGAGGACGGGCTCAAACGTAAATTTTTCCAGCCCGGCGCTGGGCGCCCGGCCACTCTGTACCGTGCGTGCCCACTTCGTGAAGGAATGGTATTGCTCGCCGAGGTCGCCGTAGTGCAAAAACGCGTCTTTTTCGTAGCCAATGTCTACGAACGCTGCGTTCAGGCCGGGCATCACCTTTTTCACGGTGCCCAGGAAGATGTCGCCTACTGAGTAGTTGGTGTCGTTGCGGTCGAAGTGGTATTCAATCAGCCGCTTGTCTTGCAACAACGCTATTCGCTCGCCTTCCTGAGTAGAATTAATGACTAATTCATTACTCAAAGCCTTGATTTAGTTAAAGTAACCTGCCGGTAATGCCATCGAAGGCCTACCCCGAAACCGGCAAAGGGAAGCCAGAACCTGACGGCTCTGGCTTCCCTCGCGAGCCACGGGAAAAGCATCTGGCGCGGCCCCACTCGGGAGGCTACGTGAGAGATAGGCGGCTGGCTCCCTTCCCGTTAGGAAAACTGCCGGCCGCCGCTACGCCCCGTGAGGCTTACTTCTTCTTGTGGCGGTTCTTGCGCAGGCGCTTCTTGCGCTTGTGGGTGGCAATCTTATGACGCTTTCTTTTTTTACCGCAGGGCATGATGCTTGGAGGTTAAGTTGGTGATTGATTGTGTCGTAGCTATTTCAATTTGGCAATTTCCTCGTCTACCGAAGCGGCCAGCGCGGGGTCGTTGCTGAGGCTTTTGGCAGTGAGGAAGGCCTGCTTGGCTTCTTCCTTGGCGCCGGTGCGGGCCAAAGTTACGCCGAGGTAAAACTGTCCGTTCACATTTTTCGGATTGACTTTCACCAAATCCTGGAAACGCTTCACGGCTTTGTCGTACTGGTTGCTTTGCACCGCGAGTATGCCCATGTTATACAGAGCTTTCTCGTTGCGGGGGTCAGCTTCCAGCACTTCGCGCAGGTAGGTAACGCCCTGCACGGGGTTTTCGGAGGCCATATAGGCCATGCCGAGGTTTGTTTTGGCGTCGAGGTTGCCGGGTTGGTCCTTCAACACCTTGGTGTAGAGCTCCCGCGCCTTGCCACCGAGCAGTTTCACCCGCTCGTCGGTAGCCGCAAAGCTAAACGCCTGGAAGTAGGCATCGGCGGCCTGTTGCCAGTGTTGGGCGCTGGGCTTGGCCAGGGCCACCTGCTCCAAGTAGTAGCCAGCGCTATCGAAACGCTCCACGTCGTTGTAGCGGCGGGCCAGGGTGGTGGCCACCGTGGCTTTGGCGTCGGGCGTGGCAGCAGCCTGGTACTCACCCAGCAACCGGGCCAGTTCCTGCCGTTGGGCGGGGCTGGTGGTGGTGTGCGGGGCAGCGTTGGGGCCGTTGTTGTCGGTTGCGGTGGCGGGTACCGGCCCCGAGGAAGCCTCGGTTTTGGAGCCGTTGGTAGCCATGCCACCGCCGTCACGGTTGGCCGTGGCGGCAGCGTCCTTGCTCAGTTCCGACTTGCTCTCTTTCGGCTTCATGATGCCCTTGGGCAACACGTATAAGCCGCCAACCAGCGCAAGCGCGGCGGCGACGATAACCAATTGATGCGGAGCGGTGCGAGTAGTAGCCATTAGCTGAAAAAAGCCGGCCGCCGGGCTTTCCCTTGCGGAAAAGACACCGGCGGCGCGGCCGGCAATTCATTGTTGTCAGGAAACTGACAGGCAGTTAATCCGCCTGCTGGTCTCTTTAACAAACAAAATTAGGCTTTGGCCGCAACGGCTTTCACCTTCTTGCTGTTCTTAATCTTAGCCACGAAGGTTTTCGACGGCTTGAAGCTCGGGATGTAGTGCTCCTCGATGATGAGGGACGTGTTTTTCGAGATGTTGCGGGCTACTTTACGAGCGCGCTTCTTGTTTACGAACGAGCCAAAGCCGCGCACATAAATGTTGTTGCCCTCGGTCATCGAATCTTTCACGACTTTGAAGAAGGCTTCAACAGTCATCAATACATCAGCTTTCTCGATGCCGGTCTTCGTGGAGATTTCGGCGATTACCTCAGCTTTAGTCACGTTGGTATGGTACTTAGAGTGGTTGAAAAAAATACAGTTTTAGGCAAAAAAGTCCCAAATTCCAGCGTAAGCCCTTGCCCGGTAGGCGGTTCGCCCTTGAATTGGGGCCACAAAGGTAACCCCATTTTTTTGTTTTACCAATCAACCTTCACAAACTAGGTGTTGGCCCAAATTATTCGCTTTCAAAATTTTGACCGCAAAAACCCCTCAGCCTTCCTTCCTGGCCTCGGCCCTACTGGCCTGGTATCCACGCCATCACCGCGACCTGCCCTGGCGCCACACCCGCGACCCGTACGCCATCTGGCTCTCGGAAGTTATTCTGCAGCAAACCCGTGTGGCGCAAGGTCTTCCCTATTACGAGACCTTCCTGGCGGCCTACCCTACTGTGCAGGCATTGGCCGCCGCGCCCGAGGCCGAAGTGCTGCGCTACTGGCAGGGCCTGGGCTACTATTCCCGGGCCCGCAACATGCACCGCACCGCCCAGCAAGTGGTGACGGAATACGCCGGAAAGTTTCCCGGCACCTACGCCGAATTGCTAAAGCTGCGCGGTGTCGGACCTTATACGGCGGCGGCCATTGCCTCATTTGCTTTCGATGAGGCGGTGGCCGTGCTCGATGGCAACGTGTACCGCGTGCTGGCCCGCATTTTTGGACTTCACTCCGATATCGCCGCGCCCAGCTCGCGCAAGGAATTTCAGGCCGTGGCCGACCAGCACATCCCCGCCAGCACCCCGGCTGATTTCAACCAGGCCATTATGGAGTTTGGGGCGATTCAGTGCACGCCAGCCAAGCCGGACTGCCTGTTTTGCCCCATGCAGCACCAGTGCTGGGCATTTCAGCACGGGCAGGTGGCGCTGCTGCCGGTGAAGAGCAAGGCCAAGGCGTCGCGCACGCGCTACTTCCACTACTTCGTGCTGCGCCACGGCGAGCAGGCATATCTGCGGGAGCGTCGCGAGAAAGACATCTGGCAAGGGCTGTATGATTTTGCCTTGGCAGAAACGACGGTGCCCGAACTACCACCGGCGGAGCTGGCGCGACACCTAGACGCATTGGGTGCCACCCTCGATACCAGCCAAGTGGCCGAGGCCAGCGTGGCCTACCGCCACGTACTAAGCCATCAGAAGCTAGAGGCGCGCTTTCATGATTTACCTCTGACACAGCCACTTCCTGCTACGACGCTTCGTGATATGGGCCTACGAGCGTATTCGCTGGCAGAGATTGAGGCCTTGCCCAAACCCAAGCTGATTGCTAATTATATTGAGCAGAAGCTTTAGCTTAGTCGCTCCCAATATTTTTAGATTTATCAGCAAAAAATATTAGCAATAAATATTGCTAATTCATTTTAAGCCCTTATCTTTGAAGCAAGAACAAGCCGGGTGGTTTGTTCGATTCTGTATTTCCTAACGTGCAATAATATGGCCGGAGTGAACAAGGTGATTTTGGTAGGCAACCTGGGCAAAGACCCCGAAGTGCGCCATTTGGAAGGCGGTGTGAGCGTGGCTCACTTCACCCTCGCCACCAACGACTATTACAAGGACAAGCAAGGCAACCGCGTGGAGCGCACCGAATGGCACAACATTTCGGCGTGGCGCGGCTTGGCCGACATGGCTGATAAATTCCTCAAAAAGGGCCAGCAAGTGTACATCGAAGGCAAGCTGCGTACCCGCCAGTACCAAGACAAGGACCAGCAGACGCGCTACATCACCGAAATCATCGCCGATGAGATTTCGATGCTGGGCGGCCGGCCACAAGGCGCGGCTCCGGCAGCGGGCGAGGCCAACGGGGCGGCCGCTGCGGAGCCGCAGCATAGCTTCCGGCAGGAGCCGGAGCTGGACCAACTGCCCTTCTGACTGATGAATGAGGGACTGACCGGCCTGTGGCTGCAGCTGTCCCGCGCAATGATTGAGATGAAGCCCTGGCACTGTGCCGGGGCTTTTTTCGTTGCGGTGGCAGTTACCTTTGAATCTACGAAGGCTGGGCCATTTTAAGGCCGGGGCCGCTTCTTGCATGAAATACCTTTCAACCTTGCCGGTGCTGACTGGGCTGGTACTGCTGGCGAGTTGCTCGTCGGCCCCGGATTTTACGCCTAAGCCCAAGGGGTACAACCGCATTGACCTGCCGGCGCACCGCTACCGGATGCTGCCGGCTGGCCACCCGTATGAGTTCGAATACTCGACGCAGGCCGTCATTAAGCGGGATTCGTCGTACATGGCGCAGCCGCACTGGCTGAATGTATACTACCCCAAGCTGCACGCCAACGTGCAGATTACTTACATGGACGTGCAACGCGACCGCCGCCTCTATAATAAGATGATGGAGGATGCCCGCAAGCTCACGGGCAAGCACGAAATCAAGGCCACGGCCATTGATGAGCGGATTTTGAAGACGCCGAGTGGGATGCGGGCTTCGGTGTTTGAGCTACAGGGCGAGGTGCCAAGTCAGTTTCAGTTTTACACTACGGACAGCACCAAGCACTTTTTCCGTGGTGCGCTCTACTTCCGCACGGCCACGGCGAACGACTCGCTGGCCCCGGTGATTGAGTACGTGAAGACGGATATGGTGCGGATGCTTAACACATTAAAGTATAAGTAGGGACGGAGAATGAGTAATTTCTTCAATACCCGGCTCGAATTTCTGCGCTCGGTGGGTAGCCTGCAGCGGGCGCAGCTGCTGGGCAAAGAATTGAACCTGTTTACCTACGGCGACCTGATTCAGCGCTACCCGTTCCGGTACCTGGACCGGACGCAGGTGTATAAAGTAGCCGACCTTAACGACGACCTGCCCTACGTGCAGGTGCGCGGCATGCTGCGCGGCAAAGAGCTAGTGGGCGAAGGGCCAAAGCAGCGCCTGACCGCGAAGGTGGGCGATGGCACCGGCGAGCTGGAGTTAGTCTGGTTTAAGGGCATCAAATGGGTGCAGCAGGTAGCTAAGAACAACCAGGAATACATCGTTTTTGGTAAGCCGACAATGTTTAACGGGCGGCCGCAGATGGCGCATCCGGAACTGGAGGAAGTGAGCGAAGCCAAGCCGGGCCAGAGCTTTTTGCAGCCGGTGTATAACACGTCGGAGAAGCTCAAGAACTACCACCGCGTGGATAGCAAGGCCATTATGCGAATGGTGGCCGAGCTGCTGCGGCTGGCGGTGCCGCATATTACGGAGTCATTGTCGCCGGCGCTGATAGAGCGGTATGGGTTGATGAGCAAGGCGCAGGCCTTACAGCAGATTCACTTTCCGCAGAGCGCGGAGCTGCTGGCGGCGGCGCAGTTCCGGCTCAAGTTTGAGGAACTGTTTTACGTGCAGCTCAAGCTGTTGCGGCAGCGCGACCAGCGCAAGGTGACGCTGGCGGGCCAGATTTTCAATCAGGTGCCGACGCTGGTGGACTTCTATAAAAACCACCTCACATTTGACTTAACTGGGGCGCAGAAGCGCGTTATCCACGACATCTATAAGGACTTCTGCACCGGGCAGCAGATGAATCGACTGTTGCAGGGCGACGTGGGCTCAGGCAAAACCATCGTGGCCTTCATCGCCATGCTGATGGCGGCCGACAACGGCGCGCAAAGCTGCATCATGGCCCCCACGGAGATTCTGGCTGACCAGCACTACGTGGGCCTGAAAGTGTACGCTGATGCGCTGGGCATCAAGATTGGCAAGCTCACGGGCAGCACCCGCACGGCCGAGCGCCGCGTGCTGCACGAGGAACTGCGCGCCGGCACCATGCACATGCTGGTGGGCACCCACGCGCTGCTCGAAGACGTGGTGCAGTTCCGTAACCTGGGTTTGACCATTATGGATGAGCAACACCGCTTTGGGGTGGCGCAACGCTCGAAGCTGTGGCAAAAAAATCCGCATGTCATCCCGCACGTGCTGGTGATGACGGCCACGCCCATCCCGCGCACGCTGGCCATGACCCTATATGGCGACTTGGACGTGAGCGTGATTGATGAGCTGCCAGCCGGCCGCAAACCCATCGTGACGGTGCACCGGTTTGATGCCAACCGGCTGAAAGTGTTTGAGTTTATCCGCGACCAAGTAAAAATTGGGCGGCAGGTGTACATCGTGTATCCGCTGATTGAGGAATCGGAAACGATGGACTACAAGGACCTGACTGATGGCTACGAGAGTGTGGCGCGGGCTTTCCCGGAGTTCCAGATTAGCATCGTGCACGGACGCATGAAGGCCGAGGAAAAGGACTACGAGATGCAGCGCTTCATCAAGCGGGAAACCCAGATAATGGTGGCCACCACCGTGATTGAGGTGGGCGTGAACGTACCCAACGCTTCGGTGATGGTGATTGAATCGTCTGAGCGGTTTGGGCTGTCGCAGTTGCACCAGTTGCGGGGCCGCGTGGGCCGCGGGGCCGACCAAAGCTATTGCATCCTGATGTCGGGCTTCAAGCTGAGCAAGGACGCCCGCACCCGCCTCGAAACGATGGTGCGAACCAACAACGGCTTCGAAATTGCCGATATCGACCTGAAGCTACGCGGCCCCGGCGACCTGATGGGCACCCAGCAAAGCGGCGTGCTGGATTTGCTGATTGCGGACCTGGCCAAGGATGGCCGCATCCTGAGCGAGAGCCGGGCCGCGGCCCAGACGCTGCTGGCGGAAGACCCGAACCTGGCCAACCCGGAAAATGCCAACATCCGCCACCACATCGAAAGCCTGCCGGCCACGGCCGTGAACTGGAGCCGGATTAGTTAAACGTTTGTGCTGGGTAGAGGGCAAAAAAAAACGACCTTATAAAAAGTCGTTGTGGGTGTTCTGCTAGAACATCTCGGCTATGAGTCCGCTGCCGCTCTGCTGCGGCTGGGTCTGCTGTCGGGCGGGCTGGACTGGCTCGGAAGTGAGCACTTGATGCACCAGGATAACCGAGGAGTTAGGCTTGGTAGTGGGTTCAACTGTTTTGGCTACGGTAGCAGGAGCTGACTCCTTAACGAGCCTGCCGCCGATGATAAGGGCCGATAACAGCGTGAACTTAAGTAGGGATTTCATAGGAATAGTAGATACTGGCGTTTGCAAAGGTAAGGCAAAACTGAAGTTTGTTCAAAAAAACCGTTAAAAAGGTCAAATAACTCGCCCAAGTGTGGGGATTACAGCTTGAAACGAGGCGCGCTCAATTAGTTCCGACTGAACCCTGAAAGCTGACACAAAGTAAACGGTGTCCCTGTACGGAAGTGACGGCAGGAGTGTTATGCTTAAAATACCTTTTTATTAGCCGCTCCCCCTATTGGCAAAGCCCTTCACTGGTAAAAAGCAAAGTTGAAACTTAAAAGCAGGTACTTTTGGGCATACCAGACCGTTGAAATCCACTTTCCTTATATTTCCAACACGCCAAAATTTTATGTCGCAGCGCGCAGTAATAATCGGTTTAATGAGCGGAGTCCTGTTGGGCAACGCCGCATCGGCCGTGGCCCAGAAGGTGAAGTCGGCCCCATTCAGCTACCTGCCCGAACAGGGCACCGACCGCTACGACATGCGCGTGCCGCACAAGACGTTGGCGCTGGCCGACGGTTCGGGGTTTGTAATTCTGGCCCACCAGAGTGCCGGCGGCTATGCCGTAGAGCGCTACGATGCCGACCTCAAAAAGCAGTGGGCCACCACCATTCCGGTAGGGCCCGGCGAGACGCTGGAGGCTTTCGGGCGCGGCACGCAGCAGGCCCTGGTGGTGCTGCACCACAAGGATGACAACGGCCAGAACCTGACCGTGGTACCCGTGAGCCTGCAAAGCGGCCAGAAGGGCGCAGCCAAGATGGTGATGAGCGCCCCGGCCCGCGACCGCCGCCCGGGCGTAAGCATCTCGCCGGATGGCAGCCGGCTGCTGGCTTTCCGCTACCTCACCAGCAACCAGCAGGTGAAGAGCATTGCGGCCACGCTCTTCGACCAGAGCCTGGCGCAGCTGGAGGAGAAAACGTATGATTTTCGGACACTAAGCGACTTTTTCTCGCCGGCCGTGCACGTGGCCAATGATGGTACGCAGTATGTAACGCTCATCAGCGAGGGCATGAAAAAGCTGACGGTGCGCCGCTACCCGGCTGGGCCTTCCACCGAAATCAAGGTATTGGGTGTGCCGGTGGGCGGCGTGTTTGGCGGCCGGCCCGTGACGGTGCGCGACGCGAAGTTCACGGTATTGAACGACGGCAGCCTGTATGCCGCCGCGCTGTGCGCCGACTACCAAACCGGCGAATACTACAGCCTGAAGGTGGTGAAATACGATTTCAGCGGCAGCGGCGACATGAAATTCTCGCCGGAGTTCCGCTTCACGCCGGCTTACCTGACGGAGGTGAGCAAGGCCAGCGGACTCGAAGTGAAACGCCTCGATGACATCTACTTAGGCGAGTTGCTGCTGACGCCGGAAAAGCAGCTGGTAGTGGTGGCCGAAAAGCACTTTGAGGAAGGCGGCAGCGAAGCGCCGGTGCACGCCCGCGAGCTGCATCTGTTTGGCTATAATGAGTTTGGCGCGCCTACCTGGCACAGCATTGTGGCGAAAGACCAGGTGGCCCCGGCCGTGGATTCCTACACGGGCATTGGGTTTCGGGCGGCGGTATTTGGCGGCACGGTGCAGCTGCTCACGCTGGAAAACATCAACAAGAAATCAGACCTGTACCTGCGCCGCGTGAACGCCCAAACCGGCGTAGTGAGTGCACCTGAGCGCCTAAAACTGAATGTGGCCGACGACCAGCAGCTGGCTTATGTGAAGGATTTCACTGCTTGGCTTGACGAGAAAACCATCATTGGCGTGAGCCGGCCCAGCAAGAAATCGGCCGCCTTGCAGCTGGAAAAAATCGTGGTAAAATAAGGCCGAGGGAGATGCTATTATAGGGCCTGGAAAGCAATAATCAGGTACATGCATCATTGGGGCCGACTGGCGCAATCGTTCCCGACATCGTTCCCGGCATCGATTGCGAGAATATAGTTGAACAGGGGTATTGGGCTACGGTCGAGTTTGGTTGACCTTGCCGGGAAGTCTTCTTTACTGGAGATGCATTATCCCACCATCTGTTCATCTTTTTCATGCTTAAACTTTTACTTGCTGCTGGCAATGCCGACGGGAAGCGCGGCCTCCGTTTTCAGGCCATAATAATTTTGCTGGGCGCCTTTGGGTTGCTGCCTTCCTGCGCGTGGGCGCAGTCGGTGCTGGCGCAATTTCCGCTCACCAGTAATTACACATCCACTACGGCGGCGGGCATCACAGTTCCATCCAGCCCAACGTTCAGCAATCTGGTTTTGACGACCAGCGGCGCAGCCATCGGCTATTCGACGCTGGGCCAGGCTTTTGCTCCTGTCAACGACGGTACCGGGTGGAACGGGACGCCGGTGCTGACCCGCTACGAGGAGTTTCCGGCCACAGTGGCTTCGGGCTACAACGCCCGGGTCGACTCGCTTTATCTGAGCACGGCCTTCAATAATTCGTCATCGGGCAAGCTGGGCATTGCGTATTCTACGGATGGTTTTGCCACTTATACGTTCATCTACGGCAGCATCAGCGGCACTACCATCACCGGGGGGGCAGTAAACAACGTTACCCAGCTAACGGGCACGAACAGCACGTATAGCAAACTGGCACTGGCACTTAATGGAACATCGGGAGTGTCCCTGGCCGCTACCGGCCGGATAGCCTTCCGGCTGTACTATGCTATCGGAACTTCCTCGTCGCGGCCCGCCGAGCTGAAGGCGCTTTCGATACGCGGCCAGGCCATCACGGCAGGCTCCCCCACTACTACCACTGCCCAGGTTTCCTTTAATACGCCGACCCCAACCAGTGCGGGAAGCTATGCTTATTCTCTGAGCACCAACCCGACGGGTGGAACGGCTATATTAACGACGGCCCCAACCAGTGGCAATAACTATGTGGCGACGTACACCATCAGCGGCCTGACGGCTGGAACGGCTTATACGGCTACGGCCGTAGGCACGAACCCCGGCAATACGGTCACGGCCACCATCACCTCTCCCACTTTCACCACCAATGTGGGCACTTGTGCCGACCCAGGCGCGCCGGCTGCTGGCAGCATTGGCCAGACTTCGGCGGCCGTGAGCTTCACGGGAGCGGCGGGCAGCACGGGCTACACTCTCAAATATTATCCGACCACGGCGGGCACGCCTGTTGTAACGCACGCGCTCGGCGCAACGGCTACTTCGGACAACCTCACCGGTCTCACTGCCGGCACCGACTATACAGTAACCCTGCAAAGCACCTGCGCAGTGGGCACGAGCACGCTGCTCAGCACCACCTTTACCACTCTCACCTGTGCCGACCCAACGGGCTTGGCGGTGGCCAACGCCAGCCGCACCAGCAGCTCGGCCAGCCTAAGCTTCGTGCCCGGCGCGGCTAATGCCAGCTACGTGGTGACGTATTATCCCACGGGCTCGCCCGGCTCGGCCGTTACCGTGTCGCCGGCTCCCACGGCCTCGCCGGTGGCCCTCACGGGCCTCACCGATGGCACCAACTACACCGTGACGCTGCAAAGCACCTGCGCCAATGGCGCGGTGGGCACCGTGCTCAGCACCACTTTTGCTACCCGCGTGGCCAATTCGGTAATATTGCAGTCGTTCCCGCTAACGACCGATGCAACGGACGATGCTACCGTGCGCGCCGCTGGCGTGGCGGCCAGCACGGGTACCCTGACGGGCCTGGTGGTTTCGGATGGCACCTCTAAAGACGGCGAATCGACGCTGCTGCCGGCGTACTCTTTCCGCGGCCAGGGCGTGGCGCCCAATGGCGACGGCTCGGGCTGGGGTGGCGGTGTGAACCTAGCCCGCTACACGGAATTCGACGTAACGGCCGCGCCGGGTGGCAGCCTGCGGGTCGATTCGCTGGTGTTTAACTCCGGTGGTTACGGCTCCGGGGCCATGCTGTCGGTGGCGTATTCGACGGACAATTTTGCTACCAGCACTTTTATCCTGGGCAGTGCGGCCACGCCCGTGGCTATTACGAAGGCCAGCAACCCTGGCTACTCGGTGCTGCGCCTGCCGCTGGCGGGCACGGCCGGCGTTACCCTAAGCGCGGGCAGCACGGTGGCTTTCCGCCTGTACTACGCCATTGGGTCGAGCAGCCAGCGCCACGCGCTGACCCGCAATCTCTTTGTGACAGGCGTAGCGATATCGGCTTGTCCCAGCGCCACCAATGCCAGCATCGGCAACATTAGCGCGACCCGGGCTCAGTTGAGCTTCGTACCCGGCGCGGGCAACGCGGCCTACACCGTGAGCTACTACCCCACCGGCGCGCCCGGCTCGGCCGTGACCGTGAACCCCACGGCCTCGCCGGTGGCCCTGACCGGTCTGAATGCCGCCACTACTTATACCCTGACCCTGCAAACCAATTGCGGCGGTACCCCCGGCTACGCCCAAACCCTGACCTTCACCACCGGGGCGGCCAGTTCCGGCAGCATTCAGCAGTGGCCTCTGACGGCCGATAACGCCGACAACGCTGCTACCCGCTCCTACGCGGTGGTAGCCGCTACACCCACGTTGAGTGGGCTGTACCTGTCGTACAACCAGTTCAATGCCTCGCTGAATACGCCGGCCATTCCCGTGTACTCGCCCACCTACGGCCAGGCGTTTTCGCCCGATAATTCCGGCCCGGCCGGGGTGGGCGGCGGCACCAGCAACGGCGGCGGCTGGAGCAGCAGCCTCAGCGCCGGCGTCTACGAGCAGTTTGACGTGACGGCCGCGTCCGGCGACAACCTGCGCGCCGACTCGCTGGTGTTTTCCCACGCATTTTACGGCACTTCTAATGGCAAAATAGCCGTGGCGTACTCCACCGATGGCTTCGCCACCAGCACGTTCATCAAAGGCACGGCGCTGAATGCTCCCGATGCCGCCCCTTATTATAACGGCACCAACACCCTGACCACCTACCGCCTGGCCCTGAACGGCAGCATTGGCGTACTCCGCAGCAGCGGCCAGGTGCTGAGCTTCCGCTTCTACTTTGCGGCGGGCACTTCCAATCAGAGCCGCTACGCTTTTCTGCGCAACGTGTACGTGGCCGGCGAAGGCTTCGTGAATGGCCTGCCCAACCTCACCATTGGCGACGCGCAAACCGTACCCGCCGGCACCTACGGCAACGTGACGGTGGTGAGCGGCGGCACGGCCACCCTCACCGGCCCGCTCACGGCGCAGGGCAATACGCTGGTGCAAAGCGGCGGCGTGCTCAACACCGCCTGCCAGACCATCACGGGCACCAGCTTTACGCTGGCGGCCGGCGGCGAGCTGCAAATCTGCGCGCCGGCCGGCATTGCGGCCAGCGGCAGCACCGGCGCGGTGCAGGTGACGGGCACCCGCTCATTCAGCCCCGATGGCATTTACACCTACACCGGCACCTTCACGGGCGGCGCCAACCAGCAGTCGGGCTCCGGCCTGCCGGCCACGGTGCGCTCCCTGAAAATCAATCTGGCCACCGCTTCCGATACGCTCCAGCTCAACAGCGACGTGACCGTGAACACCAGCCTTGCACTCAGCCGGGGCATACTCAAGGGCTACCTGCCCGATGGCTCGGGCGCGCACCTGCTCACGCTGGGCCGCAACGCCACCATCAGCGAAACCGCTACCAGCTTTGTGCTGGGCCAGGTGCAGTCGGCTACGCTCAGCTTCGTGGCCGATGGCAATTCCACCGGTTTTGGCGGGCTTGGGCTTACCCTCACGGCTCACACCACCGGCGGCGCGGCCCTGCCTGGCAGCACCTACGTGGTGCGTACCACGGGCACGCCGGTCTACGGCGTCACGCCCACGGCTGGGGCCAATGCCGGCGTCACCAGCCGTAGCATCCGTCGCCAATACCGCATCGTGCCCACCACCGAAACCGGCCTTAACATGGACCTGATATTCGGCTATTCGCCCAGCACAGCTGAGTTGAACGGCATTCCTGCGGCCAATCTTCAGCTCTTCAGCCGGCCCATTGCCGGCGGCCTGTGGCGGCCCGAAGGCGGCACCGCCAGCGCAAATACCGTAACCCTGACCGGCCTCACTCACCTCTCCGACTGGACGTTGGGCAACCGCGCCGCGCCGCTGCCCGTCACCCTCACCCGCTTCGATGCCGAACGCCAGGGCCAGCAGGCTTTGCTCACCTGGGCTACGGCTACCGAACAGAACAGCAAGGGCTTTGCCGTGCAGGTTTCGGCCGATGGCCGCGAGTTCCGCACGTTAGGTTTCGTGCCCAGCCGCCAGGCCAGCAGCAGCCAAACACAAGCTTACCAGTTTCTGACGGCGGTAGATAACCTGACTGGTACCGCGTATTTCCGCTTGCAGCAGATTGATTTAGATGGCAGCAGCACCTTCACCGCTCCCAAAGCCGTGGTGTTTGGTGCGGGCAACGCCGTCACGCTGACCGCCAGCCCCAACCCTTTCAGCGAAACCCTGACGCTGACTACCCAAGCCACCTCCGCTACCGTTACGCCCCTCACCCTAACCGATGCCACCGGTCGCACCGTGCACACACAGGTAGCAGAAGTACCCGCCGGCTTGGCCAAGCTGCGCGTTTCCGGTCTGTCGTTCCTGCCCCGGGGAATTTATGTACTGCATATCACGCTGAACGGCAAGGTTCAGCATTTGAAACTAGTGAAAGAATAAGATTCGTCCGCTGATATTTATCAAACAAAAGGCCGCTCCTGAATCCAGGAGCGGCCTTTTTTAATGTCTACAAAATCCGCAGAATCCGCCGGCAATCCGACGCATCCGTGATTTAGACGGCGTACTCGTTGGCCGTAATCAGCTTGGCGGCAATGCGGCGGCGCGACTCCTTCACGTTGATGAGTTCCGTTTTGGTGAAGCGCTTCAGGCCCATGAGCAGCAGGCGCTGCTCGTCGCCTTCGGCCATGCTGCCAATTGCGTCTTTGCCGGCTTTCTCCACGATGTCCACGGCATCGGCCAGGTACACGCGGGCGATGTCGATTTCTACGGCCATGGCTTCTTCGCCTTTGGCGGCGGCTTCCTTCTCCACGCGGAGCAGGGTGCTCTCGGCGATGTAGGTTTTAATGGCCATGTCGGCAATGTTCATCAGCAACTCCTGCTCCTTGGCGAGGGTAGCGGTGAACTTCTGCACGGCCGAGCCGGCCACCATCAGGATGGCCTTTTTCAGGTTGGCGATGGTCTTCATCTCCTTGCTGAACAGGCCGGTTTCCTCGTCCTGGCTCATGCTCGGGATGCTCATCAGCTCCTGCTGCACGGCCTGGGCGGGGCCCATCAGGTCGATTTCGCCTTTCAGGCCCTTTTTCAGAATCATGTCAACGGCCAGCAGGCGGTTGATTTCGTTGGTGCCTTCGAAGATGCGGTTGATGCGCGAATCCCGGTAGGCGCGGTCCATCGGGTAATCGGCCGAGAAGCCGTAGCCGCCGTAAATCTGCACGCCTTCGTCCACCACATAGTCAAGCACTTCCGAGCCTTCCACTTTCAGGATGGCGCACTCCACGGCAAACTCGCGGGCTGCGCCCAGCAGGGCTTCGTTCGAGCCTTTGCCTTCGGCGATGAGCTGCTGCTCCATGCGGTAAATGTCGGAACCCGCGCGGTAAATGGCCGATTCAACGGCGTAGATGCGGATGGCCTGTTGCGCCAGCTTGTAGCGAATAGCGCCAAACTTCGAGATGGGCATTTTGAACTGCACCCGCTCGTTGGCGTATTTCACGCTGAGGTCAGCCGCCATTTTAGTAGCGCCCAGGCAAGCCGCGGCCAGCTTGATACGGCCAATGTTCAGCACGTTGAAGGCGATGAGGTGGCCTTTGCCAATCTCGCCCAGCACATTCTCCTTCGGCACCTGCGCATCGGTCAGGAACACCTGACGGGTCGACGAGCCTTTGATGCCCATCTTATGCTCCTCGTTGCCGAGGCTCAGGCCGGGCGTGTTTTTCTCCACGATGAAGCCGGTGAACTTGTCGCCGTCAATCTGGGCAAACACGATGAACACATCGGCAAAGCCGGCGTTCGTAATCCACATTTTCTGGCCGTTCAGCACATAGTGCGTGCCTTCGGCGTTCAGCACGGCCTTGGTCTTCGCGCCCAGCGCGTCGGAACCGGAGCCGGGCTCGGTGAGGCAGTAAGCGCCCATCAGGGTGCCATCGGTGAGGCCGGGCAGGTATTTGGCCTTCTGCTCATCGTTGCCGAAGTACAGGATGGGCAGCATGGCGATGCCCGTGTGCGCCGCAAACGCCACCGGGAATGAGTGGCCGCCACCCACGCCCTCGGTCACGCGCAGGGCCGTAGTGAAGTCCATGTCCAGCCCGCCGTACTGCTCCGGAATGCTCACGCCGAACAGGCCGAGCTGGCCAGCTTTCTCCATCAGGCCACGCATCAGGCCTTCCTCATGGTTGTCGAGGCGCTCCAGCAGCGGCTGCACTTCGGCGGCCACGAAATCCAGACAGGTCTGGTGCATCATGACCTGCTCTTCGGTAAAGTCGGCCGGGGTGAAGACGCTCTGGGCATCGGTCGGCTTAATAATGAATTCGCCGCCCTTCAGGCTGGCTTGCTGCGTTACTTCCATGACGGTTTGGGGTGGGGTGTGGAGTTGAATAGTGTTAGGCTAGCCTACTAGTTAGAGAAACAATTAGCCGGCCGGTTTAGTGTTGCAAGTTAAGAAAAAATGTTAGGCACGCCTACTATATCGGCGAAAGAAAACCCCGGTTGAACGGGGTTTTCTTTTTATCAAATTATGCTGCTACTCAAATGAGCCATGCCAGGCATCCACCAACAGACTCACATTTACGGCTGATACTTCTGGCTGCTGATGTAGCCAAGTCTCAATGGCTTTCCGGTCAGCTTCGGTAGCACTGCGGCGGGAATCAGTACCTACAAAGAAGTCATTGAGCCCGCCGCCCATGAGCAAATGGTTGGCTTCTACTACTTCGACCAACTTATCCCAGAAAGTGAAGTAAGCTTCGTCGCTTCCAAGCTCAGCTAAATCGAACTTCACAGAGAAGCCCATCTCCTGAAACTCCCGTAGCCGAAGCTTCTTTCGCAGCCGCTTTTTCATCTATTGAGGCTTAATACAGCTTATCGGAATCGTCAGACGGACTGGTACTGCTTGACCATCATGATAACCAGGGCTTAACCGAGGCAGACTTCTTACGGTTGTCAGTAGTGCATTGTCAATGATGGGGTTATTGCTGCTTTTCGATATTTCAGCATTTCGCACCTGTCCATCAGCACCGACTACAAATGTTACATGGATGCCTGAATAACGAGTATCCCCGTCATCAGTAAATGCCGGTATACGCAACCGTTTTGAAAACTCATTCACAATTCCTGTAACCCCACCGCCCCCAAGCAATTGCGGCATCTTTTCCACGTAAGTGTACACATGTGTGGAATCAACAGCTTCTTTTGAAACTGGCAGTTTTTGAGCGCAGGCTGCTAGTGAAGGCACAATCAGCAGAAAGAATAAGCTGAGAATATGTTTCAGAACTGCCATTTGCTCATGCTGTTTGTTGAACTGAATGTAGTGAAGCATCTCTACCCTTTTACAATCAATCTCGATTACTCTCGCGGTAGAGATGCTTCACTACGTTCAGCATGACGTTCTGATTGGCTGCGATACAGAAAGCTACTTCAGCAACTCGTAGATACCGGCGACGCCTTGGCCGCCGCCCACACAGGCCGTGACGATGCCGTACTTCTTGCCACGCTCGCGCAGCTCGTCGAAGAGTTGGATGCTGAGCTTGGCGCCGGAGCAGCCCAGCGGGTGGCCGAGGGCAATAGCGCCGCCGTTCACGTTCAGCTTTTCGGTATCAATGCCCAGCTCACGCACCACGGCCAGTGACTGCGAGGCGAAGGCTTCGTTCAGCTCAAACAGGTCGATGTCATCGAGTTTCAGGCCGGCTTGCTTGAGCACCTTTGGCACGGCTTTGATGGGGCCCATGCCCATGATGCGCGGGTCGACGCCTTCGGTGGCGTAATTCACCATGCGGGCGATGGGCTCCAGATTCAGCTCCTTCACCATGCGCTCCGACATCACGAGCACGAAGGCCGCGCCGTCGGAAGTCTGGGAAGAGTTGCCGGCGGTCACAGTGCCGTTGGCGGCAAACACAGGCCGCAGCTTGCCCAGGGCTTCCACCGAGGTGTCGGCGCGGGGTCCTTCGTCGGTATCCACCACATAAGAGCGGTTTTTCTTCTTGCCGGTGGCCTGGTCCAGGTAGGTTTCCTCTACCGTGATGGGCACGATGCTCTTTTTAAACTTGCCAGCTTCGATGGCTTTGATGGCCTTCTGGTGCGAGTTGTAGGAGAATTCGTCCTGGTCCTGACGGCTGATTTTGTAGTCGTTGGCCACGGCTTCGGCGGTGAGGCCCATGCCCATGTAGTAGTCGGGGTGCGCCATCGCCAGCTTGTAGTTGGGCACGGTTTTCCAGCCTACCGTGGGCACCATACTCATGCTCTCGGTGCCGCCCGCGATGATGCAGTCGGCCATGCCCGAGGAGATTTTGCCCACCGCCATGGCGATGGTTTCCACGCCGGAGCCGCAGTAACGGTTCACGATGAGGCCGGACACGTTGATGGGCAGGGCCAGCAGCGAAATCAGGCGGCCCATTTGCAGGCCCTGCTCGGCCTCGGGCACGGCATTGCCGACGATTACGTCGTCGATGCGCGTGGGGTCGAGGGCCGGCACCTGGGCCACGAGGTGTTTGATAACGGCAGCGGCGAGGTCGTCGGGCCGGGTGAAACGGAGGCCGCCACGGGGGGCTTTGCCCACGGCCGTGCGGTAGCCTGCTACGATATATGCGGTGTTAGACATGTTGTTTTTATTGTCATCCTGAGCGCGGCGAAGGACCTTATCACGCCTGCGCCACTGAGGTTTAAGACGCTAACAAAGGCAGCCGTGATAAGATGCTTCCTTCGTCAGCATGACAAATTGAGTTAGTTGCGCAATGGCTTACCCGTGGTCAGAATCGATTGAATCCGCTCCAGTGTCTTGCGCTCGCCGCACAGCGACAGGAAGGCCTCACGCTCCAAATCCAGCAGGTACTGCTCGCTCACTTCGGTGGGCGATGACAAATCTCCACCGCACATCACATAGGCCAGCTTGTCGGCAATGAGTTGGTCGTGGGTCGAAATGTAGTTGCCTTGCTGCATGGCGTACACGCCGGTTTTGAACATGGCCAGCGCGCCTTTGCCGTGCACCTTGATGTTGGTTTTCTGCATCGGCTGGGTGTAGCCGGCATCGGCCAAGTCGAGGGCGGCCGATTTCGCAGCGGCGATAACGCGGTTACTGTTCAGCACCACTTCATCGCCCCGGCGCAGGAAGCCTAGGTCGAAGGCTTCAGCGGCGGAGGTCGAAACCTTGGCCGTGCTGATGGTCATGTAGGTGTTGCGCAGCAGGTTGAATTCGGGCTCGCCGTCTTCGTATTTGAGGGCAGTGCGCAGGGTCATTTCCTTGGTACCGCCGCCGCCGGGAATCAGGCCCACGCCGAATTCCACGAGGCCGATGTAGGATTCGGCGGCCGCTACCACGCGGTCGCAGTGCAGGTTCAGCTCGCAGCCTCCCCCCAGCGTGAGGCCGTGCGGAGTGCCCACCACCGGGATGCTGCTGTAGCGCATGCGCATCATGGCCTGCTGGAACTGCTGAATCATCATGTTCAGTTCGTCAAAATCCTGCTCCAGGGCCTGCATGTACACGAGGCCCAGGTTGGCGCCGGCCGAGAAGTTCGGCGCGTCGTTGCCTACCACGAGGCCGCGGTAGCCGGCTTCGGCCATCTCCACGCCTTTCAAGAGGCCCTGGATAACGTCGGTGCCCAGCGAGTTCATTTTGGAGTGGAACTCCACGTTCAGGATGCCGTCGCCGAGGTCGATAACCGACGCGCCCGAGTTTTTCCACAGCACTTTGCCGCTGGCGCGCAGGTTGTCGAGAATAATGAAATTCTCCACGCCCGGAATGGCTTGGTAGCTCTTGCTGGCCTGGTCGTAAAACTTCCGCACGCCGTCTTCTACCTTATAGAAGGTCGAATTACCGGCGGCCAGCATTTCCTCCACCCACGTAGCCACGGTGCGGCCGGCCGCCTTGGCAAGGTCCACGCCCGCTTGCACGCCCAGCGCGTCCCAGGTTTCAAACGGGCCCAACTCCCAGCCGAAGCCGGCGCGTAGGGCATCGTCAATCTTATAGAGCTGGTCCGAAATTTCCGGCACTCGGTTGCTCACGTAGGCAAACAGCCCGCCGAAGCTCAGGCGGTAAAACTCGCCGGCTTTGTCTTTGCCACTCACCAGCACCTTGAAGCGGTCGGCCAGCTTCTCAATGGTTTTAGTCATCTCCAGCGTGGCGAATTTCACCTTCTGGCTTGGCTTGTATTCCAGCGTATTGAGGTCCAGCGCGTGAATTTCCGACTTGCCGCCTTCGCCCTTCACTTTCTTGTAGAAGCCCTGGCCGGTTTTGTCGCCCAGCCACTTGCTCTCGCCCATCTTCTTCACGAAATCGGGCAGCACAAATACGTCCTTGGCCTCGTCATCAGGCAGGCCCTGGGCCAGACCGTTGGCTACGTTGATGGTGGTATCCAGGCCCACCACGTCGGAAGTGCGCAGCGTGGCCGACTTCGCGTGGCCGATAACCGGGCCGGTTAGCTTGTCGGTTTCCTCCACCGTCAGGCCCAGCTTCTGCATGGTTTGCATGGCATCGAGCAGGGCCCACACGCCCACGCGGTTGGCGATGAAGCCGGGCGTGTCCTTGGCCAAAACCACCGTTTTGCCCAGATACAAATCGCCGTAGTGCTGCAGGAAATCCAACACCTCCGGCTTGGTGTCCGGCGTTGGAATGATTTCCAGCAGCTTCAAATAGCGCGGCGGATTGAAGAAGTGCGTGCCCGCGAAATGCTGCTTGAAATCCTCCGAGAGGCCCTCGGCCAGCAGGTGAATGGGAATGCCGCTGGTGTTGCTGGTAATCAGCGTGCCCTTTTTGCGGAACTGCTCCACCCGCTCGTAGAGGCTCTTTTTGATGTCGAGGCGCTCGATAACTACCTCAATCGTCCAGTCGCAGGTGGCGATGTCCTTTAGGTTGTCATCAAAGTTGCCGGTCTTGATTTTGGCAGCATCGGCCTTGCGGTAGAGCGGCGAAGGGTTGGCAACGATTGCAGCCTGTAAAGCCGCATTTACAATGCGATTGCGCACGGCCGGAGCGTCCAGTTTCAGACCCTTCTTTTCTTCGTCGGGCAGCAGCTCTTTGGGGGCGATGTCGAGCAGCAGCACCTGCACGCCGATGTTGGCGAAGTGGCAGGCAATGCGCGAGCCCATGACGCCGGAGCCGAGTACGGCAACTTTCTTGATGGTTCGATTCATCCTCTTTGTGGGGTGATGAGGTGGGTGGTAATGTAAGCGGTAAGCCCGGGTGCTGACAGCGTCACCGCCAGGCGGTTAGAACTTTAAGACGCCGAAGACTCGGTGCGCAATGGCTTCAGCACAAATTCCTCAAAGAGGGTTTTGCTCTCAATCATGCTCGTAATCTGAGCGGCGACTTTGAAGAAAACATCCAGCTGATTCTGCGGGATTTTCTCGCGGATTTTCAGGTTGAAGTGGCGCACCGTCTGGCGCGAAACTTCTTTTTTCTCCAAGCCCAACTCGGTCAGGAAAATGCGGACCGAGCGTTTATCCACCGAGTCGGCCTGCTTATAAATCAACCCTTTTTCCTCCATGCTGCGCAGGATGCGGGTGAGGCTGCGGGTTTCGAGGCCCAGCAGCGGGGCGATTTTGGTGGCCGGCGTGCCGCGCTCCTGGTCGATATTGAGCAGCACGAAGCCGATGCTGGTCGTGATATCGTTCTGGGCGGCCTGGGTGTTATACATCCGCGAAATCGCGTGCCAAGCCACTTTTATGTTGTAATCGACGGTTTCTTCGGGTTTCATGGGCGGGCTGATAGTGCGGTAAACTTACGAAAAATTTGTTAGGCTTGCATACTAGTTCGTCGGAAAAAAGATTGGGCCAGCGTCGAAATCAACATTTCGCCAGCTGGCCCAATCTTTTAACTTCTATCGCCCTGCAATACCTACAACACGAAGCTTATCGCATTAGATGGAGTCGGGTTTAACGAAGTGTACACAAAGCGGCCCGTTGTAGGGTCAACGTAGCTGGCCAATGAAACCGGGCTGCCATACGCTACCAGATATACCGTGGTACCCGCCGCAAAACCGGCATTGAGCAGCGTGGTGCGAGAGAAAAGGATGCTCGTTGGTCCGGAAGCATTGAGAATGTAGGTGGTCAGCAACGTACCGTTGGCGGACGTTACCCCCGCCGTATTACTGGCGAAGAAAGATGCCCGATATGTCGAATTAGCGGTGTTTGAATTAACCACGTTGAAAGAGAGCGGGATGCCGGAAGTGGTGGAAGGCCCCGTCTGCGTGAGGTTGGTTATCGTCGTATTGGAAACTTGCGTAACAGTAGTTAAGCCCAAAAAGGTGGGCTGGTCGCCACCAACGTGGGACACGGCAAAACGCTTGACCGTGGCATAATTGGCCCGCGTGTAGGTAAGGTTGTAGGTACCGTTGCGCACATTCAGAAACTCGAAGCGTCCATTCGCATCGGTAGTTGCCGTTTGGGTAGTAGCGCCTTCCAGCGCGACGCTCACGCCCGCCTTGCTCACCGATGCTCCATTTTCGTCGGTAGAATTGACAAAGCCGTAAACCGTACCCGTCAGGCTTTGGCCAGAAGTACCAGCTGCGCCCGTGGCGCCGGCAGGTCCCGGGTCGCCGTCCTTGCCTTTGCAACCATTTAGGAGGAGTGCTGCACTCAAGGCGAAGCAAGCGAATTTGGAAAGGTTACTCATGTATGAAAATGAAGTAAATGGTGGAAACACAAGGTGGCAAAGCTAAAACATAAAAGCGCCCGCTTGATACAAGCGGGCGCTCTATTTTCAATGTTTCCTCATTTTTCTCCTATGAATACATCCCTTCAATCGCCTCCTTGTGGTTTTCGGTAATGACTTTGCGCTTCACCTTCATCGTAGGCGTCATTTCACCGGTTTCCACGGTCCAGAGCTCGGGCAAGAGGGTGATTTTTTTCACCTGCTCCCATTGGGCGAAGCTCTGGTTATATTTCTTCACCAGACCTTCGTACATATCCACAACTTTTTGATTTTTAATCAACTCCTCATTTGAGGCATCTGGCACACCGTTGCGCTTGCACCAGCCTTTGAGGTCGGAGAAGGAAGGGATAACCAGCGCGGAAGCATATTTCTGGTCGGCGCCCACCACCATGGCCTGCTCGATGAGCGGGTCTTCCTTGAGCTTGCCTTCGATAACCTGCGGGGCGATGTACTTGCCGCCCGAGGTCTTGAACATCTCCTTCTTACGGTCGGTGATTTTCAGAAACTTGCCATTCACCAGCTCGCCGATGTCACCGGTGTGGAACCAGCCCTCCTGGTCGAATACCTCAGCCGTAAGGTCGGGCTTGTTGTAGTAGCCCTTCATCACGGAAGCCGACTTGGTCAGAATCTCGCCATCAGCGGCAATTTTCACCTCCACGTTGTCGATGAGCGGGCCAACAGTGCCAATCATGTTGTTCTCCGGCTCGTAGCCACCCACGGCAATTACGGGCGAGGTTTCCGTCAGGCCGTAGCCCTCCATCACGCGGATGCCGGCCGCCCAGAACACGCGGGCCAGCCGCGGCTGCAAGGCCCCGCCACCGCTCACGATGCAACGCAGGTTGCCGCCCAACGCCTCACACCATTTATTGAAAATGAGCTTATTGGCCAGCGCCAACTGGGTATTATATAGGAAACCCTGGTCTTTTTGGGTGTCGTATTTCAGGCCCAAGTCGAGGGCCCAGAAGAACAGGTTTTTCTTGATGCCCTCCAGTTCGTGGCCCTTCTGCACGATTTTATCATACACCTTCTCCAGCAGGCGGGGCACGGTGGTGAAGATTTCGGGCTTCACCTCGCGCAGGTTGTCGGCGATGACGTCCATGTTTTCGGCGTAGTAGATGCTCACGCCGTTTATCATGTACAGGTAGGTCACCATACGCTCAAAAATATGGCAGAGCGGCAGGAAACTCAGTGCTTTGTCGTTCTTCGTGACGGGCACAAAACGCTGCGAGTTGCGGCAGTTGCTCAGAATGTTATCGTGCGTGAGCATCACGCCCTTGGGCTTGCCAGTGGTGCCGCTGGTGTAGATGAGCGTGAGCAAATCGTCGGGCTCCACGGCGGCTTTCAGCGGTTCCAGGTCGGCGGCGTTGCCTTTTTTGCCCAGCTCCAGCAGCTCGCTGAAGTGGCGGGCACCTTCCACTTTGTCGAAGGTGAAGATGTTGGCGGCGGGAATATCGAGGCCTTCGGTGGCCTCGCGCACCTTGTCGAACAGCTTTTTATCGGCCACAAACACGGCCCGCACGCCGGCATCGGTGAAGATGTATTTGTAATCTTCGACGGTGATGCTGGGATACATCGGCACGCTGGTGGCCCCTATTTGGGAGATGCCGAAGTCGGCCATCATCCACTCGGGGCGGTTCATGCTGATAATGGCCACCTTATCGCCGCGCTTGAGCCCGAGCGACACGAGGCCGAGCGAGACGAGGTTGGCCTGGTCCTGAAGTTGCTGGCTGCTGATGGGCACCCATTTGCCGTCAATTTTGGAGGCCAGGGCGTCGGACTTCGGCGACTCGGCAATTTGGTGAGCTAGGATATCAAAGGCGCGACGAACGTCCATGGGTGGGGTCGGATAAAGGCGTATTGCGTGAAATTCAGCTTAAATAAAGCGCTTTTTTTGGGGCTGCGCCATCCCGGTCTAACCACATCTGTGGCCTTCCGCTTACGGCTAAAAACCAAATTGACCGCAAAAACGCTCAAAAAGCCCCAAAACCCGGCTTTTTTCGGTGTAATTTTGGGCTCTAGCATTCCCGCTCCCAATGAATCTGGCCCTGTTTTTTGACCCGCTGCCGGAAACGCTGACCGAGGCCTCACCTGCGCCTACCACGCTGGCCGCCTACGCCACCCGCTTCACCGAAACATTTCCCGACTGGCGCACCGCCGACCTGGCCCTCATCGGGCTGGATGAGTGGCGTGGCAGCGCGGCCGGCCCGCCCAACGCCCGCCGCCACGGCCCCAACGAAGTGCGCCAGCGCTTCTACCAGCTGCAAAAAGGCTCGGGCATGCTGCGCCTGGTCGACCTCGGCAACCTGCGCCCCGGCCTTACTCTGGAAGACACCTATCAGCGCCTGCGCGAAATCATCGGGGCGCTGCTGGAGGAAAACACGGTGCCCATCCTGCTCGGCGGCAGCCACGATTTAGACTACGGCCAGTTTCTGGCCTACGAAGCCCAGGACCGCACCATCAACGTGACCATTGTGGACTCGCGGCCCGACATGGCCGAGCCCGGCCCCGGCACCCCGCCCGAAGAAAGCCACCTGCGCCGCCTGCTGGTGCACGAGCCCAACATCGTGTTCAGCCTGGCCCACCTCGGCCATCAGCAATACCTCACGCCGCCCGAGGTGATGGTGGCCCTCGAAAAGCTGCATTTCGACACCATGAGCGTGGGCGAAGTGCGCGCCGACCGCCGCCTGGCCGAGCCGCTGGTGCGCCAGGCCGATTTTATGAGCGTGGACATTGCCGCCATTCGCTGGCAGGACTCGCCGGGCTACTATCCCGCCAACCCCTTTGGGCTGGGCAACGAGGAAGCGACGCAGCTGTGCTGGTATGCGGGCCACAACGAGCAGCTTAGCTCTTTCGGCCTCTACGGCTACCGCGCTGATGTGGACCCCAACGGGCTGGCTGCCGCCACCATCGCCACCATGCTCTGGTACTTCGTGGAAGGCTTCTACCACCGCAAGCCCGAAACCGGCTTCGGCACCTTCCGCTTCCTTACCTACACCGTGGTATTGCCCGGCAACCCCGACAAGCTGGTGTTCTACAAATCGCGCCGGGCCGAAAAGTGGTGGATGGAAGTAGAGCGCCTCGGCGATAACGCGACCAAGCGGGTGGTGCCCTGTACGTATGAGGACTACCTGAACGCCTCGCAAGGCGACTTGCCGCAGCGCTGGATTCGATTGCAGGCGTTGCTGAGCTAGATTTCGTAATGGAAACACTGCCCCTGCCCTCTTACACAGCCCGCCAGCTCGCCCTGCGCAACGGCCAGGACCGCGACGAAATCTGGGTAGCATACCAGGGCCAGATTTACGACGTGAGCCGCTCGCGGCTGTGGCGGCGCGGCAACCACTACGAGCATTGGGCCGGCCAGGACCTCACCTCCGAATTGGACAAAGACGCTCCGCACACCGCCAACGTATTCGACAACTTTCCCGTCATTGGCCTGCTGGCCTAACTAGTATTTGCATGACCACCGAAGCGCCCTCCGAATTCAACCACCTCGAAACGCTGTCCACCAACGAGTTGCTGACTGGCATGAACCGGCTCGACCACACCGTGCCCGATACCGTGGCCAAAGCTCTGCCGCAGATTGAGCGGCTGGTGGAGGCCATTGTGGCGCGGCTGGGCGCGGGCGGACGGCTGTTCTACATCGGGGCGGGCACCAGCGGGCGGCTGGGCGTGGTTGATGCCTCGGAGTGCCCGCCCACGTTTGGCGTACCGGCCGGGCTGGTGGTGGGCATCATGGCGGGCGGCGACACCGCCATTCGCCAGGCCGTGGAAGGTGCCGAGGACGATGCCGAACAAGCCTGGAAAGACTTGCAGGGGCACAACATCACCGCCAAAGATGTGCTCGTGGGCATCGCCGCCTCGGGCCGCACGCCCTACGTCATCGGCGGGCTGAACCAGGCGCGCGCGGCCGGCCTGGCCACTGGCTGCGTGGTCTGCAACGCTGACTCAGCCGTAGCGGCGGCGGCCGAGTTTCCGGTGGAAGTAGTGACGGGGCCGGAGTTTCTGACGGGCAGCACGCGCCTCAAGGCTGGCACGGCGCAGAAGCTGGTGCTCAATATGCTCACCACGGCCACGTTCATTCGCCTGGGCCGGGTGAAGGGCAATAAGATGGTAGACATGCAGCTTTCCAACGAAAAGCTGGTGCACCGCGGCGAGAAGATGCTAATGGACGAGCTCGGCATTGGGGAAGCCGAAGCGGCTAAGCTGCTCAAGCAACACGGCTCGGTGCGGGCGGCGCTGGAGGCGGCTAAGCAGTAGCGAATGCTTCAGCTTGTGCGTCACGGGCTTATTCTTTAGGGCGAACGATTCGGCAGTTCAAGCGTTTCTAAAGGTGCACAGGCTACAGCTTGTGCGCCTTCTGCCCTATGCATACCATCGAGCCGCACTACAACTGGATTGAGCAATATTCGGCTTCCGAAGACCCCCGCTCTCCCCTTTTCGAAGCCGAAAACAGTCTCGAAACCTTTACCAATACCATCTACGGCTACTACATCCACCCGCAATGGGACAGCCTTGGGTCAGATACACTCTTTTTCAAAATCCTGTTTGCCGACTATGAGGACGGCATCGCCGTGCTCGAATTCATCGGCGAGTGGAACGACGCCATCGAAAACGACATTATGGAGCTTAAGCGGAATATCATTGATATTCTGACGCATGAGGGCATTCGCAAGTTCATTCTCATTGGCGAAAACGTATTCAACTTCCATGGCTCCGACGACGACTATTACGAAGAATGGTACGAGGACGTGGAAGACGGCTGGATTGCGGGCGTGAACTTCCAGGAACACGTGCTGCGCGAAATGAAGCAGTACAACGTCGACAACTACATCAACTTCGGCGGGCAGCTCGACGACCTGCCCTGGCGCACCTACGAGCCGCGCCGCCTGTTTGAAGTGGTGGATAACCTGCTGAACCGTCGGCTGGGTCTACCTGAAACCGAATTGTAGCGCGGACTCTGTAGTCCGCGAGTCAAATCGTACACTCGCGGACTACAGAGTCCGCGCTACGGCCCGAACGCAAAAAAGCCTCTCCGTTGCCGGAGAGGCTTTTTATTAACCAGGAGGCAAGAATTACTTCTTAACTTCTTCGGTCGTGGTAGTGGTGGTGCCGGCAGCGGGAGCAGCAGCGTCCATTTTGTCAGCGTTGTCCTGGATGGCTTCGCCTTTGGCATCAGCCGAGTCACGTACGGCGTCAGCCTTGTCTTCCATGGCATCAGCTTTGGCTTCGCCAGCTTCTTTCACGTTTTCGCCAACCTGCTCCTGAGCATCTTCTTTCTTGCTGTCGCACGAAGTGAAGGTGAACGAACCGAGGGCCAGGGCGAGGAACAATACTTTTTTCATCTTGGGGTTTGTTTTAAATGTGGTTGATTTTCAAGCAACTTCTGAAGGTTGAGCCGAAGCTTAACTTCAAATTCGGGGCTTTATACCCTGGCTTGAAGAAGGTAACCCGCCGCCTGAAAAAAATTTATGAAGAATATGTGAGGCCGGCGTAGTTCCGCTTATTTCTTGCGGAACAGGATGCCGATGGGCACGCCCGTAAAGTCGAAATGCTCGCGCATCCGGTTTTCGAGGTAGCGCGTGTAGTTGGTTTGCACGTACTGCGGCAGGTTGGCAAAGAAGGCAAACACCGGGTTGTGCGTGGGCAGCTGCGTCACGTACTTGATGCGAATCATCTTGCCTTTGAGCGCGGGCGGGCCGTACTTCTCAATCTCCTTCAGCATGATGTCGTTCAGCTGCGAAGTCGGAATTTTACGGCGCTTGTTACCATACACTTCAATGGCCGTTTCGATGGCTTTGTGCACACGCTGCTTGTTCAGCACCGAGATAAAGATGATGGGGATATAGGAAATAGGTGCAATCTTTTCCAGGATTTTAGCCTCAAATTCCTTGGCGGTGTTGGTGTCCTTGTCAGCCACCAAATCCCACTTATTCACCAGAATCACAATGCCTTTGCGATTCTTATCGGCCAGGGTGATGATGTTCACGTCCTGCGCCTCGATGCCGCGGCTGGCGTCCAGCATCACGATGCACACATCGCACTCCTCCAGAGCGCGCAGGCTGCGCATGTTGGCGTAGAACTCCACGTCCTCGCTCACCTTGGCTTTGCGGCGCAAGCCGGCCGTATCCACCAAGATAAACTCCTTGCCGAAGGCATTATAGCGCGCCGAGATGGAGTCGCGCGTGGTGCCGGCAATGTCCGTCACGATGCTGCGGTCTTCGCCCAGCAGCAGGTTCACGAGGCTGGATTTGCCCACGTTGGGGCGGCCCACCACGGCAATGCGGGGGATTTCCGACTCCGGTTCCTCAATGCCGGGGTCGTCGAAGTTGGCTACCACGGCGTCCAGCAACTCGCCGGTGCCGTGGCCGTTGGCGCTGCTGATGGCGTAGATTTCGCCATCGCCGAGGCCCAGCGAGTAGAATTCGCCCACGCCGTTGGCGCGCAGGTTGGTATCGGCCTTATTGGCCACCAGGTAGATGGGCTTTTTGCCGATGTAGCGGCGCAGCACGTGCGCAAACTCTTCGTCGAGGCTATGCACACCGGCGTCGGCATCCACCATAAAAAGCACCACGTCGGCCTCTTCAATGGCCAGCTTTACCTGCTTGTTGATTTCGCCCTCGAAAATATCTTCCGAATTGTGCACGTAGCCGCCCGTGTCAATCACGGTGAAGTTCTTGCCAATCCAGTCGCCGTAGCCGTAGTGACGGTCGCGGGTAACGCCGCTCTCATTGTCCATGATGGCCTTGCGCTGGCCCACGAGGCGGTTGAAAAGCGTGGATTTGCCCACGTTGGGCCGCCCAACGATGGCGACCGTGTTTTGCTTTGACATGATGTGTGGCCCCAGCCGCCGACCCGACCTAGATTCGGCAGTGCCCGGGGTGTATTAGTTATAGATGGTCGGAAGTTTTGTAGCGCGGACTCTGTAGTCCGCGAGTATGTCGTATTGGTCGTTCAATTCGCGGACTACAGAGTCCGCGCTACGTGGACATGGCTATTGATAGCCGAACCGGCTCAATGCTTTCGCATCGGTGCGCCAGTTCTCGTTCACTTTCACGTGTAGCTCCAGGAACACCTTTTTCAGGAAAAACTTTTCCATTTCCTCGCGCGCCCAAGTACCTACTTTTTTCAGTGCCTCACCGCCCTGGCCGATGACGATGCCTTTCTGAGAGCTGCGCTCGACGTAAATGATACCGCGAATGCGAATGATGGCGTCCTCTTCCTTAAATTCCTCAATCACAACTTCGCAGCTGTAGGGAATCTCCTTTTTATAAAGCTTGAAGATTTTCTCGCGCACCATTTCGGCAGCGAAGAAGCGTTCGGGCTTGTCGGTTAGCTCGTCCTTCGGGTAGTACGGCGGGTGGATGGGCAGGCGCTCCAGCACCAGCTGTAGCACGCCATCGGTGCCGAAGTGGTTGAGGGCGGAAATGGGAAGCACCTCGGCGGCATTGGGGAGCTGCTCTTTCCAGTAGGCCAGCTTGGCTTCGACTTCTTCCTGGTTGGCCTGGTCGATTTTGTTGACGAGCAGGATGATGGGCGTGTCCACCATCTTGCGCAGACGCTCCACCACGGGCTCCTCGTCGTGCTTCTCGTATATATCCGTGACGAAGAGCACCACGTCAGCGTCTTCGAGCGACGAGTACACGAACGACATCATGGCGTTGTGCAGTTCGTACTTGGGCTGGATGATGCCGGGCGTATCGGAATAAATCAGCTGGAAATCATCGCCGTTGAGGATGCCCAGGATGCGGTGGCGCGTGGTCTGGGCCTTGCTCGTGACAATGCTGAGCCGCTCGCCCACCAGCGCGTTCATCAGCGTGGACTTGCCCACATTGGGCTTGCCAATGATGCTCACGAAGCCGGCGCGGTGGGGTTTAGTTTCGGGGTTCACGATGGATGGGTTTGATAATCAGGGCCGCAAAGGTACGGCTTTCGGCGCGGAAATGCTAGGATGGGCCGGAAGTTGGCGGATAGTCGGCTGGCTTAAACCATGCTGCGGGCCGGCTGTTTGCTGGGCAGAGTGTAGCGCGGACTTTGTAATCCGCGAGTTGTACCGCCCCACTTGCGGACTACAAAGTCCGCGCTACACTCTGCCGCCAGCTTCCGAACTTTGCCCCAATGAATTCTCCTGCTACTCCCGGCCGCCGCATCGGCGTGCTCCTCGTCAACCTCGGCACGCCCGACTCGCCCAGCACGCCCGACGTGCGCCGCTACCTCAACGAATTCCTCACCGATGGCCGCGTGATTGACATGGCTGCCGCCATTCGTTACCCGCTTTTCCAAGGCATCATCGTGCCGCTGCGAGCCCCGAAATCGGCCAAGATATACCAGCAGCTCTGGGATGCTGAACGGGGCTCGCCCCTGCTCTACCACGGGCTCGATTTGCAGGCCAAGCTGAAAGAAGTGCTGGGCAAGGAGTACGTGGTGGCCTTTGGGATGCGCTACCAGAAGCCCAGCATCGAGAAGGCGCTGGAGGAGCTGCGCGACGCGGCCGTGGACCGCATCATCGTGCTGCCGCTGTTTCCGCAGTACGCCTCGGCCAGCACGGGCTCGGTGCAGGAAAAGGTGATGGACATCGTGAAAGACTGGTGGATAGTGCCCAGCATCAGCTTTATCAGCACCTTTGCCGACGACCCCGGCTTTATTTCCAGCTTTGGGGCGCGGGGCAAGGCCGAGATGGCCAAGCACGCCTACGACCACATCGTATTTAGCTACCACGGCATCCCGGAGCGGCACGTGCTCAAGGGAAGCGTTAAGGGCTATTGCAAGCTGGGCACCTGCTGCGCCAGCTACAATAAGAACAACCGCTACTGCTACCGGGCGCAGTGTTTTGCCACTTCGCGCCTGCTGGCCGAAGAGCTGGGCCTGCGCGACGACCAATACACCGTCACCTTCCAGAGCCGCCTGCAAAGCCGCCTGCGTGACCCCTGGCTCCAACCTTACACCGACGAGGTTATTAAGGAATTCCCGGCTAAAGGCATCAACAATGTGCTGGCCTTTTCCCCCGCTTTCGTGGCCGACTGCCTCGAAACAACTATTGAGGTGGGTGAGGAATTCAAGGAAATGTTCGAGCAAGCCGGCGGAAAGCACTGGCAGCTGGTGCCATCGCTAAACTCCGAACCGTACTGGGTGGATGCCGTGGCCGATATGATTCGGCAGAATTAGCGTGCCAATAATCGAATAGCCTAGGAGGGCGCTGTTGAGCTTAGCTCGGCAGCGCCCTCTTTTATTTTTATATTTTCATTAACAGGAGTTTGTGTAACTTTAAGGTTTCGTCCTCAAAAAATTCCCACGTAGATGCGCCTTCGTTACACTTTAGCACTTGCTTTTGGACTATTGACCGGCACTCAGGCCCGGGCTCAGCAAGCTGTCAAAATCCTATTTGATGCTACCAAAGCCCAAACTGCTGGCAACGCTGACTGGGTGATTGATTCCGACGCTTCGGGCAGTCCCCAGCGCCTGCCCACGCCC
This sequence comes from Hymenobacter ruber, assembly GCF_054783255.1. Lineage (NCBI taxonomy): Bacteria > Pseudomonadati > Bacteroidota > Cytophagia > Cytophagales > Hymenobacteraceae > Hymenobacter > Hymenobacter ruber. Next base: position 133,791 of record NZ_BAAGQX010000003.1, read on the forward strand.
GCGCAAAGCACCGTGACGGCCAACACGCCGGAAACGTACTGGACCGGCGCACTTTCTTCCTGGGGCATTGCGCTGGTGAAGCGCGGCTATCAGGTGGAAACCCTGCCCAGCAGCGGCCGCATCACCTACGGCGATGCCACGAATGCCCAGGACCTGCGCAACTACGCCGCCTACATCGTGGATGAGCCCAACACGCGCTACACCGCCGCCGAAAAAACGGCTATCCTGAACTATGTGCGGAACGGCGGCGGCTTGTTCATGATTTCGGACCACACCATTTCGGACCGCAACGGCGACGGCTGGGACTCACCCGCCATCTGGAACGACCTGATGGCCTCGGCCAGCCCCGCCAACCCGTTCGGCATCACCTTCGACCTCAATAACCTCGTCTTCACCACCGGCGTGGGCGCGGCCACCGCACCGGCCGATTCGCTGCTGCACGGCCCCGCCGGCAACCCCGTGGCCATGGAATACCACAACGGCGCCAGCATCACCCTCGACCCCACCGCCAATGCCAGTGTGCGCGGGGCCTTGTTCCGGCCCGGCGCGGCCACTACCGGCACCACTGGGGCCATCGTGGCGCGGGCTCGCTACGGCCGGGGCCGCGTGGTGGCCCTCGGCGATTCGTCGCCGCCCGACGATGGCTCGGGCGCGCCCGGCAATAACCTGTACGACGGCTGGGCCGCCGAAGCCAACGGCGACCACGCCCGCATCCTGCTCAATGCCACCATCTGGCTGGCCACGCCCAACCGCACTGCTACCGCCACCCGCGGCGCCACCGAGGCCGATTTCAGCATTTACCCCAACCCCAGCACCGATGCCTTCTTCATCAGCGGCAATGTGCTGCCGACTGAAATTCGCTGCCACAATGCCGTGGGGCAGGAATTTGCCATAAGCAGCACGGCTGCCGGCGCTGGGGCCTTGCGGGTACAAACGGCAGGGCTGGCCCCGGGCATCTACGTGCTCAGCCTGCGCCTACCCAACGGGCAGGTCCTCACGCGCCGCATTGCGCGGCAATAATATTTGGCCGGTTTAAGAAGCTCGGCGGCGACTGTAGAAGCTGTCGGCGTCGAACGAATCCTGTTCGTAGAAGCGCGGATTGGCCGGGGCGGACTCTTTGCCCAATGCCCGCAGCATGGCTTCTTCGTACTCACGGGTAATCTGGATTTCGACGTAGGGCGGGTAGCTTAGTACGGTTTCGGCATTGAGTGCGGGCACGAAGACATTGTCACCGTCCTCATCCAGCGAAGCGGCCCCAATAGGCAGCAAAATGTGGTTTTCGTGCTCGTTGATATGGAAGCTGGCATCTAGCTCCACGTCCAGGTAGCGCACTTTCATGGCCTCAGGCTCCACAATCAGCTCGAACACTGTGCCCAGGGCCTGCCCGTCGGAGCCGCGCACGGTCCAGCCGCGCACGTCGGGGTTGTCGTCGGCTACTTCAAAATCGGTCAGGTCGCGCAAGCGGCGCAGGACGGGCGTTTCCATAAAAATATTTTGTGTTTGGCAGTGAGCATTCATTCATCAGCTGAACGCAGGGCACCAGGCAAAACCAGACGGCGAACGCCTGGCACTCGTTTCTAATTTAGCTGTTTCGGCTCGCTGAGGATGCGAACGGCGGCGGCGGCCTGGGTCAGAAACTGCTGGTTCTGGTGCTGCTCGGCCGCCGTGGCGCTGCGGCCAGATAGCTGGCCGGCAAGGCTTACCAAGGCATTGGCTTGTGTTTCCAGGTCAGGGTAAGCCTTTTGCTGCATGGCCCGGATGAGCCCTGCCGCCGCCACAAAGCCGGGGCGCAAACTGGTATTGGGCTCGCCGAGGCGGGCGGTGGCACTGGTCAGGTTGTCGCGTTGCTCGGTGGTAGTAGGGTCGCGCAGGTCGTCGCGGTCAGTGAGGGACACCAGTACACCGGTGAGTTTTTGCAGGCCGTTCAGAGCGTAGCCGGGGGCAGCCGGGTCGGAAGCAGCCTGCGTGGCCAGCGCGGCAGCCGTTTCGGAACTGCCCGCATCCGGAGAGGCATCACCCTGCGGAATACTGTCAATGGCCGCTCGGCGCGTGGCCTGGTCTACGGCAGCGGCGGCAGCCAATGTGTCCGGCGCAGTAGCGGGTGCCGCCGCCTCCGGGGTCGCAACGGGCGGCGCGGGCTCATCGGCCGGGTCGGGGCGCAGAAAGAAATAAGCAGCCACGGCCACCACTACGGCCGCCAGCAGCACCAGCAGCCACGGGCTGGGCGAAGATTTTTTGCGTTGAATGTTGATGTCAGCCATACAAGAATCAGAGTGAGGCGCTGGATTTACGAAGCCCGGCCAAAAATAGCTGACTTGCCCGGCCATTGGCGTACTTGCAGCACACCAACCACGTCGGCTGTTCGGCCTGCCTATGCCTGATTCCCGCCAAATCCCCTTTTACCTGACGGTCCTGCAGTCCCGCAACCTGCTTCCTCCGGCCCAGGCAGATGTCATCGCCGCAGCCGAGCGCACCCGCCCCTTTTCGCTGCACTACGAGTTGCGGGCGCTGCTGTATCTGGGCATCACGCTGCTGGCCGGCGGCCTGGGTGTGCTGGTGTACCAGCATATCAACTCCATCGGGCACGGCGTCATTATCGCTGTCATTGCCGCACTCATGGCGGCTTGCTTTGCCTACGCGGCGCGGCATCGTTCGCCCTTCACTTGGGCGGCGGCTCCCAAAACCTCGGTCGGGGCCGACTATCTGCTACTGCTCGGCTGCCTGCTGTTTGTGGTGCTGGAAGGCTACGTGCAGTATCAGTACAGCCTGTTTGGTAACCGCTACGGGCTGGCCACGGCGCTGCCGGCGCTGTTTTTCGTGCCGCTGGCGTATTGGTTCGACCACCGGGGCGTACTGGCCATGGGCCTCACGGCGCTGGCCTCGTGGGTGGGCCTCACGGTGGCCCCGCTGGCGGTGCTCACCGAAAACGAGTTTTGGAACGACCACATTCGCGGAGCCGCCATCGGCCTGGGCATCCTGCTGATGGCCGCCGGCTTCTACTCCGAACACCGGGGGCGCAAGGCGCATTTTGCCTTCACCTACTTGTTGCTGGGCAGCAACCTGGCCCTGGCCGCGCTGGCCACCTCACTGGTGCGGGCCGCCTTCAGCGAGCAGCCGGCTCTGGGGCTGAGCTTCGTAATAATCATGCTGGCATTGTGCGCGGGGCTGTACTGGTACGCCCGACGCACGCAGTCGTACTGGTTTCTGGTGCTGGCGGCTGGCTACGCCTACTTCGCGGTGGGCTACGCGCTGGCGCAGTTGGTGATGCTATTGCCCTCAGAAGCGGTTTTCATGACGGCCTTCTTTTTATTCCCGCTGTCGGCCATACTGGTCGTGCTTTTCTTCCTCAACATCAGGAAAATCATGCACGGGCCAACGGATGCTCCTAAAGCACCAACCTCTCCTCCGCAAGCATGAAGATACCAGCCTACAATACGGATTGGGCGTTCAATACAGCCCTGCGAAACCAAGCGGCACGCTGGCAGCGCCAGCAGCTGGTCGGCGCTAGTCAACTGGTCGCTATTGAGGCCGCTCATCCGCTGGACTACTATCGGCCGGCTTGGCCGCTGCGCGTGGGGCTGTTCATTTTTACCTGCGTGGGGGTGGCGCTGGGCAGCATCTTTTCCTTTTTGATTACCGGGAGCAACTCACCGTTTGTGGCGGGAATAGTTTTTTGCGCCGCCTGCTTCGGCATGTTGGAGTTTTTGATTAGGGAGCACCGCTTCTACCACGCCGGGGTCGACAATGCCCTGCTGTATCCCGGGCTGGCCAGCGCCGTGGGCCTTATCTACTATGCTTTTTCGGAATACCTGTGGCCTTCCGGCGGCGCTTTTCATCTCAACCTAGGTGCCAGCTACCTGGTGCTTTTGCTGGTGCTTGCCTTCCTGATAGCCGCCACCCTGCGCTACGCCGATGCTGTGGTGATGGCAGCGGCCTTTGTCGCCGCGCTGCTGCTGGTCACACTATTTGGCCTGAACAGCCAATTGGGTCAACTGCTGCTCCCTTTTCTGCTGATGGCCGCTGCCGGGGGAATGTTGCTTCTATACCGCACCCTGACCCGGCGCCTAGCCGGAACCTACCTCGCCGACTATTACACCAACTGTCTGCTCACGCTCAAGGTGCTGAGCTTAGTAGTGCTGTACCTCAGCGGCAATTACCTGGTAGTGCGCGAAGGTAATGCCGAGCTGCACCACCAGTTCGCCTCCACCCAAATTCCGTTTGCGCCGGTATTTTATGCCTTCACGGCCGGCATTCCATTGCTTTACATCGCACTGGGCCTGCGTCGGGCCGACCGGCCCACGTTGCTGCTGGGCCTGCTGGCGCTGGCGTTTTCCTTCTTCACGCTGCGGCACTACCGCTCGCTGCTGCCGCCGGAAGTAGCCGCCGTAGCCGCTGGCACACTGCTCACGGTGCTTGCCGGCACCTTGCTCCGCGCCCTGCGCCCTGTCCGCTGCGGCCTCACCTCCCTCCCCGACGACGAGCCGCGCCACTTTAACCTCGAAAACCTGGTTCAGGCCCAAACGGCTCATGCACCAACGGCTCCCGCCGGGGGCGGCTTCGAGTTCGGTGGCGGGCGGTCGGGCGGTGGCGGGGCCACGGGAAATTTTTAAGGGCTGAGTGGACAATGATAAATTCCACTCAGCCCTTAACATTCAAACCTTAACCCTTAAAGCTACACCGCCACCGGCCGGTACAGCTTGGCCAGCACCGCCACAGCGTAGTCTACTTCGGCTTCGGTGTTCATCTTGCTCATCGAGAAGCGCACGGTGGCGCGGTCGGGGTCGCAGCCCAGCGCCTCCAGCACGTGCGAACCGGCTTGCGCCCCGCTCGTACAGGCCGAGCCACCCGAAGCCGCCACCTTGCTGATATCGAGGTTGAACAACAGCATCTCGCTGATGGCCGATGGCGGCAGGCTCACGCTCAGCACCGTATAAAGGCTCTTGTCAGCATATTCCGCCAGGCCGTTGAACTGCACGTCCTCCACCTCGGCGCGCAGCTTTTCGATAAAGCGAGTCTTCAATGCCTGCACGTGCGCCTGGTGAGCGGCCAGGTCGCGCACCGCAATTTCCAGCGCTTTGGCCAGGCCCACGATGCCGTACACGTTCTCGGTGCCCGAGCGCACGTTGCGCTCCTGCGAACCGCCGTGAATGAGCGGGCTCACCTGCAGGCCGCTGCGGGTGTAGATGAATCCCACGCCCTTCGGCCCGTGAAATTTGTGGGCCGAGCCCACCAGAAAGTGGTTTTTCAGCTGCTGCACGTCGTGCCGGTAGTGGCCCATCGTCTGCACCGTGTCGGTGTGGAAGATGGCATCGTACTGGGCACAGATACCGCCGATAGCAGCAATGTCGTTTAGGTTGCCGATTTCGTTGTTTGCGTGCATCAGGCTCACGAAGGTGCGCGACTGCGTGGCCAGCAGCTCTTCCAAATGGCCCAAATCCAGCGCGCCCTGGGCGTCGTGCTTCACGTAGTGCAGCTCAATCTCGCCGCTTTTGGCCAGCGCCTGCAAGGGGTGCAACACGGCGTGGTGCTCTAGCGGCGAGGTGATGGCGTGCTTCAGCCCCAGTGTCCGCACACTACCGAAAGCGGCGTAATTATCGGCCTCGGTCCCACCGCTGGTGAAGATAATTTCGGCCGGCGCGGCATTGAGCAAGTGGGCTACCGTCTTGCGGGCATTCTCGATGGCGGCGCGCACCTGCCGGCCCGGCCCGTGCAGGCTGCTGGGGTTGCCGTAGTGGTTTTGCAGAAACGGCAGCATGGCCTCCAGCACTTCGGGGTCGAGGGGCGTGGTGGCGGCGTTGTCGAAGTAGACGTAGGCGGGGGCGTTGGGGGAGTTTGTGGTCATAGATGTGATTTCAGCAGAAAAAGCCAGGAGCCGGGTGTGGGTGCACCCGGCTCCTGTTAAGCTATGCGCAAATACAAATTTCGGCTTTCCAACTGAAACCAGCCCACAGTAGCCGCTCCAATTGTGCAGAACACCGACTAATTAACTCTTTGCAGCGATAATCTCCTTGATGTCGCCAATGATTTTCTGGGCCAGATAATCGGCCGTGGAATTCGAATCCGATTCGGCGTAGATGCGAATGATGGGCTCGGTGTTGGACTTGCGCAGGTGCACCCACTCCTTGTCGAACTCAATTTTTACGCCGTCAATCGTGTTTACCGGCTGCTTGGCGTAGCGCTGTTCCATCTTGGTCAGCACATCGTCGGTGTTGATTTCGGAAGTCAGCTCAATCTTATTTTTCGAGATAAAATAACTCGGGTACGAGTTGCGCAGGCGGCTCACCGTCAGGCCCGTTTTGGCCAGATGCGTCAGGAACAACGCAATGCCCACCAGGGCATCGCGGCCGTAGTGCAATTCGGGGTAAATGATGCCGCCGTTGCCCTCGCCACCGATTACAGCATTGGTTTCCTTCATTTTCGTCACCACGTTCACCTCGCCCACAGCGGCGGCCGAATAGCTGCCGCCGGCCTTCTCGGTCACGTCGCGCAGGGCGCGGGTGCTGCTCAGGTTGCTCACGGTGTTGCCGCCGCCCAGGCTTTTCAGCACGTAGTCGGCCACGGCCACCAGCGTATATTCTTCGCCGAACATCTCGCCGTTTTCGCTCACCAGCGCCAGGCGGTCCACGTCCGGGTCCACCACGATGCCGAGGTCGAAGCCGCCTTTTTCCAGCACCTTGGCAATGTCGCGCAGGTGCTCGGGCAGCGGCTCGGGGTTGTGGGCAAAGTCGCCGGTGGGCTCGCAGTGTAGTTTCTCAATGGTCGTCACGCCCAGTGCTTCCAGCAGCTGCGGCACCGCGAAGCCGCCCGAGGAATTCACCGCATCCACCACTACCCGGAAGTTACGGGCCTTAATGGCCTCCACATCCACCAGCGGCAGCGCCAGAATGGCCTTGATGTGCTTCTTCAGGAAGTTATTATCCGTGGTGTACTGGCCCAGCTTGGTCACGGGCGCAAAATCGAAGTCCTCGCTCTCGGCCGAAGCCAGCACCTGCTGCCCATCAGCTTCCGAGATGAATTCGCCGGTTGCGTTCAGCAGCTTCAGCGCGTTCCACTGCTTGGGGTTGTGAGAGGCCGTGAGGATAATGCCGCCCGCCGCCTTCTTGGCGGGCACCGCCATTTCCACGGTGGGCGTGGTACTCAGGCCGAGGTCGCACACATCAAGGCCGAGGCCCTGGAGCGTGGCGGCCACCAAGCGGCTCACCATATCGCCCGAAATGCGGGCATCGCGGCCGATGACAATCAGCTTACTATCGGTCGCTTGGGTTTTAACCCAAGTGCCGTAGGCGGCAGCGTATTTCACCACGTCGAGCGGCGTGAGGCCCTGGCCCACCGGCCCGCCAATGGTGCCACGAATGCCGGAAATAGATTTTATTAAAGTCACGGAGGTAGTTAATTTGAAAGACCAAAATTAGGCATTAGCAACCGGTTGGCGGCACAGAGTTTTATCTTTGGAATAATGGAAAACCTTACGCCCCCCACTAGTTCCCTGTTGGCCAGCGCACGTCGCCCGGCTCAGCTCGAAGCCTTCGGCCGCCTGCTCGACGTGCTCGACCGCCTCCGCACCGAATGTCCCTGGGATAAAAAACAGACGCTGCAAACCCTGCGGCACCTCACCATTGAGGAAACCTACGAAATCAGCGACGCCATTCTGCGCGATGACCTGCCCGACTTAAAGAAGGAGCTTGGCGACGTCATGCTCCATTTGATTTTCTACGCCCGCATCGCCGCCGAAAAAGGCGCTTTTGACATTGCTGATGTGCTTAATGCCCAGTGCGAAAAGCTAATATACCGCCATCCGCACATCTACGGCGACGTGCAGGCCGACGATGAAGAAACGGTAAAACGCAACTGGGAGCAACTCAAGCTCAAGGAAAAAGGCAATACCAACGGAGTTCTCGGTGGCGTTCCCACCTCGTTGCCGGCCCTGGTGAAGGCCATGCGCATTCAGGAAAAAGCCCGGGGCGCAGGCTTCGATTGGGAGCAGCCCGAGCAGGTATGGGACAAAGTGCAGGAAGAATTAAACGAGTTTGGGGCCGAGTACAACCACGGCAATCCCGACCGGATGAACGCCGATAAAGCCGCCGATGAGTTCGGCGATTTGCTCTTTTCACTGGTCAATTTTGCCCGCTTCGCCGGCATCAATCCCGAAGAAGCCTTGGAGCGGACCAACCGTAAGTTTATCAGTCGCTTTCAGTACCTGGAAACGGCCGCTGCGGCCAATAATGAGCGCCTCGCTGACCTCTCCCTGGCCCAGATGGATGTGTATTGGGAGGAAGCCAAACGGCGCCCAGCTCAACCCCAAGGCACTGTTTAGCGTTGGTAAAACTTCATCCAACTTTCATTGCAATTCTAGCGGGTGCAGGTAAGTTTTCTTTGGTCAGGCCGCGCTTTTTGGTTAGGTTTGCCCAGCTAAGACGGCTCGTCGGGTAGTTTAGACTTCGGTAAGTGCTATTTTAATCTCCTCATTACGGGATTATCGATTGTCTTTTTGCCGTTGCCTGCGCTCCCAACCAACTTTTTGCATTTTCTTTACCCACTCAATTCAACTACTTCACTCAATAACCCCAAACACTCCGGCACAATGGAACAGAAAAATGCCATGAACACGAGCCCACGGCCCGCCGCAACGGCCGCCAAAGCCGAAGCCCAAAGCAGCGGTGGCGCCTCGCTGTTTTCCGTGATAGTTATCATTTTGGCCTTCGTCATCAGCTATATCGTTTTTAAATTCGTTTTTGGTGATGGTAGCCACTTCCAAGGCGGCAACCCCGAAAACAACCCCAATCCCGGCGATTACCTCGGCGTAGTGTATAAGGGCGGTGTTATCGTACCGTTCCTGCTCACCATGTTCCTCTGCGTTATCACCTTCTCGATTGAGCGGATGCTGACCATCTCGAAAGCCAAAGGCTCGAAAGGCATTGAAAGCTTCGTGCGCACCGTGCGCCAGAAGCTGAACGCCAACGACATCAACGGTGCCCTCGCCGCCTGCGACCAGCAGAAAGGCTCGGTAGCCAACGTGGTGAAAGCCGGCCTGATGAAATACAACGAGATGACCCGCGAGCGTGGCATGACCACCGACCAGAAAGTACTGGCCATCCAGAAAGAAATCGAGGAAAGCACCGCGCTGGAGCTGCCCATGCTGGAGAAAAACCTGGTTATCATCTCGACCATCGCTTCGATTGCAACCCTGACCGGTCTGCTCGGCACGGTATTCGGCATGATTCGCGCCTTCGCCGCTCTGGCGCAGGCCGGTACTCCCGACGCAGTAGCACTGGCAAACGGTATCTCGGAAGCTCTGATTAACACGGCTCTGGGTATCGGTACCTCGGCCCTGGCCATTGTGGCTTACAACTACTTCACCAGCAAAATTGACGAGCTGACCTACAGCATCGACGAGGCTGGCTTCAGCATCATCCAGACGTTCGCTGGCCAGCACGGCCAGACCACGGCTACCCAGACGGTTTAATTCCGTTTGCGCAGCTACCGGCTGATGCACTAAAACGCGGGGCGATTCGTTCTTCGGAATGAGTCGCCCCCTTTTAACCCCACCTCGCAATGCCCAAAGTAAAACCGCACCGTACCTCGCCGTCGCTTGATATGACGCCGATGGTGGACCTGGCTTTCTTGCTGGTGACATTCTTCATGCTCACCACCAAATTTGCCCCCGAAGAGACTGTGGTGGTGGACACGCCGTCATCGACTTCGGAGCTTAAATTGCCCGAGAACAACGTTATTACGCTGACCGTTGATGCTAAGAAGCGTGTCTTCTTTGGCGTCGATGCTCCGCAAACCAAGATTCAGGCATTGCAGAAAGTAGGCGCTAAATATGGCGTAAACTTCACCGCAGCCCAGGCCAAAGAGTTCAGCAACCTGCCCAACTTTGGCCTGCCTATCAGCCAGCTTGGTTCTTACCTGAACATGGCCAAGGAAGACCGCAAGCAGGTGAATGCTCAGCAGCCCGGTGTTCCACTCGACTCGCTCAATAACCAGTTAATTGACTGGGTGCTGGCGGCTCGCACGGCCAACCAAGCCATCTTCCACAAGCCTACCTACATCGCCATCAAAGGCGACGGTAATGCTGATGTACCCACGGTGCAGCAGGTTATCAAGGTGTTGCAGGAGAAGGATATCAACCGCTTCAACCTCATTACGGATATGGAGAACAAGCCCGTAGCTGCCGCCAAATAACATTGGTTGCTCCTACTGCTTCAGTTTCTAATCTCCTCACTTAACTAAATCCCATGGCAGAAATTCAAGGCAAAGCCGACTCCGGTGGAAAAGGTGGGAAGAAGCGGGCCAAGAAAATGTCGACCAAAATCGACATGACCCCAATGGTGGACTTGGCCTTCCTCCTGCTTACCTTCTTCATGCTGACAACCACCTTCGCCAAGCCCAACGTGATGCAGCTCACGATGCCGGTGAAGAAGACCGACGATGTGGAGGACACGAAAATCAAGGCTTCGCAAGCCATGACCATCATCCTCGGCAAAGACAACAAGGCGTATTACTACTTCGGTTTGAATACGCCCAATGACAAAACCGTAGCCAAGCCTGAGTTGAAGGTGACGAACTTCGCTGCCAATGGAATTCGGCAGGTCCTGTTGGACCGCCAGCGCCAGAAGCCGGAGCCCATCATCCTCATCAAAGCCACCGAAGACGCCAAGTATAAAAACATGGTGGACATTCTGGACGAGATGAACATCACGAACCAGAAGAAATACGCGCTGGTGAAGGTACCCAAAGACGACCTGGACCTTATTAAAGACTCCGCCCTATGATGGACAATGCGCAAATTGCCAAGGCCAGCTTAAACGACATCGTTTTTGAAGGCCGTAATAAGGCATACGGTGCTTACGTACTGCGTCGCTTGTATCAGCGGCACGTTACCCGGGCACTGATTATTGCTACGTCGGTATTCGCGCTCCTCGTGTTTTTCCCGCTCATCGCTCAGTATCTGAAAGACAAGATGCCGAAGGAAGCTCCGAAGAACCTCAAGGAGAACGTGCTGATGGACGCTCCGCCTCTCGATGAGACGAAGCCGCCGCCCCCCCCTCCTCCCCCCGAGGCACCGCCACCCCCTCCGCCCAAGCTCACCACCATCAAATTCACTCCTCCGGTAGTGAAAAAGGATGAGGAAGTGAAGAAGGAAGAGGTTCCGGACCAGGAAGAGCTGAAGGACAAGACGGTAGCCACCGTAACCGTAAAAGGTAACACGGACGCCCCCGACCTTTCTGAACTCTCCGGCACCGGCGACAAAGTGGTTGAAGAAGTAGTTGAGAACAAAGTCTACACCTACGTAGAACAGATGCCTCAGCTGCCCGGTGGTGGTGGTAACGCCGCTATCGTGAATGCCATCCAGAAGGCGGTGAAATACCCCCCGCTGGCGCTTCGCAACCAGGTTGAAGGCCGCATCTTCGTTAGCTTTACGGTGAACCCGCAGGGCGACGTTTCGGATGTGAAAGTGGTAAAAGGCCTCGGTTCGGGTCTTGACGAGGAAACGATTCGGGCGGTGAAAACCCTGCCCAAGTTTATCCCCGGTAAGCAGAACGGCCGGGCAGTAAGCGTTTCGTTTACGGTACCGATTACCTTCAAAATTCAATAAGTTCTTAATTCGGAGTTAACTCCGAATTAGTAAAAACCCTGGATTGAGCTTCATGGCTCGGTTCAGGGTTTTTTTATTGTATTCAAAATCAATACAGCATGAGAAAATCTGCGTCTTCGCATACCGTTTAATTGAGGTAATCGTTGAATACTTCTTACTGCGGAGAGTCAACAACAGCAGCATCTCAATGCAAGAAATAGTCTGACTCACGAAGCAAATTGTGGTGCAAATCCGTTAAAGTCAGAAAATTGCCGGCTTCTATGAAAAGCAGTGTTTTTTCGGCTTTTTTGTAGCCTGGTTCAGAAGCTTTACCATTGCCAGCCGAACCTTTACCCAGTTTTTTTGGGTTTATTATATATTCATTTCTGAATTTTCCTGTTTATGCTCAACCTGCCTACTACTGAGGAGCGGCTCGGTAAGTCGCCCCAACGGCTGGTGCGTTACTTTGTGCTCCTGATGGCCGTGGTTTATGTAGGCCTTGGCGTGTGGTTGTGGTGGTCGGCCAATAGCTCTTCTGCTGGCGCAATCATCCAATTAGGTCCTATAGCCCGACGGGTTCTGGGTTCCGTTTTCATTCTCTATGGATTACTTCGCTTTAGCCGAGGCTACCAGGAGCATTTCCGCAAAAAAACCATTTCTGACGATAATGATTAAGCGCGCTCACTTTTTGACTGCTGGTGTTACAGTGCTGGCCGGAGCCATTGCCATTGCTTCCTGCAACGGCCCAGGCTCGCCCGGAGCCCAGGACACTCCTACCAGCGGTAACGTTGCGGTGAGCGTCGATGAAACATTTGCGCCCATTCTGCAAGCGCAGATAGACACGTTTGCGAAGCTCTACCCAAATGCTCACGTTAAGATGAGCTTTCAGCCGGAGGAAAAGGTGATGCTGGACCTCATCAACGACAAGGTGAAGCTGGCCGTGGTATCGCGGGAGCTGAATGCGGAAGAGCAGGCTGATTTTGCCAAGCAAACCATCGTGCCGCGCACCACCCGCATTGGCATCGATGGCCTGGCCATTGTCCTCAACCGCAGCAACCCCGATTCGCTACTGACGGTAGCGCAGCTGGCAGACATTTTCACGGGCAAAACCGGCAAATGGAGCCAAGTCAGTGGCAAGAAAGGGCTGGCGGATATCAATGTGGTATTTGATGCGAACCGGAGCAGCACGACGCGTTTCGTGCGCGACTCGGTGACGCATGGTGCCGCCCTTACCACCCGGGTTTTTGCCGCCGCATCGAACCCAGCTTTGCTCGATTATGTTGCAACTCACCCCAGCGCTATTGGGGTGGTGGGCGTGAACTGGATTTCGGACCGGGACGACCCGGCCGCCATGAAGTTTGCCAATAAGGTGCGGGTGGCCAGCATCACGGCCCGTCCCAATCCCAAGCCGAGCGACTACATCCAGCCTTACCAGGTGTATCTGGCGGAAAAGACGCCTGAGCAGCTGGCGCAGGACCCGGATTTGCAGAATTACCCGCTCCGGCGCAACCTTTACGTCATCAGCCGGGAAGCGCGGGCAGGATTAGGCACAGGGTTTGCATCCTTTGTGGCAGGCAAAAACGGTCAGCTGATTTTTCAGAAATCGGGACTATTACCGGCTCAGATGCAGGCCCGAATAATTACCACGCCTAAACTGTAAGCGCACTTTTCGCGTAACAATTTCTCATTGCTTTTTCATCCTTTTTCTTCTCCTATGAGTTTCAAGCCCTGGAAACAGCCGCTGCTCGCTGCCGTTGCGATGGTAGCAGGTACTACGGCGGCCACCGCCCAAAACGTGCAAACCGCCCAACGCGACATTGAGTTGGGTCGGTATAACGAAGCCCGCGCCATTTTGCGCCCCGGCTCCACGCCCGAGACTGCTTTCGAGTTGGGTCGTCTGTATCAGATGCGTGACATGCCCGACTCAGCAGCTTATTTCTTCAATAAAGCAGCTGGCTCTACTCCCTTTGGTCAGGTAGCCGCCGGCCGTGCATTGCTGGCCAAAGGCCAGGTGGCGCCGGCAGAGGTTCAGTTTGATGCCGCCGCCAAGGCTACCAAGAACAAGGACACCAAGGTGCTGACAATGATTGCCCAGGCATACGGCGAGGCTGACGGTAAGACGACCGGTAAGGCTCAGACGTATCTCGATGCCGCCCAGGCCGCTTTCAAAAAAGATGACCCGGCGCTGATGGTGGCCCGTGGCGACGTGTTTCTGCACTCGGACCAGGGTGGTGGCGAAGCCATGACCAGCTTTGACCGAGCCATTGCAGCCAACCCCAGCTACGCGCAGGCTTACTACAAAAAAGGCGCTTTGAGCGTGCGTTCGCGCAACTTCAATGCGGCCCGCGAGAGCCTGAACAAGGCTGTAGAGCTGGACCCCAGCTACGCACCGGCTTACCGGGAACTGGCTGATATGTACTACTACGCTGGCCAATACGACTTGGCTCTGAGCAGCTTTAAAAAGTATCAGGACTTGGCAGAGCACTCGGCTACTACGGATGCGCAATATGCATCCTTCCTGTACCTGACCAAGAAGTACCCGGAGGCGCTGACGGAGGTAAACAAGGTATTGCAGGTTGACTCGAACAACCTGACCATGAACCGTCTGAAGCCGTATCTATTGTATGAAACCGGTGACTACGCTGGGGCCTCGACGGCCATGGACACGTATATGAAAATAGCTCCTGCCGATAAAGTAATTTCGGAGGACTTGGCTTACAAGTATAAAATCATGAGCAAAACCGGCAAAGGCAGCGAAGCCATTGCCGGCATCAGCGAAATCATTAAGAAAGACCCAAGCAAGGCTTGTGACTTCCAGAATGACCTAGCTGCTATCTATGCCAACCAGAAGGACTACAAAGGCGCAGCCCGCGTTTACAGCTACAAGCTGACGAACTGCAAAGGCGACCTGACCGACCAGTTCCGTCTGGCTACCGCCCTCACCGGCGACAAGCAGTACACTCGTGCCGACAGCGTTTACAACATCATCCTGACGGCTAAGCCTACGTACGGACCTGGCTACCTGGCCCGCGCTAAGGTAAATTCGTACCTTGACCCCGAAGCCAAACAAGGCTTGGCCAAGCCGTACTACGAGAAATACATCGAGCTTTCGAAGGCGGAAGGTGCTGACCCCACCAAGTTCAAGGAAGGTGTAGTGGAAGCCAATGGCTACCTGGGTGTATACAGCTTCCAGAAAGGCGATAAGGCTGCTGCGAAAAGCTACTTTGAGCAAGTGCTGGCCATGGACCCGGAAAACGCAGGTGCTAAGAACAACATCAAGATTCTCAGTGCGCCTACTAAGGCTACCAAGACCACTACTACGAAGACCGCAACAAAAACCACGGTTAAGAAGAAGTAATTAGCTTGATGGCACAAAAAAGGCCCCTTCGCAACTGCGAAGGGGCCTTTTTTGTGTCGGTTAATATTAGCTAGCCCAGGCTCGCCACTTCTCCAATACAGCAGCAAAATCCTCCGGTATTTCCGCTTCGAAGAGTAGCTGTTTGCCGGAAGTAGGGTGGACGAAGCCGAGGGAGCGGGCATGCAATGCTTGGCGCGGCATCAACTGAAAGACGTTTTCCACAAATGACCGATACGCTCCAGTGTTCTGGCCCACGCGAATGCGGTCGCCGCCGTAGGTCGCATCGGAGAATAAGGGATGGCCGAGGTACTGCATGTGAGCGCGAATCTGGTGGGTGCGGCCGGTTTCCAGCACGCAGCGGACCAGCGTCACCGGGCCGAAACTCTCTAACACCTCATAATGCGTCACAGCGGGCTTCCCTTGCTCGCCGCCGGGGTACACGGCTTGCACCTTGCGGTCGCGCACACTGCGGCCAATATGGCCGGTAATCGTGCCCGTGGGGCCGGGCGGGGTGCCCCATACCAATGCTAAGTAGCTGCGCTGAATGGTATGATGGAAAAACTGCAATGACAGGTGTGTCATGGCAAACTCGGTCTTGCCAATTACCAGCAAGCCCGAAGTATCCTTGTCGATGCGGTGCACCAGGCCAGGCCGGATTTCTCCGTTGCGGCCCGTGGGCAGGTTGGCGAGGTGGTGGGCAAGGCCATTGACCAGCGTGCCCTGCCAGTGGCCGTAGGCCGGATGCACTACCAAGCCAGCCGGCTTGTTCACGATGAGCAGTTCCGCATCCTCATAGCGAATATCGAGCGGCATCTCCTCGGGTATCACTTTGCCTTCGCGCGGCGGCTCGGGCAGCGTGACCGTGATAATATCCTGGGGCTTGACCCGGTAGTTGGGCTTTACGGGCACACCGTTCACCTCCACAGCCAACGCCCGGATGGCTTCCTGTACTTTGTTGCGCGAAGTATTGCGCAGCCGGCCGTGCAGAAACTTATCAATCCGCAGCATTTCCTGGCCGCGGTCTACCACAATGCGGTGATGCTCATAAAGCTCATCACCTCCTTCTTCGTCGGCCTCACTGTCGGACAGTGCATCCGCCTCAAATTCGTCGTCTATCATTTCCCAAAGTAGTAGTATATGAAAAAAGCCGGAGCGAGTGCTCCGGCTTTTTTGGCAGGCGGCAGTTGCCGCTTACTTCTTGGTTTTGGTCTTGGTCTTGTTCACACCAGGCGCTACCGGAGCGGTGGTAGCCGGCGAGGCCGGACCCGATTTGATGGGAGCTGCCGCGCCGGGCGTGATGCCCATTTTCTTCAGCACGAGGTCCGAAATATCACCCTCTTTAGGAGCATGCAGCAACAGCGGGCTGCCGCCACCATCGGAATTGAACACGTAGGTGAAACCATTCTCATCGGCAACGAGGTCGATGTTCTTTTGCAGTTTGTCCAGGGCAGGCTTCAGCAGGGTTTGCTGCTTCTGCTGCAACGACTGCTCGGCCGTGCGCTGGAATTCCTGAATGGACTGCTGCAAACGCTGCAGTTCCTTTTCGGTATCCGCTTTCACTACCTCGGTCATGGTGCCGGATTTCTGCTGGTAATCCTTCACTTTGGTTTCAAACTCGGAGCTTTTGCTTTTTAGCTGAGCGGCAAGCTGGTCGTTATACGTTTTGAGTTCCGACTCAATCTGCTTGCTTTCGGTCATCTGGGATAACACGTACTGAACATCGGTGTAACCAATTTTCAGGGGGGCCTGGGCCTGCGCAGAAGTGGCAGCCAGGGTTCCGGCGGTCAGCAGAGCGGCGGCGAGCGTCAGACGAAAGATTTTCACGAGATTCATCAAAAAGAAAAAGTGTCAGAAAAATATTGGGGCAAAGGTAATTACTTCTTATTAGTCGGACGCGCTGGCTTGGTTACCGGCTTGGTACCAGGCGCAGCATCAGGTGTGCCCGAGTCCGATTCAAAGTTAGGGTCTACCGGCGTTTTGGGCGGGGCTACCGTTTTCACTGCACCCTTGGGGCCGGGTTGGTTGCGGTCTTCAGCGCCCAACCCCAGCTCTTCGAGCACAAATTCGGTGTAATCGTGCGCCGGATTGGTGTAGAGCATGGTCAGGTCGCCGGATTTATCGAAAACCACGGCCAGCGACTTCTTCTTGGCTACTTTTTCCACCGCTTCAAACACCTTGTCCTGCACCGGCTTATTCAGTTCCTGGCGCTTCTTGAACAGCTGGCCTTCGTAGCCAAACTGTTTGTTGCGGTAAGCTTTCAGTTCCTGCTCCTTAAGCAGAATTTCGTCCTGCCGCTTTTTCTTCATGGCTTCCGTCAGCACTACTTCCTCGTTCTGGTAGTTCCGATGGAGCTTGTCGAGGTCTTTTTGCAGGGTTTCTATCTCCTTCTGCCAAGTGTCCGACAGCAGGTTCAGCTCCTGTTGAGCCTTGGCGTACTCTGGCATTTTGGCCATGATAAACTCCGAATCGACCCAGCCAAACTTCTGGGCGTGGGCTTCCGGAGCAATAATCAGCAACAACAAGGCCAGTAGCAGGCCGCCAAAATTCTTCATATAGGAGGAAACGTGAAACTCCGCTCGCTAGTGCCTTGCTAGCGAATTTGCTGACCGATGATGAAGTGGAAGTGGTTGGGGTCCTGCTTGGTGCCAGCGGCCGTGCCTACGGGCGGAATCACGGAGTCGAAGCCGTGGCCGAAATCGAAGCCCAACAAACCAAAGGCCGACATGAAGATACGGGCACCTACCCCGGCCGAACGGTACAGCTTGTAGGGGTTGTAGTTCTGGTAAGAGTCGAATGCATTACCCGCTTCAGCAAAGCCCAGTACATACACCGTAGCCGCTGGGTTGAGGCTGACGGGGTAGCGCATTTCCAGCACGTACTTGTTGTAGGCAATGCCACCGGCCTGATTGGCCTGCGCCGTCGGGATGGCAAAGGCCGCGTTGGGGTCATCGTAACCGCGAAGGCCCACATAGTCGGTACCCACCAGGTAGTTGCCGCCGCCATTATAGCCCAGGCCCGCGCCGCCCATTTTGAAACGCTCAAACGGCCCTACATCACGCTTCGAATTGTACGTTCCCAGGTAGCCAAAGTGGGCGCGGGTGTTCAGCACCAGCTTGCCCACAATCGGGGTAAACCATGAAGCATCAAACATCCACTTGTGGAATTCAATCCACTGGTTGTTGCTGGGATGGTCGGGGTTAATCAGCGAGTAAGGGGGCGTTAGGTTCACGCTCAGGCTTAGCGAAGAGCCCCGGCGCGTATAGGTTGGGTTATCAATGCTGTTACGGGCCAGCGTGGTGTTCAGGGTAATGTTGTTAAACGTGCCCGAAGCTGCCCCGGCAATAACCGCGTAGTTCTGCGTCTGGTACTGGCTGTACGACAGCGAGTTGCTGAGCGTGAAGTAGTCATCCGGCACGCGCAGCTGGCGGCCCAGGCCCACCGTGGCACTGTTCACTTTGATAAACTGGTCCGAAGCCGCATCCAACGCCGCCCCGGTGCGCTGCACACTGTGGTTCAAGCTGAACGAGAACGAATTCGGCCGCCGGCCGCCCAGCCACGGCTCGGTGAACGACAGCGAGTAGGCTTGGTATTGCAGACCATTGGCCTGCACGTTGAGCGACAGGCGCTGGCCATCGCCGGCGGGCACAGGCGTCCAATTGCGCAACGTACCTGCCTTGCGCAGCGAGAAGTTGTTGAAAACCAGACCTACCGTACCGATAAAGCCGGCGTAACCGCCCCAACCACCCGACAGGGTTACCTGGTCCGAAGGCTTCTCGACCACCGTGTAGTTGATGTCAACCGTACCATCAGCTTGATTTGGGATGGGGTTGATGCCGATTTTCTCCGGGTCGAAATAGCCCAAAGTGGCAATTTCACGCTGCGAGCGGATGAGCAGTTCCCGGTTGAATTTATCGCCGGGCAACGTGCGCAGCGTGCGGCGCAGCACGTGGTCGCTGGTTTTGGTATTGCCCGAGATGTTGATGTCCTTAATGTGCGCCTGCACGCCTTCGTTCAGGCGCATCTCAATGTCAATCGAGTCGCCTTCAACCTTGGTTTCCACCGGGTCGATGGTGAAGAACAGATAGCCGTCGTTGAGGTACAGCGAAGAGATGTCCTGCCCTGTTGGGTTGTAATTCAGACGCTTATCCAGTATTTCCTTGCTGTAGGTGCTGCCGGGCTTGATGCCCAGCACGTTGGCCAGCGTCTTATCATCGTAGAGGTAGTTGCCGTTCCACGTGATGTGGCGGAAGTAGTACTTGGGCCCCTCGTCAACGGTGATGCGCAAGGCCAGGCCTTTATCGTCGCGCGTCAGCGTATCGCTCACAATGGTGGCATCGCGGTAGCCTTCAGCGTTGTAAAACTCCAGCAGCTTCTTCTTATCCTCCTCGTACTCGCTACGTTGGAACTTGCCGGCGGTCAGAAACTTATAAGGCTTCCGCTCCTTGGTTTTCTTAAGCTTTCCTTTCAGCTTCCGGTCGGTAAATGCTTTATTGCCTTCAAAGGCAATTTCGTGGATGCGCACTTTCGACCCCTTATCCACGTCGATGCGCAAAGCCACACTGTTCGATAGGCTCGAATCGGCAACCTGCACAATATTCACCTTGGTATCGAGGTAGCCTTTGTTCACGAAGAACTTGCGCACTTGTGTCCGTGCATTGTTCATCAGGGCATCCGTTACCACCTTGCCCCGAATCAGCGTAATTTTCTTTGTCAGGTCTTCGGTTTGGCCCTTTTTGATGCCCGTAAACGTGAATTTTGACAAGCGTGGCCGCTCCTTCAGGTTATAATCCAGGAAAATCTTGTTGCCCTCGATACGAGCCACCGTCACGCTCACGTCGCCGAGGATTCCCTGGGCCCACAGCTTGCGAATGGATTTGCCAATCTCTTCCCCTGGAACGCTGATAGGGTCGCCCACACGCAAACCAGTCAGGCCAATCAAGGTATTGGGGTCGAGGTAACGGGCACCGCTAATGGTGATGCCCCCCAACTCGTACTTTTTGGGCTCGTCGGCTCCCGGTTGCTGTGCCTGCGCGTGCATTGGCTGAGCTACCAAGCCGGCCAACACAGCTACTACAAGCGCACACTTGATAAAAAAATTACGCACAATAAACATTACAAAGATTTAAGATACAGTGATTTGCTCACTGGTTTTACCAAACCGCCGTTCCCGGCGCTGATAAGCCCGAATGGCCTCCTGGAAATGCTCCTTCCGAAAATCCGGCCACAGCAAATCGGTGATGTACAACTCAGTATAGGCTAGCTGCCACAGCAAAAAATTACTAATTCGCTGTTCGCCGCTGGTTCGGATAAGTAGTTCCGGGTCCGGCATTTTAGCCGTCACCAAGTAGCTCGCTACTATAGCTTCGGTCACTTGGTTGGGCTGAAGCTTGCCGGTAGCCACATCGTCAGCCATGCGCCTGGCAGCTTGGGTAAGGTCCCAGCGGCCGCTGTAGCTCAAGGCCAGTACCAGCGTCATGCGGCTGCCGTCCTTGGTTAGCTCCATTGCTTCGGCCAGCTCACGTTGGCAATTTTTGGGCAAAGTGGCCAAGTCGCCGATGGCTTCCAGGCGAATGCTATTCTTCAGCAGCGTGGCCGTTTCCTGCCTAATGGTATGTACCAGCAACTGCATCAACGCCATCACTTCCAGCGCCGGACGATTCCAGTTCTCTGTCGAAAACGCGTATAGCGTCAGATAGCGCACACCTAATTCGGCCGCTTCCTCCACGGTTTCACGCACAGCTGTGATGGCGCTTTGGTGACCAAAGACACGCAAGCCCCCACGCTGCTTGGCCCACCGCCCATTGCCATCCATGATGACGGCAACGTGAGCGGGAATATTTTGAGTATCTATTTCGGCCTTGCCGGTCATCTTTGCGGTTTCGCTAAAAGAGCCCGCAAGTTACGGAAATGGTTGCATTTAGCAGCCGAATACCAACAATGCCCTCCTTCTATATCCCTCTCACGACTGCACCTGCGCCAGTTATCAGAGCATAGCTAACTACTACTTTAACAGCTTCTTATTCTTCTTGTATTGATTGGGGCAGCGGATTTTATAGAACGTATAGGATAGGCTGACCCCGCTATAATAATACCAATCCTGGTCATGAATATTTACCAGAAGCGGGTCTTGGGTACTTAAATGGTCGAGTTGGTCCGTAAATGTCTTGCGCACCCCCATTTCAAGGCCGAGATTCAGGTGTTCCGAAAGGGCATATTTTATGCCCGCCCCTGCCGGAATAGCCAACCCTAACATGCTGCCCTGTTGGTTAAAGCTTGCCTGCAGAAGGGGATTATTTGAGACCGTAGTGGTATTGGCGTAAAATCCTGCCAGGCCAGCGAACAGATATGGCGTGAAATGCACCTTATCTGTCCGATAATGGTAGTCCAGGAAATTGTATTCCACCACCGCAGATGCTTCGAATACGCTGCCTTTGGTATTAGCCTGCCGATAGGCCTGGAGCGGAGGCACTCCCCCATTCACGCCCGTCACGTTGTCGTCGGCTCCGCGCAGGAAGCCGGCCGTGAAACCACCCCGCAAAGTGATTGGCACCGACACATCCTTGCGATAAAAGGCGGTGAAGGCGGGCCGGCTATTTTGCAGCTGAAAATCGGGTGATACTTCGCCCCGGTAGTTAGTGGCACCGATGCCAATACCTATTTCACTGGTGTTCTGAGCATTGGCAGAAGCACAAAAAAACGTACTCCCCGCCTGCACAAAGCAAGCGAGGAGTACGTTTTTGAAACCTGAATTCGTCATTTAGTAATTGCTGACTTGGAAAAGGAGACCTAAGCCAGCAGTCGCTGGCTATCGGAATTTGGGGTTCTTGATGCGGGGCGTCAAGATGTAGTTCAATGTTACACCTGTTACGATGTACCAGTCGGTTTTATTGCCCGTGTCACCACGTGCCTCGCCGGGATTAGTGAATCCGTTGAAAGTACCAGTGCCATCTTTCAAGCTTTTGGTGATGCCGCGGCCAAAATAAGTCGATGCATCAGTAGTCAGCTTGGAAGGGTCAGCATATTTGCCTCCTACGTCATCCAAGTAATCGGTAAAAGTTTTGCGCCAGCCGATTTCCAAGCTTGCATCGAAGTTACGGTTGATACGGTAACGGATACCGCCGCCGAATGGAATCGAAAATTGCGTCTTGCCGTATGCAGTCGCCTGACCTTCGGTTTTCAATGGTTGCAGGTCAACATAATTGCCTGTACGGCTGTCAAGACCTTGGGGGTTGGTGTAAAAACCAGCCACACCAGCAAAAACGTAAGGCACAAAGTCCGGACGCTTGAGGTAGTTATTGCGGTTTTCGATAAGGTCAACGATGGCAACGGCCGAAGCTTCCAGAATGTCATTCCGGAAATTCATGTTGCGGTTGTTACGGAAGCGAGCGTCCGGGTCTTGGTCGTTGGCGAACGAGTCATCGCCCGAGATGCGACCGTAAGACAAGCCGAAGCGGCCCGACAAACGTGGGTAGAAACGACGGGTAATGGAAACGCCAGCACCAACCCGCGTAGCGCCTAAACGCAAGCTAGTGAAGCTAGTTACGGGCGTCAAGTCCCCGAAATAGTTCATAGCATTCAGGCTGAAGCCTATGGAGTTGTATTGCTTCCGCTTGCTGAACTGCTGGGCATCCGCCTCCGGTGTTGCCACCAAAGCCAGCCCGAGCACAACGGCCGTAGAATACGTGAAAATATTTTTCATAAGGCAACTAAAATGATGATACTAGGTTCGGCGGGTAAGAGCAGTGCAGAGAGCGCACAGTTTCAGACGGTGACAAAAGTAGGGGGAATCGGGAACTAAAAAAAGCTTTGACAATTTTTTCAGCGAAAAACTCTGTTTTCAAACCTGAATGCCGGCGGGATTCCGGCGGTCGAGACCCCAATTGAGTTTGCTGCGCAAGGTACTGAGGAAGTTAACGTGGTTGAGTTTTACTAGACGAGCATTGAAAGCTTCTCGGCGAACGGCAATCTGGACGGACGCTTCGACAGGCAGGGAGCGGGAATCGAGTGCCAGCATGTAGCTGGAGCTACGGCCTTCAATTTCGAAGGAAATCACGCTCTGGTCGGACACCACCAAGGGGCGCACATTCAGATTGTGGGGGCATACGGGAGCGATGATAAAATTGTTTGTCTGGGGCAGCATTACCGGACCGCCGCAACTCAGGGAGTAGCCGGTGGAGCCGGTAGGTGTGGCCACCACGAGACCATCGGCCCAATAGGAATTCAGGTATTCGCCGTCAATATAGGTGTGCACGACAATCATAGATGAAGTGTCGCGCTTGAGGACGCTGAACTCGTTGAGGCCGAAGTTGAGGCTGCCGAAAACGTCGGGGTCGGTGTCGACCCGAATCAGGCTGCGCTCTTCGATGGTGAAGTGGCCTTTGAAAAGGGCATCGATGGCCTGGGTGATGCGGTCGGGGGTAATGGTGGCGAGAAACCCCAAGCGGCCGGTGTGGATGCCGAGAATGGGAATCTGGAGGCTGCCGACGTAGGTGACGGTGTCGAGCAGGGTGCCATCGCCGCCGATGCTGAGCACGAACTGGACGCCGCGCAGCGAGTCGCCGCGATGGAATTCGGTGGTGCCTTCGGGCAGGCGCAGGCGGTTGTCGAGGAAGGTGCGGAAGGCTTCGCCAATGCGGACTTCGGCCCGGCGGGCGGCCAAATCGTCGAGCAGGGCCTGAATGGCCGGGGCGGCTTCGTCGTCGAAAGGCTTACCGAAAATGGCGATTTTCATGCGGAGGAGCGAGCGGATTACGTAATGCGGCGGCGGACTTACGTAACAAATAAATAACTTATGTGGCGGGAATGAAGCGGCTAAATTGGGAATTCAGCCCGGAAAAAGTAGCCGGTTTGTCCTAAGCCGTTGAGGGTGTATTCGGCAGTGAACACCCGGTCGTAGTAGGTGACGAGGTGCAAGCCGACGCCGACGGCACTCAGTAGCTGGTTGGGCAGGCGGTTTTGGGGCAAGGGATGGGGGGCAACGACGTAGCCGGCATCGGCAAAGATATTGAGGTAGAGGGCGAGCGGGATGGTGTTGACTTTGGGATTGTCGATAGATGACAGCCGGATGGGCTGGGGCCGCAGCAGCGGGTACGAGACGCCTTGCTGCAATAGGGCGTAATGGCGGCCGTCGATAACATATTGGTCGTAGCCGCGCACCAGGTCGTCGTAGCCAAGGGCGCGGCTGTCGGCGTAAGCGAGCTGCCGGGTGAGGCGGGCCTGGCCGGTGAGGCCAACGCTGTAGTAGAATTCGCGGCCAAGGGCCAGGTAGCGGGTGTAGGTGAGGTGGAGGGTGGTGATGCTGGGCGTGGTGCCATCGAGGAAAATGCGATGCGTGAGGGCGGCCTGAGCATACTTGCCGGTGAGCGGGTAGGCAAAGGTGTTGCGCTGGTTGCGGGTACTGGTAAGGTTCAGGTCGAGGTATTCGCGTTGGGTACGGCCGAGGTAATAGGTTGGGTTGTAATAATTGACGGAGTCACTGATTTGCTCGCGGTGGTACGAGACATTGATGGCCGTGAGAAACTGGACGGTGTGCCGGAAACGCAGCCCGCCGGTGACGTAGAAGCGCTGAATAGGAAATTCGTCATCGGCCCGGAATGGAGTGAGACGGTCGGCCAGGGTGCGGTAGTCGAGGGAGTGGCTTTGGTAATAGGATGCGCCGACGCCGAGGCCCAGCCGTCGGTAATGGCCCAGGCCGGGCGCTTCGTAGAACAGCTCGTATTTGCGATTGAAGCCCAGCTGCAGGTTGGCGATGAGCTGCTCATTGCGGCCCCGAAAATTGCTGCGCACGACGTGCACGCCGTAGTCGACGCGCCGCCAGCGGTCGGAGCGGTCGAGCCAGGAGCGCAGGTTGCGGTCGGCCAATGAGAGAATGGGCACCGGGAAGGTGTACCATCTTTCCTGGACCCCAAACACGATGAGCAGGCGCCCGCCGGTGCAGCTGGACTGCACCACCACGGCATGAAACAACTGGAGATTGAACAGCCGGCGGCGGTTGGCTTCGAGGCGGGCCGGCAAATCGGCTAGAGCAAGCGTGTCACCTTCGTGAAAGTCAAGCTCTGCTCGCAGAATGCGGTCTTTGGTAACTGCATTGCCCGTGAAAAGGATGGTACCGACTGGCGCTCGCTCGATGCCGGGACAAGGCACTATCCGCACGAGCGTATCGGTGGGGGCCACCACGGGACGCAGTGGGTGCGGCAGCGTATCGGCGGCCTGCACTGGCACTAGGCTGGCCAGCAGCAGCCGCAACGAGAGAAGGATTCCGAACAGCACCCGACTTTACACGCTCAGGTAGCGCAGGAGGGCATCGTAGCGCTCCTGCTCGTCATCGTTGGCCACGGCGGTGCCGCTGAACTGAGCCGTGACCACGTAGCCAAACCGCTCCAGCGTGGCCGTGATGCGGGTCAGGTTGTCGGTATTGAGCTTCAACGTGAGGCGAATGCGGTGGGGGTCGACTTCGTCCTGAGCAACCAAGGCGCTCATGATTTTGGCGTTGTTTTCCTCGACGTAACGGCTGATTTGGGTGAGCGAATAGTCGCGCTCCTCCATGGTGAGCACGATGATGCCGCCCTGCCCGCCGGCCGGTTGCTGCCCGAAGGCGGCCAACGCATCGGCGATGGTGACGACGCCGGCGTACTCGTGGCGCTCATCGACGACGGGCACGAGCTGGATTTTATTTTCAATGGCCAGCTCCATCACGCGGTAGAAGTGTTGGTCGGGCCGCACGTAGGCATCGGCGTAGCCCAGGGGAAGTTGCGAAAGGGGGGTTTCGGGGTCGTCGAAGTCGGCAAGGTCGGCTTCGGTGACGAGGCCGCGGTATTGCCGATTGTCGAGCACGGGCAGCTGGGCCACGTGAAACTCATCGAGCCAGCGCGCTGCCTTGCCCGCCGAATCGGTGCCCTTCAGGGGCGGAATCATTTCGTTGAGGAGGTCTTCGGCAAGCAGGGCGGGCATATGCGTAGCAGTTTAGGAGGGATGAGGTATAGATGCCGAATTGGGTGAAAAGAAATAATTGAAAGGCATAAATTATCACCGGGCGGGTGATGGAATGGTGAACAACAATCGGGCCGGCAGAAGGATATCGGCCTTTTAGGCAGCCAGGGCCGGGGTGGCTTCGGTAGTACGCAGAAAATGCCGCAGGTAGGCATTGAAGCCGGCGGGGCGCTCCATCATGGGGGCGTGGCCGCAGTGGTCGAGGAAGCGCAGCTCGGCGTGGGGCAGCAAACGCTCGAACTCGTGGGCCACGGGCGGCGGCGTGATGGTATCGTTCAGGCCCCAGACCAATAGCGTGGGCACGGCAATTTTAGCCAGCTCCTTGCTTAGGTTGTGGCGCTGGGCCGAGCGCGCGATGGCAATAATACGCAGACACTTGGCATTGGAGTTGGTGACGTTGAACACTTCGTCGACCAGCTCCTGAGTGGCTACTTTGGGGTCGTAAAAGGTGTAGCCCACCCGCTCCTGCACATAGGCGTAGTTGCCGCGCTTGGGAAACGAGCCGCCCATGCTGTCCTCGAATAAGCCACTGCTGCCGGTGAGCACCAAGCGGCTGACGCGGGCCGGGTTTTTCAGGGTGTAGACCAAGGCGATGTGGCCACCGAGGGAGTTGCCGAGCACGGTGAACGTGGCCGGTAATTCGAGGGCCTTCACGAAGCCTTCGACATAGGCGACCAGGCCCGGCACGCCGGCCTGGGTGAGGGGCATGTCGTAAACGGGCAGCAGCGGAATAATGACGCGGTAATTGGGCGCGAACTCCTGCACCACGTCCTGCCAGTTGCTCAGGGCCCCGAACAGGCCGTGCAGCAGCAGCAATACCGGCCCCTGGCCTTCATCCACAAATTCGTACCCGTGCTGGTGCTGGCGGCGCAATTCCATCTCGTATTTCCTCAATTACCGGCGGTTTTGGCAATGATACAACAGCGGAGCCAATTGCCCAAAATTGCCAGCCCGTGCGGGGTGAGCAGGGCTTCGGGGTGGAACTGGACGCCGTAGAGCGGCAACGTGCGGTGCCGCAAGGCCATAAGCTCGGGGGTGGGGCCGGTGGTGTGGGCCAGGGCCTGGAGCATGGCTGGCAGGGGCTCACGGAGAATGAGGGAGTGGTAACGCGTAATGGGCTGCACGGCCGGCAGCCCGGCAAAGAGCGGGTCAGCAGTATCGCAACGCATGTCGGTGACTTTGCCGTGCATGGGCCGGGCAGCCCGCACCACTGCGCCCCCAAAAAACTCGCCTAGCGCCTGGTGGCCCAGGCACACGCCCAGCATGGGTAATTGCTGATGAAACGCCTGGATGACGGCCGGCATCACGCCGGCTTCGGCCGGGGTGCCGGGGCCGGGCGACAAAACCAGACCGTCAAATTCGGACACATTCAGCTCGGCCAGGGGTACGTCGTTGCGGCGCACCACCACTTCGGCCCCCAGCTGGCGCAAGTAATCGGCCAGCGTGAAGGTGAAGGAATCGAAGTTATCGAGCAGTAGCAGGCGCATGGTCAGCTTTTAACAAAAGCCGACCGCATTCGTCCCAGCAGGTCCTGCCCGATGGGCAGCACGTAACCCGTGATTTGCAGGGCCAGCGGGGTGGCCTGCCGCACGATGGGCAGCACCTCCGAGCCCGCCATCAGGTGGGGCGAGAGCAGATGCAGGCCGGCCAGGCCGGTACCATGTAGTAGCAGGCTCAGGCCGAGAATCCACTTGAGGACGCCGGCGGCACCGCCCAGCAGGTTATCCAGCACGCCCAGCGGGGTGAGGTGCACGGCGGTTTTGAGCAGGCCGCCCAGCAGGTGCACGCCCCACATAATAGCCACGAACACCAGCGCAAAGGACACCAGCGGCAACATCCCGAAGGCATCGCCCACGTATTGCCGCACCAGCGGCACGGCTGCCGAAAGCAGGCTCAGCCCGCCCACCACGCCCAGCACAAAGGCCAGCAGCGAAACCACTTCCAGTACCAGCCCGCGCCGGTAGCCTTTCACGGCCCCAATGCCGAGCGGAAGAAGCAGGAGGATATCGAGGGCAGTCATTTTTCAGTTAACAACTAACAGTTATCAGTGAGCAATTAGTCAAAGGCGTTACCTGAATTGATAACTGCTCACTGGTAACTATTAACTGAACTACAGATTCGTGTTGTTCAGCAAATGCCCCAGAACGTCGGAGATGCGCTTGCCGTCGGCCTGGCCGGAAAGCTCGCGGGCGGCCACGCCCATTACTTTGCCCAGGTCGGAAGGGCCGGTGGCGCCGACGCGCTGGATGATGTGGACGAGTTTCTCCACCAAATCGGCTTCGGTAAGCTGGGCGGGCAGGAATTCTTCGATGATGGCCAGTTCGGCCAGCTCGGTTTCTTCGAGGTCGGAGCGGAACTGCTCTTTGTAGATGGCGGCGGCGTCGCGGCGCTGCTTGGCGGCTTTGTTGAGGAGCTTGAGCTCGGCTTCGGGCGTGAGGCCGGCTTCGCTGGCGCCCTCGGCGGTTTCGGCCAGCATGATTTGCGATTTGATGCTGCGCAGGGCGGTGAGGCGCACCTTGTCTTTGGCGAGCATGGCCTGCTTGATGGCGGCGTCGATGGTGGTTTTGAGCATAGCGTTAGGGCTTGGGGGTATGGGGGTGTGGGGGTAGGAGGGCGCGGAGGAAGGCGTAATTTCGCCTCGAAGCTACGGCCCCGTTTGTCATCCTGAGCGCAGCGAAGGACCTTATCATGACTTCGCTGGTTATGTTACGGCAAACAGTTCAGCCTTGATAAGGTCCTTCGCTGCGCTCAGGATGACAAATTCATACCATCATACCCACCTTCTCATGACCAAGCTCAGCGTCAACATCAACAAACTGGCCACCCTGCGCAATGCCCGAGGCCACAACCGCCCTGATATCCTGCAGGCCGCCCGCGACATTGAGCGTTTCGGAGCCGAGGGCATTACCGTGCACCCGCGCCCCGATGAGCGCCACATCCGCTACCAGGACGTGCGCGACCTCAAAAGCATTGTGACCACCGAGCTGAACGTGGAGGGCAACCCCACCCCCGATTTCGTGGCCCTGTGCCGCGAGGTACGCCCCGAGCAGGTGACGCTGGTGCCCGATGCGCCCGACGCCATCACCTCCAACGCGGGCTGGGACGTGGTGACGCACCAGCAATTCCTGCGCGAAGTGGTGGCCGAGTTGAAGTCGTTCGGGGCCCGCGTGAGCATCTTCCTCGACCCCGACGTGAACCTGGTGGAAGCCGCCGCCAGCACCGGCACCGACCGCATCGAACTCTACACCGAAGCCTACGCCGTGCAGTACCTCGCCGACCGCGAAGCCGCCGTGGCCCCCTACCGCGCCACGGCCGCCCGCGCCGGCCAACTGGGCCTGGGCGTGAATGCCGGCCACGACCTCGACCTCGACAACCTGGCCTGGCTGCACCAGCAGCTGCCCGAGTTGGCCGAGGTGAGCATCGGCCACGCCCTGGTGTGCGATGCGCTGTACCTGGGCCTCGAAAACACGGTGCAGCTGTACCTGCGGCAGCTGAAGTAGCGCCTGCCTAAAGCTGGCGAAGCCACTCAACCGCCAGCCATCCTTCCCAAACTCACGTACCACCGCAGCTATGCCCCGCCACCCCCTTTCTGAATTCCAGAACCTCCCCTACCCGATTCTCGACGTGCGGGCCCCGATTGAGTTTGCGCAGGGCCACGTGCCGGGCGCGCTCAACCTGCCGCTGTTTACGGACGAGGAGCGGGCGCGCATCGGCACCACCTACAAGCAGGTGAGCCAGGAGCGGGCCGTGCACCTGGGCCTGGAGTTTTTCGGGCCGAAGATGTCACAGATGGTGAAACAGGCCAAAAAGCTGGTGCCAGGTAAGGAAGTGCGCCTGCACTGCTGGCGCGGCGGCATGCGCAGCGGCGCGGTGCTGTGGCTGCTGGAGCTGGCCGGCTTCAAGGTGCACCTGCTCGACCACGGGTATAAGGAATACCGCCGGGCGGTGCTGGATTCGTTCGAGCAGCCCCGGCAGTGGCGGGTGCTGGGCGGCCTCACCGGCAGCGGCAAAACCGACGTGCTGCACCAATTGGCGGCCACACCCGGCCAGTATGTGCTCGACCTCGAAGGCCTGGCCCACCACAAGGGCTCGGCCTTTGGCAGCATCGGGCAGCCGGCCCAGCCCACGCAGGAGCAGTTCGAGAACAACCTGGCCGCCGCCCTGGCCCAGTTGCCCACTGATGCGCCCATTTGGGTGGAAGACGAAAGCCGGCAGATTGGCCGGCTCACCATTCCGGCCGCGTTGTTTGCCCAGTTGCACGCCGCCCCGCGCTGGGTGCTGGAAGTGCCCCGCGCCGCCCGCGTGGCCAAGTTGGCCGCCGAGTACGGGGCCGAAGACCCGGCCCTGCTGGCCGAAGCTATCGAACGGCTGCAGAAACGCCTAGGCGGCTTGGCCACCAAACAGGCGCTGGCCGCCGTGGCCGCCGGCGACTTCCCGCTGATGGTGGAGCTGGTGCTCGATTACTACGACAAGACCTACACCTACGGCCTGGCCCCGCGCCCCGAAGAGCCGCCTCGCACCTTTGTACCCGTGGCTGGCTGCGATGCCGCCCAGAATGCAGCGCACCTGCTCAGGGCTGCATCTGCAACAACTGCCTCAACGTCGCACTAAAAGAACTGTCAGTCGATAATACGGTCGTGTTTCGGCGCGGCATCGTAATTTGTCCCCTGAATCAGCATTATTGCTCTTACTTTCTTCCATTCACCTGCCAGTTAATCATCCCAATATTTCCCACTTTTCCTCATTTTTCATGTTAACAAACTTACAGAGCCGGCTTAAACGCGCCGGGCGGCTGTTGCCGTTTGCGTTACTGCCGTTTGCGGCCCATGCCCAATTGGGCTACTCCTCAGCAAACGCAGTTAACACCGCAGGCACTTATACCGACCTGGGCACCACGGGTACGGTCATCGCCACCAGCAGCACCGATGATGCGAACTCGGCGGCAACGCCTTTGGGCTTCACGTTCACGTTCAATGGCACGGCATTCACGGATTTTGTGCTGAACACCAATGGCTACGTGAAACTGGGCACTGCGGCTCCTTCCGCAGCCACCCTGGTCAATCCCATTGGCAGCGCTGACCCGCTGGATATTAACATTGTAGCGCCGCTCTCGAACATCGACCTGCAAACGTCGGCCACGGCTACGGCCGAATACCGCGTATTCACTTCCGGCACGGCGGGCAGCCGCGTAACCACCATTCAGTGGAAAAACGTGGCTGATAAGCTTTCGGCCAGTGCCCCGGCACAGTTCGCGTCGATGCAGTTTCAGCTGAAGTTTTACGAAACCTCTAACCGAATTGAATTCGTGTATGGCACCTGGGTGGCCGGCACCGGTACTGCCACCGGCCAGCCGTTTCTGGTGGGCCTGAAGGGCACGACCAACGGCCTCGCCGACCGCCTGCTGGGTTCCAAAACCAGCAGCGCAACGGCCTGGACGACCACAACCTTCACGCCGGGCACCGTGGCGACCACGCTGCCCACGCACTTTGTGCGAAACACTTTCCCGCCCGATGCCGGCCGGACCTACCGTTTCCTGCCCACATCGGCCAACGATGCGGGCATAGCTAACATCCAAACGCTGGGCACCGTGTCAAGCACCTACGGGTCGCCGGTGACGGTTAGCGCCTCTATCCGCAACGCGGGCAGCAATGCCCTAACCGCGCTGCCCGTTACGCTGACGGTAGCCGGAGCCACTACGTTTACCAATACCCAAACGGTAGCCAGCCTGGCTGCCGGGGCCAGCACCACCGTTACGTTTACGGCCTATCCGGTGACCACTGCCGGGGTAAATACGCTGACGGTAAGCGTGCCTGCCGATGACAACGCCACCAACAACTCGGCTACTTACAGCCAGACCGTAACGGCCGCCAGCCAGGGCTATGTAGACACGACCCAGCCTTTTGCAAGTACCGCCGTTGGGATTGGTGCTGCCAACGGGGTCTTGGCCGTTAAATACTCTACTTCGACTGCTGCCGCTGTCACCAGCATCACGCCTACTTTCACGGGGGCTGGCTCAGGTGCTACCACTTACCAGTTGCAGGTGTACGCGGCTGGGGCTACAGGCCCTGGTGCACTCCTTTATACCTCCGCCACGCTCACCCGGCCTACCGTTACGGGCGCAATGGCTACTGCCATTCCGAACATACCGGTTACCGGCAGCTTCTACGTAGCCATCAAAGAGCTTGACAACAACTTGGGCCTGGGCAACCAGGTAGAAGACCCGCTGCGCGCTGGCACGTTCTTCTTCACCACCACCGGTGGTACTACCTGGACCGACGTAAACGCCACCACGCTCAAAACCCGCCTGGCCCTGGACGTAACCCTGGGCGCACCGGCGTCGTGCGGCACCGCCACGGCCCTGACCACTACGGGCATCACCAGCACGGCGGCTTCGGTGGGCTTCACCGCTCCTAGCGGCGCCACCAGCTACACGGTAACGTACACGCCCACCGGCGGCACCGCTACCACCGTTACCCCGGCCCCTACTGCTTCGCCTATTGCCCTGTCCGGCCTCACCCCGGGCACGACTTACACGGTAAGCATCATCACGAACTGCGCCGCCGGCCAGACCTCGTCCGCCGCTACCACTACCTTCACGACGCTGCCCACCGCACCAGCCAACGATGACTGCGCCAACGCCATTGCGCTCACGGTTGGTACTACCTGCACCAACACGCTCGGTACCAACCAGGGCGCTACTGCCAGCACGGCTCCAATCCCAGCGCCTTCGTGCGGTGGTGCTGCCCTTGGCCCCCTGGCCGACGTGTGGTACACCGTAACCGTGCCCACCAGCGGCAACGTAGCAGTAACCACGAGCGCAGCCACCGGCAGCCTAGTGGATGACACCGTTATTGAGATTTACTCAGGAACCTGCGGCGCCCTCACTTCGCTGGGTTGCAACGACGACAACCCCGCTGGCACAGACGGTTTCTCGGCGCTGAGCCTGACGGGACAAACTGCTGGCGCCGTACTGTACGTGCGTGTTCGCAGCTACAATGCCACGGCTACCGGCCAGTTCAATATCTGCGTTACCAACCCGGTTACGCTTGCTAACGACAACCCGAGCGGCGCCATCACCCTCCCGCTTGCTGCCACCTGCACGCCGACCAATGGCACCAACCTGGGCGCTACCACGACTGCAATAAATGGCTATGTCAACCCTGGCTGCGGCATTGCTGCCAACCCGAAAGACGTATGGTTCAAGTTCACCACGGCCGCTTCCGGCGTGGGTAGCACCTCCGTTAACATCACGGTAACCGGCGCACCCGCCGGGCAGGTACGAGTATTCTCGGCCGCAAGCGCCGCGGGTCCTTTCACCTCTGTAGGTTGCGCTGCCGGCACTGCTGTCAACACTGTAGCGGCTCCCCTGCGAGTGGATGGCCTTACTCCCAGCACCACCTACTACGTTTTCGTGTCGGGCTACGGCTCCAACGATACTCAAGGTGCATTCACCATTTGCGCCGTGGGCCTGGCACCACTGGCCACGCCCACCTATGTTACACTGCCCTACACCGAAGGGTTTGAGGCTACTTGGGCAGATGATGCCTTGGCAACTCGCGATATCCCAACAGTTAACTGGCGCAACACCCCCGCTACCGGCAACAACTCCTGGCGCCGCGAAGACGACGGATTTGCTACACTGAGCGGCTCTTCGGCAAACTGGAGCTACCCCGACAACGAGCAGCCCACCACCGCCTTCCCCATCCCGCCCTACGTTACTCGTTCCAGCGTAGGCAGCCACTCGGCCCGCTTCCACTCGTTTGGTGCAGTTGACACGACCATTCCTGGCAAGCTGGACCTGTACGCCAACCTGAGCGGCACGGGTACCAAGCAACTGAGCTTTGACTTCATCAACCCGAGCGGTACCGACAAAGTCGAAGTTTTCGTGAGCACAGACGGTGGCCTCACGTTTGGCGCCACTCCGGTACTCACCGCTACCACCAACGCTACTTTCACGAATAAAACTGTTACCATCGCCAGCACTTCGGCCACTACGGTTATCCGTTTCCAGGCCACTTCGGACTATGGCAACGACGACATGGGCATCGATAACCTGCGCCTGGCCGTGGTAACGGCTACGCAGAACGCTGCCCTGGCCGCTACCGTGAACCTGTACCCCAACCCGGCACACCAGAGCTTCCAGCTCAGCGTGCCCACCAGCCTGCGCGCCGCTTCGGCCTCGCTGAGCAACACCCTGGGCCAGGTAGTGCAGTCGCGTCAGCTGAACCTGCCCGTGGCTGGCGGCACCACCGACTTCAACGTGAGCAGCCTTGCTCCCGGCGTGTACACGCTGACGCTGAAATCGGGTACCGACCTGGTAGTGAAGCGCGTGGTAGTGGAATAACCACCACCCACTCCGCATCCCATAGAAAAGGGCTGACCAACTGGTCAGCCCTTTTTTTGTGGCCTTTGCCTTGCTGTGCGTCTAGCTAATGGGCACCTTCCGCAGAATAGCTTCAATCAAATCCTGGGTCCGAATGCCATCGGCTTCGGCCTCGTAGGTGAGCAGGATGCGGTGGTTGAGCACATCGGCTGCCACTTCCTTAATGTCTTCGGGCAGCACGTAGTCGCGGCCTTCGAGGTAGGCTACGGCTTTGGAGGCGCGGTGTAGGGCAATGCTGGCCCGCGGGCTGGCTCCAAACTGCACGGCCTGGGCAAACTCGGGCAGGTCGTAGTCGGCCGGCCGGCGAGTAGCAAACACCAGCTCAATCAGGTAGTTTTCCAGGGTATCCGAAATCTGCACCTGATTAATTTGCTGACGAATGCCGAAAATATCGTCCTTAGTTAGAATGGGTTGCACATCTTCTACGAAGCTTAGGTTGGCCATGCGGCGCATCACCTCCAGCTCGTCGGCCTTCTTGAGGTAGTCGACGTGTACCTTGAGCATAAAACGGTCTACCTGCGCCTCGGGTAGCGGGTAGGTGCCCTCCTGCTCCACGGGGTTTTGGGTGGCCAGCACCAGAAAAGGCAGGTCGAGCGGATAGGTGGTATCGCCGATGGTCACCTGCTTTTCCTGCATGGCCTCGAGTAGGGCGCTCTGCACCTTGGCGGGCGAGCGGTTGATTTCGTCGGCAAGCACGAGGTTGGCAAAAATCGGCCCCTTCTTCACTTCAAAAACCGATTGATTCTGGTTGTAAATCATCGTACCCACTAAGTCCGACGGCAGCAGGTCGGGCGTAAACTGCACCCGCTGGAAGTGCAGATGCAGTACTTTGGCCAGGGTCGAGATAGTGAGGGTTTTGGCCAGGCCCGGCACCCCTTCCAGCAGGATGTGCCCGCCGGTAAACAGCCCAATCAGCAAGCGGCTGAGCAGGGGCTGCTGGCCCACCACCACCTTGCCCATCTCCGAAAATACCTGGCGGATGAGAGGATGATAATCGACGGGTGCCGCCGGCACGGGGGGGGTATCAGAAGCAGGATTCATATGTAAGGCAATGGGCAAAACAGTAGCTGCAAGGTAGGCACAAGGCCGGGGCTGTCCGGCACCGGAGCCTCGGACTCATTCAGACGTGCCACGCCATCCATCCTATCGCCGGCATCTCTTCGAGCAACACATATTATTTGTGTATCACCCTAAAAATCAGGCATTAAATTCCAATCACACGTTCCAAACAGTGAAGGCAATGTAGAATTTGGCATCATTTAGAGGTATAATTAAAAGATTCTTCTACTTTTACACCCTCCTACTTTCACGTGCATTTATCAATTTACCCCACTGTCTGGCACCATCTCTATGAAGTCACTTTTCCTCAAGCGTTTACTTCCAGTCCTGGCGCTGGTAATTGCTTCCAGCGCCATCGCCCTGGCACAGCCCAATAACGGCGGCCCGGGAGCCGACCCGGACCCAGACCCCACCAACACGCCCATCGACGGTGGTGTGTCGCTGCTGCTGGCCGGCGGCGTTGCCTACGGCGTCAAGCACTTGCGGGCGCGGCGCAAGAAGGTATAGCTACTTTATTTATTCCTTTAGCCGTCAGAAACGCATTGCCTAACGCCCCCCGCCACTGGCCGGAGTGGCGTTAGACAATGCGTTTCTGACGGCTTATGCCTGGTTTTATGCCTACCTCTCCCGCCATTCGTGATTACGGTAGCCGGCAGTTGCTGCGCTTTTTGCTGCTAACCGGAGGCATGTACCTGCTCTGGTTTTTTAGCTACGAACAGTGGCTGGCCCTCGATGGCCACCTGGATTTGGCCCTGTGTGCCAACATCGCCCAAACCAGCGTCCGTCTGCTGCGAACCATAGGTTTCGACGCAGCCGTGGCTCCGACTAACGCCTACCTGCTGCTGATGAACGGCCACCCTTCCGTGATTGTGGGCATCCCCTGCAATGGGCTGGTACTTTATGCGCTTTTCGGTGGGTTTGTGTTGGCTTTTCCTGGCCCCTGGCGGCGCAAGCTATGGTTTATTCCGGCAGGCATGGTGCTCATCTGGACACTAAATATATTGCGCGTAGCAGCGCTGGCCATCAACCACAGTTACGCCTATCGGTCGGTCTATTTCAACCACCACTACACATACACCTTCGTGGTGTACGGCTTCATTTTCGGCCTGTGGATGCTGTGGGCCAAACGCCTGGCCGTGTACGACAGCCAACATTCTGCTCCGTCTACGACTTTTGTAGGTGCCTGATTCGCTTTACATTCAACCTGCAACACGCTCCCCGCAGGTGGGACGCTGGACGCTAACGGCGCTACTGCTGCTGGCGCTGCTGCTCATTGGCATCTACGATGACCCGGCCCTTACCTTTCTGACGGTAATGTGGGAACGGCTGTTGGCCGCCTTTGGCCTGCATCGCCTGGCGGCGGCTATGCAACAGGGCATCAATGGCGGTATTACCAAGCGCCTGCTGCCCGCTGTGGCCACCTACGCCGCCCTTTACCTTGGCATCTGCCTGCTGCTGCTGCGCCTGGTGCTGGCCCCGGCCCAATGGCGCATGGCGGTGAAGCTGTATGCCGGCATTCTGGGCATATATGTGGGCATTACCTTGGTGGGCAAGCTGGCCGGCGATGCCGTGTGGGCCTACCGGCTCAGCCGCCAGATTCTGGATTTTGTGGTGAGCCCGCTGCCGGTGGCTGGGCTATATGTGCTGTTTCGGGCGGGCTTTGGCCCGCGGGTGGCCCGCGCTTAGGGCAGGGCAATTACACATCGGGCCGAGAGCCTGGCTTGCTCTGGAACAAAAGCAGCTAAATATTTTTCCGTTTTTCAATCACAAAATCTCGTTGCTGAAGCGCTGAGGCTGGTTGTGCTTAAACTGAACAAAAAAACCGGGTTTAATTCCATCTTTTTGGAACCAAAATTGCGCACTGCATAAATGCCTTAACCTGGGCACTTTATCGTTCGATACGCTTGTCTGTACCACCGCCTCGGCGGAAGGTGCCCGGTACCATTTTGTCGATTTTTTCCTTCCGTTCAGCATGAAAAAACACTTACTTCTGGCCTTCCTTTTCATGTTTGCAGGCAGTCTGTTGGTGGGGCTGGAGCCGGCCCGGGCCTCGCACATACTCGGGGCCGACATGACGTACACTGCCCTGAGCAGCAACCAGTACCGCGTCAATCTGCGGGTGTACAACGAATGTTCGGGCATCCTGAATCCTGCCTACACGCTTGAATGCCGCAATGGCGGCTGCAATGCCACAGCCACCGTAACGGCCGCGCTCGTACCGCAGGCCAACCCGGTGATTCCGCTGCCACTGTGTCCCAGCACGCCCGGTAGCTGCGGCACCCCTTCGTTGGTTTATTCGTTCTACAGTTTCACCAACTACCAGGCTACCGTGACGCTGCCCCCCGGGCAATGGACAATGAGCACCAACAATTACGCCCGAGCTACGGTAGCCAACATTGTAGGTATGCCCGACCTGTACACCGAAGCATATCTGGACAACCGGGGCTCAAACGTTGCCAACACCTCACCGCAGTTTGATGGCCAGGATGTTCCGATTCAGTACGTGTGCGTAAACCAGCGCACCACTTTCGGCTTCTCGGCCATGGAGCCCGATGGTGACTCCGTGGTGTATTCGCTGGCCGCACCGCTGGCGGCTTGTGGCACGCCGGTAACTTATGCCCCCAGCCCATATTTCGGTATTGCAGACATCATCATCACCAGGACCCCGCTGTGCGTACTGAATATTTCGCCCTACCTGGGAGGCAGCTTATACACGCCCACCCTACCCATGCCCGTAGGCTTCGATACGACGGGCACCTGCCCGATTAAGCAGGGTGTACCAATCTTCCGGCTGAACCAGGAAGCACGCACCATCACGTTTGCGCCGAGCTACTATGCTCCACTCACACAAGCAGCTGACGGCCGCAACAAGTATCAGGTAGCAATTGAAGCCACCGAGTATCGCCGCGTAGATGGCGTGCGCCGCGTGGTGGGCCGGATACGCCACGAGGCCATGCTTATCGTGATGGATTGCGGGGCGAATACCGTGCCCAACCCGGGCCACCTCACCAGCGCGACGGCGGCCTCCAACGCCGGGGCCGTGAATACGACCGACACCACCAAGCTCACGGTGTACACGTGCAACTACGCGCGGGTCCGCCTCAATTTCACCGACCCCGACAACCTGCGCACGCCCAGCGCCCACCAGCAGCTCACCGTGACGCTGCCCACCGACATCAACACCAACCCGCAGCTGCTGGCCGGCGGCGACGTGGGAACCTTCACCCTGAGCGGCAATGGCACCGAGAACCCGGTGGGTACCTTCTACTTCCAGCCGGCCCCTACCACGGCGGGCAGCATTATCCGCATCAATGTGCGGATTGAGGACAACGCCTGCCCCGTGAAGGGCCGCCAGAACCGCGTCATCGTCATCAAAGTGCTGCGCAAAGCCTTTGCATCGGTGGTAAATACTGCGGGAAGCCCAAATCCCTTCGTGTATCTGGGTAACTCGCTGGACATCCAGGGGCTGGCCCAGCGGCCCGACTCAGTCCGGCGCATTGCCCTGAATACGACCGCCGCGCAAACTTACACTTACCAGTGGCGCGTGCAGGGTGATGGCCTGAACGCCGCCCAGGCGTCGTCGGCCAATATCACCGTGACCCCGACGGTCACCAGCCGGTATTTTCTCACGGTGACTCCCACCATTGGCGGCAGCGGCTGCGGCGATACTACCTCCGTATTGGTGCAGGTGCTGTCGCCGCTGGTAGCGCCCGTCATTTCGCGGGCCGGCAACGTGCTCACCAGCAACTTCCCCACTGGCAACCAGTGGTACCTCAACGGCCAGCTGATTGCGGGTGCTACGGGCCAAACCCTGGTGGTGACCACCGGCGGTACCTACACGGTGCGGGCAACCGTCGTGATTGGCGGCACCAGCTACACCACGCCCATGTCGGCGGCGCAAACCGTGCTATCGGCCCAGCGGGCGCTGGCCGGGGCCAGCCTGAGCGTGGCGCCCAACCCCACGCCCGACGGCCGCCTCAGCGTCACGCTCACCGGCTACCGCCTGCCCGTCGAGCTCACCGTGCTCGACGCCCTGGGCCGCCCGGTGAGCCACGCCGCCATCGCCAGCCCCAACCCGCAGGGCACCACGCAGGCACTGGACCTGGCGCGGCTGGGCACGGGCGTCTACGTGCTGCAAGTGCGCACCGCCGTCAGCCTGGAAACCCGGCGCATTGTGCGCGAATAGTTTTTGCCGCGACCATTTGAGCAGCCATGCGTTTTCGGTGTCGGGGCACTGGAGACGCATGGCTGCCACTCGCTATTTCCTTGAATTTCATTGATATATTACCCCCGATTTCAATCACCTTTTTCCTTTCACTTTTTTCAATTCTCTCACATGAAGAACCGTTTACCCTTTGTTCTATTCATGCTGCTGCTTCTGGGTGGCCTGCTGGGCGGGCTGCCGGCGGCAAAGGCCTCTCACCTGCTGGGCTGCGACATGACTTACACCTCGCTGGGCAATAACCAGTACCGGGTGAAATTCCGCCTCTACCGCGACTGCTCTGGTATCCAGGCATCGCCCTTCGTGCTGTCGTGCCGCAACGGGGGCTGCAATGCGACGGCTACCGTTACGGCTCCGCTCGTACAGCAGGGCGTTACCATTGCGGCCAACCCGCTGGGGCCCAACACACCCGGTACCTGCGCCAGCCCATCGGCCCTCTACCCGCTCTACGATTTCACCAACTACGAAGCAACCGTAACCCTGCCCCCGGGCCAGTGGACGATGAGTACGAGCCAAGGCAGCCGTCCCGACATCGCCAACCTGTTAAGCGCTAGCGGTGTAGACTTGTACGCCGAAGCCTACCTGGACAACCGTAGCAGCGGCAGCACCACGGTGGCCAACAGCTCGCCCCAGTTCGACCCACAGGACATTCCGGTTCAATATGCGTGCGTGAACCAGCGTAACTCCCTCGGCTTCTCCTCCATCGAGCCCGATGGCGACTCGCTGGTGTACGCCTTGGTTGCGCCTCTGAGTGCCTGCGGGACCGTCGTTTCATATGCGCCCTATCTCAATCAGCCCGCCCCCGTACTGATTTCCTCGAATCCGGTTTGCTTGTTTAGCCCAGTGGCCTTGGGCAATAATAATTTCACCCCCACACTGCCTATCCCGGTAGCACTGGATACGACCGGCAGCTGCCCCCTGCTAACCGGACGTCCGCGCTTCAAACTCAACCAGACGGCCCGCACCATCACATTCATGCCGAACGTGTACAGCCCGGCTACGTCGGCCGCCGATGGCCGCAACAAGTACCAGGTAACAGTGGAAGTGACGGAGTACCGCCGCATCAACGGCGTGCGCCGCGTGGTGGGCCGCGTGCGCCGCGAGGCCGTGATTATCGTTATCGACTGCGGGGCGAACAACGTGCCCAAGCCAGTGGTGGCCGTGGCCCGCACCATCAACTCCGGTACCAGCACCTACAACACCGTCGATTCCACGCAAATCGACATTGCCTCGTGCAGCTTCTCGCGCGTCTCGCTCAACTTCACCGACCCCGATAACCTGCGTACGCCCAGCGCCCACCAGCTGCTCACCGTCACGCTGCCGGCCGATATCAACACTAACCCCCAGCTGCTGTCCTCGGGCGACATCGGCTCGTTCTCCATTACCGGCAATGGTACCGAGAGCCCGGTCGGCACGCTGTATCTCCAGCCTTCGCCCAGCATGGTAGGCCGGCTCATTCGCCTCAACTTCCGGGTTGAAGACAATGCGGCGCCCGTGAAGGGCGTGCAAACCCGCGTGGTGGTGGTGCGCGTTGTGCGCAACAACGCGGCCTCGCTCGTAACGGCCGGGGTGGCCGGCGGTGGCTCAGCCGACCTCTGCGCCGGCGGCACCCTGGTGCTCCAGGCCAACGCCATGCGCCCGGACTCGGTGCGCCGCCTCTCCAACAACACTACCGTACCCCAGACCTACGCCTACCTCTGGACGGTGCGCGGCGATGGCCTGAACCAGGCCCAAGCCACCAGTGCCACCATCAGCGTGGCCCCCACGCGCACCAGCCGTTACAGCCTGGCCGTGTCGCCCCTCACCGGCTTCGGCACCAGCTGCGGCGATACCACATCGGTACTCGTGCGGGTGCTGCCAGCCACAGCCGCCCCGGTGGTCACGCGCAATGGCCTTGTGCTCACCAGCAGCTACGCCACAGGCAACCAGTGGTACCGCGATGGCCTGCCCATTGTTGGGGCCACCGCCCGCACCCTCACAGTTATCGCCAATGGGTCTTACTCGGTGCAGACCCTAGTAGCGGGTAGCACCCTCGGCAGCTGCCTGTCGCCCTTCTCGGCGGCCCAAACCGTGCTATCGGCGCAGCGGGCCTTGGCCGGCAGCAGCCTGAGCGTGATTCCCAACCCCACACCGGATGGTCGCATCAGCGTAATTCTTACCGGCTACCACCAGCCCATCGAGCTCACGATGTTTGATGCCCTGGGCCGCACCATCGCGCACCAATCGGTAGCTACGCCCAATCCCCAGGGCACCACCCAGCCGCTTGATTTGAGCAGCGTGGGTGCCGGGGTGTACGTGCTGCAGGTCCGCACGGCTGGCAGCCTCGAAACCCGCCGCGTGGTACACGAATAGCCCAGCCAGTACACACAAAAAAGCCGGCCACTTTGCGAAGTGGCCGGCTTTTTTGTGTGTACTGAACTTTGTACCGGAGACGGGAGTACCACGTACCGCAGACA
Organism: Hymenobacter ruber; assembly: GCF_054783255.1. Classification (NCBI taxonomy): domain Bacteria; kingdom Pseudomonadati; phylum Bacteroidota; class Cytophagia; order Cytophagales; family Hymenobacteraceae; genus Hymenobacter; species Hymenobacter ruber. The sequence goes on from NZ_BAAGQX010000003.1 coordinate 175,836, forward strand.
ACACCAATCCTTTCACTACGTAAACCCGCAAAAACACCCGTAGAGGCATTTTTACACAAAATTCAATCTCTTCACAATGGTGTTTTTTACGCCCTTTTACGGCAAGTTTGTACCCCACACTGTACCCCAAGCATACTTCGCGACATCTGTTAACTTTTCGAAACTGTGGCAACTGTATCCTTCCACTTAAAGGAGCCAAAGGCTGATAAGCCAACCGCAATTTTTATTTGGTTCAATCCCCAGAATGGTCAACGTCGCATTCGGTTGTATACAGGAGACAAGATTAGTCCAGTGTACTGGGCCGGTGGCCGAATACAATCAGCCATTACTAAGGGACGCGGGTTAGACCCTGACTTGAAGCAGGCCAATGAGTCTTTGAACGCCAGCCTGGAACGAATGGGGAAGCGATTGTTGGCTTATTGGGCAGAATGCCGGGCTGCGGGAATATTGCCTTCAGACAAACAGCTACGGGACGCTATTGAGCCAGAGTCGGCACCGGTTGAGACACTTGTTCCAGCAGTCGTTTCTCCTCTTACTGACCTGCTCGATTATAAAGAACGCCTCGCCCGTACACGACGCCCCAACACGGTAAAAGCTCTGGGTACGCTGTATAATCACTTGCGCCATTACGAAGAATACACGGGTAAGCTGTTGACCTACGAGAGTTTCATGGGTCATTTTTGGCATGATTTCACGGCTTACCTACTTAGCGAAGCTCGACTTGCTGACAACAGTATATCGAAACATTTAGCTCATTTTAAGCCTTTTCTAAGTGATGCCTACGAACACGGTCGTAATCCATCTCAAGATTACAAGCGCTGGCGATGGGTTCGTCGCGACCCTGATGTAGTAGCGCTTACTCAGCGTGAGCTTCATGCGTTGGAAAAAGTTAACGTTTCGATGCTTCCAGATTCAGCTCGCCTCGAAAATGCCCGTTCACTTTTTTTAATCAGTTGCTACACCGGGCTACGCTTTTCTGATGTGGCGGCGCTACGGCCTGAACACCAAAGAGGGGAATGGTTAAAACTAACCGCTCAAAAGACCAGCGAAAAGTTATCCATTCCCCTCCGGGGCAACCCAGTTCTTCCACTATTAGAGAAGCTGTGGGCTGGCCAAGTGCGTCCCATCTCGAATCAAAAGCTCAATAAATACATCAAAGATGTAGCCATGCTGGCTAAACTGAATACTCCAATTGAACAGGTTGAGTATCGAGGTAGCCAACGAACCAGTGAAATACTACCCAAGTATGCAGTGATTAGCTCCCATACTGGCCGACGCACTTTTGTTACGCTCTCTCTGGAAGGCGGCCTTTCATGGGAAACCATAATGAAAGCCACCGGTCACAAGGACTTCAAGTCATTCCGTCGCTACATCCAGGTAACCCCGGAAAGACTCCTCGCTGACTTTGCTCAGGTTTGGGGGAAGGAAGGAAAATAATCCCAGAAGCACCGGTAACGGGCCCGCCGGGCTTTTCGTAAAGTGAGTATGAAATCGACTCACATGCCAACAAGCCAGCCACTTACCAACTATGCCCCGCATGGAATTAATGCGGTATTACCCCTTCGAAACACTTGGCTTGAAACGCTGCTTTTGCCGGTTTTAACAGAGATTGAGCGCTATGCGCGACAAGCGGCACGCGAAGAATACAAGTCCCTTTTAGCTGAGCGAACAGCAAACGAAATTGCAGTTCAGCAACATGATGAACTGCTAACTGTCCAGCAGGCCGCTCGTGTATTAGGTGTCCGTCCCCAAACAGCATATGACTGGATTAAGGTAGGCAAGTTGAAGGCTAACCGGATTGGAGGGCGGGCCCTGCGGCTGAAGCATGGCCAAGTGATGGCAGTATTGCAAGAGTTAACCCAGCCTGATGGACGCCGCAAGTATGCTCGTCGTGCTTAATAGCATCCAGCCTCGATTCGATTTACTAAGCCCATGCAAAGCGAGTCATTTATACCTCACGCCTTGTGTTCAAGGGGTTTGTAGGTATCCTTTGGAACGGGTAACCATGTTTGGTATAACCGTTTTCCCGCATAATACTTTGCCAGTATGATTTGGGGTCGGCGCTTATGCTGGTGATGTGCACAACTTCAGCCAGGCACTTACTTCGAGGCGCGCGCTGGTGCCACTCTTCTTCCAAAGTGATTAGGTTTGGATTATCGGCCAATGGCTTTGCTCCAAGTACGCGGCAAAGATGAAGGTAACGGTCTTGGAACCCCGCTATATCATTCAAGTTAAGAGTGTTCATCTACGGGAAGTAAACCGGATATTCTTACGCACCTGTGGCGAACAGTAGAGGCTACACTCAAAATACGGAGAATGGGCGAGTACAGATGCAGGAAAAGTTTAACAACGTCAGCCCACGCACTCGTATGTAACTTATTGACTTCTAGGTTTTTGATTATCGCCGAGCCCGGAGAAGCTGCCCACAACATATTTCTGCTTCAAAGGGGAATGTTTTTCGTTTCGTTTCAGTAGATTGGTCAAAAGGAGTGAGAACGGCTTCACACCCATAAAGTAGCGCGTAGCGCATAGGAAACCTCTTACACTATGTGCTATGGGACAGGGCAATGGGCAACCCAGGATGAGGTGACAACAGCTCATTCATTGGCCTGCAAGGCTGTGGATGCTTGTGCTCGGGGCCCCGAGTAGAATACAAATTATTGCAGGCGCCAATACCCCGTCATGGGCAACCTGGCGCTTTGCCAGCCTGCACAGCTGCAGCAAAAAATGGCTATTCAATCCAACTCTTTTTACAAGGGCAGGCATCGCTTTGCCCTGTGTTTCCCTCATCTTTTGTAACGCGCTCCCCTTGTTAAATAAGCAAACATCTTCACCCCTATCCATTGGGCTTTATGATGAAGCCCAACAGATGGCACATTGGTTGAGGACTGAATCATTCGGATACAGTGTGGGTCACCCAGTACAAAAGAGCCTGCTGTACGCTTCGAACAGAATTCATGCATGTGGCAGCATGCCCCTTACTGGAAGTGACGGACGTTCGCATTGCGGGCACAAATTGTGTCCCAGATGCCAGAATGCCCTGAAAATGAAAAGATGGGCTAACCTCAAGCAGTTCTACTACAGCAATGTTTCCGCCTTACTGGATTACCGCCCATTTCATATGGTATTGAGTGTTGCTCATTCAACCATTGATAATAAAAACACTGATTTCTACTTCGACGGGCTCCTCAAGAAAGCGAGAGAGCTACGAGGAGCAGGAAACGGTGCTCAAGCTCGGCGATGGCATCAAGCCATTGCCGGAGGGTTGCAATCAATCGAAATTGAGAAAGGGAAAGACGAAACCGCTCATATCCACTTGCATTTCCTGCTGTTGGGGTTAAGCGACTTGCAGGCCAGCAAAGGCGGTAAGCCATCCGTCGAAGATTTATTCCGTGACAAGTGGATGAAGGAAACTGAGGCCGGTCCAAATGGACTTTACCTTGAGCCTCTTTACTGGAAGGAAGGTGGGAAGAAACTGTACTTCTCCCGCGCAGATGGCCACGGTGCAGACGAATTGTTAAAAGCGCTGAATAGTGGAGTACCATACATAACGAAGGGTACCAACCCAGTTGTTTTCCAGCGGATGAAGTCTAAGATGGCGTATGGCTACCTGGGTAGTTCCAGCCACAGAAGTGACCAGTTTGGCATCCTACACGGGCAAAGTAAGCAAACCCCATTCACCGATTTGTACTTGCTTAGTATCAACCCTCGCCCAACCAAACATGCATCAACTGGCCAGTTTCCACCAGAAGAAAATTGGCTCGGCGACACCCTGAGCTTTACTAAAGTTGAGCTTCCGGGACGAACGACGCCGACGAAGGAGATGCGTGCTGACTCAGCACATAGGTATCAACTGCAAGCTTCATACAGCAAGCATTCACCTACCACACCGAAAGCCCTTCGCAAGCTTTTCCGTAGTAGAAAGGCCCTTTTTCCGTCTTCTTCGGTTGTCCCGCTTCACTCATTTCTGGCGCTCCTTCTCAATCCAGAAGCGCCGAGTGTTACCCGTGCAAAGCGTACCAAAAGCTCTTCCAAATCACGCTTACGCCGTGTGTTTCTGAAAAACAAGAAAGACTGAGGTCCACTAAGGACTGGCTCCCTTTGCGCTTTATTAAAGTCCAAAAAATAACAGTACTCAACCCAAGCTTTTCTCATTTTTTGAGTTCGCCAAGGCAACACTACGCTTAAATAATGGAGTAGATAGTCACTGGCAAAAACCCCTTTCCAGCAATTTGAACGATAAAAACATCCCCCTTGAGCACTGTTAACCCTTAATACCTCAATAATCCGGCATCTTTCACGTCCCCCCTCCCCCATGTATCCGCTAACATCACCCCCCTCCCCCTCCTCCCATCCGGGTGAGGCACCCCACCCAGGAAATTTGCGGTGTGATTCTACTTTGCAAATTCGCTCAGTATACTAGTATAACAACACTTGGGCATCATGCCATCCAAATTACCTGATGGCCAAACCATTGACTGTACGCTGCGTAGTAAACTTAAGCTGAGTCCTTCTCCTCGGCTTCTTCCTCAATACCCTCGAATAACTCACCCAGTGTAACATGGTAATGGGCTGTCAGGGTGACGAGGGTCTTCACCGTTACGTTTTGCCTGTTGGATTCGACCCGGCCCACGTTAACGTTGGTCACGTCCAACACTTCCATCAGGGTCAGGTGCCGTGCCTCCCGCAAAGCCTTGAGCCGACGCGCTAAGGTGACCAATATGGGATGAATCTCTTTGCCTGCCATGCGGCAACAAAGTGCGTCTTCAACCGCGCCACCGGCAATAACATATAAGTTATTGCGCAGCAAACAATCATTACTTTTGAATCCGACTTTAACCTCTTATCGCTCAATCAATGCGCATTCTTCCACCAGTATTTTCCATGAAAAACCTCTTCACGTTTACATTACGAAGTGTCATACTTCTTCTCCTTTTGCTCTGGGGAGAAAATAGTCACGCTCAAGCTCCCGCTTGGCAAGGAGCTGTGGGAATTGCGCCATCGACGCTTCCCACATCCAACTATTCCATTGTACAGGCTACAGCCGCGGATGCATCTGGGAATGTGTACTTGGCAGGACGCTTCCAAGGAACCGTCTCTTTCGGGAGCATTTCACTAGTCAGTGCTGGATTGGAGGATGGTTTCGTGGCTAAATGGAACACCAATGGAGGGTTTGTCTGGGCGCAACGGGTAGGCGGAGCAGACAGAGACGAGGCCACCGCCATCACGATAAACGGTCCAAACGTTTATGTAGCAGGGTTTTTCTACAGCTCCTCAGTGGTTATTGGCAACACTACCTTAAACAATGCCGGCGGTAGCAACCCACGTACTGGAGATGCATTCATCGTCAAGTTCACCGATGCGGGCACGAGCAGCCAAGTCGTTTGGGCTCAACGAGCAGGGGGGAATGATGACGATTCCGCCACTGGAATCGCAGTTGCTGGCGGAAACGTGTACGCGACGGGATGGTTTTTGAGCCCTGCAATGACGTTTGGTAATATCACGTTAACAAATTCGGGCTTCTACGACATGTTCGTTACCAAGCTAACTGACAACGGCACAACGAGCAGCTTCACATGGGCTCGACAATCCAATGGATTGAACTTGGAGCAAGCAACTGCCATTGCGGTAAACGGAGTGAACGTGTATGTAGTGGGCACTTTCAGCGGTGGGACTATTGCTACATTTGGCAACATAACACTCACTAATACAAATAGTAGCGGTGATGTATTTGTTTCCAAGCTGACCGACACGGGTACCTCAGGGAGCTTTACGTGGACTTTGAGGGGAGTCGCAGGTTACGCCAATGCGGTTGCCGTAAATGGGGCCAACGTATACGTCGCAGGAGCAGGCGTTTTCGTCTCGAAGTTCACCGACGCGGGAGCGACAAGTGTAGCAACATGGACTCAATCAACTACCGGTAGTGGAGACAACGTGGCGAATGCTATTGCCGTGAACGGCACCAGCGTTTACGTAGCAGGTCGCTTCACCACTAATGGACTTCGCGTCGGGAATGCTACGCTTTACAATACCGGAACAATAGGCGGGGATGTATTTGTGACCAAGCTCACCGATGCAGGAGCCAGTGGTGGTTTTACTTGGGCACAATCTGCAGGCGGAACATCCAATGATTTTGGTGCCGCTATAGCAGTTAACGGAACAAGCATCTACGTGGGAGGCTTTGTTTCGCGTCCGGCCAGTTTTGGGAGTTACGTCGTAACGAGTTCCACCACCCTTTCCATCGGGTTTCTCGCATCACTCACCGATAACGGAGCTTTAGCAACTACTTCAACCGCTCAGCTACAGAAGGTGCAAGTGTATCCAAACCCCGCCCACTACGAGACCCTGATAACTATTCCGGCCATTGCGGCCGGGAATTCAGCCACGATTACACTGGTGGATGCACTGGGCCGTAGCCAACGGCAATACACCGTTGTATTACCAGCTCAAGGCTTGCACCATTGCGTAGACCTTACTGGATTATCTGGCGGCGTGTACTCTTTGCAGGTACAAGCTGGGGCAACGAAGCTCACCCAACGGTTAGTAGTCAACTAATGATGGACAGAAATCCCATCAAAAGCGCCTTCACAACTTGCGTAGGTGGCAGAACTCGATTCATAACGAAATTTGCTGGCAAACCCACCTCCAACAGCGGCGATACAACGCGGCGAAATCGTTAGGTTTGTAAAAAACGGGGGATTTCCGTTGCCGTCTCAGGTATTTGCTCTGGCGGTACAGTCCTTTTCTGACTTCGCTACGCCCTGCTTCGGCCTGAAACAAGCTCATTTCTTATGCAACCTCTACCACTCTTTCTACCGCATAATCTTCCCAAAAGGGAAAAAGCGCCACCATCACCCGAAAAACTTGATTCAAAGCTAGTTAAGCTCTTATCGGAAAAAACCGCGAGTGACCCACTGTACTGGAGCCTGCCAGACCGCAACCGGCGTCAGTTAGCACACGCGTTGTTTCAATACCCGGCTATGATGGTACCAGAGGTGCAACGGCGCCTCATCGAAGTGCTGTGCAAGGTGAAGCCTACTACGGCTTCACTCTACGACCCCTTCGTAGGCTCTGGCACCGCGCTGGTAGCTGGGATGCGCAACGGTCTTACATGCGTGGGCCAAGACATCAATCCGCTGGCCGTTCTGCTGGCCAACGTCAAAACACAACCATTCCGCTACCGGCGGCTGCAGCACCAAGTCGTAGCAGTTGTTAAGGGAGCGCGCGGCGATGAGAGACTGGACGTTGAAGTGAATTTTCCAGGCATTAGCAAATGGTTTCGTTCGGATGTTCAACGCGACCTCTCCCGCTTACGCCGGGCTATCGTTGCGCAGCCTGCCGAAGCCAGACCATTTCTGTGGGTCATTCTGGCGGAAACCATTCGACTAACCAGCAATGACCGTACGTCCACCTATAAGCTCCACGCACGGGCCACCGAAGAAGCTAATGAACGTAAAATCAACGCGATAGACACCTTTGAACTACTGGCCAAGCGCGGGTGTGAAGACTTAAAGGACTTTCACTTCACGCTGGCCAAAGCGCGATTGCTGGTCAAGCGGGCGACGTATAAAGGACAAGCCCGCGCTGAACTGGCAAACACTCAAGAGAAGGCAGTATCGCTGCCTGATACAACGCAAAAGTATGATTTATTGGTGACGTCGCCGCCGTACGGGGACAACACTACTACGGTTCCCTACGGCCAGCACTCTTACCTCGCCCTGAACTGGATTGAGTTGAGTGATATTGCTCACAACGTTGACCCGACCCTGTTATCCACAACTCAAGAGATTGACCGACGCAGCCTTGGCGGAGCCTTGGAGCACCAGAAACTGGCTGCCCTTACTGCAACTTTGACCAGTAAATCCGCCACGCTGGGGGCCACGCTGCAGCTGATGACGGGCAGTAAGGTCTACGCTCCCGCGGCGCGTATCGCTTCGTTCTACCGGGATTTGGACGTTTGCTTGGGCAACATTTTAGCGCAGATGAACTCCAACGCTTATTTGTGCTGGACAGTGGCCAGTCGACGGGTCAGCAATATTGAAATACCCATCGATATAATTCTCAAGGAGTTGATGGCTACGCGCAATGTAAAGTATGTGACCGCCATTGAACGCACCATTCACCACAAGCGAATGGCCAGCCGCAACAACACGGCCGACACAATGAAGAAAGAACGTATCCTTATATTCCGCACTCTATGAGTGGTGCAGAGGAGAACGAAAAGCAATTTGTCATTAGTGCCCACGTAGTGAGGCAACTGGGTGAACAATTGGTATCGGATGAAGTAACCGCCCTCATTGAGTTGGTGAAAAACAGCTACGACGCCGACGCACGTAGCGTGAGCATTGTGGTAGATACACGGGCCACCTACGTAGAGGAAGACTTGGCATTTGCGGTTTCGAATCCAACTACAACGCCCGGTTACATTACCCTTTCCGATACTGGAACGGGTATGGATGAAGCCGATGTGACTAAGGGATGGCTTTACATCTCCTTTTCGCTAAAGCGCGGCGTGAATGAGTTGGGTATCACAACACCCAAGTACAAAAGAGCCTTTCTGGGAAGCAAAGGGGTGGGCCGGCTCAGTGCTCAGCGTCTGGGTAGCAGATTGGACCTTTTCTCCCTGAAAGAATACCCCATTTTCGAGGCTCCAGAAGGGTCTCCGCCGAAATGGCGGACTGCTGATATTGGGGTGCATGTAGGCGTCAACTGGGAAGATTTTCAAGAGAACCGCCGCTTGCAGGACGTTCCGGTCTCCTTCGCCACATGGATGCCCGATAACGGCCGACCAGGCACCAAGCTCGTCATTACTGAGCTACAAAATCATCAAATCTGGCAGGAGCCGAGTAGCCGAAGCGCGCTCATGAGCACATTGGCTCAACTCATATCGCCCTTCGAGCCGGCCAAATCCTTCCGCATTAACCTGCAGATTGATAACATCGCTTACGACCTGTTCGAACTAACTAAAGGCGTCAGGGACACCGCGATTTCTACATATCGGTTTGCATTTGACGGGCAAGAACTTATCATAAAGGGTAAGGCAAAAACCAGCTTGTTTCGAGGCAATAATGACCCTGCACTGGCTCGGGATTACCAGGCGCTGATAGCTGGTGACAACGGGGCCAACTTTTTCGAGTTCCTAAAAGATGCTAAGGGTTTAGCCATGTTAAAACCCGGCAACGGGACCTGGTTTTTTGAGTACGAAATCCGGCTGCAGGTTGCTTCCTTGGGACTTGACGGCCTCGTAGCGTCCGGTAACGGAGATGAGCCGGCCACCCTGCTCAAAGGAGCGAACCCAGGGCCATTCCATGGCGAAATCGACCAGCTGGTGTACGACGCCGCGGATGCTACTGGAGAGGAATCGGTATTCAACCTGATTAATGACTACAAAGCTTATATCCGCCGCCAGTCCGGGGTTCGCATTTATCGCGACGGCTTCGGCATACGTCCGTACGGCATTGACGGCGATGATTGGATGGGATTCCAACACGGCACTACTTCGGGCAAATCATTTTACGGGCTGCGGCCCAAAAACCTGATTGGCTATATCTCTTTGACCGCCAAGGACAACGGCGTATTGGAGGAAAAAACAGACCGAGAGGGATTTGTTCTGAATCTGGCCTCACGCAATTTTTTCACCCTTGCATACAAGGTGCGAGATGAAATCAATGGCGTTTTAAACCGCGTGCGTCGACGTTACAATGATTACAAAGACCAGCAGTCCGTCGCGGAAGCTGAGATTTCATCGGCCACCGAAGTATTAGGCCGCCTCCGTGGCACTGCAGAGCAGGTCGCCGCATTGCGGCAAAAAACGCAGCAGGTTAATGTAGAGGCTGTGAGCACGGCCATCAACCGAAAGCTCACGGCCATTCGTCAAAATCCATTGCTGGAAAGCGGTAACGACGCGGCCTTACAGAAACTGCTGGCTGAGGCCCAGCAAGAACTGAACAAAGCCACCGAGGTCATTAATTTGCTCAAACAGGTACAGCAAGAATTGACGAATCTTGCCCCGCTGGCTACGTTTTTGGAAAGCCAGTTGGAACAGCTCAACAACCAACTAAGCGACGTTACCGAGTTAGCCGGGCTGGGCCTCACAGCTGAGGCGCTCTCTCATGAAATTGGCAACGTTGTAGACTGGTTGCTGGATGAGACAAAGCGTACGGTAGACTTTTTGCGCCAGCAACCCAGCACCGCTCCCGAAGTATTTCTATTCACCGAACGCGTTCGCTCCTCGCTGCATGCCTTGCGCCGCGAGACTCAACACCTCGACCCATCTCTTCGCTACCTTCGCGAAAAGCGGGAGATACTGGTAATGAGCAAGTTTGTAGAAGGCTTGAAGGAGTTCTACGAGGGTCGGCTTCGGTTTCAAGAAGCGGGAATTAAGTTTATCGTTGAAATCGCGCCAGACAAAGACTTTACACTGTTTTGCAGTCGAGGAAAGTTTACGCAAGTACTCGACAACTTGGTTATTAACTCCGAATATTGGCTCCGTGAGGCACTCCGGCAGCAAGTAGTGACGGCTCCCCGCATCATACTACGCCTCAACGACCCATACCTCGAAATCAGCGATAATGGCGTTGGCCTTGACCCAGGTATTGTACCGCATTTGTTCGAGCCATTCGTTACTACCAAACCGCGCGAAACAGGTCGAGGATTGGGACTTTTCATTACTCGTCAGTTGCTGGAGTCGATGGGTTGTTCCATTGACTTGCTCCCAGCTCTCAACCGCTTCAATCGCCCATATATTTTTCGGCTCGACCTGACCGGCGCCCGCCATGGCTAATTCTCTACCCGCTCTACCCGCAACCCAATCAGTCGAAGTTGTTCACAAACTGTTGAATGTCCTTGGGATTCAACGGGTCGTGTACATTGATGACTATTTTGAATTTGGCGCAACTCAAGTCATCGAACACGTGGTGGCGGGCCTTCTTACTGGTCGCAAGGCTGAGGTCCAACCCCTATTCGACGCTGACTTAGCAGGTCCCAGGCCTGATTGGGAGGCGGACATTACTGAATGGTGGGAGACAGCTGATGTACCAGCACGCACTGCAATTATAGAACAGATACAAGCCCTGCATCTTATTCCCGATGCAATGGACGGTCTGGCAGCTGGAGCTCTGCAATCATTGTTGCCCAGCCATATTGAATACTGTCCCGTATCGCCTCAAAAGTGGGTACACCATCGCGACGCTTGGTTAGCTGAGGCTTCGGTCACTCGCCGGTTAGTGTGCCTTTTTGATAAGCAGTTCAGCTACCTTCCTCCAGGCGACACCGTTCCGCTTGATGGCCTGGCAATGCTGGAGCATGCAGTACAAGCTGTTCGAGCACAAGTAGATGGTTATGATGGACGGGTGTTGTTTGGCATCTTTTCTCACGAATTCAAGGTAGAGGGAGAACAGCAACAAGGGGCTATCATCTGTAATGAGCGGAGGATTCCATCCAACGTCTTCCTACCCATATCCAAATGGCGGTACGATAAGCCGGACCGACTTGCTGAGGGTATCCAGATGCTGGTGCTCAATCTCTACGCCGGCTCAATGAAGAATACGGTTAAACGGGCTATGTCCACCGCATGTCGCCAAGCATGCGAAGAACTGGACCGGCTGGATGTATTCGATTTCGATGACATGGTATTGAAATCCTCACTGAATGAGGGGGTATGGGAAGGTGAAACTCTGGTGAGACTGTTTCTCTTGTTGCAGAAGCGCCACGGTTGGGAAGAGTTATTGTCGGCGACCACAGCCAGCAGTTTCAATACACTTGTCCAAACAGCGCGGCAACTGGCCTATCCCCGTCTATTCGGGGACCATGGAAGCGACAAAGCACTCGAAATGCGGCGCCTTGAGCTATACGTTGAAGGCCCTGCCCTAAATCGGGTTCATGCGCCTTTGGCTCTTGGCGACATCTTTGAAATTAATGCCAGCAAACGGTACATCCTGTTGGCGCCGCCTTGCGATATGATGGTTCGTTCGGGCAAGGAGGATGAAAGGGGACGGCGTGGCAAACCGGCCAATGAACTGAAGTGGGTAGAGCTTTTCCGTATTCACGACATCAGGACAGACCAAGTAGAAGGAATGACGCCTGGGCAACTACGTGTCAGCGGCTTTCTTCAACATTACAAAAAGGGAAATTTGGGCCGCATCTCCTTCAAAGACCGCATCATAGTATCCATTCAAGTCTTGGAGCTGGCCGTACTGAACGGCGATGGCACATGCCAACTGGACTTGAGTAACCTACCGGCTGTCCCATCGCAGTTCCACCCAGCTTGGCAAGCCCGCTACCCCCTACTGGTAGCGCATTTTCAGCAATTAGTCGAACCCATTCGTTTAGCTCAAGCTATACTCAGCAATAAAAGACTCGCGCCTGCAAAGCGGTCTGCATTAGAACAACTTATTGGTGTTCAATTGAATCCAAACAAGGCTTTACCACGGCCGCCTGTTTTTCAGAACGAAAAACTCAATTTTCACTTGAAGCGTTCGGCGAACTACCGCCATGAGGTCTCGCAACACCTTCTTGCAGCCTATACCGATTTTCTGAGTCGGCCAGCAGAAGAACACGATTTTTCTGCACTGGAAACAGATTAAACCAACGTGCCCAGCCGCTAAAACTCAGGTTTACAGCTTGAATTCCTTTCGAGGCGTCACTATTTTTACTAGGTACTAAACTCCGCAATAATGGCCGAGCAACTGGATGCGCCCAAAGTTTTCATCTCATACAGTTGGCAACCGCCCCAACACAAACTCAAGGTCATTGCCTTAGCCGAGCGCCTTGTCAATGACGAAGTCCATGTTATACTCGACGAGTGGGACCTTCGAGAAGGGCAAGACAAAAATCTGTTCATGGAGCAGATGGTGACTAACCCGGAAATCAAAAGGGTACTACTGATTTGCAATAAGCCCTACAAGGAAAAGGCGGACGGTCGCAAAGGCGGAGTGGGAGCTGAAAGTCTCATCGTATCGGATAGCATTTACTCGAAAGCTGACCAGACTAAGTTTATTCCACTGGTTTTTGAGTTCGATGAAGCCGGACAGCCATATACACCTGTCTTTGTAAACAGTCGAATCTTCCTCGATTTCAGCAACGAGGAGACATTCGAAAAGAATTACGAGCTACTCATTCGCAATATTTTTGACCAACCTGTCCACCGTCGTCCTCCCTTGGGAGTACGTCCAAGCTACCTGAATGACGAAAAACCGCTGGTGCTGGCAACGGCCCACCGCGTGGCAACCATTCGAAGTGCTTTTACCAATGAACGCAAAAATGCGCCCTTGCTGGTAAAGGAGTATTACCATGCATTCTTGACTGCTGTCCGCGGTTTTGCCCCAGAGGAAAACGAGGTCAATCTGGAAAATTTTATCGACTTCACCCTTGACCGCATGGAGCATATGAGGCCATTGCGGGACGATTTCATAGATTTTCTGGAGATGTATTGTGCAGTTGTTCCAGAACTCGACGAAGAAGCCCTACATGATTTCTTTGAAGAATTTGCTCAGTACTTCCATAGCTCCGGAGCTGCTCAGCCTGGTGAACACTTGGGAGAGGTCCGCTCGGATTACTTAAGGTTTTTTGCTTATGAATTAGTGGTGTATGCCACAGCCGTTTTGATAAGGAGGGGGCGTTACGCTTTCTTGGCCAGTCTTCTACGAGACACCTTCGTTATTCCGCGAGAGTATGGCCCTGTGCAGGTTGAAACTTACAACCTATTCAACCGCTACAACTTCACCTTGAACCGGTTTATGAACGAAAAGCGGCAGGCAAACCGTGTGAGTTGGGTTGCTGATAAACTAAAGGAACGAGCGACAGGGTCTTATTCATTTGAAGAACTCAAGCAAGCCGATATAGTATTATATTTTGTGGGATTGCTGCTTCATTTAGACCCAGAGTATAAAGTAAGATGGTTTTGGAAACCCGAGACAGCCGCTTACAACTATCAAGGATTGCCCATATTCGATAAAGCAGTATCTAAAAGACACTTCGACAAAATTAAGTGCCTCTTTGGCGTGGAGACGAAAGAAGAGCTTGTGGCTCAAGTCAACCAGGCACAGACGAGCGAATACATTCGCAACTGGCAAAATCAAGTTGAATGGACTTACCGTGGTCTACCCGACTTATCGCGGGGGCTAAGCCTTGATACCATGGCAACGGTTAGGTAGCGAGTGAATTGGTCAAAATTTGTGAAGCACCAAACCCAGCAGATTTCCATCCATCGTGGAAGCTTACGGATACTTGTTTTGGCCGTATGCTGGCCCCGTGCCTGCTTGGCGATGGATTTCGTGCTCAGAACAGTAGCGCGGTAGACAGACGCGAAATACTGGCCTTTTTGAACACTACTATTGAGCGAAGGCCTTGCCCCGTTTATGTTGCCAGTGATTTGGGTACGGCTTCTGCTGGGCCATTCATGATTTTAGACAGCACCCTACTACAACAAATCGAGAGGTTTGTGCCCTATAGTGTACCCTAAAAAAATAAAAACCCCGTTTGCAAGCTGCAAACGGGGTTTTTCGTACCGGAGACGGGACTCGAACCCGTAAGCCCGTGAAGGCAAGGGATTTTAAGTCCCTCGTGTATACCATTCCACCACTCCGGCAGGCTTGGCGAATGCCAAAACTACTTTAAAAAAACTGGACTCTGTTTAAACAAAAAACGCTGCCCGAAGACAGCGTTTTTTCGAACTTTTGGAGCGGGAGACGAGGTTCGAACTCGCGACCTCGACCTTGGCAAGGTCGCGCTCTACCAACTGAGCTACTCTCGCAGGAGGTTCAGAACAATTTTCGTTGTGCTGAATGGTGCGACAAAGGTAAGGCAGTTTTTTGGAGACGCAAGTACTAAGTGTGGAAATATTCTCTCTAGAGGCCTTTCCATCTCATTTTCAGGGCGAAAAATTTAACCCTTTCCTAACGTCAGCTTCAATTCATTCAGCTTCATCAGCGCCTCGATGGGCGTGAGCGTGTTCACATCGAGGTGCTGGAGCAATTCGCGGATGCGTTCCAGGGCCGGGTCCGAGGGCTCGAAGATGCTGAGTTGGGCGCGCGGCGCAGTAGCCACGGCCGTGGTGGCGCGGGGTTTGGGCTGAGCGGGCTCACGAGGCGGCGGCACGGCGATATTGGCGCGGCTGGCGTTGCCATTGGGCTCGATACCAGCCAGTACATCATCAAACTCGGTGGGCACGTTGTCCTCGGCTCCGGCGCTGGTGCGCTCCACTTCGAGGTGGTGCATGATTTCGTTGGCGCGGAGCACCACGCTGGTGGGCATGCCGGCCAGCCGCGCTACGTGGATGCCGAAGCTGTGCTCGGAGCCGCCGGGCTGGAGCTTGCGCAGAAACAGGATGCGGCCGTCGGCCTCCTTCACAGCCACGTTGTAGTTGCGGACGCGGGAGCAGTCGTCGGCCAGCTGGTTGAGCTCGTGGTAGTGGGTGGCGAAGAGGGTTTTGGCCCTGGCTTTGGGGTTGTTGTGCAGGTGCTCCACAATGGCCCAGGCAATGCTGATGCCGTCGTAGGTGCTGGTGCCGCGCCCGATTTCGTCCATCAGCACCAGGCTTCTATCCGAGAGGTTGTTCAGGATGGAGGCCGTTTCGGTCATTTCCACCATGAAGGTGCTTTCGCCCTTGCTCAGGTTGTCGGAAGCGCCGACACGGGTGAAAATCTTGTCGATAATGCCGATGGTGGCGGCGTCGGCGGGCACGAAAGAGCCGATTTGGGCCAGCAGCACGATGAGGGCCGTCTGGCGCAGCAGAGCAGACTTACCGGCCATGTTGGGGCCGGTGATGACTACAATCTGCTGGTCGTCCTGGTCAAGGCAGATGTCGTTGGGAATGTAGCTTTCGCCGGGCGGCAGTTGGCGCTCGATGACGGGATGGCGGCCCGCTTTGATGTCGAGTAGGGTGCCGTCGTTCACCACGGGCTGCACGTAGCGCTGCTGCCGCGCCGTGAGGGCGAAGCTGGCCAGGCAGTCCGTTACGCCAATGGCGCGGGCATTCTGCTGAATCTGGGGCACGAAATCGAGGGCCGCCAGCACGAGGTCGTTGTAGATTTTCTGCTCGATGACGAACAGCTTTTCCTCGGCGTTAAGAATTTTCTCCTCGTAGGTTTTCAGCTCCTCGGTTACGTAGCGCTCGGCGTTCACCAGCGTCTGCTTGCGAATCCACTCGGCGGGCACCTTGTCTTTGTGGGCATTGGTGACTTCGAGGTAGTAGCCAAACACCTTGTTGTAAGCCACTTTCAGCGACGAGATGCCGGTATTGCGCTGCTCGCGCTGCTGGAGTTGCAGCAGATAGTCTTTGCCCGAGAAAGCTAAAGCACGCAATTCGTCCAGCTCCGCATCAATTCCGCTGTTCAGCACGCCGCCCTGGTTGGTGAGAATGGGGGCGTCGGGCTTGATTTTGGCGAAGATTTCCTGACGCAGGTTGGCGCAGGGGTTGAGTTGCTCGGCCAGCTTTACCAAAGCTTTCACGCCAGATGCGGCCAGCCGCTCGCGCATGGGCGCCACGGCTTCGAGGGCGCGGGCCAACTGCAGCAGCTCGCGGGGGTTGACGCGGCGCACGGCAACTTTGGAAATCAGGCGTTCCAAGTCATTTATATGGCGCAGGTGCTGGGTGAGGTCGCCGAGAAGTTCCTCATCGGCCACCAGGGCGGCCACCGTATCGAGACGACGCTGAATCTGGCTTACTTCCTTGAGGGGCAGCACTATCCACTTGCGCAGCAGGCGGGCGCCCATCGGCGTGAGCGTCTGGTCGAGCACGTCGATGAGGGGCACGCCTCCCGGGTGCTGGGCGTGCACCAGTTCCAGGTTGCGCACCGTGAAGCGGTCGAGCCACACGTACTTGTCCTCCTCCAGGCGGCCAAGGCTGGCAATGTGCTGGATGTCGGTGTGCTTGGTTTCGGCGAGGTAGTGCAGAATGCAGCCGGCCGCAATCACGCCCTCCTTCAGGTTATCGACGCCGAAGCCTTTGAGCGAGGTGGTGCGGAAGTGGCGCGTGAGGGTGTCGTGGGCATAGTCGGCCCCGAAAACCCAGTCATCCAGCGCGTAGGTGCAGTAGTCGGGGCCGAAATTCTGCTCAAACTCGCTCCGGCTTTTCTTACAGAACAGCACTTCGGCGGGGCTGAAATTCTGCATCAGCTTGCCCAGGTAATCGAGTGTGCCTTGGGCAGCCAGGAATTCGCCGGTGCTGATATCGAGGAAGGAAATGCCGGCTTCGGTTTTGCCGAAATGAATGGCAGCGAGGTAGTTGTTGGAGCGGCGTTCGAGCACGTTGTCGTGCATGCTCACGCCGGGTGTCACCAGCTCAGTGATGCCGCGCTTTACCAGGCCCTTGGCTTCCTTGGGGTTTTCGAGCTGGTCGCAGATGGCCACGCGCTGGCCGGCGCGCACCAGCTTGGGCAGGTAGTTGTCGAGGGAGTGGTGCGGGAATCCAGCCAGGGCCACTTCGCTGCTGCTGCCCGCGCCGCGCTTGGTGAGCGTGATGTCGAGAATGCGGCTGGCCGTGACGGCATCTTCGCCGAAGGTTTCGTAAAAATCGCCGACCCGGAACAACAGCACCGCGCCCGGATGCTGCTGCTTGAGCTGGTAATACTGCTTCATCAGCGGCGTTTCGGTCACGGCCGGGATGGGCACGGTGAAATGGTCGGGGCCGACGGATTTGATAACGAATTCTTTTTTGGGTGCAGGCAAGGCAAGTAGCGCGAACTTTGTAGTTCGCGTTTGTGGCGAGTGAATAAATAGCGGAAGCCCGAAGACCAACCAGCTGCGAGCCGCTTCAACGGAATTAAACCAACGACGCGAACTACAAAGTTCGCGCTACTGACCATGCGAAAACTCACAATGGCCGAGCTGAACCGGGCCTCGGTTGATGACTTCAAAAGTACGCCCAAAAGCCCCGTGGTTTTGGTGCTCGACAACGTGCGCAGCATGCACAACGTGGGCGCCATTTTCCGCACGGCCGACGCCTTCGCGCTGGGAAAAATCTACCTCTGCGGCTACACGCCGCGCCCGCCGCACCGCGAAATCACCAAAACTGCGCTGGGCAGCGAGGAGTCTATGGCCTGGGAATACGCCGCCGAAACGGTCACGGCCGTGGCTGCCCTCAAAGCCGCCGGCTACCAAATAGCAGCCGTGGAGCAAACCACTGGCAGTGTGCTGCTCCCACAATTTCGACCCGAACCCGGCCGGCCACTGGCGTTGGTGCTGGGCAACGAGGTGTTCGGCGTGGATGATGCCGTACTGGCCTTGTGCGACGTGGCCGTCGAAATCCCCCAGTTCGGCACCAAGCACTCGCTGAATGTGGGCGTGGCCGCTGGTGTGGTGCTCTGGGATGCGCTGGTGAAGTTGGGCGTGGTGTAACGGCAACCATTGGCGGGCGCAGCGGTTCCCCTGCTTTCATCCGCCATGCCCGCTCCTGAATCATCCCGCCCCGATGTGGCCCTACTGGCCCTGCGCCCCGTCGTACCCACCGAAACAACGGACGCACAAGGCACCGTCGGGGCTTTTCTGCACGCCACGCTGCGCCCGGTGCTCAAGCTGCAAAACAATCTGCTGCTGGCCGTGGTGGCCGATTTTGTGCGCGACCATCACATCATCCTGCGCTCCACCGACCAGCACCACCAACTGACCGAATTACTCAGTCGCAACACTAAGCTGCGCTACACGGTGGTGGGCCTGATAACCGGCGTTTTCACGGCCGACGAGTACGCATTTTACAGCCAGCACCGCTCGGAACTGAACCGCCGCTTGCTGGAGATGGCCCTGCGCCGCGTGCTCGACCAAGGTGATAAAGTGGTTGCGCTGGCCGTTGTATAGTTCCCATATAAAATAAAGAGGCGCAGAGGTCGCAGAACGTTCTGTAACCTCTGCGCCTCTTTGCTGCGCCTTCTGCGGTGAAAAACCGCCTAGTCGTACTGCGAGTCGCGCAGGTGCACGGGCTTGGTTTTCTTGCGCAGGCGCAGGTTCAGCATTTCCACCGTCAGCGAGAAGGCCATGGCGAAGTAGAGGTAGCCTTTTTCGATTTCCTTGTGGGCGGCTTCCATCACCAGCATGAAGCCAATCATGATGAGGAAGGACAGGGCCAGCATCTTGATGGTGGGGTTGTTAT
The DNA here is from genome assembly GCF_054783255.1 of Hymenobacter ruber. Taxonomy (NCBI): domain Bacteria; kingdom Pseudomonadati; phylum Bacteroidota; class Cytophagia; order Cytophagales; family Hymenobacteraceae; genus Hymenobacter; species Hymenobacter ruber. The sequence continues at coordinate 194,920 of NZ_BAAGQX010000003.1, forward strand.
TCACGAAGTTGGCCACCACCCCACTGAAGCTCAGCATGATGCCCATGGCGCAAATCACGGCCGCAATCATCACCAGCACGTTATCCACCAGACCCACGGCGGTGAGAATGGAGTCGAAGCTGAATACAATATCAATCACCACGATTTGCAGGATGATGCTCATCATTGAAGCACCTTTGCCGCCCATGGTTTCCTCTTCCTCCTCGCCCTGCAGCTTGGTGTGAATTTCGGTGGTGCTCTTGTACATCAGGAACAGGCCGCCGGCCAGCAGAATCAGGTCGCGCCCGGTCACGCCAAACGGCTGGTCCAGCCACGGGAAATCGGGCAGGTTGAACAGCGGGTTGCGCAGGCTCACAATCCAGGAAATACTCAGCAGCAGCCCGATGCGGAACAGCAGCGCCAGCAGCAGGCCAATGGTGCGGCCCCGCGCCTGCTGCTCCTTCGGCAGCCGGTTCACCACGATGGAAATGAAGATGATGTTGTCAATCCCCAGCACGATTTCCATGAACGTGAGGGTGAGCAAGCTAACCCAGGTGGCGGGGTGGGCAAAAGCCGAAAAATCGTACATTAAGTAACTGCTGGGGTGATATCTGGGGTTGTGAAAAAGCTGAATCGAAGCAAGTCGCTCCGGCATTACAGCTTTCCCACCTTATTTCCTGATTTCGTGGCGCTAGGATTTCATGTTCACGAACTGCAGCGGCAGGCCGATGTCGGCCTTGCGGAGCACGGCAATGGCCGCCTGCAAATCGTCGATTTTCTTGGAGGTCACGCGCACCTGGTCGTCCTGCATCTGGGCCTCCACCTTCACCTTGGCATCCTTGATGGCCTTGATGATTTTGCGGCCGAACTCCTTGTCGACGCCGGCGCGCACCTTGATGGTTTTCTTGATGAGCTGGCCGCTGGGCTGCTCGTCGGCCGTGAAGTCGAGGCTGGTGCCGTCGATGCCCTGCTTCACCACGCGGCCGAGCAGGATGTCTTCCAGCGCCTTGATGCGCATGGAGTTTTCGGACGACAGCAGAATGGTGTTTTCCTTTTTGTTGAGTTCGATGCCGCCCTTCGTGTCGCGCAGGTCGTAGCGGGTTGCAAGTTCTTTTTGGGCCGTATTTACCGCGTTTTCGAGGGTTTGCGGGTCAACTTTGCTCACGATGTCGAAAGATGCCATGGCGGGGTGGGATGTAGTTTTGAGAAGATTCAACCGGCCCGGGCCGGGCCGTAAAGGTAACGCCCCGCACCGGCCTTGGTTGCGCCCGCACTTCACGTTTCCCTCATGAATACTGCTTCCTTGGTTGCGCCCGCACTTCACGTTTCCCTCATGAATACTGCTTCCACTATTCAGCCGCCCCGTACACCCGCCGAGTGGGCCGCCTACTACAAGCTGCGCTACGCCGTGCTGCGCCAGCCCTGGCAGCAGCCTCCCGGCTCGGAGCGCGTGCCAGCCGACGACGAGCCGGGCACCATGCATGCCCTATTGCTGGCCGAAACTGCCGGCCCGCCCGAGGCGCTGGCCGTGGGCATGCTCCAGCCCACAAGTGATGAACAAGGCCAAATCCGCTTCATGGCCGTGGCGCCGCAGGCGGCGGGCCAGGGCCTGGGGCAGCGCGTGGTAGCGTACCTAGAAGGGCAGGCGCGGGCGGCGGGCCTGCGCGAAATCGTGCTGCACTCCCGTGAGAAAGCCGTCGGTTTTTATGAAAAGCTGGGCTACGCGCTGGTCGAGCCATCGCACGTGCTGTTTGGTGAAATCCAGCATTTCCTGATGCGGAAACTGCTCTAGAATTTCTCGCGGCCGCGCCAGAGGTCGAAGTACATCCGGAAATCGCCCAGCAGCGAATACCATGGATGCTGGAACGTGGCCGGCCGGTTGTGTTCCACAAAAAAATGGCCGACCCAGGCAAAGCCATAAGCGGCTACCACGCCGGCAGCCAGCCAGTTCCAGTTGCCGGTGCGCACCAACATTGTCAGGCAAAGAATGAACAGCGTGGTGCCCACAAAATGCAGTACCCGCGTGCCCCGCCGGCTATGCTCGCGCAGGTAGCGGGGATAAAACTCGGCAAACGTGAGCGGCTGCGTGGACATGGCGGCAATGAGCAAGAGGTGATACCACGGCTTTTCAGTCCTGAAAATGCCGCCTCCAACAAATGAAGCAAATTTTTCGGCAAACTTGCCAGCGCAATTCCCACCGCCGCCATGTCTGATAAAGCTCTTCCCCTCCCCAACCTCGCCACCATGGTGGCCGCTTACAACCAGATGAACCACTACGGCCGCACCAACGGCATGGAATTGACGGTGAGCACGCCCGGCCAGGTGGAATACCGCATGGTTATCCGCGAGGAGCACCTCTCCTCCCCCAACACCTGCCACGGCGGCGTACTGGCCGGCCTCATGGACGCCGCCCTGGGCGCAGCGGCCCTCTCGCTGGCCTTCACCAAAATGGAGCTGGTGTCCACCGTCGAGTTCAAGATGAATTACCTTCACGCCGTGCACCTGCACGATGAGCTGGTGGCGCGCGGCACCGTCGACCACAGCGGCAACTCCCTGGTGGTGAGCAGTTGCGTGGTCTACCGCGTGAAGGCGGGCCACGACGACGTGGCAGTGGCGCGCGGCCTGGGCACTTTCAACCGCTACCCAGCCTCCAAGCGCGACTTTGCGCAGCTGCTGATGGGGTAGGTATTACCTGTCAAGACAAAAAAGCCCGTCAGAATCATCTAACGGGCTTTTTTGTCTTAAGTAAGTAGCTGAATTACAGCTCGGCCGTGGCGTGCACGCCTACGGGCTCGTACTCGTCGTCGCCGTCGGTCATTTGCGGGGCGGGCACTTTGCGCACGTTGCGGGCGCAGTCCTCGTCGCGGTGGTTGCGGCCCACGGTGAATTCCACCCAGTCGCCTTCGCGCAGGTCGTTGAAGTCACCCTCGGTCAGGTCGGCGTAGCTGAAGAACAGGTTGTTCGGGGGCATTACCACGAAACCGAAGCCGTTTTTCAGGTTTTTGATGGTGCTCATGCCGAGCGTGCCCACGGGGCCAGCGGCGGTGGGACCGGTGGGGCGGGCCAGCTTGGGTGCGGCAGCGGTGCTGGGCGCAAAGGCGGCGGGCTCCGACTGGTTCACGAACATGGCTTCCACCACTTCGTCCTGCTGCTGCAGGCCGCGGTCAATCACGTCGTGCATGGCCACGGGGTAGGTCACCTGCTCCAACAGCTGCTGCGAGGCGCGCGTCACGCGGGTTTCGCCCTTGAAATCTTCGTATTTGAAATCCCAGTTCAGCAGCATCACGCGGGTGCCCACGGTGTTGAGCTTGCGGATGAGGGGCACGTAATCGGAGTCGCCGGCGATGAGCACGACCACGTCGAGGGTTTTGTGCAGGGCCAGTTCGAGGGCTTCGAGGCTCAGCCACACGTCGATGCCTTTTTCCTGCAGGCGGCCGTCGCGGGTTTTGAGGGCCATGTAGTGCGTTTGCACGCCCAGGTTCATCAGAATGTCGTCGAGCAGGCGGTCGTGGAACAGGCGGTCCTTGTCGCGGGCTTCGGTAGCGGAGAGGCGACCACGGAAAAAGTGGGCATCGGTGATTTGTGCCAGACGCACGTCAACATCTTCTTCTTCAGCTACCTGGTGACGGATGTATTCGTGCAGGCCTTCGAGGCTGATGCGGGCCTTGCGCTCGTGCTGGAAATAATAATAGTCGCTAATTTTTAAGAAATAGTTGCCGTCATAAAAGACACCAACCCGAATCAAAGGGCTGTTCATCTGGTTCATGGGATGCGTTAAGTAAAGTTAGAGAAGTGTTTTGAGTGGGACTAGGAGTGTGAATCAGGTAGGAATGCCGGAACCGCGCGCGACAGAATACTCGTCACCCGTTCCAGCGTTCAGTATAACTCAGTAGAGAAATCCCGACGAGACAGCCCGCTAATAGGCGGCAGCCGATGGGATTAAAATGTAGCTTAATTGATTTTAATGAATGCCGGCTGGCGAAAACAATTGAAAACGCAGAATAATAACACGGTTCAATGCCAAATCGACCCTAATTTACCAGCATATCTGCTGCGAAGCTAACGGTCTTAGCTGACTTATGCAACAGTGCCCACAATCAAGCGGATGGCGTTTATGGCACGTAGTGCCAACCAGCAGAGCTCTGTCGGGCTAAAAGCCCATGTGGCCCACCACCAGCCCCAGCACCAGCAGCGCATACCCCACGCAAATGCCTACTTCCAGCACGTTGCCGCTGGCCGAGCCGGTGCTGATAAGCGGAACCTTAATGGAGTATTCGGAGATGGGCAAAAACCACCGCACACCCGATTTGGTGAGCGTATCGGCCACCAGATGCGAGGCGTAGCCGGTGCCCGCGTACAGGGCCACGCCGCGCCAGCCGAGGTGCTGGTCGGCGAGGTAGCCGATGTAGGTCCAGAGCGCGGTGGCCCAGATGGTGTGCGTCCAGGAGCGGTGCGCGGTGAAGGGCGCCAGCGCCACAAACGTGCCCAGCAGGCTCAGCCAAAGCTGCTCGGTGTAGAGGCCGGCCACCACCGTGCCCAGGCCCGTGAACAGCAGCGCCAGCCGCCGCGTGGAGCCGCCCTGCATGCCTACCCCAATCAGCCCGAAGGCCAGCGCGCCGGTGTAAAACAGGCGCTGCTCGGCCCCGGGCCGCAGTTGCAGGTAGGCGTAGGCGGCCAGGGCCAGCGCCCCGGCGGCAAAGGCCCAGCGCACATAGTTTTGGCTAAAGCCTAAGCGCTTGCTGAGGCGGCTTTCGGGGTGGTCGAGGTCGGGCGCGAGGCTGGAAAAGCCGGCCAGCGCAATGCCGGCCAATGAAAACGGAATGCCCGGGGCCAGCCCGGCCACGGCCACGCCGGTGATGAGGCCGATGGCCAGATGGGAAGAGCCGCGCATGAGGTATTTCTGGATGCTTGTTGCTGGATTTTGGTTAAACGCCTGACAGGCCGCCAAAAGGCAACGAAGCTACGGGCAGCCTCGGAAACCTTCGCCACCTTTGCCGTGTATTTACCCCGCTGCCCGACCGGATTTTTATCTGGCCGGGCTACTTCATTTGCCCTGCCTTAGCCTGATTTCTTGTGCAAGTAGCTGATTTTCTTCGTTTATATCGCCTTTCTCCCGAGTTGCAGGTGCTGGCCTCCCGCCTGCGCGAAGCCGCCAAGCCCAACCCCGGCAGCCTGCGCCTGCACCTGCGCGGCCTGGTGGGCAGCCAGGATGCGGTGGTAGCGGCAGCCGTGGCGCACGCCCAGCACCCGCACGTGTTCATCATGCATGACAAGGACGAGGCGGCGTATTTTCTGTCTGATTTGCAGCACTTACTGCCCGAGGGGCCGGAGGTGCTGCTGTTTCCCAGCTCGTACAAGCGACCTTACCAGTTCGACGAAACCGAAAACGCTAACGTGCTGATGCGCGCTGAGGCGCTGAACCGCATCAATACCACCCGGGCGGCCAGCACGAGCAACAGCGTGTTTATCGTGACGTATCCGGAGGCGCTGACGGAGAAGGTAATTAACCGGCAGAGTCTGGTTAAAAACACCTTCAATGCGAAAGTGGGCGACAAGTTGGACGTGAATTTCCTGGGCGAATTGCTGGCCGAATACGATTTCGAGAAAACGGATTTTGTGTACGAGGCGGGGCAATACGCGGTGCGCGGCGGCATTGTGGACGTGTTTAGCTACGCGAATGAATTGCCGTTTCGCCTCGAATTATTCGGCGACGAAATTGAGAGTATTCGGACGTTTAATCCGGAGACGCAATTGTCGGTAGACCCGCGGCCGAGCATCAGCATTATCCCGAACGTGCAGACCAAAATGCTGACCGAAACGCGGGAGGCTTTCTTCGAATTTCTGCCCCGCACGGCCTGCATTTGGGTGAAAGACGTGCGCCAGACGCTGGACGTGGTGACGGAATTATTCGAAAAAGCCGAAGCCAATTTTCAGCAGATGCTGAGCGAAAGCGGCGGCATGCAAATCGTGAGCAAGCCCGGCGATTTATTTGAATCGGGCAAGAATTTCAAGAAGCTGCTCGATGAATTTGCAGTGGTGGAATTCGGCAAGCGCTTTCACTTCAAAAACGCCGATACGTTTCAATTTACCGCCAAACCGCAGCCGAGTTTCAACAAGGAATTCGAGCGGATGGTGAAGAATATCAAGGAAAATCAGCTGCGGAATTTCGTCACGATAATTACCGCCGATACCGTGCGGCAGGCCGACCGGCTGCGGACGATATTCGATGAATTGGATAACAACGTGCAGTTCCAGCACTTGCTATTGGCGCTGCGCGAAGGCTATGTGGATGAGCAGCTTGAGTTGGCGGTTTACACCGACCACCAGCTATTCGAGCGCTATTACCGGGCGCAGGAAGCGCGCAAATTCTCGAAGAAAAAAGCGCTGACTTTGCGCGAATTAAAAACGCTGCAACCCGGCGATTACGTTACGCACCAGGACTACGGCATCGCGCGTTTTGCGGGCCTGACGCAGGTGGAAATTAACGGGCAGATTCAGGAGGCCATTCGGCTGGTGTACCGGGATGATGACTTGCTGACGGTGAGCATTCACTCGCTGCACAAGATTGCCAAGTACAGCGGGGCGGAGGGCGCACCGCCGACGATGAGCAAGCTGGGCTCGCCGGAGTGGGAGAACAAGAAAAAGTCGGTAAAGAAGAAGGTGAAGGACATCGCGGCCGACCTGATTCGCCTGTACGCCAAGCGGAAAACCGCGCCGGGCTTCGCCTTTTCGGTGGATGGTTTCCTGCAGGCCGAGCTGGAATCGAGCTTCATTTACGAGGACACGCCCGACCAGGCCAAGGCCACGGAGGACGTGAAAAACGACATGCAGCAGCCCCACCCGATGGACCGGCTGGTGTGTGGCGACGTCGGCTTTGGCAAGACCGAAGTGGCTATCCGGGCCGCGTTCAAAGCCGTGGCCGATGGCAAGCAGGCAGCGGTGCTGGTGCCCACCACCATCCTGGCGATGCAGCACTACAAGACCTTCCGCGACCGGCTGGCCACGCTGCCCGTGACGGTGGAATACATCAACCGGTTTAAGTCGACCAAGCAGATTAAGGAAACGTTGCAGCGCGTGGCGGAGGGCAAAACCGATATTCTGATTGGAACGCATCGACTTACTAATAAGGATATTAAGTTCAAAGATTTGGGCATTCTGATTATTGACGAAGAGCAGAAATTCGGTGTCAAGACCAAGGACAAGCTCAAGGAACTGAAGGTGAACGTGGACACGCTCACGCTCTCGGCCACGCCGATTCCGCGCACGCTGCACTTTTCGCTGATGGGCGCGCGCGACTTGAGCGTGATTGCCACGCCGCCGCCCAACCGGCAGCCGGTGAACACGGAGCTGCACGTGTATGACGAACTACTGATTCGCGATGCGGTATCAAGGGAGTTGAAGCGCGGCGGGCAGGTGTTTTTCGTGCACAACCGCGTGAAGGACATCGAGGAAATGGCCGGCACGATTCTGCGGCTGGTGCCGGATGCCAAAATCACCTTCGCCCACGGGCAGATGGACGGCGAGATGCTGGAAAAGCGCATGATGAAATTCGTGGAAGGCGAATACGACGTGCTGGTTTCGACCAACATCATCGAATCCGGACTCGACATTCCGAACGCCAACACCATCATTATCAACCGGGCCCACCTGGCCGGCCTGAGCGACTTGCACCAGATGCGGGGACGCGTGGGCCGCTCCAACCGCAAGGCGTATTGCTACCTGCTGACGCCGCCGGTAGCCCAGTTGCCGGCCGATGCCCGCAAGCGCCTGAGCACGCTGGAAGAGTTTTCGGACCTGGGTGCGGGCTTCAACGTAGCCATGCGCGACCTGGATATTCGCGGCGCGGGCAACTTGCTGGGCGGCGAGCAGTCAGGCTTTATCAACGACCTGGGCTACGAAACCTACCACCAGATTCTGGACGAGGCGGTGACGGAACTCAAGGAAACTGAATTCCGCGACTTGTTTTTGGGAGATGCCAACTCCCAGCAGCGGCTGCAAATGGCGGCCGGCGCGGGCCGCGTGCAGGAGTGCAACGTGGAAACGGACCAGCAGGTGCTCATCCCGGAAAAGTACGTGAGCAACGTGTCGGAGCGCCTGCAGCTCTACGCCAAGCTCGACCGCGCCCAGAAGCCGGAGGAGCTGCGCAAGCTGCTGGCCAGCATGGTGGACCGGTTCGGACCCATGCCGCCCGAGGTGGAGCAGCTGGCCGACATCGTGCGGCTGCGCTGGCAGGCCTGCAAAGTAGGTTTCCACAAAATCACGCTCAAGCGCGACACGCTGAAGGGATACCTGCCGGCTGATGACGACCACAAAGCCTATTTCCAGGGCGAGCAGTTCGGCACCATCCTCAACTACGTGCAGACGCACCCGCGCACCGCCAAGCTGAAGGAGCACAAGGAACAGCTCATTGTGACGTTTGAGGAAGTGCGGTCCATTCAGCAGGCCAAGCGCGTGCTGAGCGAGTTAGGCAGTGAGGAGGCCGTGACGGCGTAATTTGACGGTATGAGACTCCTGCTTTTTGCTTTGCTTCTGGGGCTGCTGCCGCAACTGGCCGCTGCCCAAACCACGTCGCAGAATCTGCGTCTGAAGCACGAGTTGGACAGCGTTTACGCCGTGGACCAGAAGTGGCGCAGCCTGTTGTTTGACCCGCACCGGCGGCCCCGGACCGATTCATTGGCCCGGGCCTTGGGCGTGACGCGCGAGAGCCTGCCCACTTACATCCCGCGCCAGATGATGCAGACGGATTCGGCCAATCAGGTGCGCGTGAAGCAGATTCTGAAGCAGTACGGCTACCCCGGCAAGACGCTGGTGGGCGAGCCAACGAACGAGGCCGCGTGGTACGTCATCCAGCATTCTGACGACATTGGCCAATACCTGCCGCTCATCAAAAAGGCGGCGGGCAAGGGCGAATTGCCGTTTTACCTCTACGCCCAGATGCTGGACCGCCAGCTCATGCGCGCCGGCAAGGCGCAGCTATACGGGACGCAGGCGTTTGGCTACAATGTGCTGAACCCGCAAACCGGTCGGCGCGAGGCCCAGCCGCCCTTCGTGTGGCCCATTAAAGACCCGCAACAGGTGAACGAGCGGCGAAAAAAGGCCGGCTTCCCAACCACTGTGGAGCAGAATGCCGCTAATTTGGGTATTCAGTACCGTGTGTTGACGTTGAAGGACGTCGAAAAAATGCCCAAATAGAACCCGCTTATGACCATTCGCTGGCACTGCCTTCCCTTCGCAGCCCTTCCAAGCCTGATTCTCTACGACCTGCTGCGCCTGCGCTCCGAGGTATTTGTGGTGGAGCAAAACTGTGCTTTCCAAGACATTGACCGGCACGACATGGACGCCCATCACCTGCTGGGCTACAACGAGGCCGGCGAGCTGGCCGCCTACGCCCGGCTATTTGACGCGGGCAAGAGCGGCGAGCAGGCCAGCATCGGCCGCGTGATTGTGGCGCAGCCCTTCCGGCAGTACGGCCTGGGCCGCGAGCTGATGCGGCAGGCGCTGGCTTTCTCCGATGCCTTATTTGGGCCACAGGCCAACAAAATTGGGGCGCAGCAGCACCTGGAGCGGTTTTACAACGAGTTTGGCTATGAGCAGTCGGGGCCGATGTACGTGGAGGACGGCATTCCGCACATTCCCATGGTGCGGCCCGCATAGCCAAGTTGTTAAAATCTGCGTATTTCGCACTCCATTGCCGCCGCCCTTACCTCTGAGTTATGCCCGCCCTTGCCTCGGACCTGTTATCCATATTTAGTGCCCTACCCAGTGCCAGCCTGCTGCTTTCGCCCGAACTCCTGATTGAGGCGGCCAGCGACGCGTACTTGGGCGCAACCGGCATGAAGCGCCCCGATATGATTGGGCGCTACGTATTCGACGTATTTCCTGATAACCCCAACGCGCCAGAAGCCCATAGCGTGCGCGATGTGCGCGCCTCGTTGGAACAGGTACTGGCGACCGGCCAGCCGCACGAGCTGCCCGTGCAGCCCTACGATACGCCCGACCCGGACCGGCCCGGCCGGTTTATTGAGCGCTACTGGCAAACCCGCAACGCGCCGGTGCTCGATGAGCAGGGCCGGGTAACGCATCTGATTCACACCGTAGTCGACATCACGGCCCAAACCCGCGATGCCCAGCAGCTACACGATGCGCAGGTGCGCGAGCAGGCCGTCCACGAAGCGGCCGAATGGCAACGTAATGAGCTGGCCCGCATTTTTGAGCAAGCCCCGGTGGCCATTGCGACTTACCGCGGCCCCAACTTCGTGATTGAGCTGGCCAACCCGCTGGTGCTCAAACTTTGGGACCGCACCCCGAAGCAGGCCATTGGCACGCCCCTGTTTGAGCTGCTGCCCGAGATTACCGGGCAGGGGTTCGATGACTTGCTCAACCATGTGATGGCTACCGGTGAAAACCACGTAGCCAAGGAGATGCATTCGACCATCGTCCGCAACGGCCAGCCCGAATCCGTGTACTGGAACTTCGTGTACCTGCCGCTGCGCGAAGACGACGGCACCATCACAGGGGCCATGGTGGTGGCCACCGAGGTAAGCGAGCAAGTGCAGGCCCGCCAGCAAATCCAGAGCCTGAACGACCAGCTGGCGGCCGTGAACCGCGCCCTGCACGAAAGCAACGCCGAGCTGCTGGCCAACCAGGAAGAAGTGTTGAAGGTGCAACAACTGCTCGAAGGCAGTGTGAGCGAACGCACCAGACAACTCGAAACCGCCCTTGCCGATGCCGAGCAGCACCGCACCGCACTGGCCCAGCAGCAGCGCCTGCTGAGCCAGATTCTGGGGCAGGTGCCGGCCAGCATTGCCACGCTCACCGGGCCGGAGCACCGCTATTCGTTTTTCAATGAGCACTACCAGGAGCTTTCCGGCGGCCGCACCCAGCTCGGGCACACGGTGGCCGAGGTGTTCCCGGAAGTGGTGGAACAGGGCTTTATTGGGCTGCTCGACCAGGTGTATACCACGGGCCAGCCCTTTCAGGGCCGCGACACGCCCGCCCAACTCTACGACCCCGCCACGGGCCGCCCGGAGCAACGCTACGTCGACTTCGTTTATCAGCCGCTGCGCAGCGAGCAGGGCGTTACGGTGGGCATTCTGGCCTTCATTGTTGACGTGACGGCCAAAGTGCTGGCCCGCCAGCAGGCCGAAACGCTGCAGGAACAGCTGCGCACCGGCACGCAGCCAAGCCGTTAACAAAAAAAGCCTCGGCAACAGTTGCTGAGGCTTTTTTCATCAAATTTATCGCAGGCTTTTTTTGCTACACCGCGCACCCCTCGGGGCCGCAGGCATCGCCGTCGGCCACCACGGTCAGGGCCGGTTTGGCAGGCTTAAACTCCTCGTACACCTTTTCCAGCACCTCGGCAAATAGCTCGCTGGGCTGCGCGCCTGAAACCGCATATTTATCCTCGAACACGAAGAAAGGCACGCCGCGCACCCCAATTTGCTGGGCCTGATACTCATCGAGGCGCACCGCATTGGCGTAGGTACCAGCAGTGAGGGCTTCGCGGCTTTCGGCAGCGTCGAGGCCGACTTCGGTGCCTAGTTTTACCAGCGTATCGAGGTCGCCGATGTTCTGGCCTTCGAGGTAGTAAGCGGCCATCAGGCGCTCTTTGGTGGCGTCTTGCCGGCCGTAGTGGGCACCGAGGTGAATGAGCTGGTGCGCCAGAAAGGTATTGGCCGGAATGGCTTTATCGAACTGGTAGTTGAGGCCGACTTCTTTGGCAGCGGTAGTCATGTAGTCGTTCATTTTGCGGCCCTCTTCCACCGAAACGCCCTTTTTCTTGGCCAACGACTCGTGGATACTTTCGCCGGGAATGGGCTCGAAGTCGGGAGCGAGCTGGAAGCTGTGCCACACCACTTCTACTTCGTCGCGGTGTGCAAAGTCCTTCAGTGCGTTTTCAAACTTGCGCTTGCCGATGTAGCAGAATGGGCACACCACATCGGACCAGATTTCAACCTTCATATCGTTGGAGATTTTTTGCAGGAGATACGTAAGGAGCTAGAAGAAGCTGAAGGCGCGAAAAGTTTCGGTAGTGGGTCTATTGACGCAAATGCATTTCTGTATCGTCTGTCATCCTGAGCTTGCGAAGGACCTAATCACGTAAGAGCAACTTATTCAGCGGTGATAAGGTCCTTCGCAAGCTCAGGATGACAGACAGCGCGGGCAAGCCATTTGGGGCTTCCACAACCTTCGTCCCCAAAGCCCGGTTAACAGCCCCGGCTCCAACGCGACCATTTCTCACCCATCCGACTTCAACTTCCCCATGGAATATCAAAAATTAGGTTCCTCCGACGTTTCTGTTTCGCGCATCACCTTTGGCAGCTGGGCCGCCGGCGGCTGGATGTGGGGTGGCACCGAACAAAACGACGCCGTGGGCGCCATCCACGCCAGCTACGAGCTGGGCGTGACCAGCATCGACACCGCGCCCATCTACGGCATGGGCTTCAGCGAGCAGATTGTGGGCGAAGCCATTAAGAGCCTGCCCCGCGACAAGGTGCAGATTCTCACCAAATTCGGCATGCGCTGGGACTTGGCGAAAGGCGATTTCGCCATGAAAACCAAGGACAACAACGGCCACGACCTCGACGTGTACAAGTACGCTGGCCGCGACAGCATCATCAAGGAATGTGAGGACAGCCTGCGCCGCCTCGGCACCGACTACATCGACCTTTACCAACAACACTGGCCCGATGTGACCACCCCGATTGATGAGACAATGGAAGCCGTGAGCCGGCTCATCGAGCAAGGCAAAGTGCGCGCCGCTGGCGTGAGCAACTACTCGGTGGCCCAGATGCAGGAAGCCGAAAAGACACTTAACATTGCCTCTAACCAATTGCCTTACAGCATGGTGCGCCGCGACATTGAGGCCGACGTGGTGCCGTACTGCATCGAAAACAACAAGGCTATTCTGGTCTACAGTCCCCTGCAGCTGGGCCTGCTGACCGGCAAGATGAAGCCGGGCCAGGAGTTCGGCGAAGGCGACCTGCGCCGGGGCCATCGCCTCTTCACCCCCGAAAACGTGAAACGGGTGAACAGCATGCTGAACAAAATCCGACCGCTGGCCGAAACCAAAAACGCCACCCTCGGCCAGCTCGTGCTGCGCTGGACGCTGGCACAGCCCGGCATCACGGTGGCGCTGGTGGGCGCCCGCAACCCCGAGCAGGCCGTGCAGAATGCCCGCGCTATGGATTTCCAGCTCACATTCGAAGAGGTGGATTTTATCAACAAGCAGCTGCGGGAGCTGGCGACGGCGTAGAAAGCGCAATTTTTATGACGCCCTCCCCCATTCATTTCCGGGCTGTGCTGGAGCCGGGCGGCCCCAGCTTCATGCCCACCCAAACCATTGTGGTGCCGGCCGAAGTGCTCGAAGCCCTCGGTGGCAAGGCTGCCAGGCGCGTCATCGTCGGCATTCGCGGGCAAGCGCTACGGCTGGGACTGCTGCCGCTGGAAGGCGGCGGGCGCTACCTCATGCTGAATAAGGACGTGTGCAAAGCTGTGGGCATTGAGCTGGGCCAGGAACTGGAAATCAGCATCGAACCTGACCCGAACCCCGACCACGTGGACCTGCCCGACGAGCTGGCCGAAGCCCTGGCCGCCTGGCCCGAGGCCGAAACGGCCTTCAACAACTACAGCGGCGCACACCGGCGCGCCATGGCCCGGCTGGTAGCTGAAGCCAAGCAGCCCGCCACCCGCGCCCGCCGCGCCGTAACGCTGGTGGAACGACTGGGTCGCGGGCTGCATCCATTCCGGGGCGACTGAGCGGTGCGCCTAGCGCTTCTCGATGCGCTGCACTGCGCTGCCCACCTTCAGCACGTATAGCCCGGCGGGAATGCCGGCCAGCGAAATGTCTTGGAGCTGCCCGCCCGCCCGGGTTTCGTGCCGCAGCAGCTGGCCCGTCAGGCTTAGCAGGCGCACTTCGCAGGGCGCGGCCGTCACGGCGGTCAGGTCGAGGGTGAGGCGGTCGGTGGCGGGGTTCGGATAGAGGCTGATGGACTCGTAGCTGGCCTTCCGGCTCACGGTTACGACCGGCGAGTATTCGGCGCTGCCATCCAAATCAACCTGCCGCAGACGGTAATAGCTCAGGCCGGCCAGGGGCGTGGCATCGGTGGTGGCGTAGTCGGTGGCGGTAGTCGAATTGCCCTGGGCCGCCACATCGCGCACGGCGCTGAACCCCTCGCCGGTGGCGCTGCGCTCTACCACAAACTTGGCGCTGTTGCGCTCCGAGGCCGTATTCCAGCGCAGCTGCACCTTGCCATTCACCGCTTCAGCCGTGAACGAAGTGAGCTCGACGGGCAACGGCCGCAGCGAACAGAAAGTAGTGCTGCCACCCACGCTCCCCGTTTGCGCATCGAACCCGATGGCATTGCCGGAGTCGCAGAAATCGAGCCGGCCCACCACGCCGAAAGCGCCCGCGTTGGACGAGTAGCCGGAAGTGGTGAAGCTGCCCCGATACGGCGCGGCCGGGCCCGTCATTTTTCCACTGCCCATATTCGAGAAGTTGTCGGTGGTCGACACCACGCCGGCATTGCTCACGGTGCCGTAGTTCACCAGCTGGCCCGTCACCCGGAACGTGGCGCCCCGGCTGTTGGTCAGCAGCGAGTTGGCGCTGATGTCGCCCATGCCCTGCGTCAGGGTCATGGCTCCGCTGTTGGTGATGGTGGTGTTATTGCCCATGCCCAGGGCACGGTCGAGCGTAGCGGTAGCTCCCGCGTTGTTAACGAAGCTATTGGGGCCGGTGCCGGGGAAGTTGAAGCCCCGCGTCCAGGTCGCACTGTTGTTGATGGCCAGGGCCGTGCCGGGATTGAGGTTCGTCGTCCAGCTGCCGCTGAAATGGTTGATGGTCAGGCTACCGGAGTAGTTCAGGTCAGAAGCCGTCCAGTTGCCTCGGTTGTTGATGACGGTGGTGCCGGTGGGCGTGAGGTAGGCCGTCCAGTTACCGTTGTTGTTGATGGTGCCACTGGAAAGGCCGTTAATCTGGCTGCTCCAGTTAGCATAGTTATTAATAACGATGCCGCTGGCTGCAAAGCGGTTGCCCACGTATCCGGTCCAGGTGGCGTTGCTCACCGTGGCGCTGCCGTTGTTGATGGTGACCGGCGCATTCAGCGTCACCTGCTGCGACGAGACATCGCCCAGGTTGTTTATCACTGTGCCGACTGTCCCGCTTTTCACCAGCACTACGCCGGTTATGTCGCCCCCGTCGTTGACGATGGTCGTGTTGTTGCCATCCACGGTTATCGTTCCTTCATACTTCACGTTGAAGCGAATGGTAAGCGTTTCGCCCGTTTTCAGGCTGTAGTCGCTTTTTTTATCCGGGTTGCCCACGTTATACGTTTGAGCCTGAGCTGCACCGGCCATTGCCAGTAGCACTACCCCGATGTGCCCGCAACGACGAGCGCCCGTCATAAAAGAGCCTGAGCGGAAACCAAGTAAAGTCTGCATCATAAAGCCAAAACAAAGATTGAAAAACCCTATTCAATCCAAAAATAAGCACAAGCATTATTTATAATTGCATCAAGAATTTGTTTAAAATATTAAATACAATTCAATCATGCTAACTATTCTATATAACCCGATAGCACTCAAAAAAATCATAAAAAAAAGCTCCTGCGGATGCAGGAGCTTTTAGAGTAAGGCCATGATTTTCTTTGTGTTTAATCCTTGAGCACGATGCTGACTACCTTGCCAGGCTCGTTCACGGTGAATTTGCATTCATCAAAACCGGGCGCAGCCACGGTGGGGCGCACGTTGTTGGAGAAAGCGTAGGGCTCAGTGGGAATGCCAAGGAAGTTTTTATCGATTTTGTCGTTGTTGTTCAGGTCCTGGGTGATGGCCACGGCCCACTCGCCCTTTGGCAGGTCGACGGGCAGCGTGAATTCGCTCTTGCCCATGGGCTTCACCGATTTGGAGAAGGCCCATTTGCCACTTTTCAGGAAGCCTTCGCGGGTGTTGTAGAAGTACAGCCGGACGGCGGCGGTGGTAGATACCAGCGCCGAGACCACCACCGTAACGGAGGAGGTTTCGGCGGGCGGCGGAGCAGGCGCGGCGGCTCCCAAGAGGCTGCCGCCAATCAACAACGAGCAAAGCGATAACACGTTCATAAGCGAATAATTGACTGGTGACAAATGGAGGACGATACGAACCCAACGCCCCTGCTTACGCAAAGGGTTCGATAACAACTGATTTCGCCCAGTTAAATCGTCTATTCGCCGAGGTTCTGCGGCCCTGTGCAGCAATACCGGCCGCCTTGTTCGTTTTCCAGCTACTATTGTGTTCCCACGCTTGCTTACCATGCCAATGACTGCCCACCGTCTTTTCCCCCTGGCTTTATTGATGACTTTCGCACTGGCCAGCTGCGAAAAAGACGAGGCGGCGCTGCCCACTCAGTCTGCCGCCCTGCTGCAAAGCCACTGGCAGCTGACGCAGATTGACAATTTTCCGGTGATGGCGTCCAGCTACTCCGAAACCAGCAAATCCTATCTCGAATTTGTGGAGCTGGGCACTTGCACCGTGGGCCTGGGGCCGTGCAATAATTTCAGCGGCCGCTACAGCTTGGCGGGCGGCGGGCAGGAGCTGCACATCACGCCCCAGATTGCGACCCGCGCCACCTGCCCCGTGCAGGCCCTGGAAACGCGCTACCTCGACAATCTGGCCCTGACGGCCCGCTACGAAATCAGCGGCGACGAGCTGTGGCTGTATGATGCCACCGCGCCCACCCCGCGCCTGCTGTTTCGGCGCACGGCGCAGTAAGGCGGGCAACCCCGGGCCGGCAAAGTAGGTAAGCAGCCCAATGGTGGGCCAGCGTCTGGCCCGCATCTTTACCGCCATGGAAGGGTTAACGAAAATAGACGACCTCGGCAAGCCGCGCGTGGTGATTGTGGGTGGCGGCTTCGGCGGCCTGGAGCTGGCCAAGGCCCTGGCCGATGTGCCGGTGCAGGTGGTGCTTATTGACAAGCAGAACTACCACGCCTTTCAGCCGCTGCTGTACCAAGTGGCCACGGCCGGGCTGGACGAGGGCGACATCGTGTCGCCGTTTCGCAAAATCCTGAATCAGCAGGAGAATTTTTACTTCCGGCTGGCCGAAGTCACCAGCATCGACGCCGAAGAACAGGTGGTGGAAACCACCATTGGCCTCATCCGCTACGACTTTCTGGTGCTGGCCACGGGCGCGAACACCAACTACTTTGGTGATGAGGTGATGGCTAAAAACGCCATTGCCATCAAAAGCGTGGAAGATGCCCTGGAGCTGCGCAACACCGTGCTTTCCAACTTCGAGCAGGCCCTGCAACTCGGCGATTATGAACAGCTGAACAGCATGCTGGACTTCGTGATTGTGGGCGGCGGCCCCACGGGCGTCGAAATCGCGGGCGCGCTGAGCGAGCTGCGCACCCACGTGTTCCCGAAGGACTACCGCGAAATCGACTTCAAGGAAATGGACATCCACGTGGTGCAGAGCGGGCCGGTGCTGCTGAAAGGCATGTCGGCCAACGCCTCGGCCAAGTCGCTGGAATACCTCAAGAAACTGGGCGTGCAGGTGTGGCTCGATACACGGGTGAAGTCCTACGACGGCTACACCGTGACGCTGAACAACGGCCAGGAGCTCATTGCGCGCACCCTGATTTGGGCGGCGGGCGTGACGGGCGCCCCCATCGCGGGCCTCAATGCCGACTGCTTGGTATCGGGCAACCGCTACCTGGTGGACGGCTACAGCCGCGTGCACGGCTACGAAAACATCTTTGCCATCGGCGACATCGCCATCATGAAAACCGAGGCCACTCCCGAGGGCCACCCCATGGTGGCACAGCCCGCCATTCAGCAGGGCGACCACCTGGGCCGCAACCTGAAACGCCAGCTCAACGGCCAGCTTATGGAGCATTTCGTGTACCACGACAAGGGCGCGATGGCCACCATCGGCCGCAACCACGCCGTGGCCGACATCAAGCTCTTCGGGCGCGAATACCACCTCGACGGCTTCATTGCCTGGCTGGCCTGGAGCTTCATCCACGTAATGTCGTTGGTGAGCTTCCGCAACCGGGTGGCCGTATTTTTCTCCTGGGCCTGGAATTATTTCACCCAGGACAAGGGCCTACGCTACATCATCGGCAAAACCAAAGCCCCGCTGGTGGAAAAGGATATGGAAGAGAAGGCCATTGTGTAGAGACGCGTATTCGCGTCTCGTCGTTGAACGGGAACGTGAAGACGGAACGCAAACGACGAGACGCGAATACGTGTCTCTACAAAATATCCCCTTCCCATGCCTCTCACTGGCACGCTCAGCATCCTCACCGATATGTTTGCGCCGGCGGTGCTGGTGTCGGCCTGCGCGTCGCTCATCCTCACCACCTCGCAGCGCCTGAGCCGCAGCGTGGAGCGGCAGCGCGAAGTAGCGCGGCTGCTGCACCACCACCAGCGCCACCAGCCTGCCCCGGAACCGGCCGAGCGCACCCACCTCCGGCTGCAACTGTCGTTTGCCATCCGGCGGGCGCGGATGCTCCAGCAGGCCATGACGGTGCTGCACCTCACGCTGGGCGTGTTCATCGCCAGCATTCTCAGCATCGGCGTGTTCGAGCTCACCCACAGCGCCGCTACCTGGGTGGTGGCCGCGCTCAGCGTGCTGGGGGCCGGGCTGTTGCTCGTGGCCAGCGTGCTGCTCATTCGCGAGTCGCGCCTCGCCTTGGCCGATGTGGCGGAAGAAACGGAGTACCTGACGCGGCTGGAGTAGCGCGAGAAGCAATCAACTGTCATGCTTCTAGCCCCAAATATTACATAAATTGAATGTGTATATTTGGCAAAAGCTCTGAGCATCGCTCCACAAGTCGCTAGCCTATGAACCGCCTCCAAGACAAAGTCGCTGTTATCACGGGTGGCAATAGCGGCATTGGCCGGGCCACCGCGGAGGCCTTTTTGGCCGAGGGCGCCCGCGTCGTTATCACCGGCCGCAGCAAGGCAGCCCTCGACCAGGCCATGGCCGAGTTAGGCCCCAATGCCTATAGCGTGGTATCCGACACCGGCAGCCTGGCCGACATTCGCCAGCTTCCCGCCCTCGTTCAGGCCCACGTTGAGGGCATCGATGTCGTGTTCATCAATGCCGGCCTGGCCCGGTTTGCGCCCCTGGCCGAAATGACCGAGGAGCTATTCGACGACACCATGAACACCAATTTCAAGGGGGCCTACTTCACGCTCCAGGCCCTGCTGCCGCTGCTCCGCGACGGCGGCAGCATCATTCTCAATGCCTCCGTGAATGCCCACATCGGCCAGCCGGGCGCTACCGCATACGCGGCCAGCAAAGCCGCCCTGCTGTCGCTGGCCAAAAACCTGTCGGCTGAGCTGCTGCCCCGCCGCATCCGCGTCAATGCCATCAGTCCCGGCCCGGTGCACACGCCCCTGCACACGGCCGCCAAGCTGGGCATTAGCCCGGCGCAGCTGGCTGAGATGGACGCGGGCATCATCGCCCACATTCCCATCGGCCGCTACGGCCTGGCCGAGGAAATTGCCAAAGCCGCCCTGTTCTTCGCCTCCGATGATTCCTCCTTTGTGCTGGGCGCCGAGCTCATCGCCGACGGTGGCATGATTACGCTCTGAGGAGCGCGAGGGCGTGAAACGCCACGGCGCGTAGGGCACAGTAATTTTTGGTGCGTAGATGCGCGGGGCACGGCCAGAGCCTGGGACGGTATTGGCGCTGGCGGAGCCGCGGTCGCTGCCCGCAACTGCGCCGCGCCGTAGCTTCAGGGCCGCAAAAGTCCTTTCCCCTTCTCATGGCCGACCTCACCGTTTCCTTCATCCAAACCGCGCTGCACTGGCACGATGCCGCCGCCAACCGCGCCGCCTTCGACCAATACCTCGCCCAACAGACCATCCCCGCCGACATCATCGTGCTGCCGGAGATGTTTACCACCGGCTTCAGCATGGATGCCGCCGCCCAGGCCGAAACCATGCAGGGCGAAACCGTGGCCTGGATGCGCCAGCGCGCCGCCGACCACGACGCCGTGGTCACGGGTAGCGTTATCATCGAAGAAGACGGCAATTTCTACAACCGCCTGCTCTGGGTGCGCCCCGATGGCAGCCTGAGCTGCTACGACAAGCGCCACCTTTTCACGCTGGCCGGCGAGCAGCACACCTACACGCCCGGCCACGAGCGCCTGGTGGAGGACTGGCGCGGCTGGCGCATCTGCCCGCTGGTGTGCTACGATTTGCGCTTCCCCGTCTGGAGCCGCAACCAGCCCGCCGCGCCCTACGACCTGCTGCTGTACGTGGCCAACTGGCCCGCCGTGCGCCGCACCGCCTGGATGACGCTGCTCCGCGCCCGCGCCATCGAGAACGTGGCCTGCGCCCTTGGTGTGAACCGCATCGGCGAAGACGGCAAAGGCCACGTCTATTCCGGCGACTCGGCGCTGCTTGATGCCAAGGGCGAATATTTGGTGGAAGCCCACGACCAGGACGGCATTTTCACCCACACGCTGAGCCGCGCCGAGTTGGATGACTTCCGCGCCAAGTTCACCGCGCTCAATGATGGGGATGCGTTTGAGCTGTTGGGGTAATAACGCCTGTCATTGCGAGTGGAGCGCCGCGGAACGCGGCAATGACAGGCGTTATTACCCCACCAACCCACATGCTACCGCACCAGCAGGCGCTGCACGGCGGCTCCGTCGGTTCCTTCGGCGCGCACGAGGTACACGCCGGCGGCCAGGCCGGTGAGGGCGAGCGTGTGGCGGCGCTGGGCCGCATCCGCGGCCTGCACCACGCGGCCCGTGAGGTCGAGCACCGAAACGCGGGTGGGCAGCGCGGTTTCGACGGTGGCCGTGGCGGTGGCGGGGTTGGGATAGATGCTCAGGGCCAGGGCGCGGGCAGCCTCCGTGCGGGTGGCCGTGACGGTGCGGTTGCGGGTGCCGTAGCTCAGCACGCCACCGGCTTCAGTGCCCACGAAGAGTTCGGGCGCGCCGTCGCCGTTGAGGTCGTTGGCGGCCAGGCCGTAGTGCGAGTAGTCGCCCAGGCCCAGGCGGGTGGGCTCATAGAGGGCGGTGAGCGGGTTATACTGCAAGTCGGTGCGCTCGGCAAACAGGGCGGGCGACTGGTTGCGGTAGTCAGAAAACAGGCGCAGGTAGCCGGTGGCATCAGCCGTGAGCAGGTCGGGGCGGCCGTCGCCGTCGAAGTCGGCCACGGTGGGGCTCAGGTTGGCAGGCCGGTCGCCGGAGGCGGTGCGGATGTGGCCGTAGTCGTTGTTCACCAGCACGAAAGCGCTATCGAGCGGGCCACGGCCGCGGTTGCGGAAGTAGCGCAGGGCCATCCCCGGCTCGCGCACCTCGTTGGTCCCGATGAGCAGGTCGACATAACCGTCGTTGTCCACGTCGGTGAAGCAGGGCATATCGTCCTTGGTATAGGGTATCAGGCCGGTGCCGGTGGTGGCAAACTGCGGCTTGAAACTGACGGCATTAGCCGCGTTAAAGGCCACGGGCCGGCCGGCCGCAGCCGTATTCAGAATGTAGTAGATGATGTTGGCGCCCCGGTCCCAGGCCGCGTAGGCTAGGTCGATGGCGCCGTCGCGGTTCAGGTCGACGAGGACGGGCTTGATGCCTTCCATGCCCAGGGCGGCCATGCCCAGGTAGTCGCTGGTCACGAACTGGAACACCGGCCGGGCGCGGGTACCCACGTTGTGGTAGTAGGTGAGGTTGGCGCGGTACACGTTGTTCACGCGGTCGGCCCGGTTGCCGATGAGCATATCCGGCAAGCCGTCGCCGTCGATGTCGCCGAAAGTGGGCGCGGCGGCCTCGCTCACGTCAATCATATCGTTTTGCAGGAAGCCGGCCGGCTGGTTGGTGTAGACGGGCGCACCGCTGGTGGCCGAGTTGGTGAAAAGCTGCACGTTGTTGCGCATGCTCACCAGGTCCGACACGTTGTTGAGCATATTGGAGGCCACCACCAAATCCAGCTTGCCATCGAAGTTGGCATCAAACTGGTAGCCAGCCGGAAACACCGGCACCCGCGCCGGCGTGGCGGCCGACGGAAAGCTGGCGCTGATGCTAGCCTGCGTGATGACGGGCACGGCCGTGGTGCCCATATTGAGCAGGCGGGCCAGCTCAGGGCAGTTGTCGCGACCGTCGAGCAGGTCCTGGTCGCCGTCGCCATCCAAGTCCACCAGCAGCAGGCTGTGGCCGCCGGTATGGGTGGGCTTGCCGGCCGTGAAGCACTGCTGGCCAGTGAGCTTGAACTCAGCGCAGCCGCCGCAGGACTGCACATCGCCCCAGTGGTCGGTGGTGAGGGTGAAGGTGAGGGCGCTGCCGCAGGTGCCGGGGCTGGTATTAATGTATTGCTCGATGAACGTGGCGCTGATGAAATCATACGTCATGATGTCGAGCTTGCCGTCGCCGTTCACGTCCTGAATGGCCGGCATATTATAGCCGCCGATGGTGAGGTTGGCCGTGCCCGTGAAGTTGCCGCCGAAGCGAATCTGGTTAGTGGCCAGGACAAAGCTCGGCTGGCCATTCACCAGGGTATTGCGGAACACCCGGATTTCGCCGCCGTTGATGTAAGTGAACAAATCAGGGCGGCCGTCGCAGTCGTAATCGCGCAGCAACGCCCAGCCGCGGATATCAGCCGGGAACAGACTTTCGTACTGCGGAGCGTACTGCCAGCGGTGGCCGTTGGGGGCCGTGGGCGCGACCACGCTCAGGAAAGTGTAGCAGCGGCTGCTTTCGTGGTCGAAGGCAAACAAGTCCTGCTGGCCGTCGTTGTTCAGGTCGATGGTGCTGAACTGGGGCGTGTTGAAGCCGCCGGCCCAGGCATTGCGCAGGGTATCGGTGCCCTGCACTACTTTGGCCGTGGCCCGGCTCTCGAACCCAAAGGCGGCGCTGCCCGACTGGGCCCGGGCCACCCCGGAAAAAGCCAGCGATGCCAGCACCAACGCGTAAAAACGATTCATCAGAAAGGAAGTAGCTAAAGGTGAAAAAGGAGTTGCGGGGCGCGGTACAAAAATCACGCCCACCTTTGCAGCAAGTTACACCCGGTTTGATTTTCCAGTTCCGCAGCATGTTGCTCTATTACCGTTATTTGGCCGCCGGCGGCCTCGTCAGCACCGATTCGCGCCAGCCCCAGCCCGGCACCCTGTTCTTCGCCCTGAATGGCCCCAGCTTTCGCGGGGCCGAGTTTGCGCCGCAGGCGCTGGCCGCCGGTGCCAGCCACGCCGTGGTCGACGACGTGCTGCTGGCCGCTTCAGACCCCATCCACTACACCTACGCCCCCGACCCGCTGGTGGCCCTGCAACAGCTGGCCCGGCACCACCGCCGGCAGTTCCGCATTCCGGTGCTGGCCATCACGGGCTCCAACGGCAAAACCACTACCAAGGAGCTGCTCACGGCCGTGCTGGCGCAGCAGTTCAAGGTCCTGGCCACGATTGGCAACCTCAACAACCACATTGGCGTGCCGCTTACGCTGTTGCGCCTGCGCCAGGGCGAGCACGATTTTGCCGTGATTGAGATGGGGGCCAACCACCGGGGCGAAATCGCGGCCTACTGCGAGTGGGCCGAGCCCACCCACGGCCTCATCACCAACATCGGCAAGGCCCACCTCGAAGGTTTTGGCGGGGCCGAAGGCGTGGCCCTGGGCAAGGGCGAGCTGTTCGACTACCTGACCCGCACCGGCGGCACGGCCTTCGTGAATACGCTGGATGCGCGTTTGCCGAGCCTGGCCGCGCAGGTGCCCACCATCCTCACCTACCCCCGCGTGATGGATAACTACCCGGCCACACTGCTTTCGGCCGCGCCGGCCGTGGCCCTGCGCCTGGGCGATGGCACCGAAGTAGTAGCCCAGCTCACCGGCGATTATAACTTCCCGAACCTGGCTGCCGCTGCCGCCGTGGGTCAGTATTTCGGGATTTCGACCGATAAAATCGCGGCTGCTCTGGCCCGCTACAACCCGCAGAACAACCGCTCGCAGCTGGTGCGCACTGCCGCCGGCAACGAGCTGGTGCTGGATGCCTACAACGCCAACCCCAGCAGCATGGGCGCGGCCCTGCGTAGCTTTGCGGCGCGCCCGGTGGCGGCCGGCCAGACCAAGTTGGTGCTGCTGGGCGATATGTTTGAGCTGGGCGATGACAGCCCCGCCGAACACCGCAACCTCGGCCAGCTACTGGCGGAGCTCCAACTGCCGCAAGTGCTGCTCATCGGCCCGGAAATGGCGCGGGCGGCGGCGCTTGCTCCCGCCGCCCAGCATTTCGCCACCAAAGCGGAGGCCGCCGAATGGCTCCGCGCCCACCCCGTGCGCAACCGCCAGGTACTGGTGAAAGGCAGCCGCGGTATGGCTCTGGAAACGCTGGTGGAGCTGCTGTAATTTCATTTATCAATTAACCTTTAACAGCCGTTCAACTAACCCATTCGGGTCCGTTGAACGGCTGTTAAAGGTTAATTGATAATTGTTAAATGACTAAAACGGGCTCACGAAATCCTTGAAAGCCGGCAGCTCATTGTCCTTGCCCGATACAAGCGGGTGTACTTCGGTGCCCCAATTGATGCCCAGGTCAGCATCGTCCCAGCGCAGGCCGCCTTCGGTGGCGGGAGCGTAATAGTCGGAGCACTTGTAGAGGAAAATGGTGTTTTCTTCGAGGGCCATGAAGCCGTGGGCGAAGCCGGCCGGAATGTAGAGCATATTGCCCCGTTCGGCCGCCAGCGCCACCATCTGGTGCTGGCCGTAGGTGAGCGAGTCTTTGCGTAAATCAACCGCAACGTCGAGGGCGCGGCCCTGGCCTACGCGCACGAGTTTGGCCTGGGCATGGGGCGGACGCTGGAAATGCAGGCCGCGCAACACGCCTTTTTTGGAGTTCGACTGGTTGTCCTGCACCCAATGTGCATTGGCCCCGGCTTCGGCCATGAGGCGTTCGCAAAAGGTTTCGAAGAACACACCCCGGTCGTCGGCGAAAACGCGGGGGGTAAACTCAATCAGGCCGGCGAGGGGGAACGTCTTTACTTCCATTGGAACAAAGGTAGAAGATTGGATAAGATGGTTTGCTGCGGCTGAGCGGGAATTGGCCGGAAATATTGGAACGTCATGCAAAGCGTAGCGAAGCACCTTTACCGCGCAATGCAATCCAATTGACAGGTTTACCTGCTCGGTAAAGATGCTTCGCTACGCTCTGCATGACACCCTTCTCCAGCATTTTGACCACCCTACTTCCGCTGCACCGCCGCCACCGCCGCAATGTATTTATCCAACACCAGCCGCTCGTCGAATTTGGTTTCGGCCAGGTAGCGGCTGTTCTGGCCCATGCCCTGCAGGTCGGCGTCGCTCAGGCGCAGCACTTGCAGCATTTTGGCGGCCAGGTCCTCGCCGCTGCGCACCTGGCAGAGGTAACCGTTGCGGCCGTCCACCACGGTTTCGCGGCAGCCGGGCACGTCGGTGGTCACGATGGGCTTGCCTACGGCGGCAGCTTCGAGCAGGGTTTTTGGGGTGCCTTCGCGGTAGCTGGGCAGCACTACGCAGTCGGCGCGGTGCAGGTGGGCGGCCACATCATCGGAGCGGCCCAGGTATTCGATGTCGCCGGATTTTAGCCACTCCTCAAACGTGGCACGGGGCACGCCCACGCCGCCGGCCTCATCGAGCCCGCCCAGCAACTGAATGCGCGTGCCGGGTACGGCTTGGCGGATGATTTTGGCTGCCTCGAAATATTCGACCACACCCTTTTCATACAGTACCCGCGCCACCATCAGGAACACGAACGGGGTTTGGCGCACGAAGCCGGCGGCGGGCCGGAACTTGGTGGTATCAACGCCGGAACCGGGCAGCAGGTCGGTGATGCCGCGCTTCACCAAGCCGTTATCGAGGAAGAGCTGCCGGTCGTCGCCGTTCTGGAAAAACACTTTGGCCGGGAAGCGGAACGCGAAGCGGTAGAGGCCTAAGGCCACCTTGCTCACGAAGTTTTTGATGATAAACACCGTGCCCAGCCCGCTCACGTTGTTGATGCTGGGGATGCCTGCGATGCGCGCCGCGATGCTGCCGTAGATGTTGGGCTTGATGGTATAGTGCAGCACCACATCGGGCCGCTCGCGCCGGTAGATGCGGTAGAAGCGGCGCGTGAGAGCGGCATCCTTGATGGGATTGGTGCCCTTGTTCTCCATCAGAATGGGCACGAAGCGGCAACCCAGCTCGGTTTCGAGGCGCGCCGAGTAGTCATCGGGCGGGGCAATGGCCAGCACTTCGTGGCCGGCGGCCTGCAAGGCCCGCACAAGGCTGGCGCGGAAATTCCAAATATTCCAGCTGGTATTGATGACGATGGCGACGCGCACTTTTTCGGGGTAAGAGGGTATAAAGGCAGGAGAGAATGAGGGGTCAAAGGTCGGGCCTACGGCGTTATTCCTGCCAGGTTGTAAGTGGCGGTTTCCTGCCTGTCTTCATACGCTCTTACCCGCATTCCCTTATTGTTCCGGTACTTTGTGGGCTCTTTGCGTGTTGTGCCTGCTATGAATCTTCGTCTTTCGACCTTCTTGTTTCTCTCGGCGCTGCTGCCGCACCTGGTTTCGGCCGCGCCGCCGGTATTGCCGGGCCAGGCCATTTTCCAGAAAAACTGCGTGCGCTGCCACGGGACCAACGGCAAGCTGGGCCTCAACAGCGCGCACGACCTCACCAAAAGCAACCTCAATGCCTTCGGGCGCACTTATCTCGTTACCAACGGCATGGGTAAAATGCCGGCCTTCGGCAAAAAGCTCACGCCCGAGCAGGTGCAGCAGGTGGTGGCGTATTCGCTCACGCTGAAGTAGCCCTATTCCGTGCCCGCGGCAGTGGGGCTGCTGATTCCGAGGCCAATCAACGCTATTGCAACACGAGCCTGCGCGTGAACACGCGACTGCCACTGTGCACTTGCAGGGTGTAAAGCCCCCGTGCCAAATCAGCCACTGGCGTGGCGGTGCGCAGTTCATGACCGGCTACGGCAGCCGTGAACTGCCGAACGCGCTGGCCAAGGTTGTTAACTAAAGTGACCTCGGCCGTGTTTTCCGCGCCTGAAAAGCCGCTGGCTACTACCTCCACTGACGCGGTGCTTGCCGGATTTGGGTAAAGCTGTAGCGCGTCGCTCTGCTGGGCGCCAGTGCTGTTGGCCAAGGGCCCGGACGCGATGGTGGAGCGAAATACACTGACATACTTAAAGCAGTAAATGTCGTTACCGAGTCTGGTTGCCACCACCTCACCGCCTTGACTGACGGGCAGGCTGGCACCGGTGCTCCACGTATTGGCGGCGGGGTCATAGACGTACACCGTGCGCACGTCTGTAACCCCAGCATTCGGAATAAGCGTCTTACCACCAATAACGTAAATGTTGCCATCGGCGCCCAGTACTCCCCCGGCCATGTATACACCCGCGGGCAGCGGCGCCGCGGCGGTCCAAGTGTTGGCGGCGGGACTATACACTTCGTGCGAAGTAAGCACCTGCGCGGGGTACACGTCGTCATTCCGCCCCCCAATGGCGTGAATGCGACCGTTGGCATCGGTCACGGTCACGTGCCCGTAGCGGCCATTCGTCATCTGAGCGGCTGGAAGCCAGCGATTTACAGCAGGGTTGTAATAAACGTTGCCGGAGTTACCATCACCCCCACCCATAAAATGAATATTACCGTTGGCCGCCGCCGCGGCCGCGGCGTTGATGCCATTGGCGGGGTTGAAGGACAGAGCCGTCCAAGAGTTGGTTACGGAACTGTATTTATAATCTATCCCCCAATTAAGAACGACAGGGCTAGGGTTGCTGCCCCTGATGCTGTAGAGCAGCCCATTGGCATCCACTGCATGGCCCTGCCTCGAAATCGAAACACCCGGAAGCGGCGCTCCAGTCGTCCAGGTGTTGGCGGCGGGGTCGTAAACCTCCAGGGCGTTGCTTGTCGTCGGGCAAAGAGAGCAATTCGGGTCCTTCGTCCCGCCCCATACGTAGAGACGGCCGTTGGGCAACCCTTCTATAGCGCCGCCGATGTGAACCTGGGGGGTGCTGGTCACAAAAGTCCAGGCCGTCATGCTGCTGGTGCGTCCCTGTCCCCCGGCGGCCGGGGTGGTTTGCGCAGATGCCTGCGGCAGTGTCAGCAGCAGAAACGCGCCGAGCGGTAAAAGACATTTCATATTTTCTGACTGGAAAGATTGAATGAAGTTATGACTAAATTAAACGAAATGACGTCGCACGAAAACATATCCGCCTTGTTGAAGCAAGTAGCATCCTTGTAACTACATAAACGCAGTTCGTCTGCAGCCAGTAATGCGAGCTTAAGCCGAATATCTAAAATTCACTTTTTGATAGCAGCAAAGCCGCCGCCTCAATTATTGTCAATGCCGTCCGGGTCCTTAAAACGTCCATTGCCCTAAAAACGCCGTAGGCAGTTTGACCGGTTTTTAAAACCTTGCCGGCAATTAAGTTGGGTGAGCCGGGCATTATTTCCATCCCATGGCAGGCGGCGTATTCTTTTTACCGGCCCTGCGCTTCCTCAACCAGTACCTTTGTCCCCCTTACTGAATTCGCGCCCTTATCCATGGCAACTAACCAATCCGGCGGCCGCAAGCCCGGCAACAGCACCCGCCACGTCGGCGCCGTCGACGGCGTGAAGGGCCGGGCCGGCCGCATCCTGCTGAAAGCATCTGACAACGGCACCTACGAAACCGCCAAAGAGCACGAAACCGCCGTGCTCGTCTCGGTGCCCCCGCGCCGGCAGTCCGAAGCCCAAACCACCGAATACCTTGACGAGCTGGCGTTTCTGATTGAAACGGCCGGCGCTACCGCCACCAAGCGCTTCGTGCAGCGGCTCGAAAAACCCGACATCCGCACCTATGTGGGCGAGGGCAAGCTGGCCGAAATTAAGGCTTACGTGCAGCACGAAGGCACCAGCATGGTGGTGTTCGATGATGACCTGTCGCCGTCGCAGCTGCGAAACCTGGAGGCCGAGCTGCTGGTGAAAATCGTCGACCGCTCGCTACTCATCCTCGATATTTTCGCGCTGCGGGCCAAGTCGGCCACCTCGCGCACGCAGGTGGAGCTGGCGCAGTATCAGTACCTATTGCCCCGCCTCACCGGCCTCTGGACTCACCTTGACAAGCAGCGCGGCGGCGTGGGCATGAAAGGCCCGGGGGAAACGGAAATCGAAACTGACCGACGCATTGTGCGCGACCGGATTGCCTTCCTCAAAGAGAAGCTCGAAGACCTCGACAAACAGAGCCACACGCAGCGCAAATCGCGCGGCGGCAGCATCCGGGTGGCGCTGGTGGGCTACACCAACGTGGGCAAAAGCACGCTGATGAACGTGCTGGGCAAGGCCGAAGTCTTCGCCGAAAACAAGCTGTTCGCCACCGTGGATGCGACCACGCGCAAAGTGGTGCTCGAAAACACGCCGTTTTTGCTCTCTGACACAGTTGGATTTATCCGTAAGCTGCCCACCAAGCTCATTGAGAGTTTCAAAAGCACGCTCGATGAGATTCGCGAAGCCGACTTGCTGCTGCACGTCGTGGATATCTCGCACCCCAACTTTGAGGAGCAGATTCAGGTGGTAAACGATACACTGGGCGAAATTGGTGCGGCCGACAAGCCCACGCTACTGGTGTTCAACAAAATAGACCAGTATAAGCCCGATGATGCCGAGCAGGACCCATTCGGCGAAGTGCTGGATGCCGAGGACGACGGCACCGCCCCACGCCCGCCGCTGGCGCAGCTGCAGGCCACCTACATGGCCAAGCTGCACGACCCGGTGGTGTTCATCTCGGCCCAGGACCGCACCAATCTGGACGAGCTGCGCGAATTGCTGGGCAAGCGCGTGGTGGCCCTGCACCAGCAACGCTACCCCTACCAGGCCAATACCTGGGCCAGCGAATAGTAGCAAATACCCCAATCAGCCCGGCGGCATTATCAAATCATTGCCGGGCCAGTTGGGCATGAACGTTACATGAATATTATCGTAAGGGCGAGGGCCGGGCTTTATCAGGCCCGGCCCTTTCTGCTATGCTTCAGGTGCGTTTTCTTCGTTTGGTTGGTTTGCTGCTGCTGGGCTTGGGCCGGGCCGCCGCCCAGGACATTCCCGTGTACCCGCCGCCCGCGCCGCTCGATACGGCCGGCGTGCGCTCCGATGCCCAGACGTTTGCCAACTCGCAGGTGGTGGGCATGGGGCCAAGCAAGGGCCTGATTGTGAAATACGAGCGGATTCCGGGCAACTTCAGCCTGAAAAGCACGGCCGTGGGCGGGGGCACTGACTACAACACGCAAGTCAGTAAAAACGCCAACCTCGTCGTCAAGGCCTACGCGCCGCTGCTCAACCACCCGCACCTCAAACTGATTCTGGGCCTGAACTACGACCGGCAGGAATTCCAGTTCAGCACACCCGCCACTACCGACCAGTACGGCCTCTACAGCAATATTGAGAACAAGGGCCTGAGCATCATCGGGGCGCAGCTGGCCGTGATTCGGCCCGTGGACGCGGTGCACTGGTACCTGTTCCGCACCAAAACCGAACTCAACGGCGACTATAATTCCGACGAGCTCAGCGTGAGCGACTACCTCAAAGTCACTTCCGAATTTATCTATGGCTGGAAGCGCAGCCCCACCTTTGCGTGGGGCCTGGGGGTGCAGCTGGGCTACACGCTGGGCCGCCAGAGCATCTACCCCGTGCTGGTGTACAACCGCTCTTTCAACCCGCGCTGGGGCGTGGAAGCGCTGTTTCCGGCCCGGGTGCTGGTGCGACACAACCTCTCGCCCAGCTCGCTGCTGTTTGCCGGCTACGAAGTGGCCAGCAACAACTACAACCTGAAGCTGCGCAACGCCTTTGCCGCGCCCAATAACCCCAGAGTCACCTCACTGGAGCTGCGCCAGATTGACCTGAAATTCCGCCTGCGCTACGAGCGGGAGCTGCTGTCCTTCCTCTGGACGGGCATCGAGGCCGGCTACCGCTACAACTACCAGTTCAACGCCTTCGACCGCACCAACAACACCCGCGACCGCCTCATCGACAGCCAGCTCGGCGGCACGCCCTACGCCAGCCTCGACCTGTTCATCGTGCCGCCTCGGAAGCTGCTGCAGAAAGCCGAGCGCAGCCGGAAGTAATGTAGCGTGGACTCTGCGAGTCCGCGAGCGAGCGTAGCGAGCATTGGGCGTATAGTATGCGGTTACGGCTGTTCGCTACGCTCACTCGCGGACTCGCAGAGTCCACGCTACATTTTTCGCTGCCGCCGTTTCACTCCCTTTAGCCACGCATAGGTCGCTTCCTGTGCCCTGAGCGGCTTCTCTCCTTCCACGGCCGGGATAAACGCATTCTCGAAATCGCGGGCCTTCACATTGTCGTTGCGCTGGAAATCGAGCAGCTGGCGCACTTCGGCGCGCAGCTCATCATTCAGAATCGGAAAGGCTACCTCCACGCGCCGGTCGAGATTGCGGGTCATCCAGTCGGCGGAGGACACGTAGACTTTTTCCTCGCCGCCGTGGCCGAAAACGTAGACGCGGCTGTGCTCCAGAAACCGGTCGACAATACCGCGCTGGCTGATGTTTTCGCTGAAGCCGGGCTGGCCCGGCACCAGCCGGCCAATGCCGCGCACGATGAGCTCGACGCGCACGCCGGCGTGGCTGGCTTCGTAGAGTTTGGCAATCATGGCCTCATCCTCCACGGCATTTACCTTGAGAATGATGTAGGCGTCGTGGCCTTTTTTGGCCTGCTTGATTTCGTAATCAATAAGGGAATTGAGACCGGGGCGCAAGCCGAAGGGCGCTACCAGCAGCTGGTGCAGCTCGGGCACGGTGGTTTGGTCGTGCAGGTACTCAAACACGGCGGCCGATTCCTTAGTCAGCCGCTCATCGGCCGTAAACAGGCCGTGGTCGGTGTAGAGGTCGGCGGTGCTTTCGTTGAAGTTGCCGGTACTGAAATAGCCGTAGCGGCGCGTGGTTTCGTCGGGCTCGCGGCGGGTTATCAGCAGGAGCTTGCTGTGCACCTTGAGCTCGGGCGGGGTGAAGACGACGTGCGCCCCGGCCCGCTTCAGCTTATCGGCCCAGAACAGGTTGGACTCCTCATCGAACCGGGCTTTCAGCTCCACCACCACCGTCACCTGCTTGCCGTTTTTGGCGGCTTTGAGCAGGGCTTTCACCACGGCACTTTTGCTGGCCACGCGGTAGAGCGTGATGCTGATGCCGGACACGCGCGGGTCGGCGGCGGCTTCGCGCAGCAGGCGCGTCACGTAGTCGAACGACTGGTAGGGCGGGTGCAGCAGGTGGTCGCGCTGGGCGATGGCCGCCAGCAGGCTGCCCGTGCGCGGCAGCGTGGGGTGCGGCAGCGCGGGCCGGGCCGGGTAATGAAAATCGGCCTCGCCAAAATCGGGAAAGCCGAAGAAGTCGCGAAAATTGTGGTAGCGGCTGCCTTCCACCAGTTCCTCGTCGGTGATGCCGGTTTTCTGCTTGATGGCGCGCAGGACTTCCCTGGGCATCTGCGGGTCGAAGAGCATGCGGGCCGGGAAACCGGTGGCGCGCTTGGCCAGGCTGCTGCGGATTTTCTCCATCAAATCGCCCGAAACCTCTTCTTCAATGTCCAGCTCGGCATCGCGTGAGAGTTTGATGGCGTTGACTTCCACCTGCGCATACGCCGGAAACAAGCTGGGTGCCCCCACCCGGATTACGTCGTCCAGAAACAGCACGTACCGCTCCTCGCCCTCATCGGGCAGGCGCACGAAGCGGCCGCCGTGGCGCCTGGTGGGCAGCTCCATTATCAACACCCGCTCGTCGGCATGCTTGTTTTTGGCTTTGCCGGCGGCAGCGTGGGGCTGGCTCAGGAAGAAGGTGAGGTAGACGGCCTGGTCCTTGAGAAAGAGGTGGTGCAGGGTGTCATCAAGCGCCACGGGGGAGAGCAGGTCGCGCACGTTTTTTTCGAAGTAGCGGGCCGTCCATTCGCGCTGCTTGTCGGTGAGCTCGGCCTCGCTCAGCAGGTGAATGTGGTGGCGGTTGAGCTCGGGCAACAGCTGTTCGCGGAACGTGGCCCCGAACTCTTCCTGCTGCCGCGCCACTTCGGCCAGCACTGCTTTGAGCTGCCGCTTGGGGCTTTCGCCTAGCCGGGCGCGGGTTTTCTTCTTCAGCTTGGTCAGCCGCCGCAGCGTGGCCACGCGCACCTTAAAAAACTCATCGAGGTTGCTGCTGAAAATGGCCAGGAACTTGAGGCGCTCCAGCAGCGGCACGGCATCACTCTGGGCTTCCTGCAGCACGCGGGCGTTGAAACGCAGCCAGCTCAGGTCGCGGGAAAGGGTTTTCATGGGTGGTTTTGTCATTGCGAGTGAAGCACAGCGAAACGCAGCAATTCGTCGTCCTGTCAATGCCGGACACTTCTTTTAGCGACCAGCTTATTTGATGGATTTCCGCCCTTTACGGCTGCATCCACAAAAAGGCTTGTCGCAGAAGAAAGTATCTGGCATTTACAGGACGGATTGCTTCGTCGTGCCTCCTCGCAATGACAGCTGGTTACTCCGCATTACGCGGGTAGTCGTAGAAATAAAACTCGGCGTTCACCTTACTTATTTCCGCCCACTGCTCGCACTCGAAGCGCAGGCACACCACGGCGGCGGTGGGCATCTCGTTGAGGCTGGAGGGCGAAAGGGCATTCGCCGTTTCGGTGATGGTGGGGTTGTGGCCCACCACCAGGGCCGAGGCGGCTGAATCGGGCAAACCTTTGAGAATGGCGAGGAAATCGTCCACATCAGCTCCGTAGATGCCGGACTCGACCACGATTTTATCGTGCGGGTACTGCATTTCGCGGGCCACCAGCACGGCTGTACTCATGGCGCGCACGGCGGGCGAGCTCACAATCACATCGGGGCAGATGCGGCGCTTGGCCAGGGCCTGACCCATCATAGGGGCATCGTCGCGGCCGCGGTCGTTGAGGGGGCGCTCCTGGTCGCTGAGCTCATCGAAGCTCCAGCTGGATTTGGCGTGGCGAAGGAGATAGAGGGTTTTCATGGGGGCGAAGCTAACGGGCTTTTGCTTACCCGGCAGGTTAGGAAAAGGTTATGCGCTTTAGCCGTTGCTTACCCCCATACACAAAAAAGCCCCGACCAACTGGCCGGGGCTTCTTGTTTTCAGTAGCTCGAAAAGGCTATTGCTATGTTATTCTTTCACAAAGCGCTGGTGTGAGGTCTTGCTGCCGTCGCTCACGCTCAGCGTGTAGATGCCGGTGCGCAGCGAGGCCACGTTCAGTTGGCCATCCACGAAGGACAGGCCCTTGATTTCGCTGCCACGCACGTCGTACACACGCACCGTGAATGCCTGCTCGGGGTCCATGTTCAGCGGGCGGGCAATGGTCAACACGCTGGTGGCCGGGTTGGGGTACAGCGTGTACTGGTCGGCCAGGCCGGCGGCACCGCTGGTGCGTACCGTGGTGCCGTCGAGGCGGGCACCACCGGTGATGTTCACCGTGTAGTCCTCGGTTTCGCCGTAGCTGTAGCTGCCGCAGCTGGTGGTGGCGCTGTTGTCGCTCATCACCACGCGCAGGCGGGTAACGCCGTTCTTGGCCGTGGTGGGCACCGTGAAGGAGCCCGTGCGGGTTGTTGCGGCCGTGCTGGCGGCAGCATTCACCACCAGTTCACCGGCATCGGTGAACACGCCGTTCTGGTTGTAGTCGATGTACACTTTCACGTACTCCGAGTAGGCCGAGCCCGTGAAACCGGCCGAGAAGCTGATGGTCTGGGCCGAGCCGGCCGCGAGGCTAGTGCTGCTGGCCGTGCCGTTGTAGTAGCCGGCATCGGCGCCCGACGTACGGCTGATGCTGCCCAGGGCTACGTAGTCGATGTACTCATACGAAACGCTGGTGCCCTTGCTGGCGCAGTAGGTAACGGTGCCGCCCGTGGTGGTGAAGGTGGCAATGCCGCTGTAGGCGCTGCTGCTGCCGCTGCACACCGTTTGCACCTGGTACTCGTAGGTGGTGCCGGCGGTGAGGCCAGTGAGGGATTTGCTGGTGGCCGTCTGGTTAACCGTGGTCCAGGTGCTGCCGCCCGACACGCGGTACTGCAGGTTGTAGGACAGCGCGCCGGTAGCTGCGCCCCACGATACCGTGGCCGAGGTGTTGGTGAGGCTGCTGGCAGCCAGGCTGGCCGGCGTGGGGCAGGAACCGCCCGAAGGAGCCACGCCACCCATCGACGAGAGCAGGGCCACACGGGCACCGCCGGTGCCAAACAGCGCGTTCATGCGCGAGCTCTGGCCGGTCGAGAACATGAACATGGCGTTGTCATCCACGTAGTCCATGTAGTTCATAAACATGTCACCGTTCGGGCCGTTCGAGCACGACACGTGCGGGAATACAGGCTTGCCGTAGTTCTCAGCACCCTGGTTGGGAGTATCGGCTACGTTGTCGGTGCCGGTGCAGGCCCCGGAGTCATCGCCCCAGATGTGGTTCAGGTTCAGCCAGTGGCCTACTTCGTGGCTGGCGGTGCGGCCCAGGTTGTAGGGCGAGGTCACGGTGCCGGTGCGGCCGAAGTACACGGGCGAAATCACTACGCCGTCGGTAGCCGCCGCGCCGCCGGGAAACTGGGCGTAGCCCAGGATGCCACCACCGATGGTGCCCACCCACAGGTTGAGGTACTGGCCCATGGGCCAGGCATCGAGGCCGCCGGTGCTGACCTTCTTGATTTTATCGGCCGTGCCCCAGCTGGTGATGGTGCTGCTTTTGCGCTCGATGCCCGTGGTGGCGAGGCCGCTCGGGTTGCGCTTGGCCAGCACAAACTGGATGCCTACATCGGCCACCTGGCCGGCAAAGGCACTGGGGGTTTTGGTGTAGTCGGCGTTCAGCTTGTGGTAGTCCTCGTTCAGCACGTCAATCTGCGACTGAATCTGGGCATCGGAAATGTTTTCGGAGGCCGTGCTGTAGAGCACGTGCACCACCACCGGAATGGTCACCGTGACGGCGGCAGTGGCGTTGGTGGCCTGGTTGGTTTTGGCAAACTGCAGTGCTTGGCTGTTGATGGCGGCCATGCGCTGGGCCAGGCCGGGGTCGGCAGCAAGCTGCTGCTGAAGCACTTCAACCGAAGCACAGGTACGGTGGGGAGCAGGTGCCTGCGCACTGGCCGAATTGGAATTGAGCGCAAGGCCTAGAAGGCCCAGCGCAGCAGCGTAAACATTTGTTTTCATTCAAATGGGGGTTTGGTGGTGAAAATGTTTTTTGGACCGGCAATCTATTGAAAATATTGCAACATTTTCAACATAATTCTGGCATAGCTTGCATTATTTGTAATTCATTAAACAATTTTAATATTGTTTAATATTCAACCCAGAAAATTTGGCTGTTGTCCATCCTACGGCCCAACATATTTTTGCTTCGCCCTCAGCTTTCTGTCGCTCACCGACTCTAAACCACCTCCTTAAAACAACGCCGCCCTGCCCGAAGGGCAAGGCGGCGCGCAAGTAAAAACCAGAAACCGCTACTCCTTCTCGAAGCGCTGGCGGCTTACCTCGGCTCCGGTGCCGATGGTGACGTAGTACAGGCCCTTGGGCAGGTCGCTCACGCGTACCTGGCCCCGGCCATCGTAGCGCGCCTGGGTCATTTCGTGGCCGGTGAAGTCGAACACGCGCACGGCGTACTGGGCAGCATCGGCACCAGCAGGCAGGTCCAGCGTCAGCACGTCGGAGGCGGGGTTAGGATAGAACGAAGCGGGCGAAGACGTGGCCAGCGCGCGTGGCGCGGTGCCGCCCAGAGAGGTGAGCAGGCCCACGCGGGCCCCACCAGCGGCAAACAGTGCGTTCATGCGCTGGCTCTGGCCGGTCGAGAACATGTACATGCAGGCATCGTCCACGTAGTCCATGTAGTTCATGCTCATGTCGCCCGAGTTGGAGCACGACACATGCGGGAAGGCCGGGCAGCCGTAGTTTTCGGCACCTTGGTTGGGGGTATCAGCCACCTGGTCCGAGCCGGTGCAGGCGCCCGAGTCATCGCCCCAGATGTGGCGCAGGTTCAGCCAGTGGCCTACTTCGTGGGTGGCGGTGCGGCCCAAGTCGTAGCTGCTGGTGTAGGTGCCGGCCGCGTACTTGGCGCGGCTGCCGAAGGCCGAATACAGAATCACCACGCCGTCGGTGCTGGCCGAGCCGCCGGGGAACTGGGCGTAACCCAACAGGCCCTGGCCCAGGTTGCAAGCCCACAGGTTGAGGTATTTGGTGGCATCCCAGGCATCGTCGCCGCCGCGCTTGGAGTTTTTCACGGCATCGTTGGTGCTCCACGACGACGTTTTGGTGGATTTGTGGATGATGCCGGTAGTGGCCGCGCCGGTGGGGGTGCGCTTGGCCAGCACAAACTGCACGTTGGCGTTGGCCACCAGGCCGGCGTAGATGCCGGGCGTTTTGGTGTAGTCGGCGTTCAGCTTCTGGTAATCTTCGTTCAGCACGGCAATCTGCGATTGCACCTGGGCGTCGGAGATGTTCTGGGCGGCCGTGTTGTAGAGCACGTGCACCACCACCGGGATGATGACCGTGCCAGCCGTGCTGCGTTGCAGGGCCGGGTTAGCCAGCAGTTGCTGAGTCTGGGCTTCGATTTTGGCCATACGCTGGGCCTGGGCGGGGTCGGCGGCGAGCTGGGCGGCCAGCACTTCCATGGTGCCGCAGGCGCGGTGCGTGATGGGGGTGGTCGTTTCCTTTATGGTGACTGACGCAAGGCGTAAAGCATCCTGAGCCAGGGCGGGAGCGGCGCTGCCCAGCAGGGCCAGCGCAGAGAAGTAAAGTTTGTTCATGTAAGAGTTGGGCGATAAGGTAAAAAATGGTTGAATCGGGATACTAACTTATGAAAAAAAGGTTACGTTTTCGCAGTTTTATTATCAAATCATTTATTAATTTGCCCAATAAAAACGAAAAATGGCAGTAAAAACAGGAAAACCTGTCTCTACTGCCATTTTTCGTTATTTACCGAATTTGCGGGGCGGGGCTTCTGCTTAAAACAGGAAATCGAACCCAACAAACACCAGTTTCTCCTCCCCTACCGAGTAGGTGGCGTTAATGATGGCGGCCTTGAGGATGTCGACGTAAACACCGCCGCCAAAACCGCTGTGGAAGGCATTGAGCCCGGTGTAGGTGCCGGTGTCATTGTCGGAATACACACGGCCGATGTCGGCCAGGCCCATCACGCCAAACTTGCCGGGGAAGAGGTAGGCGTTGAAGGAAAACAGCTCCAGGCGCGGCTCGAAGTTGGCGTAGATGGCCGTGCGGCCCGCGAAGCGCGTGCGGCGGTAGCCGCGCAGGTTGGTGGTGCCGCCCAGCGTGTTGGCCTGGTAGAAGCGGTAGTCGCCGTAGTTGTGCTGGTAGCCGATGCGGCCGGCATACGTCAGGTGGAAGGGGAAATTGGGCGTGAGGTAGGCCCGCACCTCCGAGCTGAAGCGTCCGAAGCTCAGGCTTTCTTGGTTGAGCTGCCAGTTGTACTGGTACTCGTTGTACCAGCGCAGGCCGATGCGGGGGTTTTTGGCCGATGAGCTGGCGTCGAGGTTCAGGTACACCAGGCCGCCGAGGTACTGGTTGGTCTGGAAATCGGAGGAGCGCACGCCGAAACGGCGGTTTTCGTAGGTGGTTACGCCGTTTTTGTTGGTCAGGCTGTCTTTGATGACCGAGCCGATGGGGTCTTTCTCGATGCGGAACTGGTCGTACTGCGGCCCAATGCCGAATTTGAGGAAGCTGAACAGCCGGCGCTCGAAGGTGGGCGCGATGGTGAAGCGGTCGAAGCGCACGCGGTAGGCGCTGTTCACGGTGCGGTTGGTGACTACGCCGCGGGTTTCGTCCTCGGTGGCCAGATTGGCCGTGTTGTTGCCGATGCCGAAGAAGTTGTACAGCAGCTGCGGGCCGTAGAACTGAGCCGCGATGTGCAAATCGGTCTTCTTAAAGATGCGGGTAAAATGCCCCGAATAACGAATATTGTAGGCATCGCGGGCCGGCGCGAAGTTGGCCGTGATGGTCTGCTCCCACGAGTACGGCTCGCGGCGGAAGCCGTAGTGGCGGTAGGTCACGCCGCCGCCCAGCAGGATGCCATCGTCAATATTATAGCCAAAGTACAGGGCCGGCCCCACGTAGTCGAGGCGGTAGTCCTTGAGGTCGAAGCGGTGCGGGTAGTCGTAGCGGCTCACCTCGTAGCCGGGCTCCAGGCGCTTGCGGGCTTCGGAGCTGGCGTTGATGACGTTGCCGGTGTCGGCGTCGTAAATCTGGGTTTTGTGGAGCAGGCCGCCCACGTGGTCGCGGGTGGTGATGGAGTCGTGGCCCGTGCCCGCGATGATGCGCAGCTTCACGCCGCGGTTCACATCGCCCTTCACATCGTACACGTCCTTGCCGCTGATGCCGTAGAGGCGCACCTCGTCGGTCACGTTGTCGTCGAAGGTGCGGTCGTAGAGGATTTTGGTCAGCTTGCCATCCTTGTTAATCTTCTGCATTACCACGTGGGTTTTGCGATTATTCAGGCGCTCCACGGTGAACTTCTCGTTCTTTTTCGAGCCGCGCACTTCCACTATTTCGGCCAGCACGTCGGCGTAGTCGCCGGCCAGCTTGGGTAGCAGGTCGCGGCGGCTTTTCAGCTTGGCAATGATTTCCTTGCCGTGCAGGTCATAAATCTGCTTGGGCCACTTCTCCAGAAAAGCCGTCTCAATCACTTCATCGGTGAGGTGAGTTTTCATGTACTCGGCTTCCTTAATCCAGTCCTCGCGGGTCACGGCGCTCATGAACACCCGGTCGTTGCTCATGCCGGTCTGGTTCAGGCCGCGGAAGTCGGCGTAGTCGTAGCCGAAGTTCTGGAAGTTGCGGATAGCGAACTTGCGCGAAATCAGATAGGGCAGCACACCATCGCCTTTAAAGAAGGCAATGTCGCGGTCCTCGGGCACGGCCGTGAAGGTGCGGTCGCCCTCCTTGTCCTTCACCTCGCTCCAGCGCCACTGGTCCTCGTGGCGGTCCCAGTCGCCAATCCACATATCGAAGAGGCGCGAGCGGGCGAAAGCCTTCTGGTTGACCTGGTTGTCGTTGTCGTCGAGCAGGCGGCTCAACATTTTCTCGGTGCCCACCAGGTTTTTGGCGAAGCCGAGGCTGGCCACGTTGTCCTGGTTGTCTTTGGAATCTTCTTCCAACGCGGCCGGCAGGTTGGCAAACTGCGCGTAGTACTGCCCCAGCAAGGGGTCCTGCGGAATGTAAACGGGCGTGGGGTTGGTGTGCAGAATGCCGGCGGCCGTGCCCAGCGGCGGCAGCACAAACGAGGCGTACGGGTGCTGGGCCGAAATCTGGTCCTGCAGCACGGCCTTGGCCAGGCCGGTGCGCAACTGCTCGGGCAGCACGGCGGCGGGGTCTTTGTCGATGCCGCGCAGGGTGAAGTTGTGGCCCTCCTCGTTGCGCACTTTCAACGACGCGGTTTGCTTGCCGCCGCCGGTTTTGTAGGGCATCAGGCCGCCCTTGTCGTTGGCCAGGTCCAGGGTGGGGAACTTCACGGGCGTGGCCCACTCCTTGCGGTAATGCTCACCCAGCAGCCAGTTGTGGAAGCCGCCGTGCTTGTTGTAGTTCGGGTTGATGGCCACCGTCACCGAGCTGTCGCGGAAATCGGGGCGCTTGGTCGGAATCGGGGCTTTGGCAATGGCGGCGGCCTCTTTTTCCTTCTTCTTGTCCTTGTCCTTCTTCTTCTCCTTGATGGCCTCCTCGGTCTGGGGCAGCTTCTTGCCGCCAGGCAGGCCGTTGGTGGTGGTCAGGGCCGTTTCGGAGATGGGTTGGGCGGGCGTGGTGGCAATGGTACCCGTGGTTTTGGCATACATGGGCGTGCGGAACACGCGGCGGGCCGTCTGCCCGTTGCCTTCCGGAATGAAGTATTCAACCCACACCTGGCCGTCGTCATAGTAATTCACCTCGGCAAAACCCTTCTCCTTGTCCGAGAACAGCGCTCCGCCGCCGTCGCCGGGCTTCACGTGCTGGGTTTTGCAGCCCGAACCGCTGGTGATGAAGTGCGTGCTGCCTTCGGTATAGTATTGCAGGTTGTGCTCGTGCCCGGCAGCGTACACCACATTGGGGTATTTGGCGAAAATATCGAGCAAGCCTTTGCGGTAGGCCTGGTACAGCGGGTGCGGAATATCCTGGCTGATGCCACCATATTTCCGCGCAAACGGATAAATGGAGCCAATGATTGGCAGCGGCACAAACGCGTATTTGAGCACGATGCTGAGCGGGAAAATATGGTCGGCCAGTGTGAAGTAGCCGCCGTGAATACCGTCGGAAAACAACGGGTGGTGGGCAAACACCATGATGTGCTTGTCCTTGTTGCGGGCAATAATTTCTTCCAGCGCCGCAAATACGTCGTCGTTGTTATCGGCCCCGCAAGCCCCGTTCAGGCCGAACGGGCGGTTGGTGGGCGGGGTCAGAAACCACTGCGAGTTGAGGGCGAGGAGCACCAGGTCGTCCTGCACGCGCACCTCAAACGGGCCGGGGCAGCCGTCGCGGGGCAGGAAAAAGTCGCCGGTGTAGGCAAAGGCCGTCGAATCCTTGCGCATATACTGCTCCACGAAGGCCTGCTCGCGGTTTACCTGGGCCAGCCCGCCGGCCGCGCCCTGAATCCAGTCGTGGTTGCCGGGCGTCATGTATTTCTCGCCGGTATAGCCCCGGAAGATGTCGAGCTGGGCCGTGAGGCGCTCCTCGGCGTTTTTGCGGTCGTAGGCACCTTCTTCGGGCATGCCGAAGTTGTACACGTTGTCGCCCAGGAAGATGGTCGTGCTGTTTTTACCGGCCTGCATGATGCGCTGGCGCAGGTAGTTCAGGCTGGGTTCACCGCCCTTGGCCTTCGGAATGGGGTTGCCCACGTCGCCAATCAGGAACACGCGGTAGCGGATACGGCTGGAATCGGGCGGAATGTTCTTCTGCCAGTTCACACCGGCGCGGCGGTAGTTGGGCCGGCTGACGTGCGGGTTCTGGTCCGACTCGCCGGGCGAAGGCATCTCCCGTTGGGTCCCGCGGGGCTCCTTAGGCTCTTTGGGGGTTTTGAGCGCCGCTTGTTGCGCAGTGGCGACCAACGGCAGGGAGCAGGCAAGCAGAAAAGTGAGGCGGCGAAGTAGGTGCATGAAATAAATTTACGAGGCGAGGAATGGGCCACGCCGCAGGGCCCGGGCAAATACTAGAAATAACGCGCCCGCCCGGCTGAGGGCCGGCGCTGTAGCGCCCGTTACGCAAAGCACGGCGGTGCGGTTTGGCCCAGTTTTTAACTTCCGGCCCGCGCTTCGCGTTGAAAGCCGGCGGACCAGCCCAATGCGCCGGCCGTAGCTTCGCGTACCATGAAAGAAATTACCCCCGAAACCGCTGAATCATCGGCCGCGCCCGCGCCAACGGCGCAGGTAGAAAAGCCGGTTCCGGCTGCCCCGCCCGCCCCTGCCACCGAGCTGCCGCTGGAAGCTGAGGCCGACAAAACACCCAAAGCCAAAGCTTCGGCCCTGGTGAAAGAGGCGCAGGCCTACATCACCGACCTGTTTGGCAAAGAGCTCCCGGCCAAGCTCACCTACCACACCCTGGGCCACACAGAGGCCGTGGTGAAGGAGTGCCGCGCCCTGGCCCCCGCCGCCCAGCTCAGCGACGAGGACACCGAAAACCTGCTGCTGGCCGCCTGGTTTCACGACGCTGGCTACATTGATGTATACGACGGCCACGAGTTCCGCAGCATGGAGCGCGCCGGGGCCTGGCTCAGCGAGCACGGCCTGCCCAAGGCCCGCATTGAGTTGATTCAGGAGCTGATAAAAACCACGCACCGCGACTCGCCGCCCGAAACCGAGCTGCAAAAGCTGCTCTCCGATGCCGACATGAGCAACCTGGCGCGCGACGACTACCGCTCCCGCGCCGAGCTGCTGCGCACCGAGTGGGAACTGGTGCTCAACAAAACCTATTCCACGCCGGAGTGGACCGAGCTGCAGCTCAACTTCATGCTGGCCCACAAGTACCTGTCCGAAGCCGGCAAGGCCCGGTACAAGAAGGCGCTGAAAAAGAACATTGAGGACCAGCGCGACCACCTTAAAAAGAAGGAGAAGAAGGACAAGAAAAAGACCAAGGAGAAGTCCGACACCTTCGCCGAGCCCAAGCGGGGCATCGAAACCATGTTCCGCACCATGTACTCGAACCATATGAAGCTGAGCGACATGGCCGACAAAAAAGCCAGCATGATGATTCAGCTCAACGCCGTGCTCATGTCGGTTATCATCACCTACCTGGGCGCCAAAATGGGCAAAGCCGGCGCCCTGGGCCCCATGATGAGCGGCAACCCGGTGCTGGGCATTCCCATCAGCATCCTGCTGGTCACGGCTTTGGGCTCGGTTATCACGGCCATCCTCTCGGCCCAGCCCGACGTGACCAGTTTCGCCTGGCTGAAAAAGAGCCCCGAAATCGCCACCAACCGCCGCGTCAACCTGCTGTTCTTCGGGCAGTTCACCAAGCTCAATCTCGATAA
This sequence comes from Hymenobacter ruber, assembly GCF_054783255.1. NCBI lineage: Bacteria > Pseudomonadati > Bacteroidota > Cytophagia > Cytophagales > Hymenobacteraceae > Hymenobacter > Hymenobacter ruber. Next base: position 238,266 of record NZ_BAAGQX010000003.1, read on the forward strand.
CTTCCAGGGTGGCATGCGCGAGCTGATGCGCACCAAGGACATGCTCTACACCAACATGGTGACGGATATTTATTACCTCGGCGAGGTGCTCACGCGCAAGTACCGCCTGCTGCGCACCAGCTACACCATCTTCATGGTGGGGCTGATTCTCACGGCGCTCTCGTTCGGCATCGCGCTGCTGTATAAGATGTAGGGCTGAACCTCGTATTGGCGGACTTGCGTTATCTTTGTCAGGCACTGCTATTACCTGGGCCTGTAGCTTAACTGCATAAAGCAAGCCTCTCCTAAGGGCTAGAGTACAGGTTGGATTCCTGTCAGGCTCACATAGTTACACCCCGCGCCGCTTGCTTTAATTAGCTGAGTAGTGCGGGGTGTTCTGCTAGCAGGCCGTGGTCGTATTCCCAATGGCAGTTGGGGCACAGCAGCAAAATATTTTCCGGGCCCGACACAGCTTGCACAGTGACCGAATCGGGAAAGGATTTTATTGGCTGCTTGTGGCAATACTCCACGTGCTTAGCGTAGCCACATGCCTGACAAACGCGAGGGCGATGCTCATTGAGCAGCCGCGTGATGCTATTGAGGTAGCCCCGGTAATAGCTGGGGTGCTTAATGGCATCCTTTGCTTTGAGCTGCGCCACAGTTAACAGGCGATAATCGGCCTTACGCTTACCATGTACCGCGCAAAACTGACGGCTGCCTGGAATCAGGGTATCGCATTCCGCGCATTGGCGCGTCAGTTGCCGCTTGGGCGCTTGTTGGTTGGTATGAATGGCCGCGTGTGACCGGGAGCAGTATTTGGGGTTCGCAGTTTCAGCGCCGCAGTGTAGGCAGTTATTCATGGCTCAAATTACTGGATATTGCCTCCTCATTTGCCACCCAGCATGAAGAAGCTGAAGAAACTCCTGCCCCTGCTGCTCCTCGTTGTTTCAGTTAGCGCCGCTGCCCAAACGCAGGCCGACAGCGTATGGACGCGGTTCGAGAAACAGCAGAAGGACCATTACTTATTCGGCTACAAAGACGCGGCTGGGCGTATCCGTACTCCAGCCAAGTTCGGCAGTTTCAGCGATGCACAGAAGTTTCGGCACATCATGGCAGTCAATGAGGACGCAACTCAGAAACAATATTACCTGCTGAAAAACGGCCGCCCGGTGGGCCGCGACAGCGTGTATATGTTCGATTACACGTTCGACTGTGAGAGCGAAGGCAAAATCCGTTTTCGGGACCGTAAGAGGTACCGCATGGGCTTTTTCGACAGCGCGGGTCACGTTAGCATTCCCGCGATTTATAATACCGTAATGCCGTTCCATAATGGGCTGGCAGCCGCCCGCATCGGGGCGCATCTCAAATGTATAAGCGGGGAAAAAGACACTATTCAATGCGAGCACGCCATTTGGGTAGGCGGCCGGAATGTGCTCATCAATACGCGCAACGAAGTGCTGGCCGACAACCTGCCCGAAGACCAGTTGGCCAACCTCAACTGGTACTCGCTACGTATCAACGCCACGGCCGTTGACACCGCCACCACCCGCACTTTTCGCGCCGTGAACGGCGACCGATACACGTTCACAGACTATGAGAAAGAATTCACTCATTGGTTCTACGAAGTGTTTGTGCCGACCGTGCTCACCGGCCCGGCCGAAAAAGTAGCACCGCTGTGCTTTGCGGAATTGGCCGTGGCCGGGAAGCCATTCCGCGGCTGGCCGCATTTTGAGCCGGCGGCTTTCGTGAAGAAATTCTACCAGCCTGCGCTGCTCCCGAAGCTGGGCCGCTTGCAGTTCGGCACAAAAAACGTTGAAATTTCCGCTGAGGAATTCAACAACCTCATCTTTAACGGCCCTCGATTCCGGCCTTTCCTTACCGATTGTGGCGCGCCTTTTCAGGAAAAATACCCAGCTTTTAACGTTGTGGTCAATGAAGATGACGCCTCAGGCAAAAGGAATTACGAACACCAGCAGCATTTCGCATTCATCCGTACCACCGAGGGCTACCGGCTTTTCAGCGTAGCCCTTTAGCGCCAGCTAAGACATACTTCAGCCACAACTTGCGCCGTCGTGGCTCCCCTCTCCTGAGGAGAAGGGCCCGCCCTGTAGGGGTCTCGTGAGTGGCGCTATCTTGGCAGCATGAAGCACCTTCTGATGCCCCTGCTGCTCCTCGCTGCATCTGCCGCCTCCGCCCAAAAGCCCATTGCCCAGCCCGAAAACCTCGTGCAGTACGCGCACCCCCTGGTGGGCACCCAGAAGATGGGCCATACCTACCCCGGCGCCACCGTGCCCTTCGGCATGGTGCAGCTATCGCCCGATACCGACACCCTCAGCTACGAGCTGAACGGCAAGTACAACCCCGACATCTACAAGTACTGCGCGGGCTACAACTATGACGACAAAACCATCGTCGGCTTCAGCCACACGCACTTCAGCGGCACGGGGCACTCCGATTTGGGCGACTTCCTGCTCATGCCCACCACCGGCCCGCTCCAGCTCAACCCCGGCACCGCCGACCACCCCGAGCGCGGCTACCGCTCTGCCTTTTCGCACCAGAACGAGGTGGCCGAGCCGGCTTACTACCGGGTGAAGCTCGATGACCACAACATCCTCGCCGAGCTCACGGCCACCACCCGCGTGGGCTTCCACCAATACACGTTTCCGGGCACCGAGCCGGCGCACATCATCCTGGACATGATGGCCGGCATCTACAACTACCCCGACAAAAACGTGTGGAGCTATGTGCGCATCGAAAACGACTCGCTCGTGACCGGCTACCGCCAAACCACCGGCTGGGGCCGCACCCGCACCGAGTACTTCGCCATGCAGTTCTCGAAGCCCTTCAAGACCTACGGCGCCCGCAAATACGACCCCAAGGAAGCATACCGCGGCTTCTGGGGCCGCTTCGACCAAACCAAAAACTGGCCCGAGCAGGCCGGCCGCCAGCTGCGCCTCTACTTCGATTTCAGCACCGTGGCGGGCGAGAAAATCAAGGTAAAATTCGCCCTCTCGCCCGTGAGCGCGGCCGGCGCGCTGGCCAACATGCGCGCCGAGCTGCCCGGCTGGAACTTCGAGCAGACCCGCCGCGCCGGTCAGCAGCTCTGGCAGCAGGAACTGAGCAAAATCACCATCCAAACGCCCAACCGAGCCGATAAGGAGAACTTCTACACGGCCCTCTACCACGCCTGCCTCAGCCCCACCGTGTACCAGGACGCCGACGGCCAGTACCGCGGCCTCGACCAGCAAACCCACCGCGCCGAGGGCTTCGTGAACTACACCACCTTCTCGCTCTGGGACACCTTCCGGGCCCTGCACCCGCTCTTCAACCTCATCCAGCCCCGCCGCAACGCCGACATGGTGCAATCCATGCTGGCCCACTACGACCAGAGCGCCGAGCACATGCTGCCCGTCTGGAGCCACCACGCCAACGAAAACTGGTGCATGAGCGGCTACCACAGCACCTCCGTGGTGGTCGATGCCGTGCTCAACGGTGCCGTGCCGCCCGCTCAGGCCGAGCGCGCCCTGGCCGCCTGCGTGGCCACCGCCCGCCACCGCTGGTACGACGGCCTGGCCGACTACATCGACCGCGGCTACGTGCCCAACGAGCGCAGCGGCACCTCCGTCTCCACCACCCTCGAATACGCCTACGACGACTGGTGCATCGCCCAGCTCGCCCAAAAGCTCGGGCACGCGGATATCTACCAGGAATTCAGCAAGCGCGCCGCCAACTGGCAAAACGTGTTCGACCCGCGCGCCAACGCCATGCGCCCGCGCCTGGCCGACGGCAGCTTCCGCCCCAAGTTCGACGTGCTGAGCACCAACGGCCAGGGCTTCATCGAGGGCAACGCCTGGAACTACACCCTCGCTGTGCCCCACGACCCCGCCGGCCTCATTGCCCGCATGGGGGGCAACCGCCGCTTCGTGCCCCACCTCGATTCACTCTTCAGCATGCACCTGCCCGACTCGTTCTTCGCCGAAACCGAGGACATCACCCGCGAGGGCATCATCGGGGGCTACGTGCACGGCAACGAGCCCGCCCACCACGCCGCCTACCTCTACAACTACACCGACCAGCCCTGGAAAACCCAGGCCCAGGTCCGCAACATCCTCGCCCGCCAGTACCATCCCACCCCCGACGGCCTCGGTGGCAACGACGACTGCGGCCAGATGAGCGCCTGGTACCTCTTCTCGGCCCTCGGCTTCTACCCCGTCGCCCCCGGTTCGGGCCAGTACGCCCTTGGCAGTCCCCTCGTGCACGGCGCCATCCTGCACCTCGAAAACGGCCAATCCTTCACCATCCAGGTCAAAAACCAAAGCGCCAAAAACGTCTACGTGCAGCAAGTCACCCTCAACGGGCAAAAGCTGACGCAGCCGTTTCTGGCGCAGCAGGACGTGGCGAAGGGCGGTGTGTTGGTGTTTGTGATGGGGGCGCGGCCGGCGCGAAAGTAAAGTTGGGCAACCTTGAGAAGATATTATAGAACATGGGCAAGTACTTACAGGACGTACAATTTCGCGTCTACAAATCCACTCGCAATGAAACTTTCTCTAATGAACAGAAAGAAGCGTTCAAATCCTGTGGATTGATAAGCGACCTTTTCAATATATACTTGCCAAACAAGCTTGTTATTGGTAATAATATTTGGCGTCTTATTGTCAATATAACTACAGTTAGAGCATTAGACGGGATTGTCAAAGAAGAAGGGCTTTGCCAAGTCTATTATGCTTTCTGCGATTTCAACCATCTACTTACCCTTAATCAGCACCAGCAGAAAGAAGAATTGCTCGGCTTGTTTTCAAAGGGCATAAGAGGCTGTTGTGAGTCTCTAGGCTATTCAGATGACCAATTTCAGAAAGTTGAACAGAAAATAATATCTAATGGTATCGTTTTTAGCGACTATTTTAAAGAGAAGAAAACAAGCCCTGATAAAAAGCATACAGCAAGATTAAAAGGGTATTTATCAGAATCATTCGAAGCAAGAGCAACTTATGTTGTAGTGTCAGACCAAATTCTAAATACGACGAAAGAAATTTTGGTCGATAATATTGATTTCAGAGTAATCGATAAATTAAGCTGGGCTAACAACCAAACCATAAATATTTACCACATCAATACTATTGCCTCGTATAAGCGCAAAAAAGTAGCTGCTGATTATTATAGTATTGATATTTCGAAAGGTATAGTCACTTACCATCCCGTGACAAGAGAAGGTATTTTCGATTACGGGGTGAAATTATTAACTCAATTAGGGAGATACGGGGAAGGCATAACGCTTTTAGAACAAGCCAAAGAGTTAGGGCACGGAAAGGCCGATAACATACTGCAAAATCTAAAAATCAATCCGGAGCAAAGAGACAAGGCCATATTGCTCCAAATACCAAAGCAACGCTAGGTTGTTACACAAAAAAGCCGCCCGCTCCCCAACCGGAAGCGGGCGGCTTCATTTCCAATCCGGCCGAAACTTACGCCGCGACTGGTTTCTCCTTGCCGCTGCCGCCGCCGGAGTTGATAATCTTGCGGGCCTGCGTGTAGCCGTCGTAGAGCGGGCGGTCGAGCAGCTTGAAGGCTTTCATGTCCTCGTCGAGGGTGCGCCTTCGTCCAGCAGCTCCGCCAGCAGGTCTTCCAGGGCCGCGCTGGGGAGGGCGCTCATCGTTGGACCTGCGTGAGTTCTAGCAGCAATGGTCGCCGGGCAATCCCTTCAATCAGAGGCAATGGCCACTATCGCCGGTAATCTCCCTTATGTGAAGCCCGGCAATTATTCTCAGTAATACTCTGACTAATTGTTATAACGAAAAAGGCACGTAGTAGCCTCAAAACATTTAGCAATACCATTAATCATGTCATCAATCCAATAAGCTGAATTATGTAGTATGTTAGCCCGCCCAATTACCTAATCTTATCAACGCCCCCACCCAATGAGTCCATCCAATACCTCTATTCTCGACCGCAGCAACGTTACCATTTCCGGCGCTTCCGGCCCCGGCACCCGAGCCATCGTGTTCCTGCACGGCCTCGGCGGCGACCAACACGACTGGCGCCTCGTGGCCCCCGCCTTTGAGGACCAGTACCAGGTTATCCTGCTCGACCTGGTGGGGGCCGGTCAGTCCGACCTCAACGCCTACCAGCCCACCACCACCCACAGCACCCTTGAGGGCCATGCCACCGACCTGCTGGGCGTGCTCAGCGCCCTGGCCCTGCACGATGTGGTGTTTGTGGGCCATTCCGTGGCCAGCATGATTGGCGTAATTGCCGCCGTGCGCGAGCCCCAGCGCTTCGCCAAGATGGTGCTTATTGCGCCCTCGCCCCGCTTCATCAACGAGGCTGGCTACGCCGGCGGCTTCGAGCAGAAGGATATCAACGAGCTGCTGGCGGCCATGGAAGCCGACTACCACGGCTGGTCGCACGGCATCTCGCCCGTGATGATGGGCCAGCAGGATAACCCCGAGCTGGTGCTGGGCCTCACCAACAGCTTCGTGCGCACCAACCCCGAAATAGCCAAGCACTTCGCCCGCGTCACCTTCTTCTCCGACACCCGCGCCGAGCTCGGCTTCCTCACCATCCCCACGCTCATCATCCAGTCGGCCCACGACGTCATCGCGCCGCTGGCCGTGGGCCACTACATCAACGAGCAGCTGGCCGACAGCCGCATGGTCGTCATCGAAACCAACGGCCACCTCCCCCACCTCTCGGCCCCGCAGGAAACGCTCTCCGCCATGGACCACTTCCTGCACGAGGAAACCGTGCTGTAGGGAGGCGAGAGCGGGCTATTTTCCCGTTTGTCATGCTGAACGCAGTGAAGCACCTTATCACGACTGAGCATGTTGTCTCAACGTGATAAGGTGCTTCACTGCGTTCAGCATGACAGACTTTCCCTCCCACCCCAACCTCTACAGCCGAATGCTGAACGCCAGCGGCTCCACCGCCCAGGCCCCTACCGCCGAGCGGTACACCACCCGCACTCCCGCCTCGATGGGCGTGCGCAGCCGCAGCACGTTGAAAAGCACCAGCAAATCGGCTCCCACGTTGCGGTAGTTGAGTTGCGCGGCAGCGCCCCGAAAATCATTGCCCTGGGCAAAGTCGCCGAACACGGTGGCCCGCAGCCGCTGCACGTACAGCAGGCGGCCCAATTCCCAGTGCGTGTAGCCCAGCGGCAGGAAGTAATCGACGCTGCTCACCCCCAGCCGGTCGAAGCTGGTGTAGCCCTCGCCGCGGGGGAATGACACGGCGGGCGCAAACTGGTACTGCATTTGGTCCTGCCACTGGTAGCCGGCCCGCAGCCGAATGGCGTGGTGCTGCCCCAGCCCCGGCAGAAACACGCTGCCCTGCGCCGCCCACTGCCGCGCCTCCAGCCCCGTCCCAAAAGGCGTGGTGCGCCACGTGCCCAGAAAAGTATAGCCCAGCGTGGGCGCGATGCCCCGCGCCGGGGCCTTGCGCTGCTTCACGTAGCTGAGGGTGGTTTGCAGGGCGTTGAGGGGCGTATTGGGGCCGGTTTCGGAGAGCTTGCGGGCCGGCAGGTCGTAGCCATACACCTGCTCGTGCAGGAAGTAGGTGCCCAGCGACAGGGCTTCCAGAAACTTGGAATGCGTGAGGTTGAGCGGCAGCCGCAGCCCGGCCGTGAGGCGCGCATACTGCCACTGGTCGCGGTAGGCAGCACCCCGGTAGATGATGGCCGCATCGCGCCCGCCATAGGTCACGTCGGCATCCAGCACCGGAAAGCGGCCCTGGTAGCTCAGTGCCCCCGTCACGTTAAAGGTGCGCTCCACCTGGTCGTAGCCCAGCCCGGCGAAGACCTGCGTGGTGTTCAGCAAGTCCTGCGAGCGCAGGCCCACGCTCACGGTGTTGCCGCTCGGGCTCTGCACCACCCCGTAGCTAAACAGGTTGAAGGCGTGCGCCAGCGGCCGGTACCGCCGCACCCCATAGCGCGGGGCCGCCGAATCCGCCCGTACCGCCAGCAGGCGCGGCACCAGCTTGCCGGCCGGCTCCTGCGCCGCAATCGCCGTTGCGTAAGGCCCGGGAACATCCGCCGTAGCAGTGGGCACGGGCACCCAGGCCGTGGTATCGAGCGGCATTTCGACCACCCGCGCCCCGGTGGCCCGGTAGTCGTGGAAGGCCAGCGTGCGCCCATCCGGCGACACCGCCGCCTGGTACGCCCCAAACGGCCGGTTCGTAACGCGGTAGGTCTGGCCGGTGCGGGCGCTCACGGCGTAAATGTTATCGATGCCCGACTGGGCCGAGTTGTAGAGCACAAAATCGCGCCAGGGCTGCGGGTTGGCCAGGTTGAGGTTGGCCACGGGCAGCAGGGCTTTTGAAGTGCCGGCACTTGGGCCCTGCCCGGCAGGGTCGAGTACGGCGATTGTTTTGCCGGCCGCACTGAGCGTCACGGCCACCAGACGGCGGCCGTCGGGGTGCCAGCGGGGCTGCTGGTAGAAGTCGTTGGCGGGGTTGGGCAGGGCTTGGATTTCGGCCCCGGTCTGGGCATCCAGAATAACGAGCGTGTGGTGGTAGTCGGCCCCCTCCCGCACCGCCACCAGCCGCAACCCATCGGGCGAAAGCGCCGCCGCCGAGTAGCGCTGGCCCTTGCCGATGCGCGTGATTCGGCCGGTTTTCAGGTCCAGCACCTTCAGCTCGGAGGCAATGCGCTGGCCCCAGCGGGAATGCTGCTGGTACTCGGGCCACACGGCCCGCCCGCCATTTGCCGACAGCATTTCGGGGATGTTCAGCTGGCCCGGCGTGAAGACGGTTTGCTCGGCTCCGTGCCGGCTCAGCAGCACGAAGCGCGGGATGATGGCGAGGCCGGTTTTCAGGGCCAGCACCGTGCTGTCGTTCACGTACTGCGGGTATTGGTATTGGGTAAAAATCTTCCCAACGCCAGTCTGCTTCAGCTCCCGAACCGCCGTGGTGGCCGGCTGCTCCCGCTGCTGCACCCACCACAGCGAGTCGATTTCGGCCATGCTGCGCGTGTACACCTCTTCCACCCGCAGGCCGGTGGTGCGCCGGATGCCGTTGGAAAACGAGAACGGGTAAAACGGAAACCGGTAGTACTTGTCCAGCACTTTGGCCCACACGTCGGGGCCGTAGTGGGCTTTCAGGTACGACGTCATGAAGTAGCCCAGCACGTACCAGTCGGGCACGTTATCCACCAGCGAGCCGTTCACGGCCTTTTGGTAGCTGTAGTTGAAACCGCTGTGCAGGTTGGCCCGCAGGCCCACGTTGAAATTGGGGATGCGCCCGCGCCCGCTGCGCGTGAGGGCCGTTTCGGTGCCCACGGCGTCGCCCTCAAAAAACCACTGCGGCACGCCCACCGCCGCAATGCCCAGCGCCCCATCGCCAAACAGCGGCCCCAACACGCGACCCACGCCCTGCCGGGCCTTCTCAAACTGTCCTACGTGCCGGAACTCGTGCACCGCCAGCCCATCGAGCCAGTCCACGGTGCCCAGCCCGAAGCCCTGCTGCGGCGTGGTGAAAAACTCCGCGTGCCGCGGCAGAAACGTCACGAAGCCGTTGCTGACCGTGGTCTGGTTCTGCATCACCACCGCAATGGGGCGGGGGCTCACGCCCAGCGTGGCCACATCCGGCCCGTGCAGCTGCTCCAGCCGCGCCGCCGTGCGCTGCGCCGCCGAGTCAATCCCGCCCGCGTAGAGCACCCGGAAATGCGGCGTGCGCACCTGGCGCCAGCGCAGCTCGGGTGGGTTTTGGGGAAGAACGGGCAGGCTTTGGGCGCGGACCGGCGCGGCGAAAAACAGGCTCAGCAGCCCCGGCAGCAACAAACGACGCATAGAATGATGAAGATTCGGGAAATGGGGCCTAAAGAACGTCATGCCAGGCCGTCGCCACCGCATCGGCCTTGGCCAACCCATCAAAATCAGCAGTTTGACTACCTTGTGTTCCTCGGCCACCCAACCTGTTTGAACTTTTGGGCACGGGAATCGTTAGGCTAAAAAATAATCAATGTATCGACATAAAATGTAGCAACATTGATTATCTTTGTAATCTCAATTCACCTTTTCAACCCCAAACGCCATGTCTGATACCGCAACCGCCGCCACTGCCACCAAATGGACGCTCGACCCTACCCACTCGGAAATCCAGTTTAAAATCAAGCACCTGGTGATTTCCACCGTCACCGGCTCGTTCAAGTCGTTCCAGGGCTCGATGCAGAGTGCGAGCGACGACAACTTCGAAAACGCCCAGGTGGAGTTTTCGCTCAACGTTGACAGCATCGATACCAACCAGGAGATGCGCGACGGCCACCTCAAGGGCGAAGAATTCTTCGATGCGGCCAAATACCCGACCATCAAATTTGAGTCGACTTCTTTCGTGAAAGACGGCGACGGCTACAAAGTGACCGGCAACCTCACGATGAAAGACGTGACCAAGCCCGTGACCCTGCAAGCCGAATACGGCGGCTCGGCCGTCGATTTCTACGGCAACCACAAGGCTGGTTTTGAAGTGACCGGTAAAATCAACCGCAAAGACTTCGGCCTCACCTGGGGCGGCATCACCGAAGCCGGCGCCATCGTGCTGGGCGACGACGTGAAGCTGATTGCCAACGTGCAGTTTGCCAAGCAGGCTTAATTGCCCTTCGCAGCTTATTCAAGCGGCGGCTTCTTCGGAAGCCGCCGCTTTTTTTTGGGTGATGCAACGCCGCGCGGCAGCCGGCGGTCAGGGCTGCAATTCCGGTTCTTTCACTTTTCCAGCCCTGCTTATGCTTCGCTCCCTTTCCTCTCTCTGTCTGGCCGCGCTCACGGCCGGCTCGCTCCTCGGCTGCAAAAAAGACTGCGCCACGCCCCAACCCAGTTGCTACAGCGGCACCGTGGTAGCCACCACCTGCATGCTGGGCGTGTTGGTTGATGTTGACCCGGCTTATCCCATCGGGGCACGGGCAGTTTCAGTGTACGGCAACCGCTTTTTGGGCAACAACGTGGTGGCCGTGGCCAATTCGGCCAGCTTAGGCAACCTGGGCCAGGTAGGCAAACAGTTGCACTTCACCTACACCAAAGCCTCGACCGGCCCCGGCATGGCGTGCCTGGCGGCCGATGGCACGACTACCCCGGTGCCGTTCGTGACGCTCAGCAACCTTTCCACGGTATCCTGCGACTCGGTTCGCGCGAAATAGGTGCCGGTCCGAATTCCGAATTTTTGACCACAAAAAAGGCGGCCCGTTGGGGTCGCCTTTTTGTTTATCCTGCGTCTGAACATTACGCCGAGAGCAACTCCTTATCCGGCACGCTCTGGTCTTTGAGGGTGGCGGTGCCGCGCTCCTTGCGCATGATGCGCGAGTAGAGGCTGATTTCCTGGTCGAACAGGAATTTAAAGAAGAGCTTGGTGTAGCTGGTGTGCGCCAGCAGCGGCTCGTAGAATTCGGGGGCCACGGTTTTGAGCTTGGGCAGGTTGTTCCACGGAATGCTGGGCATGTCGTGGTGCTCGTTGTGGAAACCCACGTTGAGGTTGATGCCGTTGAGGCGGCCGTAGTAGGAGTAGGTTTCCTGCTCGGGGCTCAGGGTGAGGTAGTGCTCCTGAATCCAGCGGGCGCCCAGCGGGTGCAGGCCGACGGAGAACCAGAAGCTGAGGAACAGATACAGCAGCGCCGTCCAGCCAAAGAAGTAGACGATGGCCACGTCGAAGGCCACCTGGGCCACAATGTTGGCAACCACGTACTTATCAATAGTAGCTACCTCGCGGCAGCGCGCCGTGCGGATTACCTGGAACAGCGGGAAGAAAAACAGCCAGATGGCCTTGCCAATGCTGTAGTTGTGAATCAGTTTGGCCTCGTACCAGTCGGGCAGGTCAGCATCCAGCTCGTGCACGCCCTGAAACACGTGGTGCTTGATGTGGAAATTCTTGAAGCTGATGGCCGTGGGGAAAATCGACGGAAAATTGGCCAGAATGCCGGTGGCCACGTTCTGCCATATCTTCTTGAAGACCAGATTATGGGCTGCTTCGTGAATCACCACAAACAGCGTGTGCGAGAAAAACGCCCCCACCAGGTAGGCGGCGGGAATGGTCCAGTACCAGGCTTTGTCCCGCAGGAAATACGCAATGGCCACCTGGGCCACCACACAGCCCAGCCCGATGAGGAAAGTGGTGGGGTTGCGCGTCATCAACTGCTTCACCTCGGGGTGGGCCTTGATGATTTGGCGGGTGCGGATGCGGTGCGGCTCGGGGGCCGTGGCCACGGTGAAAGCGGTAGGTGCTGATGCCATAAGAAGCAGAAAGTGGGCGCCATGAATAGCAACGCGCCCGGCCTTTCAGACAAAAATACGGCAAATAGGTTCAGCTTGAAACGTCGCGGGCACTACGGCAGGCTGCGCAGCCAATCTTCGGCATCCTCCAGGCGGTCAAACATTTTAATCTCAAACTGGTCGCTGATGCGCTGGTGCAGGTCCTTCATCGAGAGTTGTCCGAACACGCCGGGGGCCAGCACCTGGGCAAAGTAGCGCAGGCCGGCCTGCATGATGCGCGGCGTCCAGACCTGGGCCACCCACTCGTTGGCATCCACGAAGCGCCCCACCAGCTCGCGGTGGTCGTTAAGCAGCTTGGCGCAAGGCTCGGCGTGGAGCATGTCGATGTACGCCAGGCCGCCGGTCTGGATGGTGGCCAGAGTTTGCACGCCCGACCACTCCGCATGAATCCAATTATTGACCCGGTCGCGGGTGGCCGTGAGGTACACGTGGCCATCGGGCCGGCGAAAAGTGAAGGTTTCAACAGGTTCCACGGGAGAGGCAGCGAAGGAGGACGATGGAAACCCCAAACCTACTGCAAAATCCCAGCAGTTACACCTGCGCCAGCCAGGCTTTGGCAGTGTCGATGTCGTCGAACGTTGCCACAACCGGCTGGCCGCCTGTAAACTGCAGGGTGAGGTCGGTGGAAAGGCGGCTGTAGAGGTTGGGCGAGTATATCCAGGCGAAGTATTGCAGGCCGGCGGCCGTCATGGCCGGAAACCAGTCTTTGCCGGCCCATTCGGCGGCTTCGCTCCACATACTGGTTACGCGGGTGTTGTCGTTCAGCACTTTGTGGCAGCGCTGCAGCTGCAATAGCCGCAGCATTTCCTGGCCGCCGAGTTGCACACTGGCCAGGTCCTGGTTGCCGTGCCAGTCGGCCAGGAGCCACTCATTTAGATGGTCGTAGGAAATGGTGATGTGAGGTGCTTCAAGTAAAGTTTGTAAGGACATAGCAACAGGTTGGACGGCAATTGCGCCTGCTACGTGAAGTACGTAGCAAAGGATACGAGCCGGGGGCACTTTCACCTTTTCTAAATAACCCGCACCCTTCCAAACCATATAACAGGCTTTAGCATCGCCATAAATACGGATGCGCCGCACAGTCGCGCTTGCATCCGTGACCAACATCAGGCAACCCCGCCAACCCGGAGCGCGCCCGGGGCCGTACATGGCGTGCAAAGAGCTGGGCACGGGCTGTAAGGCCAGCCCCACAGCCGCGTCTACCGACGCAGCAAGTCCTTTTTGGTATTCTTCTTTCGTCATCATTTACATGAAAAGTCAATTGAAATCCCTGCTTGGCATTGGCCTGCTGGCCTTCACGTTTGCCTGCGGCTCGCAGCAGCCCGCCGATGCCCAGAACCCACCGCGCTCCACGGCCGGCTTTGCGCCCACCAACCTGACTGGGCTGGCCGTGGCCACGTTTGCCGGCGGCTGCTTTTGGGCGCAGGAAGAAGCTTTTGAGGAGATAAAGGGAGTGAAGCAGGTGGTGAGCGGCTACGCCGGCGGCACCAAGGCCAACCCCACTTATGAGGAAGTGGCCGACAAAACCACCGGCCACACCGAAACGGTGCAGATTTACTACGACCCCAAAGTCATCAGCTACCAAAAGCTGGCCGACATCTTCTTCACCGCCTCGCACGACCCCACGCAGCTGAACCGGCAGGGGCCGGACGCCGGGCCGGAGTACCGCTCGGCCGCGTTCTACCGCACGCCGGAGGAAAAGAAAATCCTGGAAAACACCATTGCTAAGGTCAACGCCTCGAAGGAATACGACAGCAAAATTGTGACCCAGGTGGTGCCGTTTCAGAAGTTCTGGCCCGCCGAGGACTACCACCAGGGCTACTACCGCCTGCACCCCGAAAACCCCTACATCGCCCACGTATCGGCGCACAAGGTAGAGCACGTGCAAAAGCTGTTTCCTCAGGACCTTAAAAACCCGTTGTAGCGCTCAACTGTTCAGCTGGCGCGCAACTCTCGAAAGCCCTGGCCCGTACCGGCCGGGGCTTTTGGTAGCTGCTGTGCACCCGTTCCCGGCGGCCTATCTTTGAAAGCAGAAGTGGCCTGCTGGTGGCCTGTTTCTGTTGCTTGTCTGTTTGTGTATGTCTGTTGCTACCCCGCCCGCGCTGGATTTTGAGCTGCTGTTTTCGCTGCTGCCCGCGCCCCACGGTGTGCTGGCCCCCGACGGCACGGTGCTGCATCTGAATGAAGCTATGGCTTCCCTGCTGCCAGCGGGCACTGCGCCCGGCACCCTCGTCGGCCAGCCGCTGGCAGCCCTGTGCGCCGCGGTTGAAACGGGCGGAAATATGCTGGCGGCCACCGATACCTGGGCTCCGGCTCTGGCTGCCGCGCTGGCCGGCAGCACGCAGGTGCTGATGCCCGAACGGACGAACACCGCCCCACCGCACGGCTATTGGCAGGCCACGCTGCAACCCGTGCCACCGGAGCAGACGCAGTACGTGCTGCTGCGCCTGTTGGATGTGACACCGCAGCTGCACAGCCAGCAGGTGGCGGTGCAGGAGCAGGAACGGTTCCGCTTTCTGGCCGAAAGCCTGCCCCAGCTCATCTGGGCCACTAATGCGCAGGGCGAGGCCGACTACACCAATCAGCGCTTCATTGCCTACACCGGCCACGACGTGCTGCAAATGGCTCCGGCCGACAAAGCCGCGCTGTGGCAAGAGATTATCCACCCCGACGACCTGGCCGGGATGTATGCCCAGTGGGGCGAGGCGCTGCAAAGCGCCCAACCCTTCGAGCTGGAATTTCGGATGCGCGGCGTAGACGGTGAATACCGCTGGTTTCTTTCGCAGGTGGTGGCCCAGCGCGGGGCCGATGGGCGGGTACAGCGCTGGTTTGGGCTGTGCACCGACGTGGATGCCCGGCAGCGCGCGCAATTGCAGGTAGGGGCCCAGCAGCGCCATATGCAGCGCATTCTCGACCAGCTGCCGCTCACCATCACCTCCATGGAAGCGCCCGATTTCCGGTTCACTTTTCTCTCGGCCCGTGCTCGTGAAATGATGGGTTCCCGGGTTAAAATCGGTGCATCGGTGGCCGAGAGTCTGCCCGAAATTGCCGACCAGGGCTACCTGAAACTATTGCAGCAGGTGGTGGCCACCGGCCAGCCCGTGCTGGGCCACGAAGAGCATTCGCTGCTGACTGACCCCGCCTCCGGCGAGCCCCGCGAGCATTACAACAACTTCGGCTACCTACCACTGGCCGGCGAACCCGGAGCCGCCCCCGGCGTGCTGGCCTATAGCCTCGATGTGACGGAGCAGGTGCAGGCCCGCCAGCGCAGCGAAGCCCTGCAAGCCGAAGCCCGCGCCGCCGACCAGCGCCTGCGCCGCGTGACGGAAAGCCTGCCTTCCATCACCTTCATCAGCGACCAGGCCGGGGAGGTGCTCTACCTCAGCCCGCAGTGGTACGCCTACACCGGCACCCGGCCCACCGACGACCTGGCCGAGGTCTGGGCCGCCTGCCTGCACCCCGATGACACCGCCCGCGTGGCCACGGCTTACAGCGCCGCACTGGCCGCCGGCACGCCATGGCGCTATGAGTTGCGCCTGCGCCGCCATGACGGCGAATACCGGTGGTTTATGAGCCAGGGCGTCCCCGAGCCGCTGGCCGATGCCGTGGGCCGCTCCCGCCAGTGGTTTGGCTCCGACCTCGACATTCATGAGCTGCACGAGGCCCGGCACCGTCTCGAAGCCAAGGACCAGCAGCTGAGTCAGATTCTGGCCCAGGCCCCGGCGTTCATTGCCACATTTGAAGGCCCCGACCACCGCTACTCGTTCTTCAATACCAGCTATAATCAGCTGATGAGCCCGCGCCCCCGCCTGGGCCAGCCCGTGGCCGAGGTGCAGCCCGAAGTCGAGAAGCAGGGCTTCCTGCAGCTGCTCGACCGCGTGTACCAGACCGGCGAGCCGTTTATGGGGCACGAAATGCTCATCAGCCTGCCCGGCCACCAACCCGACGCCCCCAGCACCGAGCAATACTTTGACCTGAGCCTGGTGCCCCTGCGCAACGACCAGAACCAGGTGTATGGCGTGCTGAATTTTGCCCTCGAAGTGACCGAGCGCGTGCACGCCCGCCAGCGCGCCGAGGCGTTGGCGGCCGAAATGAACCGCCGCAACGAGCAGGTGAATGCCATCACGGCCTCGGTGCCGGTGTTCATCTTCAACTTCGACCCCAGCGGCTCCATCACCTACACCAACCCGTACTTTTACGAGTACACCGGCCTGAGCCCGGCCGCCGCGCCCGATTCGGCCTGGGAAGCCCTGCCGCCCGACGACCGCGCCGCCGTGAGCGCCGTGGGCCAGGCCGCTATGGCTGCCGGCCAAGCCTGGGAGGCCACCTTCCGCTGCCGCCGGCGCGACGGCGAGCTGCGCTGGTTTCAGACCAAGGCCCAGCCCTACACCGACGCCGCCGGCCAGCTGGCGGGCTTCAGCGCGGCCACGGTTGAAATCCACGACCTGCACGAGCGCACCGAGGAACTGACCCGCAGCCGCACCAACTTTGCCGCGCTGGCCGACAACATAGCCCAGCTGGCCTGGATGGCCGACGCCACGGGCCGTATTTTCTGGTATAACCAGCGGTGGTACGACTACACCGGCACCACCTTCGATAGCATGCAGGGCACGGGGTGGCGGGCCGTGTACGACCCCGCCCTGGTAGCGGGCATCAACGCCCGCTACCTGGCGGCCGTGCAGGCCGGGCAGCCCTGGGAAGACACCTTCCCGCTGCGCCGCCACGACGGCGAGTTCCGCTGGTTCCTCAGCCGCGCCCGGCCCATTCGCGACGCGGCCACCGGCGAAGTGGTGCGCTGGTTCGGCACCAACACCGACGTGACCGAGCTGCGCCGCCTGCAAACCCAGCTGGCCGAAAGCGAGGAAGAGCAACGCATTCAGGCCGAGAGTATTCCGCAGCAGGTGTGGACAGCCCGGCCCGATGGCACCGTGGACTTCTACAACCACCGCACGGCCGCTTACCTGGGCGAAGCCATGGAGAAAAACGGCGCGGCGCACTGGCTCAGCTTTGTGCACCCCGACGACCGCGCCCACATGCAGGAGCGGTGGCAGGCCGCCATCGCCAGCCAGCGCTACTACGAGGCCGAGTTCCGTCTGCGCCGCTACGACGGGCAGTACCGCTGGTTTCTGGGCCAGGCCCAGGCCCGGCGCGCGCCCGGTGGCGGTATCCTGAAATGGTACGGCACCAACACCGACGTGCACCAGCAGCGCCTGCTGCAGGAGCAGGTGCTGGCCAGCCAAAACCGTTTCAAGCAACTGCTCGAAGCGCTGCCCCAGATGGCCTGGACCTCGCGCCCCGACGGCAGCGTGAACTACTACAACCAGCGCTGGTACGACTTCACGGGCAGCACCTTCGAAACCATGCGCGACTGGGGCTGGGAGCGGTTTATTCACCCCGATGACCTGGCAGTCACCGTGGCCCGCTGGAAGCACAGCGTGGCCACTGGCGTCGACTTTGAGGCCGAACACCGCTGGCGCGACCAGATGGGCCACTACCGCTGGTTTCTGGCCCGCGCCGAAGCCATCCGCGACAAGGACGGTGCCGTGGTCTTGTGGGTGGGCGCCAACACCGACGTGCACGACTTCAAGCAGGTGCAGCAGCAGCTCGAACACCAGAACGCCCGCCTGACGCGCACCAACGAGGACCTTGACAACTTCGTGTACACGGCCTCGCACGACCTCAAGCAGCCCATCAACAACATGGCGGGCATCTTCGAGGAGCTGACCCGCACGGCGTATTTCCGCGACCCCGACGCCATCAAGCTCATTGGCTATTTCGAGCGCGCTCTGGCCCGGATTTATGCCACCATCGACGACCTCAGCGCTATTGTGCAGGTGCAGCGCCAGCAGCAGGAGCTGCCCGTCGAAGCCGTGGACCTCAACCAGCTGGTGGGAGAAATAATGGCCAGCCTGCACGACCAGATTGAGCAGAGCAAAGCCACTTTCGAACTGGACTTTGCCACTTTCCCGGCCATCGATTTTGTGCGCCCCAACCTGCAAAGCGTCCTGTTCAACCTCATCAGCAACTCGCTGAAATACGCCGCCCCCGGCCGGCCGCCGCGCATCCGCCTCAGCAGCACCCCCGATGCCATCACCGGCCGCCCCACCCTCACGGTGCAGGACAACGGCCTGGGCATTGACCTCGACCGCTTCGGGCCGCAGCTGTTCCAGCTGTTTCGCCGCTTCCACGCCCACGTCGACGGCACCGGCATGGGGCTTTACCTCGTCAACCGCATTGTGCAGAACCACGGCGGCCGCATCGAGGTGAGCAGCGTGGTGGACGAGGGCACCACGTTTCAGATTTATTTGTGAGCGCAGAGAGGCTACATACTGAAAAAGAACGTCATGCCGAGCGCAGCGAAGCATCTTTACCGCAGTACTAAATCCTTTCAATTGGATTACTTACACGGTAAAGATGCTTCGCTGCGCTCGGCATGACGTTCTTTTGAAATCCTAAATTCTCCTCACCACTCCCACCCCACCCGTGCTCCAGTCCAAACTCCCCGACGTTGGCGTCAGCATTTTCACCCAAATGACCCTGCTGGCCCAGGAAACCGGCGCCATCAACCTCGCCCAGGGCTTTCCGGATTACGACCCGCCACAGGAACTTCTGGAGGCCTTGGCCCGCCACGCCCTCACTCCCGGCCACCATCAGTACGCGCCCATGCCCGGCCTGCCCCGGCTGCGCGAGGCCATTGCTGCTCAGGTGACCCGCCTCCACGCTGACGCGCCCGCCCCCGACCCGGCCACCGAAATCACCATCACGGCCGGGGCCACCGAGGCGCTGTATGCCGTGCTGGCCGCTGTGGTGCGCCCCGGCGATGAGGTGCTGGTGTTTGAGCCTGCCTATGATTTGTACGGCCCCGCCATCCGGCTGCAGGGCGGCGTGCCGCGCTACGTGCGCCTGCCCGCCCCGCACTTCCGCCCCGACTGGGACGCCGTGCGCCGCGTGCTCACGGCCCGCACCCGCTTGGTAATAGTGAATACGCCCCACAACCCCAGCGGCGCCATTTTCACCGCCGACGACTGGCACGAGCTGGCCCGCCTGCTGGATGGCACCGACGCACTGGTGCTCAGCGACGAAGTGTACGAGCACCTCGTGTTCGACGGCACGCCGCGCATGAGCGCCCGCCAGTACCCGGCCCTGCGCGAGCGCAGCTTCGTGCTTTCGTCCTTCGGCAAAACCTATCACGCCACCGGCTGGAAAGTGGGCTATTGCATTGCCCCGCCCGCCCTCACGGCCGAGGTTCGCCGCGTGCACCAGTTCCTCACCTTCGCCGTGAGCACGCCCACCCAACACGCCCTCGCCGACGCGCTTGAAGGCGATGCCACCGATGCCCACGCCCGCGGCCTGGTCGGCTTTTACCAGCAGAAGCGCGACGAATTCCGCGCCCTGCTCGACGGTGCGGGCTGGGACCTGCTGCCGGTGCCCGGCGGTTACTTCCAGTTGGCCCGTTACGAGGCCTTCTCGCCCGCCAGCGACCTGGCTTTCGCCCAGTTTCTGGCCCGCGACAAGGGCGTGGCCGTCGTGCCCGTTTCGGCCTTCTACCACGATGGATTCGACGACGGCCTCATCCGGTTCTGCTTTGCCAAAGAATCGGCCACGCTACAGGCAGCAGCAGCGCGGCTCCGTTCGTAGCCCCGGCGTCTTCCTTCTAAGGCCAATAAATTTCTAACTGCCCGCTTTTTTTCAGAGAAGGCGGGCAGTTTTGTTTTTCGACTATCCCTTTTTGGAAACCGCAGCGGAGGTGCCAACTGAAAACCAGCCAGAAAAGCCATTGGCAGTGCTGAAATCCTCTGCGTTATAATCCAGGGCCTAGACTGCCAAAAGACATATATTCATCCACTCTCCCCCTTTGGCAAAAGCATAAAACAGAAAATAAGCACAACTATTTGCTTGCCAGCCCTGCGGCAAAAGGCAGTTCAGCAAATCTTCATTATTCTTTAATTCTTAGAAAAAACCATTTTTCCGTATAACTCTTTTACTTATCTTATCACATTGGCCCGAAGTATGCACTTCCGGTTTTAGGTACTAACGAGCGGCCAAATACCCCATTACAAGCCAACTACTTTATCCATTACTATCCGCCATTCGCCGATTATTCCCCGGCACTCGGCCCATTAACAGCTCAACAGCATTCACTATTTATTCCAAATTCATACCTTTCGAATTATCCGAAGCTGAACCATAAACCGATTCGGCTTTTTTCTATTCTCCTTACACTTCCCACCCGTGTCATTTGAACTAGAAATGGCGGCCCGCCTCGCGGCAGCTGCCCCCGGCGTTTCGCCCGCCCCGTCCCGCACTTCCTACGACCATGTCGTATTGCCTGGCGACTTCCCCGACCCCACCGTCACCAAAATCGGCGATACCTATTGGGCCAGCGCCACCTCGGCCGAGTGGGGCGCGGTATTCCCGATTTTCACCTCCAAAAACCTGCTCGATTGGGAGTTGGTGGGGCATGTTTTTCCTGAGAAGCTGCCCGACTGGGCCGGTTCCAATTTCTGGGCCCCTGAGCTCTATCACGAAAACGGCCGCACCTATATGTACTACACCGCCCGCAAAAAGGGCGGCATGCTGTGCGTGGCCGTGGCCAGCGCCGACCATCCTGCCGGCCCTTACACCGACCACGGCATATTAGTAGGCCAGGAGGCCGGCTCCATCGACGGCTTTGCCATGCCGGATGAGCACGGCGACCTCTACCTCATCTGGAAGGAAGACGGCAACTCCTGCCACCAGGACACGCCCATCTGGGCCCAGCGCCTGAACGATGAGCGCACCGCCCTCGTCGGCGAAGCTACCGAGCTGTTCGGCAACGACGTGAAGTGGGAAGGCCCGCTGGTGGAAGGCTCGGCCCTGGTGCGGCACAACGGCTGGTTCTACATGTTCTACGCCGGCAACAGCTGCTGCGGCAAGGGCTGCAACTACGCCACCGGCGTGGCCCGCTCGCGCCACCTGCTCGGTCCTTGGGAAAAGCACGAGCAAAACCCCATCCTCGACCGCAACACTACCTGGAAATGTCCCGGCCACGGCACCGTGACCGAGCTGGACGGCCGCTGGTTCCTGCTGCACCACGCCTACGCGGCCGAAAGCCACGAGTTTGTGGGCCGCCAGGGCCTCCTGAGCGAGTTTACCTGGAATGAGCAGGAATGGCCCGAGTTTGTGCACCGCAGCCCGCAGGCCCCGGCCCTCACCGACATGGGCCGTTTCAACGTGGCCGAGGAATTTGGGGGCGACCGCCTGGGCCTGGAATGGCAGTGGCCCATTGGCCAGCAGCCGGCCACGGCCGTGCGCGACGGCCAGCTGCGCCTCGCCGCGCACGACTCGCGCCTCGGCGCGCTGGTAGCGCGCCGCACCCACGCCGCCACCTACAAGGCCGCCACCACCATCGACTTCGCCAACCTGCCCGTCGACACCTTCGCCGGCCTGGCGGCCGTGGGCGACCCCTACAACGCCCTCGCCCTGATGGCCGGCAACGGCCAGCTCCAAATCTGGCACCTGAAAAGCGGCAAGCAGCAGTGCCTGGTCAACATCTTCATCGATGCCTGCCCCACCCTCACGCTGCGCCTCGAAGTGTGGGGCGGCCAGCGTTACCGTTTCGCCTACAGCACCGACGGCACCACCTGGCAGCCCCTGCCCACCGAAAGCTTCACCCTGAACGGTACCTACCTCCCGCCCTGGGACCGGGGCGTGCGCGTGGCCCTGGTGGCCCAGGGCGCGGCCGGCAGCACGGCCACGTTCAACAATTTCATCATCCGCAACCAGCGGTAGCAATCCAAACCGTTCGAGCCCGAAACAACAACGCCCGACACTGCTGTGCCGGGCGTTGTTGTTTTCCACTGCTTCAAGCGGCCGTACTAGCGGCGGTGCTTGGTCTTGCTCTTCGTTTTGGAAGGCGTGGATTTCTTGGTGGTTTTGTGAGCCGTGCTCTTTTTAGCACTGGTTTTTTTGGCTTTCGAAGAGCTGTGGGTGGGTTTGCTTTTGGCTTTGCTGCTCTTGCTTTTCGAGGTGCTTTTGCTGCTGTGCGAGGCCGACTTGCTCTTGCTCTTCGACTTGCTCGCCTTGCTTTTGCTGCTGCTGTGCGAGGTTGATTTGTGGGCTTTCGACTTGCTGCTGCGGCTGCTGTGGCGGGCGGCGCGGCGGGCTTCGGCCCGGGCCTCGGCGCGCGCTTCAGCTCTGGCTTCGGCGCGGGCTTCTTCGCGGCGGGCGGCGGCGCGGCGGGCGGCGCGGGCTTCGGCGTGGCTGGCCTCGTAGCTGCGGGCGGTGCGGGCCGAGGTGTTAACGGCTTCGTCGGTGGCCTCGGCGTAGTGGGCGGTGGCGTCGGTTTCGGGGGCGGCGGTGTTGTCTTCGGTGCTGGCTTTGGGGGCTTCGGCTACGATTTTCTTGCGGCGCACCGGCATCAGAAAATCACGCTCGGCGCGCTCGCGGAGGCTGAGGTTTTCCTCGCCCGGCAGCTTCGTTACGGGCGTTTGTTTCTCATTTTGGGCCTGAGCACTGCCCCAAGTGAGCAGCAGCGAAAGGAAGACAAATAGGTGCTTCATAGACGAATAAAGAAATAACAACGGAAGACAAAGCTACATAGCACCCCGGTTAAATGCAAGGCAAAAGTGGTTTTAAACGCTGCCGGAGCCGTTTCAGCTGCCTAAGGGCCTATTTTGCCCATTCAGTGGCTACGGTGCCACCCGCAGCCGCACGCCGGCCGATTGCGCTCCAAATTCGGGAGCATATAGGCACTGTACCTGGCTCAGCCCGCCCGAAAAATCGCCGGCCTGGCTGGCCCGCAGCCGGTACTCGAACACATGCGTACCGCGCGGCACTTCGCCCAGGAAAAAGTTGGTGGCCGCATCACGCGGGCTCTCGTAGTAACCCAGGCCGTTCTGGTAGCGGTAGCCGCTGGTTTGGCCGATGGGCTCCAGGCCGGCGGCGCGCTGGTCCTTGAGGTGCACGTATTCGAGGGCGCGGTCGGTGCGCAGCACGAGGCGCACCACCAGCGCATCGCCGATTTTGAGGGGCGACGTAGGCGTGAGCTTTTCCAGCACCGGGCCGCCGGCGGTGCGGGTTTCGCGGTAGAGCTGGCGCTCCAGGCTGAGCGGCGTGGCGGCAGGCGTCACTTTATCGATATCCTCGAAATACTGCCAGTAGAGCGCGCCCCAGGCCACGCCCGCGTCGGGCTTGCTGACAGTGACTTTGCCTTGCGCGGGCTGAATTTCGGCGGCGGGCCAACTGGTTTTGAAGTAGCCGGTGCCGGCCTGCGCGGCTTCGGGCTTCACGGCCTGGCCGCCGACGGTGACTTGCAGGGGCTGGGTGGGCGCGAGCCAGTCGGAGCCGCGCAGCAGCAGGGCGTAGCAGGCATCGGCGGTGGCGCGGGTGCTTTCCCAGCTGTGGGTGTGCTTGTGCTGGAGCAGCCAGAGCTTCATCTCGTCCACCGCTTTCTGGTCGTTTTTCACTTCATCGAAGGCCTCAATGAGCGTGGCTTGGGTTTCGGTGGGGGCTTCGCGCCAGTAGTAGCCGCCGCGCACTTCCTTCCAGTACATTCCCAATTCGGGCGAGTGCAGGGCGTTTTCCGACAGCGCCCGCAGGATTTCAGCGGCGGCCGGGGCTTTCGCATCCTGGCGAAACAGTGCCAGGGCAACTTGCGCTTGCAGGTAGCGCGTTTGGGCAGGCCAGTATTTGGCGGCCTGCTCGCGGTAGTAGGCGAAGGCTGTTTTTGAAACGGCTTCGGCGGGCTGGGGCCAGAAGCTACGGGCGTAGATAGCCTGAATTTGCAAGTCCGTGAGGTGGTTTTCGGCCAGCTTCACGTTTTTCTGGCGGCGCAGGTCGGCGTAGTCTTTGGCCAGGCTGGCATCGAGGTAGCGCAGGGCATTTTGCAGGATGTCGCGGCCCACGGCATCTTTTTCGGCATCGAACGCGCCCAGCTTGTGCAGCTTGCCGAAGCCGGCCACGATGAGCTGGGTGATGTACCGGTCGTCGGGCATTTTCTCAAACCACGGGAAAGCCCCGCCGGGCAGCTGCATGCGCTGGAGCTTGAGCAGGGCGCGGGCGGTTTCGCCCTGCAGGCGGGTTTCGTCGAACAGCTCGGTGAGGCGGGCCAGACGGGCAGTTTCGCTCTGCGCGTCGCGCACCCAGGGCGTCTCCTGGAGCAGCAGGTTTTTCAGCTCCTGGTTTTGGGCAAGCTTGCTTTCGAGGGCATTTTTCTGGGCGGCGGTGCCGCTTTGCGCCTGCCACGTCCACTCGGCCAGGATGGTTTTGAAGCGCGGGTTGGACTTGAGAATCTGGGCCGCGATGAGGTTGGCGTAGAGGCGGCTGAACACCTGCTCCGAGCACTCGTAGGGGTACTCCATGAGGTAGGGCAGGCTCTGCACGGCGTACCAGGCGGGGTTGGCCGTCATTTCCAGCGTGAGCGAGTAGTTGCGGCGCGTGGGGCTGCTGGTGCTAGTGAGCTTCTTCAGCTCAAACTCCCGCGTGCCGGGGCCGACGATGGGCAGCGGCAGGCTTTCGGTGATGAGAATTCGGTTCGGCAGCACCGGCAGGGTATTTTCCTCCCCATCGGAGAAAGTGGTAGCGGGCTGCTTGCGCTTGCCTTTTTTGCCTTTTACCTCATCCTGACCACTGGCCTGTGCCACCACCCGGTACGTCACGGCGGCCGGCGCGAAATCACTCGACACGCTGATTTCCCAGCCCAGGGCGGCGCTCTGGTGCGCGGCGGCCGACACGGCCTGCTGCGCCGGGCCCTTCAGCAGCTGTCCGGTGATATCCTGCCCCGTGGCGGCATCGAGCAGAAAGAGTTGCGCGGTGCCGGTGGTGGCATGGTCGGTCAGGTTTGAGAACTTGGCGGGGAAGGTGAAGGTGTCGCCCTGCCGCAGGAAGCGCGGCGCGTTGGGCGTAATCTGGATTTCCTTCTGCGTCACGAGCTGGCGGGCGAGCTGGCCGCTGTGCAGGGCTTTGTCGTGGGCCAGGGCCAGCAGCTGCCAGCGCGTCACGGCCTCGGGCATCTGAAATTCGAGCACGATGTCACCGTTTTTGTCGGTGCGCAGGGCCGGCTGCCAGAAGGCCGTTTCGCGGAAATCGGTGCGGGTGGGCACGGTGGTTAGGTCGGGGGCAGCCGCTTGCGGCTTGGGAGGGGCTGCAATGCTACTGGTTCCCCGAATCATGATTCGGGCACCGGCTTGCATCGGCGCAGGGGACACCATCCTATCGGCCTGCGTTGTCATCACGGTATACGACTTGTTCTCCACCACTTCCTCCACCGCTGTACTGCCCATTTGCCCAGCGTAGCCGAAGCCCTGCGCACTGCTACGCAGCATGGGATACACTATGGCGCGTGCTCCACTGGCAGCCAGCGGCTCCGAAGCGGCCACTGCGTTCAATATTCCAAACTCCCCCATCCACCCAAACCGCGCCGGATAATACCCCGCGCCAAATTCCAGCCCCATGAAGCTGTGCGGCCGGAAAATATCCAGGCTCTGGTCGTATAGCGTGGCCAGCAACTCGGCCGCAGCGGCTTTGCCATTGGCCTGGTGAATGGTGACGCGCCAGGTTTCCTGCTGGCCGGGCTGGAGTTTGTCGCGGAACGTGGCGATGGAGAGCTGGAGCGGCTGCGGGCTCTCGGCCACCTGTACGGTGGCATCGTGGCGGTATAGACGGTTGTCGCGCACCTGCGTGGTGTGGATGTAGAGCGGGCCCACGGCCGTAGCCGCGCCGCTTTCGATACTCAGGCGGCGCTGTTCGCCGGCTTTCATCGTCAGCCATTCCTGCCGCAGCAACTGGCCCTCGCGCTCCACCTCCAGCAGAATGCGCGCGCCGGCTTCGCTGCTGCCCAGCAGGATTTCGGCGGGCTGGCCGGGAGCCACAGTATCGGCCAGGGCCACAAACCAATCGGGCGTGGCGTAGGGCACAGTTGCAGCCTGCGAATCGTAAAGGGTGAAATCGAGTTTTGCCTTAGCCGAATCGGCCCCGGCGGCGCGGGCTTCGAGGCGGTAGCGGCCGGTGGGCAGCTGGGCGAGGGCGGCTTTCAGGTCCAGCGTGGGGCTGGCTTTGGTGTCGAAGGGCAGGGTCTGGACCAGCTCGGCGGGGGCTTCGTTTTCCTCCGTTTCGGGAGCCGGGCCGGGCACGCCGGGCGGGTTGGGCCGGTAGCGGCGGGCCAGCAGGCGCAAGGTGCCGGTGGCGGGCAGCGGCTCGCCGGTGGCGTTGGTGCTGAGCAGCTTGATGGCGGGCAAATGCTGTTTATCCACCTCATTCGGGCCGGTGAGCTGTAGGCTGAGCGGGTTGCGGCCGATGGGCAGGCTGCGGGTGCCGGTGCGGGTTTCGCCGGCCGCGTCGGTCACATCGGCGGTTATCTCGAACAGGTAGCCTGGCTCCCAACGGCGGCCCGTGGGCTTGGGCACCAGCGGCGGCGTGAAGGTGAGGCTGAACCGGCCCTCGGCATCCGTAGTAGTGGTGCCGTGGGCAATTTCCTGGCTGCCCTGCCCCCGGCCCGGCGCATAAATGCCGCGCCCGCCAAAGCCATAATCAAACAGCGGAAACAGCTCGCGGCGCGTGACTCGGTAGTTCACCGTGGCCCCGTCGGTGGCCTGCCCGGCGTAGGCCCGGGCGCGGCCGTTGATAGTGAGCGGCTGCCCCAGCTGCGGCCGGCCCGGTACCGAATCAATGCTGACCAGGAAGGTGGGGCGCTTGTAGTCCTCCACCGCGAAGCTGAGGCTGCCGTGGTCGGTTTGCAGGCTCATTTCGCCATTGAGCAAGCCCGTGGGCAACACCAGTGAGCCATTGAACGAGCCAAACTCCGAGGTGGTGAAAGGCAGTGTTTGTACGGGCTGGCCGTTCACATCCATCAAGCCCACCACCACCGGCTCAGTAGGCAGCAGATGGGCTTTGCCAGCCAGGCTCTCGGTCAGAATCCCCTTGAAATAAACCGTCTGCCCCGGCCGGTAAATGGCGCGGTCGGTAAACAGAAAGGTGCGGCGCTGCGCTTTCGGCGCCGGAAAAGTGCCGGGGCCATAGTAGCCGCCGATGCCGTTGAGACGCAGGGTATCGCCGCCGCGCCATAGCCGCACCGATTGCAGCTGCTCGACATTGCCGCTGCCCTGGCTACGGCTGTTATTAGGCAGGGGCAACGCCACCACACCTGTGGCATCGGTTTGCAGCACGTCGCTTTGACGAGTGAAATTCCGGTTGGCCCCCTGCGCGTACACTTGGTATGTGGCCTGCGACCGCACACCGGCCAGCGCCTCCCCGGTTTGGCGGTGCAGCACCAGCAAGTCAGTCGTGCCGGTGGTAGCCACATTCCGATGCACGGCGCTCAACTCGCTGGCCCGCAGCAACCCGTAGCTGATGGCTGCGCCGGAGCGAGGCTTCGCCGGATTGGTACTTTGGGTGCTGAGTACCACAAGGTAATGGCCAATTGGCAATGCCGCGCCCGCCGCAGCCAGTTTCAGCGGCTTGTATGCCGGGATATTGGCGGGCACCGGCACCGTCCAGGCTGCGGCGGGCGGGCGTTTCAGTGGCCGGGCATACCGCTCAGCAAAAGGCTGATTCAACGGGCTATACTCCTGCAAATCCGCCCATTCTTTCAGCGAAATCCGATACGCCCAGGCGTGCAGCTCGGTCGCGTTGCGAGCCGTCACGTCCAGCCGCCAGGGCTGGTTGGGAATCACGACATCGGCCACCGAAAATGTCAGCTCCGGCTGCTCAATCTGCGCCCGCAGCTGCCGGGCCTGCGCCGCGCCACGCGACTTCGGAAACCGCGCCTCCGCCTCTCGCGCCAACCGCACGGCGGCCACATTGTCGCCGGCCTCATACACCGCCTGGGCCCGCCGGGCCATAAACTCTGTGCTGACAGGAAGTGCCTTATACGTCTCGGCCATCCGCACCAGCGCCGGCTCGTACTGCGCAGCCAAATCCGTGTTCTGGGTGAGCGAATGCAGGTAGTCAATCCGGCTCAAATCCACTTCGGCCAGCGCAGCCACATTCTGCGGCGCCAGCTGCTGGCGCGAGGCCGTGAGGCGCTGCAGCAGGTGCAGCGCATGCAGCTGGCCGTTCAGCGAGTCGGCCTCCGGGGCCAGCAGGCGCAGCGCGGCAAACTCGGCCGCAGTTCCGAATAGCTTGGGGTCCGTGAGCTGGAACTGCTGCTCGGGCCGGGTCACGTACAATTCCTGGTGTTGAAGGCCCTCAATGGCGCGCTGGGCCAGCAGGTCATACAGCGTGGGGCGCAGGGCTCGGCCCTCGGCATCGCCGCCGGTGGCCAGGTCGCCAAGGTCGGCCAGGGTGGTTTTCAGCTGCTTCTGCGGCTCATCTTCTACAGATTGGTAGTAGTGCCGCACAATGGCCGCGCCCAGCCGGCCCATGTCCCAGGTGGCAAGGCCGGTACCGCCGTCAGCGGTTTTCTGGTCGTCAGAAGTAGGGGTAGCGCCGGCCGTGCGCTGGTAGAGGCGGTAGCGGTTCAGGTTGAGGTAGTTGGTGTACTGCTCGGCCAGCAGCGAGTGCAGGATGGGCCGGGCCGGGAAGGCGGCCGTTTTCACATCGGCCTCCAGCAGGGCAATGGCCTTTTCGTCGGCGTCCTCCTGCTTGGCTTGCAGCAGACGGATTTTGTATAGCAACGCCCGCACGTAGGCCGCGCTGTTATTCTCCTTCTTCGCTTGCTGATAAATGGCTTCCACCAGCGGCGCGGCCGTGGCGGTCTGGTCCTTTTTCAGCAGCGCGTCAATCTTCTTCCAACGGGCGGCATAAGGGCCGGGCGGCGGGCCGGGAGCGGCAGAGTCGGCACTGAAAATCATGGTCAGGAGCAGGCAGGCAAACAGGAATAAGCGCATAGGCGGGGTGGGCACAGGCAACAGGTTGGAGCCATAAAGATGCCCGGTCCGGCTTTATTGCACAGAGCGGGCCATTTTAGCTCACCTCCCGGCCATAAGCGGTTTCACGCTGGCATTGGCGGCCCTTCAAGCCTTGAAATCCTGTCAATTGCCGTGCGTAATGAACGGACCACCACGACAAAAAAAGCGCCGGGAACCCCGGCGCTTTGGCAGTTTCATTCAAAACCCCGTCGAAATCTGCAGGTGGCCAAGCCGCTCTTCAAGCCACCGAAGCGCTGGCCCCCACAGCATTGCCAGCCAGCACGGCCTCGGCCTGGGCAATGTGGCGCTGCATGTGCACCACCAGGAACTCAAGCTGGTCCGTCAGGCGCAGCAAAATCAATGGGAATAAGGCGTTGGGAATCCGAATGGCGTTGGCATTTACCTGCCGGGCCAGCAGTGTGAGGCGCAAGAGCTCGTCCACCTGCCGGCTAAAAACCTCCGTGACGGTGCGCGGCAAGCGGGTACCCGTGGGCGCGTAGCGCTGGGGCGAAGTGTAGGTTTTAACGCTCGCCGGCGTGCGCATGGCGTCGATGAATTTCTTGCCCAGATAGCCCTGCTTGGCCACGGCAGCCGGTTTCGAGCCCCGCTCCTGGGCGCGCTTGATGCGGGCCGCGATGCTGGGCAAGTAGTAGCCGCCCACGATGTTGAGGTGCTCCAGGCACTGGCCAGCGCTCCAACGGCTGGGGCTGGGGCGACGGTTCAGCTCTTCGGCGCTCAGGGGGCGGAAACGCTGCTGCGCCGTCACCCGCAGCACCAACAGGTCATTGGTGAGCTGGTCAAAGAAATCAGAAGTGGCACGAGCGGCAACGGGCATAAAAGCAGAGGCTAACGAGTCGTAAACATACAATTTAGCAGCGGATTCCGAATAATTTACGGTGGATTTCCGCCTCGCCAAGCTCAACATTTGGGTGCGGGCTGGTATCTTGGCTGCATGGTAAAACAATGTTTTTGGTATTGTAGTGCACTGATTGCCTTGGCAACTGCTTTGCACGATGAGGTTCGGGCCCAGGCCGTACCTAATGCCGGCGAACGGGTAGAAAGCCTCGTCACATTTGGCGCGCAATCGGACAAGATGTGGGGCGACGATGACTTCACCCAAACCTTCTTCTTCCTCATCCCCGAAAAGCAGCGCACCCCGGTCTACATCCGCGTTTTTGACCCCGACTGCGGCGGCAAAAACGATGACCTGAAAGGTGCCGCCAATACCACCACGTCGTTCAGCCTCTACGGCGGCCCGGGCACCTTCAGCGGCCCGCAGGCCCGCGACCCGCGCCCCACCAACCCCACGCCCACCGGCCGCCTGCTCAAGAGCCAGACCTTCGGCAACGAGCCGAAATATGACGGCAAGTGGTACACCTTCGGCCCGCTCAATCCGCTGGAAGGCGAGATGGTGGACGAATTTAAAGGCCACGTTTTCAAGTTGGTGGCCCGCGGCCTCAGCGGCAACGATGGCAACCTGTACCGCTACTTTTTCAGCACCAGCCCCACCGAGAACGTGTCAGTGGAAGGCGGCAACGCTTTCACCTACGAGTACTGCTTCCGCCTGCCGGCCACGGCCAGCAAAACCACCGTGCACCTCTACCCCTTCGTGAACGACAAAGTGGTGAGCATCAAGCAAAGCAATTTCGACGCCGACAATGCCGCCACCCTCAACGTATTCAGCATTGCCAAAAACGGCCAGCCCGGCACCATGAGCGGCGACGGCGCATGGAGCAGCAGTGTCTTTCAGGTTTCGCCCAAGGAGCACGGCCTCAGCCTCGATTTCCGCCTCACTTCCACCAAGCCCGCCCCCAACGACATGGTGTTCTACGTGACCGACCAGTACGAAACGGCCATGCCGTTTTTCGCCATTCCGCTGGGCGGCCCGCCGCGCTATCAGTACGACATCAACGTGAAAGTGCACCGGTAAGCGCCGGATACAGGCCTTTAAAGAAGAACGGTCATGCTGAGCTCAGCATGACCATTCTTTGGTTAATGCCTTCTCGTGCCTTACTCGTCGGCTTCCCCGTCGCGGCCGGCGTTGCGTTTCGGGGCACCGTGGTCAGCGCTGTCTTCGTCGCCGGTTCGGTTTTCCTGACGGGCCGCCGAACCGTAGTTCTGGGCTGTGTCTTCGGCGCGTTGTCCGCCTTTGGCGGGCGAGCCGGCGGTGCTGCCAGCTTTGCTGTCGTCGTAGGAATCATTATAGGAGCCGCCGCGCGAGCCAATGCCCTGGGCAGCGTCGCCTTTGTTGGCTTCGGGCTGCGTGTAGCCGTTGCGTTCGCTGCCGGTATTGTTGTCGGGCACGCTGTTGGGCTGGTTGCGGCCCCGGTCACCGTAGCCCTGCCCGCGCTGGTCAGCCATTTCGGGCTGGTTGGTGGAATAGGTGCCGGAATCGTGACGGCCCTCTTTCTCATTAACCCCACCTTCGGCAGGCATATAATCTGTTGTCTCGTTGCGGTGTTCACCTTCGGCAACATTTCCGGTGCGCTGGCCAGAGGCATCGCCGGAGCGGAGCGACGTGTGGCCGTAGTCGGCCGCAAAACCAGTGTCGATGCTTTTGGGCGAGCCGTTATCGTTCAATCGAGGGTTGCCAGTACTTCCCATTGAGTCTGGCGCGGCGCCGGCTTCGAAACCGTATTCGGTGCGGCTGTCGGGGCGGGCGTCACGTCCGTCGTAGCTGCGGTAGGCGTTGTCCTGCTCGCCGGGGCGGCCGGGGCCGCCGTAGTATTTGTCTTCGGCGGTGTTATTGGGCTCGTAGTCGGCCAGGCGGTTCTGGTTGCCGAAGCCGCCGTGGGTAGTGCCGCCCAGGTCCTGCGCGCCAAACTCGCCCCGGTTGGGGTCGCTGTCCTGGTTTTCGCGGCGGTCCTGGTCGTGGTAGCTGCCCTGGGTGCTGTTGCCAAAGTTGCCGCCGTAGGAGCCTTCCGGCACCAGGTGGGCCGGGTCGGCTGCTTTGTTTTCCTGGGGCTGGCCGTCGGCATCCACTGCGCCTTGTGCCATGCTGGTTTCGGCGTCTGCCAATGCTTCGCTTGTCACTGGGGCCGGGGTGGCGTGGCTGGTGGGCGGGCCACCGGGCTGGCCCACACCTTCGCCGGGCCGGGTATGCTTGGTGGCAGTGTTGCCCACCGGCCCGTCGATGCGGTTGCCGGCGATGTCATTGGGCTCGGTATTCAGATTTTCTTCGGCGTTGGTCATGGCGGTGGGCTGATAATTAGGAGGAGGAAAGAGCATTAGCCAAGGGCTGCTTACCTATACGCACCGCCGAACCCGTTGTTTTCGACATCCGCCAAGCACCGGGCGAGGTGCGGTTTTCGGCGGTGCCATTTTACCTTTGCCCGGCAGTGGCCCGCCGCGCACCAATTCCCGGCCCTTCGCCAGCCGGCCGCAGCGCAGTAAAACCCGATTCATTTTACCCTTACCCCACGCTTATGCTTACCGGCACCGTTAAGTTTTACAACGACACCAAAGGCTTCGGCTTCATCATTGCCGACGACAATCAGGAAGAAATCTTCGTGCACCAAACCGGACTCATCCACGAAATCCAGGAAGGCGACCGGGTGCAGTTCAACATCAAAGCCGGCAAGAAAGGCCCTAACGCCGTGGACGTTACCCGCGTGCAATAACATTGAAGCGCTGGCATCAAGCAGTCGATAATCAGACCGCCAGCGCAGCGTTATCCATTTAGAAAGCAAAAGGCCGGCCCCGCATTATGCGGGGCCGGCCTTTTGCTTTTCGGGCACGCTCAAACCAACTACTTCTTTGCTACATGCTTGGCCACCCGCACGCCCACGGCCATGAGGCCGGGCAGCTGGTCCTGGCGCATGTACTGCTCCAGGGTCAGGGTGTAGTTGCCGGGTTTGGCGAAGTGCTGATTGGGCAGTGCCAGCGCTTGCAGGTCGTAAATATCGCCGGTACCACTGCCTTTGGGCTCGCCGGTTTTGGGGTCCATCAGCAGGATTTGGTGCAGCAGCGGCGGGCCGGCCGGGCCGGCGGGCCCGGTCAGCGTGTGCTTCACATACAGGTTGTAAAACCCATAGGCCGAGGCAAACCGAACGTTAAAAAAGACGTCGTAGCGCGCCGTGGTGTCTTCGATAGCGAAGGTGAAAGCGGGCTTCTGCTGCACGTCCCACGAGTATTTGGGGAAGTCCGTATTCTGCTCAAATACTCGGTTGGGGTCACAGGCCGTGAGCAGACTCAGAAGGCCACCCACTACAGCCAACTTCCATGCAAAACGCTGATTCATATTAATAACTGGCATTCAAAAACAAAACAGCGTTGATTTAAGAACCAGCCGGAGCCGGGGCAGCGCCGGGCGCGGCACCACCTTCGCCGGCTGGGCCACGGCCACCGCGACGGTTGCGGCCACCTCGGCCTTCGCGGCGCTCGCCACCTTCGGCACGGCGCTCACCACCTTCCCGGCGCGGGCGCGGCTCGCCGCCACCTTCGCCAGCGGCGCGGGGCGTGGCTCCGGCGGTCGAGTCGGAGCGGCGGGGGTTGTCGGGGCGGCGGTTGCGGCCGCCTTCGGGGCGTGGTTCGCCAGCTTCGCCTTCGGGGCGAGGGGCGTCGCTGCGGTTGCGGCCGCCACGGCGGTTGCTGGGGCGGGCCGCCGCACCACGGCGGCCGCGCTGCTCGGCGGTATCGCCCAGGGCGGGTACCGGGTTGTCGATATCGCCGGGGCCAGGGCTGGTCATTTGCTCGGGCGGGCGGGGGCCGCCGGGCGCGGCACCGGCGGGGCGGCGGCCATCGCGGGCGGGCCGGCCTTCGCGGGGCTCGCGCGGCGGGCGGCTTTCGCGGCCTTCACGCGGCTCGGTGCCGGGCTCCTGGGCAGCGCGAGGCTCGCGCTCGGCACGGGGCGCACGGGGTTCGCGGCCTTCGCGCGGGGCGCGGGCTTCGGTGGCTTCGGCGCTGCTGCCTTCTTTTTCGCCGCGGCCTTTTTTGCGCTTGCTGCGCTTGGCGCTCGATTTGATTTTGTCGTCGAGGCGGTCGAGCGAGCCTTCCACGATGGCGGACACTTCGGGCTCGGGCGCTTCTTCGCGCGGGGGCAGCAGGCTTTCGATGACTTCGCCGCGCTTGTTCATTTCCAGCAGCTCGCGCACGCGGGCCGTGTCCAGCATCACCCAGTTGTTATCGCCTTTGAAGGCAAACCACATGCGGCGACGGAAGATGTCGGTTTTCTGCAAAAAAGCTTCGCCCTTGCTGGTTTTCAGCGGGCGCTGCACCTGCGGAATGTCCTTGAGGGCATCCAGGTACGCATCCAGCTCATAGTTGAGGCAGCATTTGAGACGGCCGCACTGGCCGGCCAGCTTCTGGGGGTTCAGGCTGAGGTTCTGGTAGCGGGCGGCGGTAGTGCTCACCGTCTTGAAATCGGTGAGCCAGGTAGAGCAGCACAGCTCGCGCCCACAGATGCCGAGGCCACCGATGCGGCCAGCTTCCTGCCGCAGCGAAATCTGGCGCATCTCCACACGCACCCGGAACTCGTCGGCCAGCCGGCGGATTAGCTCCCGGAAATCGACCCGGTCCTCGGCCGAATAGTAGAACAGGGCGCGGGTGCGGTCAGCCTGGTATTCCACGTCTGAGAGTTTCATGCGCAGGCGCAGCTCGCTCACCATGGCGCGGGCCCGGAACATGGTGCCGGTTTCGAGGTCGCGCACGGCCTGCCACCGCTCCTCATCGTCGGGCGTGGCAATGCGCAGGATGTTGCGGATTTCCTTGGAGTCGGTGGATACCTTCTTCTTGCGCATTTGCAGGCGCACCAGCTCGCCCTTGAGCGAGACGTGGCCCAAGTGCCAGCCCGAGCCGGCGGCATCTACCACCACGGCATCGCCGGTCACGAGGGGCAAGCGCAAGTCATTGCGCATAAACTC
Source organism: Hymenobacter ruber (assembly GCF_054783255.1). Classification (NCBI taxonomy): domain Bacteria; kingdom Pseudomonadati; phylum Bacteroidota; class Cytophagia; order Cytophagales; family Hymenobacteraceae; genus Hymenobacter; species Hymenobacter ruber. Next base: position 273,174 of record NZ_BAAGQX010000003.1, read on the forward strand.
CTTACGACCACCTTTGAAGCGTACCTCCACGAGGTCGAACCCGGCGAAGGAATCGGGAATTTCTACGTCCTGGAGCCAGTCGAAGACGTTCATGCGGGTGCAGCCGCCGGAGCTACAGCCCCCTTTGGAGCCGCAGCCCCCTACTTTGGTGGTGCCGCAGCCCCCACCGGTTGAACATGAAGCACAAGCCACGAGTCAGACAATTATATAGTTGGGCGAAAAGCGGGTTTTCGCGAAAATTCGGTTCCTAGCAAAGATACACAAATAGCACAGGGCGTTTCCGGCAGGCTAATAACAGCATTCGGAGTACTTCTATCCCGGGCCGGCCGGTCCCTATGTCGGCCATAATGCCCTCACTTGGCCGTGTAATTATTACAATAGTTTATTAAACTGGCACTTACAAAATTTTGTCATTTTTCATAATTTAAAACCTCAAAAACCGCTTTATTCGCCGTTAAAACCGTTTTTGGTTGAATTATTTTCAAATCATTCGATAATGACTGATGTGATTCACAATTTCATCCACATATATTCGCCCATTCTTCACCAAAACCTCACCACCAAAAAGTTCTATGAAAAATTTCAAACTTCTCACCCTCCTTGCGCTGGCTGGCGCAACTCTATCACTTTCTTCGTGCAGCAAGAAAGAAGAAGCTGCAACCGTTGCCCCTACCACTGCTTCGGCGGACGCAATGGCTCAAATCAAAGCCCTGGGTTTTAGCAACCAGGACGTTAAAAAAGTTGATGCCGGCTACGTAGTCGAAGGCGACATCCTGCTGACCCCGGAGCTGCTGGCCAGTGCCCCCGGCTACTCCACCCTCCGCGTAGGCGACCAGGAGCAGTACCGCACCACCAACCTGGTGACCGGCCTGCCCCGCACCATCACGGTGAGCCTCAGCAGCTCGTTTCCGTCTGCTTATGTGTCGGCCATCGATGAGGCTATCCGGCGCTACAACGCGGCCGGCCTGCGGATAACTTTCCAGCGCGTTACCAGCGGTGCTCAAATGCCCGTGAAGTATTCGTCGAACCTGGGCCCAGGCGTACTCGGCCAGTCGGGCGGCTTCCCCAGCGGCGGTAACCCTGCACCCGGCTTCACGCTGGTGCCCAATGTGATTAACAGCTCGAACGTTAACTACATCGCCACCATCATGGCCCACGAGATGGGTCACTGCATCGGCATGCGCCACACTGACTACTACAACCGCGCCATTAGCTGCGGCGGCAGCGCTTCCAACGAAGGTGCCAGCACGGTGGGTGCCATCCTCATTCCCGGCACGCCCTCCACGGCCGAGTCGAACTCCTGGATGCTGGCCTGCGTGGGCAACGGCGTGAACCGCCCCTTTACCGCCAACGACCTGACCGCCCTGAACTACATCTACTAGTTTCGGCTAGTAACTCAACAAAAAGCCCCGGCTCTGTGCAGAGCCGGGGCTTTTTGTTGAGTTACTACATCCAAATGCGCCGGGCTTATTGAATAATAATCTTCAGGATTTGTCCCAGCTTGTTGTCCTGCTCCACTCGCAGCAAATACATCCCCGGTTTCAATCCGCTGGTCTCTACCAGGTTGACGAGGCCTTCAGCAGTGGCGGTGCGCTGATATCGGCCCAGCATATCGTAGAGGCGAATGGTTACGGGGGCCGTGCTGTTGGCCACCACGGTAAGTGGGGCACCGGCGAGCACGGGGTTGGGGTAGGCCTGAATCAGGCCGGCACCCAGCAGGAAAGCTTCTTCGGTGCTGCTGTAGAATTGCTGGCCGGCCACATTGTCGAGACGCACGCGGTAGCGGTAGCGCCCGGCGGCAGCGGGCTGGTCGGTGAAGGAGAACGTGGTGCCGGCGACCGGGCTAATCGTCTGCACAGCCGTGAAGCTGCCATCGGGCTGCTCGCGCTCCAGCGTGGCCGATTTCAGGTGGTATACCGTACCAAGGACTACATCGAAGCGGATGGTTTCATCGACCAGCTGCCGAGCCAGAAAGGAGCGGAAGTAGCACGCCGTACCCTGTGTGGTGTAGTTGATGGTAGTGCCCGGCTGGCCCACGCGCCCGCCCACCACGGGAGCCACGGCGTAGTAGAGCACCGGCACCTGCGCGCGGCCGAGCACCAACGTGGTATCGGTGGTTTGCGCCAAGGGCTCCAGATACGTAGCGCCCAACTGGTACACCTGATAGCGAGCCACGCCCGGAATGTGCGCCCATTGCAGCAGCGCTTCCTCGGGGCAGGCATAGCCGACCTGCAGCACCGGGGCCCGCACAATGGCAAATGTGTCAGATACAAACTCACTGCTGCCGCTCACCAGCCGCAGCTGGGCCAGCGTGGCCGTGTCGGGCACGGTCCAGGTGGCGCGGCGGTCGGCCAGCGGTACACTGGGCGTCAGCACGCGCCAGCCGGGGCGGCCCACGGGGCGGTAGTCGAGGCGTGCAGTGGCGGTGGGCGCGCCACTCCACTGCCAGCGCAGGTTGGCAGTGGTGGTGGGGCGCAGGTTGTCGGAGCGCACGGGGTAGGTCCAGGTGAGGCCGGGTGAGCTGGTCTCGTAGGCCAGGCTAAAGGCTTGCGGACCTTGCGGCACGGCGTAGCCACGCACATGCAGCTCGTAAGTACCGGCGGCGGGCAGCGTGAGGGTTATCTGCTCGGCATTATTGAGGTGGTCGGCGCGGCGGCGGGCGGGGCGGGCCAGCGAGTCGGCATTGGGGTAGGCGCTCAGGGCCCAGGGCAACCAGCGCTGGGCGGTGCTCACGTTTACTAGTTCGAGGTCGAGGTCGTTTATGAGGGCTGCGGCGGCGTTGGCGGCGGCGGCGGGGTCACTCCAGACAAGCGTGGCTTTCAGCTGCTGCTGGCCAGCGGGCACGGTGATGCGGAACACCTGGTCGGTGCCCTGACCGGCGCTGCCGCCGAAGAAGCGGCCGGCGCGCATGGTGCTCACGGCCCCCAGTGCATCGGCCTGCCCAAAACCGCTGAGGTAGTCGATTTCGGCCGTGCCGAGGTCGTCGGCACTATTCAGCAGCACGGCTTTGACGAGGGCGGCGGGCGGCAGGGTGCCGACGTGCTGGTCGCGGTACTGCTGCTGGAGCAGGATGCTGATGCCCGACACTAGCGCCGCCGCTTCGGAGGAGCCGCCTTCGCCGTAGGCCACCAGCTCGGGCTTGATGCGGCCGTCATAAGCCGGGCCGCGCGAGCTGAGCGCGGCCACCTGCCCGCTGGGGTCGGTAGCGCCCACGGTCAGGGTGTTCTTCGACATCTTGAACTGCCCGCTGATGTTGGCGAACCGGGCAATGTCTTTATAAGCACCGCTGGGGCTGGCCGACGAGCCCACGTTGCCCGACGAAAACACGTGCAGCAGTTGCGGCATTTGCTGCGTCTGCTGGTCGTAGGCCTGCGATTCGAGGCCGTAGTAGTTTTCGATGCCCACGCCATAGGAATGGTTTTGCACCGATATGTTGGCCTGGGTCAGCTGGGTGGCATCGTCGGGCAGCAGACGGACAAAATCGGAAGTAGCCAGCCGCACGGCACGGGCCGCGCCCCGGCCCAGCGGGTCGGAGTTGCCGGCGCCACCCAGCAGCGTGGCCATGGCCGTGGCATGGTCAGAATACGGCTTGGCGAATGCGGCCGGGCTCACCACACGGCCTTTCAGGTCGACGTCGTCCGGGTCGAAGGGCAGCTCCTTTACGGAGGCAGTGAGGCCCTGCCCGGTGAGGTCGGGGAAGCGGACGTGCACCGCCGAGATGGCATTCACCGAGATATCAGAGTTGCTGAGGCGACGCTCTTCGTGGGCGCGGCGGTCGGCCACGTCCACAAATTCTACGCCCGGCGCGGCGGCCAGCTGGGCCGGTGTGAGGCCGGCAACGGTAAGCGTGCGGGCGTCAGTCCCGGCCGGCGTTACCTGCGCGGCGGGCTGGTGCTGCCGCGCCCACTGCCGGAAGGCCGGGCCATTGGCCACGCGGATGCGGAGCGGGCTGGGGGCATCCGCTACCGAGGCAGCTTGTAGGCCCGGGGCCAGCCGGGAGGACTGCGCCGGGCGCGGCGCGGGCTGGGCCAGTAGTAGCTGCGGCAACATAAGCAGCGCTCCCAGCAAGCCGACTCCGCCCCGGTATCCGGCAAAAAATCTGCTTGCTTCTCCAATGGCTGGCTTCATGCACATAATGAATCTGGGGGAGCTCCGGCACCTGCCGTTGCTGCTGCCCAAAGGTAAAGCCGGGCTTCGGCAGTGCGCGCGGCCAGCACTTTTGCCGAAAAGCTATTCCGCCGCGATTTTGCGAATGGTGTTGCTTCCACTGTCCGTCACATAGAGCGTGCCGCTGGCATCCACGGCTATTCCGCCGGGCCCGTTGAAGCGGGCGGCGGCCCCGGTGCCGTCGTTGGTGCCGAAGCGCAGCGCACTGCCGGCCAGCGTGGTTACCTCTCCGGCGGGAGAAATTTTGCGAATGAGCGCATTGAGGTGGTCAACCACATACACGTTGCCGCGGGCATCGACGGCCACGCCGGTGAGGGCCCGGAACCGGGCCGTGGCTCCTGTCCCGTCAGTGTGGCCGCCGCGACGGGCATCTCCGGCCAGCGTCGTTACCTGCCCGGTGGGGGTGATTTTTCGAACCGTCCCGTTCCCGTTGTCCACTACGTATAAAACCCCTTGCGCATCAACAGCGACAGCGGCCGGGTGGAAGAACCGGGCTGCAGCCCCCATCCCGTCATTGCTGCCCTTGTGGCCAGCCAAGCCCGCCAGGGTGGTGACCTGGCCAGCCGGAGTGATTCTGCGAATGGTATGGTTAAACGTGTCGGCCACGTAGAGGACGCCGCTGGCATCCACGGCCACGCCGTGGGGCAGGTTGAAGCGGCCGGCTGGACCAGAGCCATCGGCGCTGCCTTTCTGGCCCGCCGTGCCCGCTACGGTGCTCACGGCACCATCGGGTGTGATTTTGCGGAGGGTGTGGTTCTCGCCATCGGCCACGTACAGGGTGCCATCGGCGGCCACGGCCAGCCCTACCGGGTGGTAGAATCGGGCGGCCGGACCGGGGCCATCGGCACTGCCTTTGGTGGCACGGGCACCGGCCAGCGTTGTTGCTTCGCCCAACGGCGAGAGGCGGCGGATGGTCATGTTCTCTTCGTCGGCCACGTACAGGGTGCCGTTGGCGGCCACAGCTATGCCCATTGGGTAGTCGAACCGAGCGGCTGGGCCGGGGCCATCGGCACTGCCTCTGCTGCCCGCCGCGCCCGCCAGCGTTGTTACGGCAGCCGTTGAGGAATAGGAAGCCGTATCGGCGGGCACAAACACGATGCGCTGGGCCTGCACCTGCGCCAAGGGCAGCAACAGCCAAGCCGCCAGGCAAACGAGGGAGCGGTAATGCATAAGCAAACAACGAGGAAAGTGACGCTTCAAAGGTATTAGCCCAGCCCCAACGAAAAACGCCCCGACCAAACCGGCCGGGGCGTTTCAGTTAGCAACCCAAAGCTGCTACGGCTTCGCGAGCTTCTTGCCGCCGCCTGGGGCCACGGCCTCAATCACATCGAATCCATGCTCGCTGGCTTTGGCGAGGTTGGCAAACCGGAGTTCAGGAAAGGCAACCCAAGATTACTCGCCTGGCTTCAGCACTACTTTGGTGCAGTTGTCCTTCTTGTTACGGAAGATGTCGTAGGCGTGCGGGGCCTGCGAGAGGGGCAGGCGGTGCGAGATGATGTCGTCCAAGCGCACGTCGCCGTTGGCCACGTGGGCCAGCAGCTTGTCGATGTACTTATGGGCGGGGGCCTGGCCGCCTTTCAGCGTGATGCCCTTGTCGAAGAACTGGTGGATGGGGAAGTTGTCGAACGGCGAAGAGTACACGCCCAGCACCGACACGAAGCCGCCCCGGCGCACGGCGCTCATGCAGGCCAGCAGCACTTTATCCGAACCTTTTTCGAGGTTGGCTACGGCTTTGGCACGGTCCAGCAGGTTGCGGTCGGGCTCGAAGCCCACGGCTTCCACCACCACATCGGCCCCGTAGCCCTTGCTCATGGCCCGGATTTCGTCGACCACTTGCTTCTGGTTTTCCCAGAGAATGCCTTCGGCACGGGCGGCCTGCTTGGCCTTGTCGAGGCGGTACTGCTGGGTATCGACGATGATAACGCGGCTGGCCCCGCGCAGCCAGGCCGACTTAGCGGCCATTATGCCCACCGGGCCGGCCCCGAAAATGGCCACGATTTCGCCGCCCCGCACATTGGCCCAGTCAATGCCGGTGTAGCCCGTGGGAAAGATGTCGGTGAGGAACAGCACCTGCTCGTCGGTGAGGTTGTCGGGCACTTTGCGGGGGCCGTTGTTGGCGTAGGGCACGCGCACGTATTCGGCCTGGCCGCCGTCATAGCCGCCGTACAGGTCGGTGTAGCCGAAGAGGGCACCGCCTTTTTCGGTCATCAGACCGCCTTCGGGGCCGTAGTGGTCGGGGTTGGAGTTTTCGCAGTGGCCGGGCAGGTCGTGGTTGCAAAACAGGCAATGGCCGCAGGCCACCGGGAAGGGCACCACCACGCGGTCGCCGCGCCGGAGGTTAGTAACACCTTTGCCCACTTCCTCCACAATGCCCATGAACTCGTGGCCTAGCGTCATGGGCTTGGGCTGGGGAATGCTGCCGTTGTAGATGTGGAGGTCGGAGCCGCAGATGGCCGTGCTGGTCACGCGCAGAATGACATCGCGCGATTCCTTGATTTCGGGGTCGTCCACGTTATCAACGCGGACATCTTTGGCACCGTGAATGCGGAGAGCTTTCATATAGCAGTCGTTAGGAATGAAACAGAAGAACCTGCTTTCCTAACGACCGGCTTTTCGGGCGGGTTGCTACGGTTGAGCCTTGGCGGCCGGTAGCCTCCACCGTCCCGTCGGCTTTACATCTGATAAACAGCCACGCCCGCCGCCGTGAAAATATAGGCGTAGGTTTCGCCCACCAGCACCTGCCGCACCGCGCCGGGGTCTTGGCCAGCGGGCAGGGCCACGCGCCGCTCGGTCAGGTTGTAGAGGTGGAAGAAGTGGATGGCGCCAGCCTCCAGAAAGTACAGCTCATCGCCCCGGAAGCCCACCGTACTCAGGCCCGGAAAGGGCAGCTTCTTCTTGTAATTTCCGAGGTTGTCGAACACATACACGCCGGTGCTGCGGTCCACGAGGTAGGTGTTGTTCTGGTATTGCCGAATAAACCGGAAATCGGGCCGTGAGCGACCGATGAGCAGGTCCAGCGGGGTACTCTGCACCAGGCGCAGGGTATTGGGGTCGAACTCGCGCAGCACGAGGTTGCTCTCATCCAGCAGCCAGATAAAGTTGTCCGGGGCCAGCGTGGCCACGCGCACCGTGCCATCGAGGTAGTCGGCCAACCGCACCTCGCTGATGAGCGCGAGGAACCTATCGAGCAGCACCAGCTGCTGGCGGTCGTCGTTGAACACGAGGGTGCTGGTCACGTTCCAGGCCTCCACCTGGGCCACGTGGCCGGGCTGAGCGGGCGCATAGGTATTCAGGGGCAGGCCTTCGGGGCCGTATTGGCGGAGGTTGTTGTCGGCATCGGCCACGTAAAGCGCGCCGCGCCGGTCCAGCGATGCCGCGCCCGGATTGGGCAGCTTGATGAGGCGCAGCAGCTTCCAGGCGGCCACAGTGGGCGCGGCCGTGGCATCGAGCGCGGGCCCGGCGGCCGGCTGCACGGGAGCCACGGCTTCTTTAGCGGCGGGCGCAGCAGAAGCGGCCGAGGGCACGGTAATTTGGGCGCGGGCGGTGCTGGCGAGGAGGAGAAGGAATGCCAATTTGATAAAACGGTCATGCAGAGCGCAGCGAAGCATCTTGCTCGGGGAACTAACCCAATCGAGTGAGTTGCTTCCCCAAGTAAGATGCTTCGCTGCGCTCTGCATGACGTTCGTTGCCGTGCTCATTTACTGCTCAAAATGCCGCAAGGCCAGCTCGTTGCCATCATACACGCCGTAGCTGCAATAATTGACCCACTCCCCCAGATTCACGTAGCGGCTGCCGGGGGCCACTTCCACATCCAGCGGCAAGTGGCGGTGGCCGAAGACGTAGTAGTCGTGGTGTAAACGCGTTTCCAGCTCGCGGCAGTATTGCAGCAGCCATTCCTCGTCGCCGAAATACACGGTATCGTCCTTGCCCACCTGCATCCGGCTGCGGCGGCTCCACTTATTGGCCATGCCAATGCCGAAGTTGGGGTGCAGCCGCGCAAACAGCCACTGCGCCACGCTGGAGGTGAACACCTGCTTCAGGGCTTTGTAGCTGTAGTCCTTTGGTCCCAGACCGTCGCCGTGTCCGATGTGAAACATCTTGTCGCCGATGCGTTGGCTCACCTCCTGCCGCAGTACCGGGATACCCATTTCCTGCGTGAAGTAACCGAACATCCACATATCGTGGTTGCCGGTGAAGATAGTGATGGGCAGGCCGCCATCCGTCAGCTCCGCCAATTTCCCCTGCAAACGGCTGAACCCGCGCGGAATGGCGTGCTTGTATTCAAACCAGAAATCGAACAAATCGCCCAGCAGGTAGATGGCTGCCGCGTCCTTGGCCGCCTCATCCAGCCAGCGCACAATGCGCTTCTCCCGCGCCAGCGAAGTGGCCGCATCGGGCGCGCCCAGGTGGAAATCGGAAGCGAAATAAACCCGCTTGCCGGGTGGCAGGATAAGGTCAGAAAGTAAATGGGGTGACTTCATTCGGGTGAGTTTTCGGCGTCGTCTTCCAGCAAAAACAACGCGATGCGGCGCGGGCCATGCGCCCCGAGCACGAGGGTTTTTTCAATATCGGCAGTGCGGCTGGGGCCGCTGGTGAGCGATACCATCGAGGGCAGGGCCGCGCCGTAGCGGCCTTGTACCACGCGCAGGGCCTCCCCTATCTCGTGCACCACCTGGCGGGGTCGGGCCAGCACGAGGTGTTGGTCGGGATAGATGCTCAGCCGCCGCCCGCTGGCCGTGGCAGCCGATACCAGTACGCTGCCGGTACGCGCCACCAGCGCCTCGCAGGAGGTCAGGCTCAAATCAGCCTTGGCAATAAAATCGGTTTCATCGGCCTGAAAAGCGATGCCCGCCCGATACAGCAGCGCCTGCATCTCGGGTTCCCACACGTAGGGCGCGCCCACCTGCTGCCGCTGCCGGAAGCCCGCTACCTGCGCCGCCAAGTGCGGCAACGACTCGCAGTAGTAAAACTCGCCGCCCACGCGCTGGAAGCTTTCGGCAAATGCCACCACGGCATCGGCGTTGTTCAAAGGCGGATGCACGGGAGCCGCAAAATCCGGACGGGGCGGCAACGGAGCAGGGCCCGCCGCCAGCCCCTGGCGAATGCGGGCTAAAACGGCATCGCGGGAAGAATCAGCCATGACGAGAGAGTTGCGGGTTGAAGCTGCCAAAGGTAACCGTTGCCCGATAACCGGGCTTGCTTCACAAAAAAAGGCCCGCCTCCTAAGTGGAGGCGGGCCTTTTTCTGCAGTTAGCTTGAACCGGACTATACGCCGGCTACCGCGTTGCCATTGGGAGCCGAAGCTTCGTTGTTGCGGTTGTCGTCCACGCCGGGCAGGTGCAGGTCGGGCAGGTCGCTGCCGAGCTTGCCGCCGGCGGCCTGTTCGCCCTTCACTTCCGAAGCGGTTTCGCTGCGGTCGGTGCCGGCCATGTGGGCCTGGTAGTTGGTCTGGGTTTCGAAAGGGCGCGGGCCCACGAGGCGGGTCAGGTCTTCCTGTTGCAGCACTTCTTTTTCCAGCAATTCCTTGGCTACCACCTCCAGCTCGTGGCGGCGCTCAGTGAGAAGTTCCTTGGTGCGGGTGTAGGCGTTTTCGATGATGGTGCGCACTTCCTCGTCAATCATCTGCGACGTGGCTTCCGAGTAAGGCTTCGAGAAACCATACTCGTTCTGCCCCTTCGAGTCGTAAAACGACACGTTGCCGAGCTTCGAGTTCATGCCGTACATCGTCACAATAGAATAGGCCATCTTGGTGATGCGCTCCAGGTCGCTCAGTGCACCGGTCGAGATTTTGCCGAACACCAACTCCTCGGCGGCGCGGCCACCCAGGGCCATGCACATCTCATCGGTCAGCTGCTCGGTGTTGTAGAGGAACTGCTCCTTGGGCAGGTACTGCGCGTAACCCAACGCTGCTACCCCACGAGGCACAATGCTCACCTTCACCAAGGGGTCAACGTGCTCCAGGAACCAGCCTGCAATGGCGTGACCGGCTTCGTGGTAAGCCACAATGCGCTTCTCGCCGGGCGAGATGATTTTGTTCTTCTTCTCCAAGCCACCAATCACGCGGTCGATGGCGTCGGTGAAGTCCTGGTCGGTGATGAATTTCTTGTCGCGGCGGGCGGCGATGAGGGCCGCCTCGTTGCAGACGTTGGCAATTTCCGCACCCGCAAAGCCGGGCGTCTGGGCCGAGAGGCGCTTGGCATCTACGTCGGGACCCAGCGTCAGCGGCTTCAGGTGCACGTTGAAAATCTGGGTACGGCCGTTGATATCCGGCTTGTCGATACTGATTTGACGGTCGAAACGACCGGGACGCAGCAGGGCCGAGTCAAGGGTATCGGGCCGGTTGGTGGCAGCCAAGATGATAACGCCGGAGTCGGTGCCGAAGCCGTCCATCTCCACCAGCAGCGAGTTCAGGGTGTTTTCGCGCTCGTCGTTGCCGCCGGGCATCGAGCCTTTGCTGCGCGAACGGCCTACGGCGTCAATCTCATCGATGAAGATGATGCACGGTGCCTTAGCCTTAGCCTGCTTAAACAAATCCCGAACGCGGGCTGCGCCCACACCCACGAACATCTCGACAAAGTCGGAGCCCGAAAGCGAGAAGAACGGCACGTCGGCTTCGCCAGCTACGGCTTTGGCCAGCAAGGTTTTGCCGGTGCCAGGAGGGCCTACCAGCAGCGCGCCTTTTGGAATTTTACCACCGAGAATAGTGAACTTGCTGGGGTTCTTGAGGAACTCCACAATCTCCTGCACTTCCTCTTTGGCTTCTTCGAGGCCAGCCACGTCTTTGAAGGTGATTTTCACCTTATCACCGCCTTCAAACAGGGCGGCTTTGCTTTTGCCGATGCTGAAAATCTGGCCGCCGGGGCCTCCTGCGCTGCCCATGCGGCGCATCAGGAACCAGAAACCGACAATCATTAAGACAATGAAGCCGTAGGTGCCGATGTAGTCGCCGGGGCTCGACCGCTCCTCAATGTTGAGGGGCAGGCGCTGGGCGGCTGGCACGTCTTTCTGCAAAGCATCCAGGTTTTCCTGGAACAGCTTGGCATCCACCACCGGGAAGTAGAACTGCGAGCCCACGCCCGACGCGCCAAATGGCGTGCGGCGCGTGAGTTCCTGTCGGTACTTGGCCTGGGCCGCCTCCTTCAGGGTCACTTCGACCACTTTCTGGTTGCTTACAATGGTGACGGCCTGCACATCGCCGGCCGCCAGCATGCTCTCGAAGCGCTGCTGGTTGATTTTGGCGGGAGAGTTGAGGTTATTCACCCACATCACCCCAAACAAAAACACCAGCAAACCAGCCAGCACCCACAGCTGCAAGCCCGGGCGCGGGTTAGGCACCGGAGTCAGGGGCTTCTTCTTCTTATTGTTATTCAGATTTTTATCCGACATGAAAATAGCTACTTAAAACCGAGGATAGGTAGGAGCAAAACACCACGCCGAAAACAAATGTTCGGCAAAAAGGCAGACGTTCGGGAAGCAGTTTTATTTTACAGCGAAGCGGCTTTTCTGTCATCCTGAGCGCAGCGAAGGACCTTATCATACCCGTGCCGTTTGGCATTACTGCAAACTATTCACGCGTGATAAGGTCCTTCGCTGCGCTCAGGATGACAGGTTCAGACCAAACGCCTTACGCTGGCTCCGATTCGATGTAGCTGATGTCGGCATCGCCCCACAGCTCCTCAAGGGCGTAGAACTTGCGGCGGTCGCGCAGGAACACGTGCACCACCACGTCCACATAGTCGAGCAGCACCCACTCGCGGTTGGTGCGGCCTTCGGTTTGCCAGGGGCTTTCACCGGTTACTTTTTCGATTTCTTCTTCTACCGAGCGGGCCACGGCTTCGAGCTGCGTATCGGAGTTGGCCGAGCAGATGATGAAATAATCGGCAACGGCATTTTTTAATTCCTTCAAGTTCAGCACCACGATGTCGGATGCCTTCTTGTCTTGCATGCCGCGAACGACCAAATCTGCCAATGTGTCTGAATCCTGACGGACCAACGTGCTTTTCATATTGTCTTGTTAGGTGTGAGCTTTACAGCCGAAAGTCTACGAAGTTAAGGATACGCGAAAGAAGGCCGTGGTTGTCACTCCAAAAACCCTGTTCACGGGCCAGCAATTAGTATGGTTGCCGGCCTGCCCCTCGACCAATTCGGAGGCTCAGAATTTGATAGTCCAAAACCGGGCCAGCGAAGGCTGCACCGTCATAACGGACTTTCAGACCGCCGGCCGGGGCCAGCGTGGCAACCAATGGGTGGCCGCCCCCGCCGAAAACCTGATGCTGTCGGTGGTGTGGCAGCCTACGTTTCTGGCCACCACCGAGCAGTTTCGCCTCAGCCAGGCCGTGGCCCTGGCGGTGCACGACTGGGCTGCGACTTTGCTCGGGCCTGGCCCGGAGCTCAAAGTAAAATGGCCCAACGACCTGTATTATGGTAATCAAAAGCTGGGCGGCATATTGATTGAGAACAGCCTGAGCGGCTCAAAAATTCAATATAGCATCATTGGCGTTGGCCTGAACATCAACCAACAAGCCTTTGAGCTACCCACGGCCACTTCGTTTGCCCGCCTCACTGGCCGCGCCTACGACCGCGCCGCGCTGGCCGCCCGCCTGCTGGAGTGCCTGGAGCGGCGCTACCTGCAACTGCGGGCCGGACAGGTGAGCACCTTGCGGCGCGATTATTTACAGGCCCTCTACCGCTACCAGGAAATTCACCCGTTTATTATCGACGGGCAGCCGGTGAGCGGCCAGATTGTCGGGGTGGAAGAAGATGGCCGGCTGGCCGTGGCCATTGGCAATGAGCTGCGGCGCTTCGGCTTGCAGGAAATTCGGCACGGCTAGCAACCATGGCCGCCTGTTTCGGCATCAGGCTGATAAAGTTTGGGAGCAGTGAAAAAAATAATTCTTTTCAGGCAACTAATTCCCAGCTTCCGCCGAGTTGTCAGTAGCGTTGGCTTAAACGGTTGCCTTTTTCACCGGTCTATCAAACTGAAATAATTTTCGGGGTGTTAATTTGAGGGAAAGGGAATTCGGCACAGTGCTTGTCAAAGCCTTATCCACAACCTTTTCAAATTTCGCCTTCACTTTTTCTGCGTCAGCTATGAAACTCTCTACTCGCTGTTTAGTGCTCCTGGCGGCTTTGCTGCTGCCGCTGGCCTCGGCCTTTGCCACAACGGTGACGGTCACGATTGGCAGCAATTTTTACTCGCCCCTGACGGTCAATATTCAGACCGGCGATGTAGTGCATTTTGTCCTGCAAAGCGGCCAGCACCCCACGGTATCGGACGATAATACGTCCATTCCACTGTTCACCCTCAGCTCAGCCAGCCCCACCCGGGATATCACCTTCAATACGGCGGGAGCTATTCCGTATTACTGCCTGGCGCATGGCGCACCCGGCCAGCCTATTGGCCAGACCATGAATGGCTTAATTAACGTGACGCAGCGCACCACTACGGCCACGCTGGATGCCAAAGCAGCCGGTATTGACGTGAATGTGTACCCCAACCCCAGCCACGGCCAAGTGACGGTGCAGCTCAACCAGAAAATCGGCGCGGGCATTTACCAGCTGCGTCTGAGCAACATCATCGGCCAGGAAGTGCGCACCATTGCCCTTAAGCCCGAGTTGACCACCGCCGGCCTGCCGCTTGACCTGAGCGAACTGCGCACCGGCGTATACTTCTACAGCCTGGTGGTGGATGGCAAGGTAGCCAGCACCAAGCGCCTCGTGCTTCAGAACTGATCCACTCGCTTCGTCCAAATCATTTGACCAAAAAGCAGCCTCGGGCTGCTTTTTGTGTTTCTAGCCCGAATTGGTTTCGCGCAAGCATCAGTGCAACGGTGCATTGCCTACTTTTGCCTTTTCACCGATTTGCTCGTTGCTTCTTCCGGTAGTGTGCGGCTTGCGCATGTGCCGGTGTCTTGTGTCCCATTCGTTTCTATGCGCTCTTTTAAAAGCCTGAACAACCTCGTCGGCTGGCTCGTGTTTGCCATTGCCGCCGTCACCTACCTGCTCACCCTGGAGCCTACCGCTTCGTTCTGGGACTGCGGCGAGTTCATTGCCTGCTCCTACAAGCTGCTGGTGCCCCACCCTCCGGGGGCGCCCACGTTCCTGCTGCTGGGCCGTCTGTTCTCGCTGTTTTCGTTTGGCGACGTGACGAAGGTGGCCGTGCTCATCAACGCCCTGTCGGGGCTGAGCAGCGCCTTCACCGTCCTGTTTCTGTTCTGGATTATCACCCGCATGGCCCGCAAGCTGGTGCTGCGCGAGGCCACGGGCAACAGCGGCCTGGCCGCCGAAGCCATCGAGCCCAGCGGCTACCAGAGCTTGCTCATTCTGAGCGCGGGCGTGGTGGGCGCGCTGGCCTTTGCCTTTTCCGATTCGTTCTGGTTTAACGCCGTGGAGGGCGAGGTTTACGCCATGTCGGCCCTGTGCACGGCGGCCGTGGTCTGGATTATGCTGAAGTGGGAAGCTCATTCCAACGAAGCCGATTCGGATAAATGGCTCATTCTGATTGCCTACGTCATCGGCCTCAGCATCGGAGTTCACTTGCTGAACCTGCTCACGCTGCCCGCCCTGGGCTTCATCTACTACTACCGCCGCACCGCCAATCCTTCGCTGAAAGGCGGCATCATCGTGATGGTGGTGAGCATGATTATCGTGGGCTCCATCCTAGTGGGCATTATCCCGGGCCTGCCCACGCTGGCAGGGGGCTTCGAGGTGTTCTTCATCAACACCGTGGGCCTGCCCTTCAACTCGGGCCTGTTCATCTTCCTGATTGTGTTTATTGGACTGATTTGGTTTGGCTTCCGCCTTTCCTTTCAGCGCCGCAGCCAGTTGCTGAACACGGCCATGCTCTGCTTCGTGTTCATCCTGATTGGCTATTCGAGCTACCTGATTGTGCCGATTCGCAGCTCGTTCCAGCCTACCATCAACGAGAATGACCCTGAGGATGTGCTGAGCTTCGTGAGCTACCTCAAGCGCGAGCAGTACGGCTCGCGCCCGCTGCTCTACGGCCCGCAGTTCAACGCCCAGCCGGTGGACTACGCCGAAGGTGCCCCCCGCTACGCCCGCGACCTCAAGACCAACACCTACAAGGAGATTCTGCCGCGCCAGCAGGAGCCCGTGTACCGCGACGAAGATAAGATGCTGCTGCCCCGCATCTACAGCTACGAGCCCGACCAGATTGCCAACTACAAGAAGTGGGTCGACATTCAGGACGGCGTGAAGCCCACCATGGGCCAGAACCTGGGCTTCCTGTTCCGCTATCAGATGGGCCATATGTTCTGGCGCTACTTCATGTGGAACTTCGTGGGCCGCGAGTCCGACGTGCAGCAGGCGGGCGTGGTGACGCCGTTCAGCGCCAGCGCCAAGTCGCTGCCGCCCCGCATCGGCGAGAGCCCGGCGCACAACAACTTCCTGGCTTTGCCGCTCATCCTCGGCCTCATCGGCCTGTGGTTCCAGAGCCGGCGCGACAGCAAGGATGCCTGGGTGACCGGCCTGCTGTTTCTGATGACGGGCCTGGCCATCGTGATTTACCTCAACCAGCCGCCGCGCGAGCCGCGTGAGCGCGACTACACCTTCACCGGGGCCACGTTTGCCTTTGCCATCTGGATAGGACTGGGCGTGCTGGGGCTGGCCGAACTATTCGGCAAAGTGGTGAAGGCCGATGGGCTGCGGGCCGGCCTGGCCTTAGCCGTGGGCCTGTTGATTCCGGGCATTATGGCGGCCCAAGGTTGGGACGACCACGACCGCAGCAACCGCTACAACTCGGTGGATTCGGCCAAAAACCTGCTGAATAGCTGCGCCCCGAACGCCATCCTGTTCACCAACGGCGACAACGACACCTTCCCGCTCTGGTACGCCCAGGAGGTGGAGGGCTTCCGCACCGACGTGCGCGTGGCCGTGCTCAGCTACCTCAACACCGACTGGTACATCGCCCAGATGAAGCGCCGCTCCTACCTCTCGCAGGGCTTCCCCATCTCGATGCCCGCCGCGGCCTACGCCCAAGGCACCAACGACATGCTGCCCTTCGCCGCCAACCCGGCCGTGCCCAGCGTGAACCTCAAGGAATTCATTGAGTTGGTGAAAGGCAACAACCCGCTGCTGCAAGTGCAGTACCAGGAAAACGGCCCGAGCATGATGAGCTTCCCCACACCTAACTTCTTCCTACCCATTGATACCATGGCCGTGAAAAAGCTCGGCATCATCCCCAAAGACCGGGAGGGCCAGCTCGTGAGCAAGATGGAATGGAGCATGGGCAAGCGCGCCATCGAGAAGAAAAACCTGGTGATTCTAGACATGATTGCCACCAACAACTGGCAGCGGCCCATCTACTTCAGCAGCACCGTGGCCCCGAGCGACTACATGAACCTGCAGCCCTACTTCCAGCTCGAAGGCATGGCCTACCGCCTGCTACCGCTGAAAGACCCGAACTACGACCCCCGCTCCGGCGATGAAGGCTTCGTGGAGAAAGACCTCACCTACCAGCGCCTGCTGAAGGATTTCAGCTACCGCGGCCTGCAAAACCCGAAGATTTTCTACGACGAGAACAACCTGCGCTTCCCGGCCAACTACCGCGACAAGTTCGCCCGCCTGGCCAACGCCTACCTGGCGTCCAACAACGTGGCCAAGGCCAAGGAAGTGGCCGACAAAGCCATGGAATTGATGCCCGACAATACGATTCCCTACGACTACTACTCGCCCCAGCTGGTGCCCGCCTTGGTGGCAGGCGGCGAAAAAGCCAAAGCCGACCAGATTCTTGACACCATGACCCAACGCTCGGAGCAAATGCTGGCCTACTACGCCACCAAGCCCGACGGCAGCCTGTTTGAGGACGACCAGCGCGGCTACCTCCTGGGCCTGCAAAGCGTGTACCGCGCCGCCGAACTGGCGGGAGACAAGCCCCGCAGCGAAAAGGCCCTGGGCCTGATGAACCAGTACTACCCGCGCTAGGGAGTGACTGAGTAAATCGGTGACTGAGCAATTTTTTGGTCACGGAAAAGGCCGGTCCGCAGTGTGCGGACCGGCCTTTTTTAATGGCGGCTCTGTAGGTTATCCAGGTCGTTTTGGTCGCGGGGGCGGCCGGCAGCTCGTTTGGCTTGCAATAGATGCTGGTAGTGAATCAGCCGCACGGTGAGGCCTTCGACTTCAGTATCGGTGGCTTGGGCGTAGGCATCGGCGAAGTCCAGGCCCTTTAGTGAGGTGATGATGTCGATGGCAACCGGCGAGCGCCCGAAGGTGAACACGTCGAAATCGGGCCGGTTCAGGAAGTTTTCGGCGGTCATATCAAACGTGGGCATCCCAAAGTCAAGAAAAGCCCGCGCCAGCAGCGCGTAGTTGTCTGCCGTTTTTTCGACCCAGATATCCAAGTCGCCGGTGGTGCGGCTGTAGCCGTGCAGAATGACGGAATACCCGCCCACCAGCACGTACCGGACAGCATTGCGCCGCAGGGCCGCCAGAAAATCCCGAAAGTCCTCGTTGAAAATGTTGCCCATACCTAGCGCTCTGCGTGGGCGCGGTATGAAAACGCCGTTCGGTCCAGCCGTGGCGGGTTATTCACATCGAAATTGAAGGCCACGCTGTTGAGGTACATGGCTACGCGCAGACGCTCGGCCAGGTTGGCGGGCTCCTGCGCTCGGTGGTAGGCTTCGGTTTCGGCGTGGGTACCTGCGTGAAATGCGGTGCGGTCGAGGCGGAAAGACATGGAAAGGAGATGTTATGGTGCAGCAAGTCTTATTACTCTCAAATTTACACAAATGAGAACCGCTCAGGATGTTCTCGCTTGAACACCGGCCTGTTTCAACAATTTCTCAACTGCCATGGGAACAAGGTGACGGAAGCAGGTGCGGTCCGCCGGAGCACTTGTCTCCTTGTGCCAAGTGCTCCGGCGGACCGCCTTTGCCTTTGGCAGGAAGTGACAAGGGCTCCGGCGGGCCGCACTTACGTCCAACCCGATGAGTTGGGAGCAAGCGAGGCCCGCCGCAGCATTCGCTACCCAATACCTCATTTCGGGCAGGTTCTTCGTTGGCCTTCCCGTCCGTTTTCCCGTAGCTTTAGAGTATGCTGGTTCGCTTGCTTTTGTTGGTTGTATTTGTGCTCATGGCCTTCGCGCCCCTGGCCCCGCGCCCCGACTACGCCGGCCTCTATCGCGACGCCCCGCACCTGGACGTGGACACCCGCCGCGAGGGCGACAGCCTGCGCCTCTACCTGCGCCTGCCCGCCCCCGCCCGCCTGGGGCCGGGCCACCCGCTGCGCCTGGCCGCCTGGCCCAGCTACGAAGCCAAGCTGCCGCTGTGGCAGGACAGCATCGCGCGCCGCCAGCAGCACCCGCGCCCCGAGGCCGACGGCAGCCTGCGCCTCAGCTTCTGCATCGCCGCCGCCCGCGTGCCCGCCGGGGCCATCCTGCAGCTCACCACCGCCCCCGCCGATACCAAAGACGACTACCAGGACCCCGCCACAACTGCCTGGCTGCGCCTGACCGAAGCCGTGCTGGCGCGGCCCTTCGTGCTCACCGACTCGGCCGGGCAGCCCCTGGCCCGCCGCTATGTGCGGGCCGGCGAAACCTTCGGCGTGGACAGCTACGGCCTGATGCAGCCCGTGCGCTGGAAGCGCTACGCCGTGACGCCCACCCCTGCCCTGCCGCCCATGACCAGCTCCGCCGCCATGCCCGCCGGCCCGCGCCTGCTGCCCGTCCTCGACTCGGCCGAGGCCCGGCCCGGCGGACTGCTGCGCTTCCGCGAGCCCGGCCTGTATGCGCTGAAGGTGGGCGGCGCTGGCGGGATGCCCACGCGCACATTGGCCGTGCTGGTGGGGGCGAATAATTACCCCGCCCTCACCACCGCTTCGGAGCTGATTGAGCCGCTGCGCTACCTCACCACCAGCCAGGAGCGCCAGCGCCTGACTGATGCACCCGACCCCAAGCGGGCGGTAGATAAATTCTGGCTCGACATTGCCAAAGGCAACCAGCGCCAGGGCAAGGAACTGATTCGGCAATTCTACGGCCGCGTCACGGCGGCCAACCGCCTGTTTGCTGCTCACAAGGCCGGCTGGCTCACCGATAGGGGCCTGCTGTACGTGGTGCTGGGGCCGCCGCCGAGCGTGCGGCGGCTGTTCAACGGCGAGGAGCGGTGGTTTTATTCCGATGGCGGGCTGGGCGGCGGGCCCATCACCTACACCTTCCGGCCCCGGCCGAGTACCTTTGCCCCTGATTACTACGAATTGGTGCGCCGGCCCGAGTACGAACTGCTCTGGTATGCCGCCGTTGAAAAATGGAGAACCCCACTGACCGCCCTGACCGGCCCGAACGTCCCCAGCGACCTGCCCGCCCGGTAGCCGGCCGCCGCTTCTACGATGGCGCCAACCGCCCCGTCACCCCGAAACAGTTCCGCCCCGACCGTGGCGGCGCTGAGTTCGACGACCGCCCCGCCCGCCCCCGTGGCCGCGGCGGCTCCGACAACCAGGACGATGCGCCCGAAGGCCGCACGGGCCGCTCCGAGCGCGGCGAGTCGCGCCCGCCCTTCCGCAACCGCGAAGGCGGCTCCAACCGGCCGCGCTACGAAAACCGCCCGGCCCAGTCCTCCAGCATCGACATGCTGTTTGGCCTGCGCCCCATCTTGGAAGCGCTGAGCGCCGGCCGCACGCTGGAAAAGATTTTCCTGCTGCGCGGCACCAAAAACAGCCTTGTCACGGACATCTCCACCGCCGCCCGCGAGGCCGGCATCCAGGTGCAGATGGTGCCCGTGGAGAAGCTCGACAACCTGACCCGCAAAAACCACCAGGGCGCGGTAGCCTTCGTGTCGCCCATCGACTACGCGCCGCTGGATAACATCGTATCGGGCCTGTTTGAGGAAGGCAAAGTGCCCTTCCTGCTGCTACTCGACCGCATTACCGATGTGCGCAACTTCGGCGCCATTGCCCGCACGGCCGAATGTCTGGGCGTGCAGGCCATCGTGGTGCCCAGCCGCGGCGCGGCGCAAATCAACGGCGACGCGCTGAAAACCAGCGCCGGCGCGCTCAACATCCTGCCGGTGTGCCGCGAGGTGAGCCTGCACGAAACCATCCGTTTTCTCCAGCAGTCTGGCATCACGGTAGTGGCCTGTACTGAGAAAGCCGAAGAGGCCGTGGGTTCTGCCGAAGTCGATTTCAGCGGCCCCGTTGCCGTGCTCATGGGCTCGGAAGAAGACGGCATCTCGCCCGACCTGCTGAACCTAGCCGACGTGAAGCTGAAAGTACCCATGACCGGCCAGATTCAGAGCCTGAATGTGGGCGTGGCCGCCGGCATCATGCTGTTTGAAGTGGCTCGCCAGCGGGTGGCGCAGGCAGAGTAGGAACTGTCATCCTGAGCGCAGCGAAGGACCTTATCACGTCATCACTTATTTGTTCAAACGTGATAAGGTCCTTCGCTGCGCTCAGGATGACAAACTAAACATAAAGCCCCGGTACTGCACAGTACCGGGGCTTTATGATAAAAGACTATGGCTGATTCTGATAGGGCACGCCCTAATTATACCCGCCGCCCTTCTTGGCCTTCACATCGGCCACGAAATCCTTCACGCGCTGTTCCTCGCTGCGCTTGCAGATGAGCAGCACGTTGTCGTACTCAGCCACGATATAGTCCTCCAAACCCTGCACTACCACGAGACGGTCGGCGGGGGTTTTGATGACGCAGCCGGTGGTGTCGTAGAGCAGCACGTCGCCGCTTATCATGTTGTTGTTTTCGTCGTGGTGGCCGATGCGGTGCAGCGAATCCCAGGTGCCCACGTCGCTCCAGCCGAAGTCGGCGGGCAGGACGTACACGTTGTCCGCCTTTTCCATCACGCCGTAGTCGATGCTGATGTTGCGGCAGCGCGAGTAGGCCCGGCTGATGAATTCTTCCTCCTCGGGCGTGCCCAGTTGGTCGGCACCTTCGTCAAACACTTCGGCGATGTCGCTCAGATAGTGGTGGAAGGCATTGATGATAACCTCGGCGCGCCATACAAACAGGCCGGAATTCCAGAGAAAGTCGCCGCTGTCCACAAACATGCGGGCCAGCTCCAGATTGGGTTTTTCGGTGAAGGTTTTCACCTTGTGCAGCTGGCCGCCGGGCAGGCTCTGCTCGTCCATGTACTGGATGTAGCCGTAGCCGGTATCGGGCCGCGAGGGCTGGATGCCGAGGGTGATGAGCACGTCGCTGGCCCGGGCAGCGGCCACGGCGATACCAATGAGGCGGCGGAACTCGTCTTCGCGCAGCACGGCGTGGTCGGCGGGCGTCACAATGATGGTGGCTTTCGGGTCGCGCTGCGCAATGCGGTAGCTGGCGTAGGCAATGCAAGGTGCGGTGTTGCGGCCAATGGGCTCGCCCAGAATCTGGTCCATCGGCAGGTGGGGCAGGTGTTCCTGCACCAGGTCCACGTAGTCGCGGTTGGTCACTACAAACACGTTTTCGGGCGGGCAGATGCCTTTGAAACGGTCCACGGTGAGCTGGAGCATGGAGCGGCCCGTGCCCAGCACGTCATGAAACTGCTTGGGGTGGTTGGTGCGGCTGAACGGCCAGAACCGGCTGCCAATACCGCCAGCCATGACGACGATGTAAGTGGAATTCATTGGGCAAATGTAAAGGAGAACGCAGTACGGAGTGCGGCTTGATGGCTGCTATTTAGTCAATAAATATTATATATTAAATAAATAATATAATCAAACCAGTCCCTCGCGCAATAAGTCGTGCAGGTGGATGAACCCGGCGAACTGCCCATCCTCCGTTACCACCAGCTGCGTGATGTTGCGGCTCTGCATCCGGGCCAGCGCTTCGGCGGCAAAGTCTTCCACATCAATCGTAGCGGGCCGGGGCGTAAGGATGTCGCGGGCCTTGAGCTTTTCCAGGTCCGAGAAGCTGCCCAGCATGCGGCGCAGGTCGCCATCGGTAATAATGCCGGCCAGTTGGCCCGTGGCGTCGAGTACGGCGGTGGCTCCGAGGCGCTTGCCGGATATTTCCAGGAGCACGTCCTTTAGCGGCGCGTCTTCCTGCACCTGGGGGCGCTGGTTCTGGCGGCTGAGGTCGCCCACTTTCAGGTAGAGGCGCTTGCCGAGGGTGCCGCCGGGGTGCAGGCGGGCAAAGTCGGCGGCGGTGAACTGGCGGCTTTCGAGCAGGCACACGGCCAGCGCATCGCCCAGGGCCAGCGCGGCGGTGGTGCTGGTGGTGGGGGCCAGGTTGTTGGGGCAGGCCTCCTTGGTCACGGGGGCGTGCAGCACATAGGTGGCCTGCTGGGCCAGGTAGGAGTCGGCGTTGCTCACGAGCGCGGCCAACGGCACGCCCTTGCGGCGCAGCAGCGGCACCAGCACCTTAATCTCGGGCGTGTCGCCGCTTTTGCTGATGGCAATCACAAAGTCTTCGGGCTGAATCATGCCCAGGTCGCCGTGGATGGCATCGGCGGCGTGCATGAACAGGGCCGGTGTGCCGGTGCTGTTGAGCGTGGCCACAATTTTGCCCGCGATGTGGGCGCTTTTGCCAATGCCGGTGACCACCACCCGGCCTTTCAGTTGCAGAATGGCTTGCACGCAGGCTACGAAATCAGGCGTAGCGGCCAGGGCATCGGCCACGGCGCGCACGGCGTCGGCTTCTTCGTGCAGCACCTGGCGGGCAATGGCGAGCACATCGGCGGAGGCCGGAACAACGCCGGGCGCGGCATTCTCAGAATGAAGAGTAACAGGCATGGATAAGACACGAAATGTTATTGCAAAATTGGGGGAAAGAAGCTTAGCCCGCTTCTATCGGCCAAAACCAGCTTGCTTGGGTTAATGGATAATTTACTTCGGACCGGCTACTCAATTACATCAAATTGAGGCGCCCGCTACTTTAGAAACAGCTGCTTTTCATAGATGGACCGGCTCGGAAGCGCGAAGTTTCCAAATAGCTTCTTCCCGTTGCGGAAGCGGCAGCAATATGAATAAATTGTTTTCCACAATTCATGAAAAACACCATTTTTCATGCTAAAAATTGAGGCTATTGCTTATCTTCGTTATGAACCGCGAGCCGGTGCGCATTTCATTAATGCTTTCGTCCTATGTCATCAGTTGCCCTCCAAGAAGCCCCGGTCCTTACGGCCGATTTGAAACATACACTTAAAGAAGTATTCGGCTACGGCCAGTTTCGGGGCACGCAAGAGGCTGTTATTCAAAACGTACTTGCCGGGCACAACACGTTTGTGATTATGCCCACCGGCGCGGGCAAAAGCCTGTGCTACCAGCTGCCGGCTCTGGTGGTGCCGGGTACCGCCATCGTCATTTCGCCCCTCATCGCCCTGATGAAAAACCAGGTCGACCAGCTCGGGGCCTTCGGCGTTAATGCGCAGGTGTACAATTCGACCCTGACCAAAACCGAGATGAAACGGGTGCAAAAAGACGTGATGAGCGGCGAAGTTCGCCTGCTCTACGTGGCCCCCGAAAGCCTGACCAAAGACGACACCATCGACTTCCTGCTGAAGTCGACCATTAGCTTCGTGGCGATTGACGAGGCCCACTGTATTTCGGAGTGGGGCCACGATTTCCGCCCCGAATACCGCAAGATTCGTGGCATCATCGACAACCTAGGCGGCAACGTGCCGATTATCGCCCTCACGGCCACGGCCACGCCCAAAGTGCAGCTGGACATCCAGAAAAATCTGCACATGGACGATGCCAGCGTGTTCAAAACCAGCTTCAACCGCACCAACCTTTACTACGAGGTGCGCGCCAAGCACAACACCAAAAAGCAGCTGATTCAGTACGTGAAGCAGCACAAGGGCAAAGCGGGCATCATTTATTGCCTGAGCCGCAAGAAAGTGGAGGAAATTGCCGAGCTGCTGCGCGTGAACGATGTGCGCGCCCGCCCCTACCACGCCGGCCTCGACCAGCAGGTACGCATTGATAATCAGGATGCTTTCCTGAACGAGGAGTGCGACGTGATTGTGGCCACCATCGCCTTCGGCATGGGCATCGATAAGCCCGACGTGCGCTTCGTGATTCACTACGATGCGCCCAAATCCATTGAGGGCTACTACCAGGAAACCGGCCGTGGCGGGCGCGACGGCCTGGAGGGCAACTGCCTGATGTTTTACAGTTACGACGACATTCTCAAGCTGGAGAAGTTCAGCAAGGACAAGCCGGTGACGGAGCGCGACAACGCCCACCAGCTGCTGGCCGAGATGACCAACTACGCCGAAAGCGCCGTGTGCCGCCGCCGCCAGCTGCTACACTATTTCGGCGAGCAGCTGGACACCGATTGCGGCTTCTGCGACAACTGCCGCCACCCCAAGGAGCGGTTTGAGGGCGAAGCGGCCGTGGGCCTGGCCCTGCGCGCCACGGTGCAAACGGAAGCCCGGTTTAACCTCAACCATATTGGTCAGGTATTGCTGGGCCTCAACAACCCGCATATTGAAAGCTACGCGCACAATGCGCTGCCCATTTACGGCCAGGGCAAGGAATTGGGCGATGCGCAGTTCTGGCATTCGGTGCTGCGCCAGTGCCTGCTGAACGGCTTTTTGGAGAAGGACATCGACAGCCTGGGCCTGGTTCGCATCACCGATAAGGGCATGGATTTTATCGAAAACCCGCGCTCCATCACGCTCACGAAGGACCATAATTTCGATGAGGAACAGAAGGCCGACGAGGAAAAGGAGGAAGTGCAGCACGCCGCCGGCCACGACGAGGCCCTGTTCACCCAGCTAAAGGAGCTGCGCAAGCAGGTAGCCAAGCAGAAAAACCTGCCGCCCTACGTCCTCTTCCAGGACCCGAGTCTGAAGGAGATGGCCACCACCTATCCTACTTCGCTGCACGACCTCACGCACGTATCGGGCGTGGGCCAGGGCAAGGCCCAGAAATTTGGCGCGCCGTTCGTGGCCGCCATCAAGAAGTACGTGGAAGACAACGACATCGAAACCGCCGAGGACGTGGTGGTGAAGTCAGCCGTGAACCGCTCGAAAATCAAAATCTACATCATCCAGCAAATCGACAAGAAGATGATGCTGGAGGACATCGCCTCGTCCAAAGGCATCACGATGGCCGAACTGATGGAGGAAATCGAGCACATCTGCTACTCCGGCACCCGCCTCAACATCGACTATTACCTGGAGGAAATGGTGGAAGAAGAAGTGCAGGACGAGATTTACGATTATTTCATGGCGGCCAGCACCGACAATATTGCCGTGGCGATGAAAAAGCTGGGCGACGACTTTACGGAAGAGGAGCTGCGCCTGGTGCGCGTGAAATTCCTGAGCGAGGTAGCCAACTAATAATTCCTGCTTCAATAACAAGCCCAAAAGCCGCTCCGCCCAGAGCGGCTTTTTCGTTTTCCGAAACGTTTTCCGGTTTCTGCATCACGAACCCTGTTGGATTCGTCGCGTATTGACATGGGTGCTTAGCGCGTAGCTCGGCAGACGCTTTTGGAATCTTAACATGTGGATTATCTTCGCATTACTGGCCGCGTTGGCTTCGGCCTCGGTGGTCACGCTGTCGAAATCCGCGATTAAGGACGTGCCGCCCAGCTTGGTGTTTGCCATTGAGGCCGTACTAATACTTCTGGTGGCCTGGGGCACCGTGCTGGTGCAGGACTTGCTGCCCCACATCGGCAAGATTGAGCGTAAAACCTGGCTGGTGCTAGTGGTGGCGGGCGTGCTCACGGCCACGTCGTCGCTGCTCGTATTTCGGGCGCTCTCAATTGGCGATGCCTCGCGGGTGTCGCCGCTCACCAATATCACACTGGTGTTTTCGGTGACGCTGGCGGCCGTTTTCCTTAAAGAAAAGCTGACGTGGCAGGTGATTGCCGGCGCGGGCCTGATGGCCAGCGGCGCGCTGCTTATTGCCTTCGCCAAACCCGCCGAGAAGCCCGGCAACACTAAAAAGAATGGTCGCCCCGCAAGCGGAGCGACCATCTACGAATCCAAGCCGGTGGCTTAGCTCAGGTTAGCAATACTCTTCGAACGCGCCCTGCAGGTTGTTCACGATGCGCATGGCGTCGGAGCCTTCGATGTGGTAGCGCTCAATCATGTGCACCAGCTCGCCGTCCTTGAACAGGGCGATGCAGGGGGACGAGGGAGGGTACGGGAGCAGGTGCTCGCGCATTTTGGCCACGGCGTCGGTTTCCATGCCGGCGAACACCGTTACCAGTTTGCCGGGCTTTTTGTCGGCACTGGCGAGGGCCATTTTTAGGGCCGGACGAGCTTTGGCGGCGGCGCAGCCGCACACCGAGTTCACAGCCACCAGCACGGTGCCTTCATTTGAGGCGAGGGCGGATTCAACCTCCTCAGGGGTCATGAGCTGCTCGAAACCAACTTCGGTGAGGTCCTGGCGGATGGGGGCCACCATGTATTCGGGATAAACTGCCATTGTCGTAGGTATTATTTAAAAAGCGGCGCGGCCGCGGGCGGGTACAAAAGTACGGCATGGGCCGGACTGTCCCACATAAGTTCGCAGTGGCCCAAAAGGTTCGAGCGGCGAACCCATTACGCGGCAGCCCATTTTAATCCGGCGAAAGGCGGCATCTTTACAGATATTCAGCCTACCTTGTTGCGTCACAAATCTTTCCAAACTTCTTACTATTTAATTCCATTATATGAGATTTTCTCTACCCGCTTATCGGCTGGGACTGAACGTGCTGCTGGGCCTGACGGCCTGGGCCAGCCTGGGCCAGCCGGCATCGGCCCAGGTGCAGCCGCGCCCCACCGCCGAGGTGTTGCGCGCCCAGCACAAAACCGTGGCCACGCCCATCATCAAAGCTCCCGCCAAAGCCAGCCCGCGCCTCGATGCCGAGCTGCAGCGCCTGCTGGTGCAGGCCAGCGGCACCGGCCAAACGGAAGCCCTCACGGCCAGCCAATTGCGGGCCAGCCACCCGCACCTGCGCTTTGGCCAGCAAGCGGGCCAGCCCACGGTGCTGGTCCACATCACGGCCAAAGACGTGGCGGCGCTGCTGCCCAGCCTCCAGAGCCGGGGCTTTGAGGTGACGGCCTCTTATCCGAAGCTGCATTTTGTGGAAGGCATGCTGCCCGTCAGCCAGTTGGCCAACGCCGATGCACTGGTTAGCAATGGCTTGCTGGGCATCACGGCTTCCTTCGAGCCCGAAACCGATGGCGGCCTGGTGACGAGCCAGGCCGACTACGTGCTGGAAGCGGCCCGCGCCCGCGCCACTCGCCCCCGCCAGATAACGGGGGCCGGCGTGACCATTGGCGTACTCAGTGATTCATTCAACTACCTGGGCGGGGCAGCCACCGACGTGGCCTCGGGCGACCTGCCCGCCGCCGGCGTGCGCGTGCTGGTCGAGAGCGGCAACACCGACGAAGGCCGCGGCATGTGCCAGCTCATTTATGACCTTGCGCCCGGAGCGGCGCAGGTGTTCAGCACGGCCAATGGGGGCGAGGGCACCTTTGCCCAGCACATCCGCGACCTGGCCAGTACGGCCGGTGGCGCCTGCAAGGTGATTGTGGACGACGTGCGCTACTTCACCGAGCCTTACTTTCAGGATGGGGTTATTGCGCAGGCTGTTACCGACGTGGTGAGCAACTCGAATGTGACATATTTCGCGTCGGCCGGCAACTATGCCGACAAGAGCTACGAAACCACCGCCCCGCAGTTTGTGGCCAACGCCAACGGCGTGCGCTGCCTCAACTTCGACGTATCGGGCGCTACTACCGACCTCACGCAGCGCATCACCATCCCCAGCGGGGGCACTTTCTACCCGGTGCTGCAATGGTCCGACCCGTTTTACACCACCAGCGGTGTGCGGACGGACCTCGACATGTTCATTTTGGGGGTAAGAAGCACCGGCGCGGTGGACACTGTGTTCCGGAGCAATGCGCGCAACGTGCTCACGCAAGTGCCCATGGAGCCCATTTTCTTTACTAACTCCGCCGCTACCGGCACCACCACTTTCGACCTAGTGATAGTGTGGAAAGGCGGCATCCAGCCGGCCCGCCTGAAGTATGTGAACCGCGGCAGCGCCAGCCCTTCGGAGTGGCTCACCGGCAGCCACACTTCCTACGGCCATTCCTCGGCCGCCGAGGCGTTTGCCGTGGCCGCCGTGCCCTACTACAACCAGCGCGTGCCCGAAAGCTTCACCTCGAAAGCCGGGCCGATTACCTACCTATTCTCGCCCACGGGCGTGGCGCTGAGCACCGCCATGGTGCGTCAGAAGCCCAACATCGCAGCCGTGGATGGCACGAACACCACTTTTTTTGGCAGTGACTATGAGAACGACGGCTTCCCGAACTTCTTCGGCACCTCGGCCGCGGCCCCACATGCGGCGGCGGTAGCGGTGCTGCTGCGCTCAGCGGAGCCGGCCCTCACGCCCACCCAAGTGTATAGCCGCCTGGTGGGCAGCGCCCGCCTCCTTGGCACCACGGCCACCGACGCGCTGACCGGCCCCGGCCTGATTGATGCCTTTACGGCGCTGTATGGCCCCGTGGTGGCCGCCACGCCGCCCGTGGCCGAAGACCTCGAGAAAGGGGCCCTGCCGGTGAGCTGGAACGTGAACGGCTACGGCGCGGCCCGCCCGCAGGTGCTGACGCTGGCTCCGGCGTCGGGTGTGCAGAGCCTGGTGATGGATGCGCAGCCGGGCATCACCTCGGTGTTTTCGCTGAATGAGGCCACCCTGTTTTTGCAGGGCGCCACGGCCAGCAACCTGCAGCTGACCTTCCGCGAGCGTAAGTTCTCGGCCGAAACCGATGAGCTGATGCCCGCGCAGTTTACGGGCCGCAGCAACACCGACGGCGTGGCCCTGAGCGTGGACGGCGGCACCAGCTGGTACCGCATCTTCGACCTGACCGGCACCAACGCCACCACTACCTTCCAAACCAAAACGGTGGACCTGACGGCCTTCGCCACGGCCAATAGCCTCACGCTGGGCAACGACATCCGCATCAAGTTTCAGCAGTATGGCCGTGGCGGTGCTACGGCCACCGCCGGGGCCGGCCGCGCCTTCGATGATATTGTGGTGGGCAGCCGCACGCCCGCGCCCACGCCGCTTTATACCTACAGCCAGCCCACCACCGGCTGCCCCGGCCTGCAGGTGCAATACACTGATTCTTCGCTGTTTCGCCCCACTTCCTGGGCCTGGACGTTCGCGGGCGGCACGCCGGCTACCTCCACCCTGCGCAACCCCAATGTGACATACAACACGCCCGGCCGCCACAGCGTGACGCTGAGCGTGAGCAACGCCGCCGGCACCGTGGCCCGCACCGATACCGGCGTGGTGGTGATAACGGGCCGCGCCCCGGTGGCTACCATCACCAACACCAGCCTCGTTATCTGTCCCGGCGAAATTGTGACGTTTGGCAGCACGGCACTGTATTGCCCCACCACCTACGCCTGGACCATTCCCGGCGGCTCGCCATCGACCTCAACCACGGCTACCCCGCGCGGCGTGAGCTTCGCCACGGCCGGCAACTACACCGTCACCCTCACCGTGAGCAATGCCTACGGCAGCAGCACCAGCTCGGTGGTGGTGGAAGTAGGCGGCAAAGCCCCGACGCCCACCATCACGAGCACCAACCCCAGCATTTGCCACGGCGGCGCAGTCACGTTTGGCAGCACCACACTGAACTGCCCGAGCACGTATGCCTGGAGCTTTCCGGGCGGCTCACCGGCTTCGTCGACCAGCGCCAACCCCGGCGCGGTTACCTACGCCACAGCCGGCAACTACACCGCTACGCTGATTGTGACTAACCCCTACGGCAGCACCACCACCACGCTTATTGTGGATGTGGACGGCCAGGCAGCCACGCCATTTACCGAGAATTTCAACGCTGCAGCCACCCTGCCGCGCGGCTGGACACTGGTTACGCCCACCCCGGCTTACCCCTGGGCAGTGGTCAGCAACATCATCGGGAGCACGGGCACGGCCACGCGTGCGTTGGTGGTGCCGTTTGCCTCCGACCCCAACCGGGGCGAGCGCATTGCGGTGTACTCGCCCGCTCTCAACCTGACCCGCACCGGGGCCGCCGCGCCCACCCTGCGGTTTGATGTGGCCTACCGCGCCTTCTCCAGCACGGCCGGCGGGACAGTCACGGACAACGACTCGCTGAGCGTGCAGGTAGCCGATGCCTGCACCGGCCTCGTGCTGGGCCGCCCCTACGCCAAAAGCGCCCTCACCAACCTGCCCACCGGCACCAGCCTGCCCACCTTCACGCCCACCGCCGCCAGCGAATGGCGCCGCGAAACCGTGGACCTGACGGCCTACAGCGGCCACAGCGTAGTTCTGCGCTTTATCGGCCGCAACCAGTACGGCAACAACCTGTACCTCGACAATGTGCAGGTGAACGACGGCGTACTGTCCATGACCTCGGCAGCCAACGCCGTGGGCTTCGAAGCCTGGCCCAACCCCACGCCCAGCGGCACGGCGCTCAACCTGCGCCTGCCCGCCTTCACCGGCCGGGTGAGCCTGCGGCTGATTGACGCCCTGGGCCGCGTGGTGTGGCAGGAATCGGTGCAGCAAACCGGCGCACCACTGGAGCGCATCCTGCGCACCGGCCTGGCCCCCGGCCTCTACGACCTGCTGTACACGCCGGCCGGTGGCACGCCCGCTGCCCGCCACCTCGTGCTGGAATAGCGGCAGCTGATTTTCAAACAAAAAAGGCCGGGCGATAGTCGCCCGGCCTTTTTTAGTTCGTTTTTCTGCGTGTAAACGGGACTGATTCAGCCCTTACCGGCGGCCGTAGCGCTGGCCGAAAAAGTCGCCTTTGTTCCAGGTTGGGCGGGCGGGGTCCTGCGCTACCTGGTAACCGATGAGGAAGCACAGCTGCACGTATTTGCGGCCGGCCTCGAAGTCGAAGCGGCCGTTGATGTCATCCTGCGGCTTGTGGTAGGTCACGGCGCGCCATTTCTGCACGTCTTCGCTGAGGTTGTTGCGGCCGTCGGCGGTTTTGTTGCCGTATTTGATGTGCAGGGCCGGAATACCGGCCGTCACGAAGCTGTACTGGTCGCTGCGAATAAAGCGGTTCTGCTCGGGCTCGGGGTCGTTTTCGAGGTCGATGGCCATGTAGGCGCAGGCCTTTTTCACGGGTTCAATCAGGGTGGAGTGCGGGGCCCCCAGCGCCACCACGCTCAGCAGCGGGGCAATGAGGGTGGGCATGTCCATGTTGATATCGGCCACGATTTTGGCCTTGGGCACGGTGGGATTGGCCGCGAAGGCCGACGAGCCCAGCAGGCCCAGCTCCTCGCCGGTCATGAAGGCGAAGAGCATGGTGCGCTTCGGCTTTTCCTTCAATTTGGAGTAGACTTTGGCGATTTCAAGCACACACGAAACGCCCGAGGCATTGTCGTGCGCGCCGTTGTTGATGGAGTCGCCCTTCACTGGCGCGGTCACGCCGAGGTGGTCGAGGTGGGCCGAATGCACCACGTACTCGTCGCGCAGCTTCGCATCGGAGCCCACGAACTTGCCCACCACGTTGTAGCTCTCAATATCCTGGTACCGAGATTGCGCGCTGGCGCTAATCGTTGCTTTCAGCCCCGCCGAGGCCGGCTTGCCGCTCCGAATGGCCGCAAACGCCTGCGTGGTATCCAGCCCTGCCGTTTGCAGCAGGCGCTGGAGCGTGGCGGCATTCACCGCCCCGTAGAACTGCTGCCGGCTGCCTACCGCGAAGGTGCGCGACACGGCCACCTTCCCATCGGCCCCAAGCACGCTGTAAGTACCGGCCTTGAGGTCGGGCAGGGTGCCGGCGTGGGCCGAGGCGAGGATAAAGCCCACCGCGCCGTGGTTGATGGCCGCCTTCAGCAGCCCGGCCAAATCCTGGCTGGCCGAGGCCACGGTGGAGGCAAACGTGCGGGGCGCGCCGCGCACAATCATCACCACCTTGCCCTTCACGTCGAGGCCGGCGTAGTCGTCGTAGCCCAGCTCCGGCGCGCTGATACCAAAGCCGGCGAAGGCCAGCGGCGCATCCTGCACGCTGGTGGCAGGCAGCTCGGGGCTGGGATACACGATATAGTCCTGGCCGGCGGTGAGGGGCAGCGTTGCCCCCTGCGCATCGCGGGCCGCGAAGGTGGCCCCGGGCTGCAGGAAGGCGCGGCGCAGGCGCACTTTCTGGATGAATGTCCCCCCCTCGCCGGCGGGCTGCACGCCCAGGATTTTCAGCTGCTGCGTTACGTAGTCGACGGCCATCTGGTAGCCGGGGGTGCCGGCTTTGCGGCCCAGCAGGCGGTCATCGGCCAGGTAGGCGATGTGGGCTTTGATGTCGGCCGGCTTTACTTGTTCGAGGGCGGCGGCCACGGGCTTGGGCACGGTGAGCGGGGCCTGCGCGTGGGCAGCGGTGCTCAGCAGCAAAGCGGCCAGGAAGGGCGAAATGGAGAGTCTCATGATGCAAAGAAACGTAGGGTGCGGGGCTTGCCCCCGCCCGTCGTCGAACAGATTGGCCGGGCATCGTTCGACGACGGGCGGGGGCAAGCCCCGCACCCTACAGCACGCTAGCACCGGGCGCAGCAGTTGGGAGATAAAAAATATAACCTGCGCGTAACGTCAGGCGACCGGCGGAAACCGGCGAAGAAGCCGGGCATTCCACAATCGTTTTTGCCGGGCCTAATCCCCCAAAACGGTCCCGGCCGGACCGACCAAACGGGCCAGCGCATTGAAATAATCAGGACGAACTATACTGATTAGCTTCGCGTTATTAGCCCTTGTCCCTATTTTATTAACTATCTTGAGGATATAAGCCCGTCATTCGGCGGGTGAGCCCCGGCCGCGTGGCAGCGCCTTTTGAGGCTACCCACGCCCGCCCGGTTGGCCAGTTGGCCGGCTCCTTTGCTAAACAACTATCGCCATGACTACTTCCCTGACTTCTTATTCCGATGCTATTGCCCCCCAGTTTCAAATCACGGACCCCACGCACCGGCAAACCCACGACCTGAAGACCTGGCCCGCCTGCTTCGCGGCCGTGAAAGCCGGCAACAAACCCTTCGACGTGCGCCGCAACGAAGAAAACTTCCAGGTGGGCGACCTGCTCCTGCTCCGCGAGTTCGACCCCGATAGTGAGCAGTACACCGGCCGCACCATCACGCGCTGGGTGAGCCACGTGTTGGAAGGCGGCCTGTTTGGGGTGCAGCCCGGCTGGTGCGTGCTGGGCTTTAGCGAGCTGGCCCCCATCCCGACGGGCATGACCGATATCCGGCTTTGGTAACCGAATGGGGAGTTAGGGGTTAAGTCGTCTGTCATCCTGAGCGGAGCGAAGGACCTTATCGTGTTTGCGCCGGTTGATTTCACTGCAAACTGCTCACCGGTGATAAGGTCCTTCGCTCCGCTCAGGATGACAGACGATTAAAAACTCATTCCTCTTGACTCCCCCATATGCCTATTATCCGCGCCGCTGGTTTGCGCAAGTCGTTTGGTGCGCACACTGTGGTGCGGGACGTGTCGTTTGAGGTGGCGGCCGGCGAGACGCTGGTGCTGCTGGGCCCCAGCGGCTGCGGCAAAACCACGCTTCTCAAACTCCTCAACCGGTTGATTGAGCCGGACGGCGGCACCGTGGAAATCAACGGCGAAAACGTGCTGACCCAGCGCCCCGAGGCGTTGCGGCGCGGCATGGGCTATGTTATTCAGCAGGTGGGGCTGCTGCCGCACTACACCGTGGCCGAGAACATCGCGGTGGTGCCGCGCCTGCTGGGGCACGCCCCGGCGGCCATCGCGGCGCGCACCGAGGCGCTGCTCACGCGGCTGCGGCTGCCGCCCGGGCGCTACGCCGGGCAGCTGCCGCACCAGCTCTCGGGCGGGCAGCAGCAGCGGGTGGGGCTGGCCCGCGCCCTGGCCGCCGACCCGCCCATCGTGCTGCTCGATGAGCCGTTCGGGGCCCTCGACCCGGTGACGCGGGCCGGCATCCGGCGCGAGTTTCGGGAGCTGGAAGAACTGAAAACCAAGACCGTGGTGCTCGTGACGCACGATGTGACGGAAGCCTTCGAGCTGGCCGACCGGATAATGCTGCTCGATGCCGGCCGAATTCAGCAGCTGGGCACGCCGCGCGAGCTGCTGTTTCGGCCCGCCAATGCCTTTGTACGGGATTTTTTCGCGGCCGAGCGGCTGGCGTTGCAGCTGCGCACGCTGACGCTGGGCGATATTTTGCCGGATGCGCAGGCGCTGCCCTACCTAATTGACCATCAAAGGCTCGATTTCGAGCCCAAAAGAGTCGATATCGAGCTAACGAAGGTCGATATCGGCCCTTCGACCCGCGCAATCGAGCCAAAAAGAGTCGATATCGAAGGTCTGCCCCTCGAAATCGAGCTAAAAAGGGTCGCAATCGGGGGTCCGACCCTCGATTTAACTGCTACGACCACCGTGCACGATGCCTTGGAAGCCCTTACCAGTGGCACAACGGTCACTGCCCCGTTCACGGTAGCGGAATTGATGGCGGCCTTCGGCGAAGCGCTGCAACGGGAGGAGGACGCATGGAAACGCTAACTGCCCTGTTCACTTTCTGGCGCGAGCAGGCGGGCAAGCTGGGCGAGCAAACGGTGCAGCACATCGGCCTCACGGCGGGCTCGCTGCTACTGGGGGTGCTGCTGGGCGTGCCGCTGGGGCTATTTTTGTCGCGCCGGCCGCGCTGGGCCCCGGCGGTGCTGGGCCTGGCCGGCGTGCTCCAGACGGTGCCAAGCATCGCCCTGCTGGGCTTCCTGATTCCGTTGCTGGGCATAGGGCCGAAGCCGGCCATTTTCGCGCTGTTTCTGTATTCGCTGCTGCCCATTATTCGCAATACGTTCGAGGGGATTCGGGGGGTGCCGCCGGCGGTGGTGGAGGCCGCCCGGGGCCTGGGCCTGACCGATGGGCAGGTGCTGCGGCAGGTGGAATTGCCGCTGGCGCTGCCGGTGCTCATGGCCGGTATTCGCACGGCCACGGTGATAAACGTGGGCGTGGCCACGCTGGCGGCCTACGTGGCGGCGGGCGGGCTGGGCGAGTTCATCTTCGGCGGCATCGCCCTGAATAATCCGGTGATGATACTGGCCGGGGCGCTGCCCGCCGCCGGGCTGGCGCTGGCATTTGATGCGCTGCTGGGCGGCGTGCAAAAGCTGAGCACCCAGCGCTTGGGCCGGGCGGGCGCGGCCCTGCTGGTGGCGCTGCCACTGCTGGGCGGGCTGTATTTGCTGCCCCAGGCCACGGGCCGGCTGCGGGCCGGGTTCAGCCCCGAGTTTGTGGGGCGGGCCGATGGGCTGCCGGGACTTACCCAGGCCTACGGCCTCACGCACCTGCCCAGCGTGGTGCTGGCCCCCGCGCTGGTGTACGAGGCCGCCCGCCACGCCGACGTGGACGTGATTGACGGCTACAGCACCGACGGCCGCATCCGGGCCTACGGCCTGCGCGTGCTGCGCGACGACCGCCGCGTGTTTCCGCCTTACTACGCCGTGCCCGTGGTGCGGCCGGCGCTGCTGCGCACCCACCCGGAATTGGGGGCCGTACTGGCGAAGCTGGATGGGCAGATTTCGGACTCGGTGATGACCGATTTGAACTACCGGGCCGACTACCTGCACCAGGACCCCAAGGCCATTGCCGAGGCCTTTTTGCGGCGGCGCGGGCTGTGGCGGGCGGCGCGGGCGGCCGTGGCGGGCGCGCCGGTGGTGCGGCTGGGCTCAAAGATTTTCGCCGAACAATACATCCTGGCCGAGCTGTACGCAGCCCTCATCCGGGGCAATACCGACCTGGCGGTGGAAACCAAAACCGGCCTGGGCGGCACTACTATTTGCTTTGAAGCCTTGGAGAGCGGGGCCATTGATATGTACCCGGAGTACACCGGCACGGGGCTGCTGGTGTTGCTGCAGCCGCGGCCGGCAGTGGTCGATTCGCTGGGGGGCCGCCCGGCGGCGGTGCTGAGCTACGTGCGGGCCGAGTTCCGGCGGCGCTTCGGGCTGGAGTGGCTGGCCCCGCTGGGCTTCAACAACACCTATGCGCTGCTGATGCGCGGGCGGCAGGCGCAGCGGTTGGGCATTGTGAGCGTGTCGGATTTGGGCGGGTACCTGCGGGAGTAGTCTGGCCTTGGAATGGCTGTCATCCTGAGCGCAGCGAAGGACCTTATCACGATTGGGCTGGTTGAGTTACTGCCAATCGTTCTTCGGTGATAAGGTCCTTCGCTGCGCTCAGGATGACAGGCGGCCATTAATTTTGCCCCATGATTCTTGCCACCGCTACGCCTGCCGACGCTCCCCGCCTTACCCAGTTTGTGAATGCCGCCTACCGGGGCGACACCGCTCGCCAGGGCTGGACCACCGAAGCCGACCTGCTCGACGGCCAGCGCATCGACGAAGAAGGAATGCGGGAGATGCTGGCCCGGCCCGGCGCGGCCATTCTGCTCTGCCAGAACGAAAGCGGGGAGTTGCTGGGCAGCTTTCACGCGCAGGCCAAAGGCAACTTGCTCTACCTCTCCATGCTGGCCGTGAATCCCACCGGCCAGGCCCAGGGCGTGGGCAAGTTCCTGCTGAACGCGGCCGAGGACTACGGCCGCCAGCATGGCTGTACCACCAGCAAAATGACGGTTATTTCCGTCCGCACCGAGCTGATTGCCTACTACGAGCGGCGCGGCTACCACCTCACCGGGGCCACCGAGCCCTTCCCCACGGACCCGCGCTTTGGCATTCCGAAGCAGCCGCTGGTGCTGCTCGTACTGGAAAAGGCGCTGTAGAGACGCATACTTGCGTCTCGTCGTTGAACGACTCGTTAATGCGCAGACGATGAAACGCAAGTATGCGTCTCTACCCTGCTTTTTGGTCGAAATCGAGCTGCACGTCGCCGCCCACGGGGTAGCCCGTGCAGGTGAGCACCAGCCCGCGGGCCAGCTCGCGGTCGGTGAGGACTTCGTTGTTGCTCATCCAGACGCGGCCCTGGGTGCAGCGCACGGCGCAATTGCCGCACTGCCCCACCTCGCAACTGTAGGGCAGGCGCAGGCCGTGCCGCCGGGCCTCTTGCAGAATGGTGACGGGAAATTGCACCCACAGCCGGTGCTGCTGGCCGCGTAGCAGCAGCGTCACCTCGTGCGGGGCGGTATCGGGCGGCACGGTGTGGGCGGGGGCCACGGCGCTGGTAAAAAATAGCTCGCGCCGCATGAGGCTGAGCGGCAGGCCGGCTTCGTGCAGGCCGTAGGTGGCCATGCGCATAAAATTGATGGGCCCGCAGAGGTAGGCCAGCGTACGCGCCGGGAAGCCGGGCACGAGCTGCGTCACGAGGGCCTGGAGCAGCTCCTTGTGCAGGTGGGCGCGGTAGAGGATGGGGTCGTTGCTGAAAAACAGTTCCAGCTGCAACCGCGTCGGGAAGGCCTGGGCCAGCGCCCGCAGTTCGTCCAGAAACAGGGCATCGGCGGCCGTGCGGTTGCTGTAGAGCAGCAGCACAGCCAGGTGCGGGTGCTCCGCCAGCACCGCTTTCAGCAGCGAAAACAGGGGTGTGATGCCGCTGCCGGCC
Organism: Hymenobacter ruber; assembly: GCF_054783255.1. Lineage (NCBI taxonomy): Bacteria > Pseudomonadati > Bacteroidota > Cytophagia > Cytophagales > Hymenobacteraceae > Hymenobacter > Hymenobacter ruber. Next base: position 310,693 of record NZ_BAAGQX010000003.1, read on the forward strand.
GCCACCAGCACGAGCTGCTGGTAGGCGCTTACATCGGGCGGCAAGGTGAAAAAGCCCCCCACGCCGCTGGTGCGCAGCACATCGCCCACCCGCACCTCATCGACCAGCCAGCGGGAAAACAGGCCGTTATCGACGCGGCGGATGGTGATGGCAGGCCACGCATCCAGCACCGGAGCCGAGCTGAACGAGTACGAGCGCCGGACTTCGGCCCCGTACACCTCGCGCACCAGCGTCAGGTATTGGCCGGGCTGGTACGGGAGGGTTTCGCCGGGCAGCGGCTGCAGTACCAGCGTGCGGGCCGTGGGGCCGTGCTGCCGGATTTCGACAATCGTGAGCTGCTGATAGGCGTTCGACATGGCTTCGCACGAAGTAGAAAGACAGCGGATTTAGAACGGCTTATTGGGGACCGATTGCACCAGTTTTTCGGCCCGAAACAGGTCGTCACTCGCCTGCAGGAGTTTGGCGCGCAGCTGCGGGTTGTAGTCGGGGTGGGCGGCCAGGAAGCTGCGCACGGTGGCGGCGGCCGTGGCCGTCTGGTAGCTGCCAAGCGTGGCCTGCAGCCAGGAGTACGGAAAGAAAATATCGCCGGTGAGCTGGATTTCCTGCAATAAATCGAGGCTGGCGGGCAGGTATTTCTCCGACGTGGCCTGGCGCAGCGGGTGGTGCAGGTAGCCCAGCGCGGCCGTGACCCAGGCTTCTTTGGCGCGGCCGGCTTTGTCTTTCAGGCTGGCAAAGAAGGCATCGCGGGTAGCCCCGTCCGGCGACAGCGCGGGCATGAGAAACTGGAGGCGCTGGCGGCGTTCGGCGTTGGTGATGCGGGCGAGCTGGGCGGGCAGAATGGGCGCGGGGGCTGCGTAGTCGCGCACGGCCAGCGCCAGGGCCAGGGCAGTGTAGTCGTCTTCCGTCAGCTTGACCTTGGCGGGGGCTTTTTGGGTTTGCCAGATTTGATAGAGGCGAGTTTGGGCCGGCTTGGTGAGGGCGATGGACTGGTAGGTTTTGAAAAGCTGCTTCTGGGAGTTGGGCGAAGGGTTTTTCTGCAAGGCCGCCCACAGGTCTTTCTCCAGCCCCGGCCCCACGGCCAGCCGCTGGGCGGGCGTGAGAAACTGCCAGAAGATGGCGCTGGCCTGCCCCGTGAGCAGCTTCAGGTTCAGTTCCTCGGGTTCCAGGATAAGAGCCTGGCGGTAGGCCGTGAGCAGTTTCAGCGGCGTGATTTCCGGCCCGATGAGCATATTCTCGTACAGGTTGACGTAGCTGGCGGCGCGGGCCACGGGGCTGGCCAGCGTGGTTACCCCACCAGTCAATCTTTTGGCCACCGGAAACACACCGTACCCTAAACCAGTGGAATTGAAAACGATGCGCGCAGGGAGAAAAGGTAGCCGTACCACCTCTTCTGCGCCCTCCATTTTCACGGTTATCTGCTCTTGCCTTCCATCGGCCGACTCCACCAGCACGGCAAATTCCTGGGGCCACAGGCGGTCAGACCCGTCCTCGGCATGTTGTGTAACCCAGAGCGAATATTTCCGGTCGTGGTACCCTCCGTAGCGGTAGGTGAAGACGGGGCGGCCGGGCTGGTTCACCCACACCTGGTTCCAGGCCTGAAGGTCGGCGGGGGTGCGGGCGTCGAGGATGTTGATGAGGTCGGGCCAGGTGGCGTTGCCGTGGGCATAGGTTTTGAGGTACTCGCGCAGGCCGTCGCGGAAGGCTTCGGGGCCCATCAGGCGCTCCAGCTGGCGCATCATGATGGGCGCTTTGTGGTAGATGATGTTGCCGTAGAGCGAGCCCGCGTCCTGCAAGTTGGCCAGCGGCTGGCGGATGGGATTGGCCCCGGCCGTGCGGTCGATGCCGTAGGCGGCGGGGTAGTGGTCGAGGACGAATTTGAGGTCGTAGTTCGAGTTTTTGACGGCGACCTGCGTGATTTTATCGGCCATGAAATTGGCAAATACCTCCTTCATCCACACATCGTTGAACCACTGCATGGTCACCAAATCACCGAACCACATGTGTGCCGTTTCGTGCGACACGAGGTTGGAGCGCGCCAGGACTTGGTCCTGGGTCGCGCCCTCGTCCAGAAACAGCGTCGAAGCCTTGTAGTCAATGGCTCCTACGTGCTCCATCCCGCCGTACTGGAAATCGGGAATTGCCACGAAATCAAACTTCTGAAACGGATAAGGCAGGCCGGTGTACTGCTCCATAAACGCCAGCGCATCGGCGTGCAGCTGGAAGATTGGGTCGAGGCTGAGGCGCAGCTTGGCGGGGTCGGTTTCGCGGTGCAGGAAGCTCATGGGCCGGCCGTTCAGCGTGCGGTTGAGGCGCGAGAATTTCCCGGCGGCGAAGGAAAACAGGTAAGTGCTGATGCTATCGGAAGTGGCGAAATTATAGGTTTTAAATCCTGGCATTCTACCATCGAGCGAGGCCTCAGTTGAGTCGACCAGCGGTGCATTGGCCACGGCCTGCCACTGCCTTGGCACCGTGAGGGCCAGCGTAAAGGTGGCCTTCAAATCGGGCTGGTCGAACACGGGCAGCACGGTACGGGCGCGGTCGGGCACCAGCAGCGTGTAGAGGAAATTCTGGTTGCGGTTGAGCGAAAGCTCACCGGCCCGCAGGTCAATTTTCACGACGTTGTGGCCCAGTTTCAGCCCGGCGGCGGGCAGCACGAGGTGCTCGTCGTGATGGTCGATGGCCAGCTGTTGGCCGTTGAGGGTGAGACGGTGCAGGTACTCGGTGGGCGCTTTGAAGTCGAGCTGCACCGGATGGCGGTTGTCCTTCAAATTAAACGAAACCTGCTCAACAACTTCAATCGGCTCATCTTTTTGCGCCGGGATGGTGAAGCTGAGATTGTACGCTACGCTGCTGCTGGTGGCCCGGCGCGCCTGGGCCAGCACCTCAGACACTCCAGACGTGATGGGCGGGGCGGGCTCGACGGACGGCGTGGGCCGGAGGGTGGTCGTCACGGGGGTATCGAAAACGGGCGCCCGATGGCAGGCAGCGGCACACAAGGCCAGCAGAACCGCCCCGGCTCTGCCATATTTACGAAAGCGAAATGTCATTGGAATAGGCCAGTGCTGAGAGCTTCAAAAGTAACCGCCGCGTTGTGAGTACCGCCCTGCCGCCGTGCGCAGTATTCACCGGTGAGCTTCTCTGACATTACCCCTGTATAATCCGCCAGTAATGCCTGCCCCATTCCATCGCAACGCCCTGCTTCATCAGCTGGCCGCCACCCCAGCCTGGGACCTCATTGTCATCGGCGGGGGTGCCACGGGGCTGGGCGTGGCGCTGGATGGCCTCAGCCGGGGCTACCAAACGCTGCTGCTGGAGCAGGCCGATTTTGCCAAGGGCACCAGCAGCCGCAGCACCAAGCTGGTGCACGGCGGCGTGCGCTACCTCGCGCAGGGCGACATCGGCCTGGTGCGCGAGGCCCTGCACGAGCGCGGCCTGCTGCTGCGCAACGCCCCGCACCTGTGCCACAATCAGGCGTTTATAATCCCTAATTACACCTGGTGGGGCGGCCCGTTCTACACCTTCGGCCTGAAGCTGTACGACCTACTGGCCGGCCGCCTCAGTCTGGGCGCCTCCACCCACCTCAGCCGGGCCGAAACCCTGCGCCAGCTGCCTGGCCTGCGCCCGGCCGGCCTGCGGGGCGGCGTGCTCTACCACGACGGCCAGTTTGATGACGCCCGCCTGGCCGTGAACCTGGCCCAGACCTGTATCGAAGGCGGCGGCACGGCGCTCAACTATTTCCCGGTGCGCGGCCTGTTGAAAGATACCAGCGGCCGCGTGGCCGGCGTGCGCGCCACCGACCAGGAAACCGGCCGCGAATACGAGCTCCGGGCCAAAACCGTGGTGAATGCCACCGGCATTTTCGTGGATAAAATCCGGCAGCTTGACGAGCCGCAAGCCGCGCCGCTGGTGCAGCCCAGCCAGGGCGTGCATCTGGTACTGGACCAGTCGTTTCTGCCCGGCGCGGCGGCCCTGATGATTCCGCACACCGACGACGGCCGGGTATTATTTGCCGTGCCGTGGCTGGGCCGCCTCGTGCTGGGCACCACCGATACGCCCGTGCCCACCGCCAGCCTGGAGCCTCGCGCCCAGGAAACCGAAATCGACTTCCTGCTGCGTACTGCCGCCCAGTACCTCACCCGCGCCCCCACCCGCGCCGACGTGCTCAGCGTCTTCGTGGGACTGCGGCCGCTGGCGGCGGCCATGGCGGGCTCAAACCAAACGAAGGAGATTTCGCGCCGTCACAAAATCGTGGCTTCGGCCAGCGGCCTCATCACCATCACCGGCGGCAAGTGGACCACCTACCGCCGCATGGGCCAGGATACCCTCGACCAGGCCATAAAGCTGGGCCGGTTGCCGGCCGCCGCCAGCCAAACGGAGCATCTGGCCATTCACGGCGCCGGCGCACTGACCGAAAAAACCGCCTCCCCGGCGCATTTAGCCGCTTACGGCAGCGACCAGCCGGCTCTGTTGCAGCTCATCGCTGACAATCCGGCGCTGGGTGCGAAGCTGGATGCGCAATTTGATTTTCTGCACGCCGAAGTGGTGTGGGCCGCCCGCCACGAGTTGGCCCGCACCGTGGAGGACGTGCTGGCCCGGCGCGTGCGCCTGCTGTTTCTGGACGCGGCGGCGGCTCTACGCGCTGCCCCCACCGTGGCCGCTCTGCTGGCCCGGGAGTTGGGCCACGATGCCGCTTGGCAGGCCCGGCAGGTGGCCTTGTTTGCTGAGCTAGCGCGAGGCTACCGGTTAGCGGCTGTTTGAATTATTAGAACGGTCAATGTAATGTAGAGACGCGACCCTTCGCATCTCCGGAACTGTGCCAATTGGAATTGTTCAACGACGAGACGCGAAGGGTCGCGTCTTTACACCGTATCAGCTCATCCCGCCCCTTGGCGAATCAGAATGGACTCAGCGAGTTAAACCAGTGTGTTTTTCCTACATTAGCCCGGCCTTTTTACGGATAATCGCATGAGCACTTCTACGGAAACTTCCACCACGCCCGCCCCCGGGCTTACCAGCCTCGATTTGGCTCCGGTGCCTTTTGCCGAGCGCACCTGGGGCACGGGCCACTACGCCGCGCTCTGGATTAGCATGAGCCTGTGCATCCCGACTTATATGCTGGCCAGCTCGCTCATTGAGGGCGGCATGAACTGGTGGCAGGCGCTGCTCACCATTTTCCTCGGCAATACCATTGTGCTGGCCCCCATGCTGCTCAATGGCCGGGCCGGGGCGCGCTACGGCATCCCGTTTCCGGTGCTGGCCCGCGCCAGCTTCGGGGTGCGCGGGGCCAACGTGCCGGCGCTGCTGCGGGCCATCATCGCCTGCGGCTGGTTTGGCATTCAAACCTGGATTGGCGGCTACGCGCTGTATCAGATGGCTGTGCTGTGGGTGCCTTCGCTGGGCACGCTGCCGGCCATTTTCCCGGCCAGCTGGGCGCTGGCAACGGGACCGGCGTTGGTGTTTCTGCTGTTTTGGGCGTTGAATATGTACGTGGTGTACCTCGGGGTCGAGAGCATTCGCAAGCTATTGGTCTTCAAGGCATTTTTCCTGCCGCTGGCGGCGCTGGCGCTGCTGTGGTGGGCCATATCGGCCGGGCACGGGCTGGGGCCGATTCTGGCGCAGCCCAGCAAATTCACGTCCAGCGCGGCATTCTGGGCCTTTTTCTTTCCTTCGCTCACGGGCATGGTGGGCTTCTGGGCCACGTTGTCGCTCAATATTCCGGACTTCACGCGCTATGCCGTGAGCCAGCGGGCGCAGCAGCTGGGGCAGGCGCTGGCGCTGCCTGCGTCGATGACCCTTTTCTCGTTCGTGGGCGTGGTCGTGACGTCGGCCACGTTCATCATCTACGGCAAAACCATCTGGGACCCGGTGGTGCTAGCCGGCCGCTTCGACAGCAAGCTGCTGGTGAGCTTCGCCATGATTGCCGTGGCGCTGAGCACGCTGGCCACCAACATCGCGGCCAACATCGTGAGCCCGGCCAACGACTTCGCCAACTTCGCGCCCGAGCGCATCAGCTTTAAGACCGGCGGCTATATCACGGGCGTGCTCGGCGTGCTGATATTTCCCTGGAAGCTGATTGCCGACCCGTCGGGCTACATTTTCACCTGGCTGGTGGGCTACTCGGGGCTGTTGGGCCCCATCGGCGGCATCATGATTGTGGACTACTACCTCATTCGCCGCCAGCAGCTCAATGTGCCCGATTTGTACCAGTTCCACGGCCGCTACGCCTACCGGGGTGGCTTCAACCCGGCCGCCATCATCGCCCTCATTATCGGCGTATTGCCCAACGTGCCGGGCTTCCTCACGGCCATCGGCGTGCTCGACAAAGGCACGGTGTGGCCGGCGCTGGTGGCGGTGTATAACTATGCCTGGTTTGTGGGTTTTGCGGTGTCGGGGCTGGTTTATTTGCTGCTGATGCGTGGGCAAACGGCCACTCAGCCAGCGGCGGCGTCTTCGGTAGCATCAGCGACTACTATGCCTTCGCTGGCTCAGTAATTTCTGCATTTTCGTAGGGAAGCAACAATGCAGCGTTGAGGAGCCGGCTTGCTATAGCTACTACACTGGCAAACTACTCTGTTCCAGCAGCAGAATAGAAACACGGTTCAGCATCCACTAAAGCTGATGGTGGACTTTGTACTACCGCCGTCCGAATCCCCGTATGACGACTGGTACAATCCGCTTCTGAAAATGAACAAATCCGCTTCTACCTCCAATTCCGGCTTCGTGCGCGTGCGTGGCGCCCGCGAGCACAACCTTAAAAACATCGACGTGGACATTCCGCGCGATGCGCTGGTGGTGTTCACCGGCGTGTCGGGCTCGGGCAAAAGTAGCCTGGCGTTTGGCACGCTCTACGCCGAGGCCCAGCGGCGTTACCTGGAATCGGTGTCGCCCTACGCGCGCCGACTGTTTCACCAGATGGCGGTGCCGGAGGTGACGGCCATTGATGGGCTGCCGCCGGCGGTGGCGCTGCAACAGCAGCGCGGCGCGCCGAGCACCCGCTCGTCGGTGGGCTCGGTCACCACGCTTTCCAACCTGCTGCGGATGCTGTACTCGCGGGCCGGCGACTACCCGGCCGGGCAGGGCATCATCTACGCCGAAGCATTTTCGCCCAACACCGCCGAGGGTGCCTGCCCCACCTGCCACGGCTTGGGCCGCGTGTACGAAGTGACCGAGCAAAGCATGGTGCCCGACCCCACGCTCACCATCCGGGAGCGGGCCATTGCGGCCTGGCCGCAGGCCTGGGGCGGCCAGAACCAGCGCGACATTCTGGTGAGCATGGGCTTCGACGTGGACACGCCCTGGCAGGATTTGCCGCAGAAAGACCGAGACTGGATTCTCTTCACCGAGGAGCAGCCGGTGCTACCCGTGTACCCCGGCTACTCGCCCGAGCAGACGCAGCGCGCCATCAAGCGCCGCGAGCCACCGAACTACATGGGCACCTTCACGGGCGTGAAGAAGTACGTGCTGCACACCTTCGCCACCACCCAAAGCGCGCTGATGAAGAAGCGCGTGGCCCAGTACATGCTGGGTTCCGACTGCCCCACCTGCCACGGCAAGCGCCTGCGCGTGGAGTCACTGAGCGTGAAGTTTGCCGGGCTGGACATTGCCGAAATGTCGCGCCTGCCCCTAAAGCGGCTGGCGACGCTGCTGCAACCCTTCGCCGAAGGCAAAGCGGGGAAGCAGAAGCACGACCAGGAACATCCGGAGCAGGCCATCGTGGCCCGGCGCATTGCCGAGGATTTGGCGGCCCGCCTCACCGTGCTGCTCGATTTGGGGCTGGGGTATTTGTCGCTGGAGCGCGGCACGCCCACGCTCTCACCCGGCGAACTGCAACGGCTACGGCTGGCTACGCAACTCTATTCCAACCTGTTCGGCGTGGTGTATGTGCTGGATGAGCCCAGTGCCGGCCTGCACCCGGCCGATACCGAGGCGCTGCTCGATGCCCTGGCGGGCCTGAAAAGCGCCGGCAATTCCTTATTCGTAGTAGAGCACGATTTGGACGTGATTCGCCAAGCCGACTGGTTGGTGGACGTGGGCCCGGCCGCTGGCGAAAAGGGCGGCGAAATCCTCTACAGCGGCCCGCCCGAGGGCTTGCGCCTCGTGCTGGAATCGCAGACGCGCCAGTTTCTTTTCGATGCGCCCGCTCTGCCCGAAACGCCGCCCCGCACGCCCACCGGCTGGCTGAAACTGGCCGGCGTGACGCGCAATAACCTCGAAAACCTGGCCGTAGAGTTTCCACTGGGCGTATTCACCACGGTTACCGGCGTGTCGGGCTCGGGCAAATCCAGCCTTGTGAGCCAGGTTTTGGTCGAATTGGTGGCCGAATGCCTGGGCCAGGCCATCGAGGCCGAAGAAGAGGAAACCGACCCGCTGGCCGCGCCCGCACCAGCTACGCTCGGCGGCCACATCACGGCCGGCTTGGACAAAATCAAGCGCCTGGTGCGCGTCGACCAGAAGCCCATCGGCCGCACGCCGCGCTCCAACATGGCCACCTACACCGGCCTATTCGACCACGTGCGCAAGCTCTTCGCCGCCACGCCCGAGGCCCGCAAGCGCCGCTACGATGCCGGCCGCTTCTCCTTCAACGTGGCCAAAGGCCGCTGCGAAAACTGCTCCGGCGAAGGCTTTGTGATGGTGGAATTGCTTTTCCTGCCCAGCGTGTACGCGCCCTGCCCGGTGTGCCACGGCGCCCGCTACAACGCCAAAACCCTCGAAGTGCAGTACCGTGGCCGCAACATCGCCGAAGTGCTGGGCCTGACCGTGGACGACGCCTGGGAATTTTTCGCCGACGAGCCCGCCATCTTCCGCGCCCTCACGGTGCTGCGCGAAGTGGGCCTGGGCTACCTGCGCCTCGGCCAGCCCGCCACCGAGCTCAGTGGCGGCGAGGCCCAGCGCATTAAGCTCGCCACCGAGCTGCAGCGCATCGGCCGCGGCAATACGCTCTACGTGCTCGACGAGCCCACTACCGGCCTGCACCCGTCGGATATTGAAAAACTGATGATGCAGCTCGAAGGCCTGGTGGCTGCCGGCAACACGGTTATCGTGGTGGAGCACGACATGCGCGTAGTGGCTGGTTCCGACTGGGTTATCGACATCGGCCCCGGCGCGGGCGAAGACGGTGGCCAGGTGGTAGCCGCCGGCCCACCGGCCGAAGTTGCGCAGGCCAAAGGCAGCCGCACCGCGCCGTACCTGGTGCGCTATCTGCAGGAGGCGTCGTAGCCCGGCTTGTACCGGTCTGGCCGCACCACTCAACGCCCTAAACCACCACCGACTGTTCATGGGAAGGCGTACTTTTAACACTACGATATTGGCTCGTGCCTGCACATGCCCCTGCTGCAGTTTAGTTAACCTGTTGGATTGTCCGCTATGAATGTCCTTGAACGCAACAACGTTACCCTTTCCGGGAGCGGAGAACAGGCCATGGTGTTTGTGCACGGGTTTGGCTGCGACCAGCACATGTGGCGGCTGGTAGCGCCCGCGTTTGAAGCGCATTACCAGGTGGTGCTGCTCGACCTGGTGGGCGCCGGACAGTCGGACCTAACGGCTTATGACCCCATCAAGTACAACTCGCTCGACGCCCACGCCAGCGACGTGCTTGCCGTGCTGCACGAGTTGAATTTGTACGACGTTGTGTTTGTGGGCCACTCGGTTAGCGCCATGATTGGGGTGCTGGCCGCCATTCGCGAGCCGCAGCGCTTCGCCCGGCTGGTGCTGGTGGGCCCCTCGCCCTGCTACATCAACGAAGGCAGCTACACGGGGGGCTTCGAGCCGGCAGATATCGAAGAGTTGCTTGAGGCCATGGACACCAATTACCTGGGCTGGTCGGGTACTATGGGCCCGCTGATAATGGACAACCCCACCGTGCCCGAACTGGCGGCCGAGCTCACCAACAGCTTCTGCCGCACCGACCCTACTATTGCCCGGCACTTTGCCCGCGTCACTTTCCTGGGCGACAATCGGGCCGATTTGCCTCGTGTGCACACGCCCAGCCTCATTCTGCAAAGTGCGCACGATGTAATTGCGCCCCTGCCCGTGGGTACCTACCTGCATTCCCAACTACCAGACAGCACCCTGGTCGTGCTGGATACTTTCGGCCACTGCCCGCACCTGAGCGCCCCGCAGGCTACCATTGCCGCCATCAAAGAGTATCTGGACTCGGTGCCCGCGCTATTGCCATGAACACCAGCGCCGATGAAAACGAGGAACTACCGGAACTGGACCTGCGCCTCACGCAGGAAAGTGCCGACGAGCTGTACGAGCACGCGCCCTGCGGCTATTGCTCCTGCCTGCCCGACGGCACACTCGTAAAAATCAACCAAACGCTGCTGGGGTGGTTGGGCTACGAACGTACCGAGCTGGTGGCCCGACAAGGACTACAACAGTTGCTCACCGTGGGCGGGCGCCTGCACTTTGAAATGCATTGTACGCCGCTGTTGCTGCTGCAGGGCCAGGTGCGCGAAATGAGCTATTTGCTACGCCGCAAAGACGGCAGCACCCAGCCCGTGCTCCTGAACGCCACCCTAGACCGCGACACCAACGGCGCCCCCTTGGTCATGCGCGTTGCCCTGTTCGATATCACCGACCGCCGGCGATACGAACTGGAGCTGCTGCGGGCCAAAAACCTCGCCGATGAGCAACGGCAGCAACTAGCCAAAGCCAACGAAGAATTGCGGGCCAAAAACGAACAGCTAACCCGCACCAACCAGGACCTCGACAATTTCGTGTACACCGCCTCGCACGACCTCAAAGAGCCGCTCAACAACATGACGGGCCTTTTTGCCGAGCTTCAGCGCACCGCCACCTTCCACGACCCCGAAGCGGCCGAAGTCGTCGCGCTGTTTGAGCAAGCCCTGCAGCAAGTACTGGCCACCATTGAAGGGCTCGCCAAAGTGGTGCAGCTGGAGCGGCAAGCCCTGCCGGTCCCCACAGATTCGGTTGAGCTCGCGCCCTTACTCAACGAAGTGGTGCGCAGCCTGCAAGCCCAGCACGCCGGCCTCGAACAAGCGTTCCAGATTGATGTGCAGCCAGCCCCCACGGTGCACATGTCAGGCCCGAGCGTGCGCAGCATTCTCTACAACCTGCTGAGCAACGCGGTGCGCTACGCCGCTCCCGGCCGGCCCCTACGCGTGCAGGTCTCTTCTGCGCTGGTCAATGGCGCCCCCGTGCTCACCGTCACCGACAATGGCCGCGGCATCGATATGGCCCGCCACGGCCAGGAGCTGTTTCAGCTATTCCGCCGCTTCCACCCCGAAGTACCCGGTACTGGACTAGGATTATATCTCGTGAAACGGTTGGTGCATCAGGCCGGGGGGCGTATCGAGGCGCAAAGCATTGTAAACCAAGGCGCAGTGTTCCAGATACACTGGCCCCGCTAGGTGCATCTGTTGGGTATGCCTGCGGCCTCAAGAAGGCAAAGTAACCAGATTGCACAGCGTATGTGCTTTCGCTTTGAAGTGTACCAAAAAAGAAAAGGCCGTTTTCACTAGGAAAACGGCCTTTTAGGTAGCGGGGACTGGACTCGAACCAGTGACCTTTGGGTTATGAGCCCAACGAGCTACCAACTGCTCCACCCCGCACTGTTTGGTTCTGCAAAGGTAGGAAAACTTTCTTGTAAAACAAGCCCCGCGTAATCATCTGGCCCTTTTAACGCATATTTTTTCTACCATCAGCAGCGGCGCGCCGGCATTGCAGAACATAACGCACAGGTTATCGGCACTTTGCCGACTAGGCTATTTCAGCAGCTGCTATGGCCGGCTTTTGGTACTGAAAGCGGTTTTTGAAACGGTCGAGCGGTTCTTCCACGAAATGCCAGGAGGCGGCGGCCATTGCGGCCAGCACCGGGCCCAGCACCAATAGCGTGGGCAGCGGCCCCATCCAGAAGGCCCGGCCCGCCACATCGGGCACGAAATGATACACCAGCCGCTGCCAGAACACGAACAGGGGTAGGTGGTAGAGGTAGAAGCCATAGCTGCGCCGGCCCATCCACTGCGCCACGGGCTGCAGCAGGCCGAACCGACGGACCGCGTCTGGGCTGCCCAGCAGCCAGTTGATGGTAAGGAAGGCCGCTCCGGCAATGCACGTTCCGAAGCTGCCGTGCCAGGCCAGTGCCCACGGGCCGCCATCGAACACCCGCACGCCCACCGCCCAGGCGCCCCAAGCCAGCAGTACCAGCCAGCCGCTGCGCCACCGCGCCAGCCAAGCCTGGCGTTGGCCCAGCCGCAGCAGCGTGCCCAGTGCAAACAGGTCGAGGCTGGAGGGCAGCAGCAGGTGCATCATGCCCGAGCCCACTTGCGCCAGCCAGAACAGCCGGAACGCCCAGGCCACGGCTGCCAGGGCCAGCAGCGGCCATACCCGCCGGCCCACCAGCCCCAGCACCAGCGGCCAGAGCAGGTAGAACTGCTCATCCACGGCTTGGGTCCAGTAGTGGCCGCAGCCGTCGCCCCAGCCGCGCAGCTTGTAGAACAGCAGGTTGGCGCCCGGCAGCAGAAACCAGCCCAGGTGCTGCTGCACGGTTTCGAGGGGCAGCAGGTAGCAGCCGGCCAGGGCCAGGTAGTAGGGCGGAATGATGCGCAGCACCCGCCGAATGAAAAACGTGCGCAGCTGCGGGCCCCAGCCGCCGGGTGCGCCCACGTAGGCCCCGTACTTCCAGATGATGCCCGATACGAGGTAACCGCTGAGCACGAAAAACAGCGCCCGGCCCATTTCGCCAAACGGAAACGGCGGGTGCACCCAGTGCTGCAGCACCACTACGCCCACGGCCACGGCGCGCAGGCCGTTGAGCTCGGGGCGAAAAGCAAGGGGCGTGGACGGCGGTGCAGTAGACATTCTCGAATAAAAGGCCCGCGAAATTACGCGGCGGCGAGCCTGCCCCTATCGGGTAATCGGCTTTGTGCGGACCTTTGCCCTCCCACCCGGCCGCCCGGCGGCTTATTCGCCCGCTTGCTTATGTCTGAGAAACGCTCCCCTGCTCTTGGCTTCATTTTCGTCACCATCCTGATTGATGTTATCGGGCTGGGCATCATCATTCCGGTGGTGCCCAAGCTTATTGAGCAACTCACGGGCGAGGGCCTGAGCCGGGCCGCCATCTATTCGGGCTGGCTCACGTTTGCCTACGCCAGCGCGCAGTTTTGCTTTGCGCCGGTGATGGGCGGCCTCAGCGACAAGCTGGGGCGGCGGCCGGTACTGCTCACTTCGTTGCTGGGCCTGGGGCTCGACTACGTGTTTGTAAGTTTCGCCCCCACGCTGGCTTGGCTGTTTGTGGGCCGCATAATTGCGGGGATGGCGGGCGCCAGCTTCACCACGGCCACGGCCTACATTGCCGACATCAGCACGCCCGAAAAACGGGCTCAGAACTTTGGGCTGGTGGGTGCGGCCTTTGGCATTGGCTTTATTGTGGGCCCGGCAATGGGCGGACTGCTGGCCCATTTTGGCCCTCGCGTGCCATTTATGGTGGCGGCCGGACTGAGCCTATGCAACGTGCTCTACGGCTATTTTGTGCTGCCCGAGTCGCTGGCGCCCGACAAACGCCGGCCATTTGAGTGGCGTCGGGCCAACCCCGTGGCCTCGCTGTTGCGCCTGGGCAAGTACCCGGCCGTGTCGGGGCTGGTGGCGGCGCTGGTGCTGCTGTATCTGGCAGGCTCGGCCACACAGTCGGTCTGGACTTTTTACACCATGCTCAAGTTTGGCTGGACCGAGAAATTGGTGGGCATTTCGCTGGCCGTCATTGGCTTATTCACGGGGCTGGTGCAGGGCGGACTGGTGCGGGTGGCCATTCCGAAGCTGGGCGCGGCCCGTGCCATCGTCATCGGGCTGCTGTGCTACACGGTGGGCTTCGTGCTGTTTGCCTTCGCGCCCAACGGCTGGCTGATGCTGGCCTTCCTGGCCCCCTACTGCCTGGGCGGCATCTCGGGGCCGGCGCTGCAAAGCACCATTTCGGGCCAGGTGCCGGCCACCGAGCAGGGCGAATTGCAGGGCGCACTCACCAGCCTCATCAGCGTGACGGGCGTATTGGGCCCATTGATGATGAGCTACTTGTTCGGGGAGTTCACGCACAAAGGTGCCCCGATATACTTTCCCGGCGCGCCTTTCATTCTGGGGGCGGTGTTGGCGCTGGGCAGCGTGGCGCTGGCCGTGCGCTCGCTGCGCAAGCACCCGCCCGTGGCTCTCAGCACGGCTCCGGCCGAGGCGGTGCCGGCGCACTAGCGGCGCAGCAGCCCGGCGGCAACGGCTGCCCGGCCTTTACTTTGCCGCTCAATTTCTTTGCGTATGACGTCTGAAACCCCGCAGTCTTTGCTTCAGCTAGCCCACCGGCCCGATTTGGACATCCTCATGGGCCGTTGGGCGTACCAGCCCGCGCCGCAGGAGCTCCCGGCGGTGTACCAGCACGTGGAGGCGGTGGCGTTGGAGGAAAACTGCCGGTTCTGGCTCCAGGATATTCGCCGCCGCACCCTCAACGACCCGTACACCACCCAGTGGCTGCTCAACGATTTCTTTCCGCGCATGGCCCGGCGGCTGGGCGGGCGGTTATTCATTGCCTACCTGGTAGGGCCGGCCTTGCACGAATCCATTGTGCAGCAACCCGGCTACGTTTCGGCCGAGGCGTATGACGACAAGCCCTTCGCCATCTCGTTTTTTGGCGATGAGGGCGCAGCCATCCGGTGGCTGCAAATCCAGCAAACCGACAAGGTGCACTGAGACTTGGGTGGCCGCTGCCGTTTTTTTACTTTCTTAAAAGGCTGTTTCTTCATCGGAAACGGCCTTTTTTGTTTTTGAGCAAAATTATTTCACACCAGGCGACACCATAATTACGAAACTTTCGTAGATTTACGACACAATCGTATTACTCCTTATGTCCACCTCGCTCGAACGCCTTACCCAACCCGAAGAGGACGCCCTGCGCGTACTCTGGCCGCTGCCCGCCGGCGGCTTTGTCAAGGACGTGCTCGACGGCCTGCCCGCCCCGCCGCCGCCCTACACCACGCTGGCCAGCACCCTGCGCAACCTGGAGCGCAAGGGCTACGTGCGCAGTGAAAAGCTGGGCAACTCCTACCGCTTCGTGCCGCTGGTGACGGCCGACGACTACCAGCGCCGCTCGCTGGGCACGCTGGTAAAACAGCATTTCCAGAACTCCTACAAGGACCTGGTGTCGTTTTTCGCGCAGGAAAACAAGGTAAGCGCCGCCGATTTGCAGGAGATTATCAAGCTCATCGAAAGCAAGAAGGAGGACTAGCCATGCTGCCGATTCTCCTCTATCTGCTGAAGGCTAATGTGGCGCTGCTGCTGTTTGCGGCGGCGTATTTCGGGCTGCTGCGCCGGCTCACGTTTTTCACGCTGAACCGGGCTTATCTGGTGTTTGCGCTGCTGTTTGCAGCCATCTATCCGGCTCTGCCGCTGCCGGCGCTGCTGCCGGCCGAGGCCACTCCCACCGTAGTCTTTGCGATGGTCGAAGCTACGGGGGCCACCCCTGGTACCGCCCCGGCGGTGCCCGTGGCCCCAGCGGTAGATTGGGCCGCCGTGGGAGTGGCCTTGTACGCAGCGGGCGTGGCCGCGCTGCTGGCCCGGCTGCTGGTGCAACTGCTGGCACTGGTGCGGCTGCGGCGGCGGGCGCGGCCGGCAGTAGTGCAGGGCCTGCCGGTGCGGGTTTTGGATGAGTCAATTAGCCCGTTTTCCTTCTGGCAAACCATTTACCTGAACCCGGCGCAGCACCCCGCGCCCGAACTGGCCGCCGTGCTGCGCCACGAGCAGGTGCACGTGCGCCAGTGGCACACCCTGGACGTGCTGCTGGCCCACCTGGCCCTGGCGGCAGCCTGGTGCAACCCGGCGGCGTGGCTGCTGCGCCGCGCCCTGCTCGACAACCTCGAATACCTGGCCGACGAGGCCGTGCTCGAAACCGGCCTCGTCGACCGCCGGGCCTACCAATACAGCCTGCTGCGCCTCAGCCACGCGGTGGTGGCACCTTCCCTTGTTACCTCTTTCACATTTCCAACCCTCAAAAACCGTGTTATCATGATGAACTCCCCTGCTTCTGCATTGGCCCAGACCGGGCGCTACCTGCTGGCCCTGCCACTGGCGTTGGGCCTGGCCCTGGGCGTGGGCGCGGCGCTGTCGCCCGCTGCTGCGGCGCCCTCAACCTTGGCCGCGCCCGGCCCGGCCGTGTACTACCTCGATGGCAAGCTGAGCGATAAGGCGACGGTGGATGCTCTCGACCCCAAAAGCATTGCATTCATGAACGTGTTGGATGAAAAGCAGGCCCGGCAGGTGTTTGGGACGGCTAGCGGGTCAGTGGCCATCATCGTCACTACTGCGAACCAGAACTCGGACGCGGTGCTGGCGCTGAATAAAAAAATAGATAAAGTGGCTCCGCTGGTGCCGGCCACGCCTGAGCAAAAGGCTGCCATCGCCGCCGCCCAGGAATATTTGCTCAAGACCTATCCCAATGCCAAGGTGCATTTCATTGGCCCCGGCCGCAAAACCGACCCTGCCGCGCCGCGCTACCGGGCCGAGTTTGAAGACGGCGGCCAAACCAAGCAGCAATATTTTGACGCGAAAGGTCAGCCCGTAGGGACCGCCACCACCGGCAAACCGGTAGGCGTAGTGCCTACGGCGGCCCCAGCGCAGGCGGCCCAGCCTGTCCCCTACCTGGCTGCGCCCGCGTTGGCTTACATCACCAAAAATTACCCCGATGCGCGCCTGCTGGCCATGACGGAGGTGCCGGCCGCCGCTGGTAATCCGTCGACCTACAAGGCTGAATTGGCCGTGGGCCGCCGGCCGGTGAGCCTGCTGTTTGATGAGCGGGGCGGGTTTATCTCGGAGGTTACTTCGGCGCGGTAGGGCTGATTGGCTTAATAGCACTGTATTAAACTGCATAAACAGAACGGTCATGCTTCGGCTGCGCTCAGCATGACCGTTCTGTTTTGTGGGTGAAACTCCATTTGCCCGTGCAATCATTGGGCAGCGGCCTAGGTCTTTGGCGCTACTTTGCGTTTGAAAACCTTGCTCGCCCACCCATGAAACAAAACCCTACTTATCTCGGCCTGGCCACGGCCCTGCTGGCCCTGGCCGGCTGCACCAGCACCAAGCCCGCTGCCGTGACCACGGCTCCCACTACACCGGTCGCAGCAGCAACCCCGGCCCCCAAAGGCGTGGGCCTCGACATGGCCGACATTGACCGCACCGTTGACCCCTGCGACGACTTCTTTCAGTTTTCGGGCGGCAACTGGCTGCGGAATAACCCCGTGCCGAGCTACGCCAGCAGCTGGGGCCCGCGCAACCTGCTGGGCAACCGCACCCAGGATTTGCTGCGCAAGATTCTGGAAGACGCGGCGGCCAACCGCAGCGCGGCACCGGGCTCGAACGCCCAGAAAGTGGGCGACTTCTACGCCAGCGCCATGGACACGGTGGCCATCGACCGGGCCGGCCTCGCGCCGCTGAAACCGGAACTGGACCGCGTGGCCGCCGTGCGCGACGCGGCCGGGCTGCGTGCCGAAATTGTGCGCCTGCAGGAGCTGGGGGCCGGGCCGTTTTTCCGGGCCGGGGTGGATGTGGACGAGAAGGAAACCACGAAGTACGCCGTGCAGATGAACCAGGGTGGCCTCACGCTGCCCAACCGCGACTTCTACTTCAAAACCGATGCCCGCACCGAGAAGGTGAAGGCCGCCTACCGCGCCTACATGCAGCAGGTATTTGAGCTGCTGGGCGCGGCCCCTACGGTGGCCAAGCTCGACGCGGCCATCGTGGAGCGCATCGAAACGCGCCTGGCGAAAGCCTCGCGCACGCCAGCGGAGCTGCGCGACCCACAGGCCAACTACAACAAGCTGACCGTGGCCGCCGCCCAGCAGCGCTACCCCGTGCTCGACCCCAAGGCACTGCTGGCGGGCATGCAGCTCGGCAAGGCCCAGGAAATCATCATCGGCCAGCCGGCTTTCTTTGATGAGGTGAACGCGGTGCTGAAAACCGAAAGCCTGCCCGACCTCAAAACCTACCTGCGCTGGCACCTGGTGCGCTCGGTGGCGAGTGCGCTGCCCACGCCCTATGCCGAGGCATCGTTTAAATACAGCCAAGCACTGAGTGGGGCCAAGCAGCAGGCCCCGCGCTGGAAACGCATTCAGGCCGCTACGGATGCCTACCTGGGCGAGGCCTTTGGGCAGCTGTACGTGGACCAGGCGTTCAGCCCCGAGGCCAAGGCGCGGGCCCTGGAAATGGTGGCCAACATCAAGGCCAGCATGGCCGAGCATATCAAGACCAATACCTGGATGAGCGCGCCCACCAAGACCGAAGCGCTGAAAAAGCTGAACGCGCTGCGCGTGAAAATCGGCTACCCCGACGTGTGGAAGGACTATTCGGCCCTGCCCATCTCCCGCGATTCGTACCTGAAGAACCTGCTGGCGGCCCGCCTGTGGGAGAGCCGGCGCGAGGCGGCCCACTTCGGCCAGCCCATCGACCGCAACGAGTGGGGCATGACGCCGCCCACCATCAACGCCTACTACAACCCGCCGATGAACGAAATCGTGTTTCCGGCCGGCTACCTCCAGCCCCCGTTCTTCGACCCCAAGGCCGATGACGCCATCAACTACGGGGCCATTGGCGGGGTGATGGGCCACGAAATGACCCACGGCTTCGACGACCAGGGCCGGCAGTACGACTCGGAAGGCAACCTGCGCGACTGGTGGACGCCGGCCGACGCGGCCGAGTTTACGAAGCGCGCCGCCGTGGTGGGCAAGCAGTACAGCGCCTTCTCGCCCCTGGATTCGGTGCACGTGAACGGCCAGCTCACAATGGGCGAAAACCTGGCCGATTTCGCCGGCCTCACCGTGGTGTACGGGGCCCTGGAGAAGCAATTGCAGCAGCGATACGGCAATGGCCCGCGCCCCAACTACGACGGCTTCACGCCCGAGCAGCGCTACTTCCTGAGCTGGGCCCAGCTGCGCCGCACCAACATCCGCCCCGAGGCCCTGCGCCAGCAAATTGCCACCGACCCGCACTCGCCCGGCCAGTACCGCACCATCGGGCCCATCATGAACATGCCGCAGTTTCAGCAGGCTTTCGGCTGCCCCGAGGGCAGCAAGATGACCCGTAGCTCGGCCGATAGGGCAGTGATTTGGTAGTAGCGTGGACTCTGCAAGTCCGCGCCGCCACGCCGCCTGATTATCATCTAAAAAGAAGCCCCGGTGTCGGCGCATCGGGGCTTCTTTGTGCGGCTATCTTTACCCCGGCCTTCTACCAATGGGCGGCCGTTCTTTCCTTTTCATGAAACACCTTTCCTCTTGGCTGCGCGGCCTTCCGGCGGCACTCTTGATACTCCTGTGGCTGGCCGGGCCGGCGGCGCGGGCCCAGGCCCCGGCGTGGCAGGCGGCCATGGCCGTCAATCAGACATTCAATACCGGTTCCAAGACCCAGGCCATGGCGACGGATGCCAGCGGCAATGTCTTCATAACCGGTAGCTTTTCGGGCACGACCAGCTTTGGCAGCATTGATTTGATGAGCACCGGGGGCACGGATATTTTTGTCGCCAAATGGAGCCCCATCACCCATGACTTTGTGTGGGCCCAACGGGCGGGCGGGGCCGGCGATGATTACCCCCAGGCCCTGGCCCTGAGCGGAACCAGCCTGTACCTCACGGGCCAGTTCCGGAGCACCACTGCGGGCTTTGGAAGCATCAGCCTGCAAAACGCCGGCCTAGCCAACACCGACGACCTGTTTGTGACCAAGCTCACCGATGCCGGGGCTTTTGTGTGGGCTCAGCGGGCGGGCGGGGTGAGCAGCGACGCCGTGGTGGCTTTGAGCGTGGCGCCGCCCAACGTGTACATCACCGGTGGCTTTGCTAGCCCGGCGGCCGGGTTTGGAGGGATTACGCTGCTCAATATGGGCGCATCGGGGACTTATGATGCCTTCGTGGCCAAGCTCGTGGATAGAGGAAACAGCTCGGACTTCGAATGGGCCCAGCGGGCCGGTGGGGCGGATACCGATGTGGCCACGGCCGTGGCCATGGTGGGCACCAGCCTGTACGTAGCGGGCGAGTTTCGCAGCCCCACGGCCAGCTTCGGGGCCATTACCTTAACCAATGCCAACGCATCGCAACCATTCAGCGACGATGTGTTCGTGACCAGGCTGACGGACGGCGGCTCAGGCAGCCATTTCGACTGGGCCCAACGGGCGGGGGGCATTGGCTACGACGACGCGTATGCGCTGACGGCGGTGGGCCCGGCCCTCTACCTGACCGGCAACTTTGGCTATTCGGCTACGGCCAGCGCAACGCCCACGGCCACTTTTGGCACCACCAGCCTCACCTCGGCCGGGCTTTCCGATGTGTTCGTAACCAAGCTCACCGATACCGGCAGTAGCGGCCTGTTCAACTGGGCCCAACGGGCGGGCAGCACGCTGGCCGATACGCCGAAGGGGATTGTGGCCGCCGGCACCAGCCTGTACGTGGTGGGCAGCTTTGGCGGGCCAACCGCCGATTTTGGCAGCACCCTCCTCACCAATGCCAACCCGACGGGCTCCAATGACGTGTTTGTAACCAAGCTGACCGATGCGGGCACCAGCGCCCCTTTTGCCTGGGCCACCCTGGCTGGCGGTGAATACACTGACGATGGCAACGCCATTGCCCTGGCCGGCAACCGGCTCTACGTGGCCGGCAACCTCGCCTCCCCGGCCACGTTCGGCAACATCCTTATCAATGGTCCGGCCAATTTGCCGCGCGCCTTCCTCGCCTCCCTCACCGACCCCACCCTCACGGCCACCACGGCTCCTCAAAGCCCCTTAAGCTTCACCCTGGCCCCTAACCCCGCCCGCACCGCCGCCGCCCTCACCCTGCCCGCCCTGCCCGGCACCGCCACGGCCACCGTAGTGCTGCGCGATGCCCTGGGCCGTACCCTACGCACCCAAACCCTGCCCCTGCCCGCCGCCGGCCTGCGCCACCCGCTCGACCTGACCGGCCTGGCCCCCGGCCTCTATGCCGTGCAGGTGCTGGCCGGCAGCACCGCCGGCACCCAGCGCCTAGTGGTGGAATAAACCGGGCATTTGCTGCGCATCGGGCTTGAATCTCACTTAAATCGTCGGAACTTTGCTTCCTGATTTGGCAGCTATTAGCCTTATTACAGCTCTTGTTATTGAAAAGCCCCGGTGCCTGGCATTGGGGCTTTTTTGCGGCCCAACTTTACCCGATGTGCTACGTATTGTCGTGCATATCTCTTATTAAAATGAAATACGTTATCAATTTTTTATTAGGCAGCCGGTTGGCGGGCGTACTGCTGCTGGCCGGGTTGCTGGCCGGTCCCACGGCTCAGGCCCAAACCCCTGCCCCCCTCTGGCAGTCGGCCCTGGTAGTGGGCGGCGGCAGCTCCAACCTATCCATTAAAAGCACGACTTCCAACCTCAGCGGCGACCTGTACGTGGCGGGGTCTTTCTCCGGCATTGTCACCATTGGCAGTACCACGCTCATCAGCACCGGCGGCACCGATGGCTTCGTGGCCAAGTGGAGCCCGGCCACCAGCGCCTTTGTGTGGGCTTACCGCTTCGGCGGCTCCGACCTCGACCAGGTAACGGCCGTGGCCCTGAGCGGCACCCGCGTGTACGTGGCCGGCACCTTCATCAGCCCCACCGCCGCCTTCGGCAATACCAACCTGACCAACTACGGCAGCGCCAGCTCCATCACCACCGATGCCTTCGTAGCGCGCCTCACCGATACCGGCTCCTCGGCTACTGTCGACTGGGCGCAGCAGTTCGGCGGCACCAGTCAGGACGCGGCCAACGCCCTGGCCGTGGCCGGCACCAGCGTATTCGTGGGCGGGCAGTTTGCCAGCGCCACCGCGCAGTTTGGCAGCACCACGCTCTCCAGCTCTAATGCCGGCGTGGGCTACGACGGTTTTGTGGCAAAGCTGACCGATGGCCCCACCAGCGCCAGCGTGACCTGGGTGCAGGCCATCACGGGCTCCGGCAGCAAGTATGTTAATGCCCTTGCCCTGAACGGAGCCAGCTTGTACGCCACCGGCTCCATCGGGGGCCAGAACGCCACTTTCGGCACCACCACCGTCCCCAACGGCGGGGCCTCCAATGCCTTTTTGGCCAAGCTCAATGATGCCGGCAGCAGCAGCACCTGGCAGTGGGCCCTGCGGGCCAACGGCTCGGGCAGCGACCAAAGCAATGCCCTGGTCGTGAACGGCCCCGTCATCTACATCGCCGGCACCCTGTCGAGCACGGCCCTGGTGATGGGCAGCCACACCATCACCAACGCCGGCCCCAACGGCACCACCGATGCCTTCGTGGCCGCCGTGCAGGACGCCGGCAGCACCGCCGTCTGGAGCTGGGCCCGACAAGCCGGTGGCACCGACGATGACAAAGGCACCGGCCTGGCCCTCTACGGCACCAGCGGCGTGTATCTGGCGGGCAGCTTTGCCAGCAGCACGGTCACCATCGGTGGCACCACGCTGGCCGCCGGCAGCGGCGGCGCGCTGGTGGCCCGCCTCAGCGATGACGGCCCTTCCGCTACGGTAGACTGGTCGCAGCGCGGCGGCAGCCCCACCAACACCACCGCCTCGTGCATCACCATGAGCGGCACGCGCATGTACCTGACCGGCAATTTCCAGAACACGGCCACCTTCGGCAGCCAGACGCTCAGCAGCTCCTCGGCCGGCCAGTCCACTAACTTCCTGGCCCACCTCGTCGACCCTGCTGCCCTCACCACTACGGCCACCACTTCGGCCCTGAGCAGTTCGGATTTCGCGCTCTACCCCAATCCCGCCCACGGCACTTCCACGCTTACGTTGCCCGCCCTGCCCGGCACCACCACGGCTACCCTCACCCTGCGCGATGCAATGGGCCGGGCCCTCCGCACCTTTACCGTGACCCTGCCCACCGCCGGCCTGCGCCAGGAAATGAGCCTTGCCGGACTACCCGCCGGCATCTACGCCGTGCAGGTACAAGCTGGCCGGAACACGGCCGCCCGCCGGCTGGTAGTGGAGTAAGCAACGCAATGTCGTTGCGAGGAGGCACGACATTTCGCGAGTCAAGCGGCGGCAATCCATCCTATCGAAACCAAACCTTTCCTTTTACCAGAAAGCCCCGGCACTGCATAGTACCGGGGCTTCTCACATTGTACAGGACGGATTGCTTCGGCTTCGCCTCGCAATGACAAATTCCTACCCTTCCATCACCTTGTTCTGGCGATTAATAGACTCCAGGTGCACGGCGGCCAGGTATTGCTCCACAAACTCGCTGGTGAGGCCCACCGATGCACCCTGGCGCTGAGCGCGTTCCAGCACCTCATTCCAACGGCTGGTCTGGAGGATGGTGATGTCGTTTTCCTTCTTGTAGAGGCCGATTTTCTCGGCCACGGCCATGCGGCGGCCCAGCAGCTGCATAATCTCGGCATCGAGCTGGTTGATTTGCTCGCGCAGGCCCGCGAGAGCGGTGAGGAACTCGCGCTGGTCGGTGGTTTCGTGCCGCCACACCAGGTCCTGAATCAGGTCCCGCAGCACTTCCGGCGTGATTTGCTGCTTGGCGTCGCTCCAGGCGTGGTCGGGGTCGATGTGGCTTTCCAGCATGTTGCCGTCGAAGCCCAGGTTGAGGGCCTGCTGGGCCACGGCAAACAGCGTGTCGCGCCGGCCGCAGATGTGGCTGGGGTCGCAGAGCAAGGGCATCTCGGGCATCCGGCGCTTCATTTCGATGGGCAGGTGCCACATCGGCGCATTGCGAAAATCGGTGTTGCCGTAGCTCGAAAAGCCCCGGTGAATGAGGCCCACGTGCGCGAGGCCGGCCTTTTGCAGGCGCTCCACGGCCCCCACCCACAGCTCCAGCTCGGGGTGAATGGGGTTTTTCACCAGCACCGGCACGTCCACGCCGCGCAGCACATTGGCAATTTCCTGCACCGAAAACGGGTTGCCCGTAGTGCGCGCCCCCACCCACAGAATGTCCACGCCGAAGGCCAGGCAGTCTTCCACGTGCTTGGCCGTGGCCACTTCCACGGCAACGGGCAGGCCGGTCAGCTCGCTGGCTTTCTTGAGCCAGGGCAGCCCTTTGGTGCCGATGCCCTCGAAGCCGCCGGGCTTGGTTCGGGGCTTCCAGATGCCGGCACGCAGGGCCTGCACCTTGCCGGTGGCAGCCAGTCGCTGGCAGGTTTCGAGTACCTGCTCCTCCGTCTCGGCCGAGCACGGCCCGGCGATGAGGTAGGGCTTGTCGTCGGGCTGGCGATTGAATAAGGCGGATTTCATGGTTGGATTCATGGGTATTTAATTTTTGGGTTATGGAAAAACTCCCCTCCTCAGATGAGGAGGGGACGCGGCCGCGAAGCGGACGCTGGGGTGGTTGAACCCGTTGAACGACTTGCGCAAGAGCGGGTCTACGGGTATCGTTCAACGCCACAACCACCCCCGTCCGAGCCTTCGGCTCGAACATCCCCTCCTTGGCAAGGAGGGGAGTTACCCTCACGGCAGAATCTTCCGGATGTGGTTGGCCTGCCGAATCTGCTCGGCCAGCCCGTCGTAGTCCTCGCGGGCCAGCAGCTCGCGCAGGTGTTGTAATTGGTGCAAATGCTCATCGAGCACATCGAGCACGTTGAGCCGGTTTTGTCGAAAAATGGGCACCCACGTAGCCGGCGCACTCTTGGCCAGCCGCACCGTCGACTCAAACCCGCCGCTGGCCAAATCGAAGATGCGCTGCTCCTCCTTCTCCTTTTCCAGCACCGTGAGCGCCAGCGCAAAGGAGGTAATGTGCGAGATGTGCGACACGTAAGCCGTGTGCACGTCGTGGTCGGCCCCATCCAGGTATAGCAGCCGCATGGGCAGCGCCTGAAACAGCTTCTCGACCAGTTGCACAGCATCGGCATCGCTGTGTTCCACGTCGCAAAGCACTACCGTTTTCCCCTCAAACAAGCCCGAAACCGCCGCCTCCGGTCCCGAATGCTCGGTGCCGGCCATGGGGTGCGCGGCCACGAAACGGCCCCGGCGCGGGTGTCCGGCCACCGCCGCCAGCAACCCCTGCTTGGTTGAGCCCACGTCGATAACCACCTGCTGCGGCGTGAGGATATCCAGCACCGGCGGCAGCACGGCCACCATGGCATCCACGGGCACGGCTACCACCACGAGGTCGGCGCGGCGCACGGCGGCCGTCAGGTCAGTTTCGATTTCATCGACCAGGCCCAACTCCAAAGCGCGGCGGGCGTGGGCCGCGTTATTCTCGACGCCGATGAGGTGCTGCGCCAGGCCGTGCTGCCGCAGGCTAAGCGCCAGTGAGCCGCCGATGAGGCCCAGACCGATTACAGTAACATTCATGATTTGACAAATTGAAAAGCAACCTGAATGCGCTCTAATGCCTCGCGCAGCAGCGCTTCCGGCTGGCACAGGCTGGCCCGGATGTAGCCGTTGCCGTTGCTCCCGAAAATGCCGCCCGGCGTGAGGAACACCCGCGCCTCGGCCAGCACGGCATCGCTCAGGGCGTAGCCATCGGCGAAACCGGCCGGCACCGCCGCCCAGATGAACAGACCTGTCTGACCCGGCGCGGGCGCGCAACCCAACGCGTGCAGCAGCTCGACCACCAGCTCGCGGCGGGCGCGGTAGGTGGCATTTAGCTCCTGAAACCAGTCATCGCCCAGCGCCAGGGCGGCCACTGCCGCCTGCTGCACCGGCAGAAACATCCCCGAATCCACGTTGCTCTTGAAGCGGAGGACATCGGCAATGACATCGGCGCGGCCGGCCAGCAGGCCCACGCGCCAGCCCGCCATGTTGTGGCTCTTGCTGAGCGAGTTCAGCTCGATGGCCACTTCGCGGGCCCCGGGCACGGCCAGCAGGCTCACAGGTGGCGTTTCGTTGAGGATGAAGCCGTAGGGATTATCGTGCACCAGCAGAATGTCGTGGGCTTTGGCAAAAGCCACGAGGCGCGTTAGAAACGGCAAATCGACGGCCGTGCCGGTGGGCATGTGCGGGTAATTCACCAGCATGAGCTTCACGCGGGAGAGGTCGGATTGGGCCAGCGCATCAAGGTCGGGTAGCCAGCCGGCGGCTTCGGTCAGGTCGTACTCGCGCACATCGGCCCCGCAGATTTCGGCCACGGCGCGGTACGTTGGGTAGCCGGGATTGGGGATGAGCACGGCGTCGCCGGCTTCCAGAAAGGTCATCCCAATGTGCATCAAACCCTCTTTTGAGCCCAGTAGCGGCAGGATTTCCGTGGCCGGGTCCAGCGCCACGCCGTAGTGGCGCTGGTAGAAACCGGCCATCGCGCCGCGCAGGGCCGGCGTGCCTTGGTAGCTCTGGTAGCCGTGCGCGCCGGGCTGGGCCGCCGAAGCGGCCAGCGCCGCAATCACGCTGGGGTGCGGCGGTAAATCGGGACTACCAATGCCCAGGCTGATAATATTGGCCCCGGCCGCATTGAGCGCAGCCAACTCACGCAGCTTGCGCGAGAAGTAGTATTCGCCGGTATGGGCCAGGCGGCTGGCAATGGATACGTTCATGGTTACTTGTTGAAACGAGGTGGGGCAACATCCCCTCCTTACCAAGGAGGGGATGTTTTCGCGCCAGCGAAAACGGGGGTGGTTGTAGGCATTGGGCAATAGCGCTGAATTCGTGCGGGCCCCGTTCAACGCCCTAACCACCCCAGCCAACGCTTCGCGTTGGCGTCCCCTCCTTGGTAAGGAGGGGAGTTTGTTCGCCCATCGCCTCGGCCATGCTGCCGCGCCGGTAGGCTCCCAGCACCCGCAGCTCTTCTGTCACAGGCTCCAAATCCTGCAGCAGCGCTTCCAGCTGGCGCATTTCGTCAAACTCCACATCGGCATGGAAGCCGTAATGCCAGGGTTGCCCAGGCCGGGGACACGATTGCAGCTTGCTTAGATTCAGCCCGTGCGCGGCCACGCGGGTGAGCACGGCGGCGAGGCTGCCCGGCGCGTGCGGCGCACAGAAATAAAGTGAGGCCTTATCGGCTTGCGGGTTAGTGGCGGCCGTTTCGGCACGCTCCAACACCAGGAAGCGGGTGTAGTTGTGCGGGTCGTCGTGGATGGCGGGAGCCAGGATTTGCAGGCCGAACTGCCCGGCGGCCTGGGCGCCGGCCACCACGGCCACGCCGGGGGTGCGCTGCTCAGCCAGGAGTTGGGCGCTGTGGCCGGTGTCGTCGGTTTCCACCAGCTTCCAGTGCGGGTGGCGGTCGAGGAACTCGCCGCACTGGCGCAGGGCCATGGGATGCGAGTGCACGGCCTGCACCTGGGCCAGCGTGGTGCCGGGCAGCGCCAGCAGGTGCTGATGAATGGGCAGGTACACCTCGCCGGTCACGCGCACGGCGTGGCGCTCCAGCAGCAGGTAGTTGGGCAGGATGCTGCCGGCCAGCGAGTTTTCCATAGCCATCAGGCCGGCTTCGGCGGTGCCATTCACCACTTGCGCCACCACCGCACCGAAAGTGGCGCAGGGCAGCAACGCCGGCTGCGCCCCGAAATACCGGCGGGCCGCAACTTCGTGGAAACTTCCCTGGAAACCCTGAATGGAAACGTGTTTTGGTGCTTGGTGCATGGTAATTAGTGCCTGACTGACTTCTGTATTTGTTGCGTTTTTATTCCTCCTTTTTCCCCGAGTAGGCAATAAAAAAGGGCCTCGCTTGTGCGATGGCCCTGGGTTGTTGCGTGTCGTGTGGTGGTTAACACGGGCAACAGCGGGCCGTCTTCTTCGAATAGAAGAAGTAGCTGGCGTAATAAAAAAAGACGTTGTGCAGGGTGGTCATTGAAAAACCGGACATTAAAAAAGCGCCTCCCGAAGAACGAGCGGCGCTGGAGAAGTTTGCGGGAGTTAGCTACAAACGGCGGCTCGTTCTACGCGGTGGCGTAGAAGGTATAATAGCCGAAAAAGTAGCTCGTCTGGAACATGGTTAAGTGCGTTTGCAGCTGCAAGGTAGGAATGGATTGGGGAAAAGCAAATTTCAAGTACCTGTCATCCTGAGCGCAGCGAAGGACCTTATCACGTTTAATTGCTCGTTCAGCGGCGATAAGTTCCTTCGCTGCGCTCAGGATGACAGATAACTTTCATCATAACCCAAACGCCCCAAAATGGGTTTATCCTGCTTCGCATATTCCTCAGCATCCTGTTTATGATTAAGCTTTTTGAACCCCTCGCCCTGCGCAGCGTCATCCTCAAAAACCGCATCGTGGTATCGCCCATGTGCCAGTACAGCGCCGAAGACGGCTTTGCCAATGACTGGCACCTCGTGCACCTGGGCAGCCGGGCCGTGGGCGGGGCCAGCCTCATTATTCAGGAAGCCACGGCCGTGTCGCCCGAGGGCCGCATCAGCCCCGAAGACCTCGGCATCTGGAAGGATGAGCACGTGCCCATGCTTCGGCGCATCAACGATTTCATCACGGCCCAGGGCAGCGCCCCCGGCGTGCAGCTGGCCCACGCCGGCCGCAAAGCCAGCACCTTCCGGCCGTGGTCGGGTGAGGGCGTGGTGGCGGAGAATGAAGGTGGCTGGCCGGTGGTTGGCCCCACTGATGTGCCATTCAACGACAACTACCCGGTGCCAGTGGCCCTCGATGCGGCCGGCATTCAGAAAGTAGTGGCCGATTTCCGGGCCGCCGCTCAGCGGGCGCTGGCGGCGGGATTCAGGGTGATTGAGCTGCACGCGGCGCACGGCTATTTGCTGCACGAGTTTCTGTCGCCGCTGAGCAACCAGCGCACCGACGAATACGGCGGCACCTTCGAAAACCGCATCCGGCTGCTGCTGGAAGTAGTGGCCGCCACCCGCGAGGTGTGGCCCGAAAACCTGCCCCTCATCGTGCGCCTTTCCGTGACGGACTGGACCGAAGGCGGCTGGAACGCCGACGAATCGACGCAGCTGGCGGCCATGCTCAAGGTGCGCGGCGTGGACCTGATTGACTGCTCCACGGGCGGCAACGTGCCCAAAGCGCCCATCCCCGTGGGCCCCGGCTATCAGGTGCAGTTTGCCGAGCGCATCAAGGAAGAAACCGGGATTCTGACCGGCGCGGTGGGCCTCATCACCACCCCGGCCGAGGCCGAAGCCATCGTAGCCAG
Organism: Hymenobacter ruber; assembly: GCF_054783255.1. Lineage (NCBI taxonomy): Bacteria > Pseudomonadati > Bacteroidota > Cytophagia > Cytophagales > Hymenobacteraceae > Hymenobacter > Hymenobacter ruber. Next base: position 339,684 of record NZ_BAAGQX010000003.1, read on the forward strand.
TGGTCAGGCCGACATCGTGCTGCTGGCGCGGGAGTTTCTGCGCGAGCCGTATTTCCCGCTCTTCGCGGCCCAGGATTTGGGCGTGGAGGTGCCGTGGCCGGCGCAGTACGAGCGCGCCAAGCCGCGGGTGGCTTCGGCGGCTGGCCCACGATAATGTAGCGCGGACTTTGCAGTCCGCGTCCTCACGCCGTTTGGGTTTGCGCTGGGGGCGCGGACTACAAAGTCCGCGCTACAACCCATTTTGCCGTCACCAGCAGCTGGCCCAGGTGGCGCGTGGTGTGCTCAGCAGCATGCACCAGCAAACCGATGACCGTGGACGGCAACTGCGCCCGGCCCACGCCGCGCACTTCTGGCAGCGTGGAGTCGTCGGTGGCCCGAAGCTGCTTCAATGCCCTATCAACTTGGTCATCGAAGCGCTGTACCAGCTTCTGCAAAGTATCTACCTCAATTGTCAGCGGTGGATTCTCAGCGGCCAGAGCCGCCAACTGGCTTTCCGTAAGTGCCTCGGCGCGGGCGTAGGTGAAAATGCGGTCGAGCACGCCGGCGAGATGCTGGAGGTGGAAGCCCACCGAAGCCACGCCGCCGGGCCGCTCGTTGAGCAGCGCGGGCGGGAAATTCTGCATCGCGGCATTCAGTTCTTCCCGGGCTTGTAGCAGGGCGTGCGCGATGGGCTGAAGCAGCGGCGGCACGTCGGGCAGCGGGCCGCGCAGCCAGACTTCGCGGGTTTCGGGCGGTGAGGAGGCGGGGAACGTTGAGCTACTCATTGGTTGTACGTTATTCGGAGCGGCTGCTTAAGCCGTACTTTTGTGATTATGTCAGGAATTAACGATGCGCTGCGCGCTGCGGCCGACCAGTTCGGCACCCCTCTTTACGTGTACAATGCGGCCACCATCACGGGGCAGTATAAGAAACTGGTGAAAGCCTTCGCAGGCCACAAAACCCGGTTTTTCTACGCTTGTAAAGCGCTGAGCAACGTAACCATTCTGCGACATATCCACAGCCTGGGCTCGGGCCTTGACTGCGTGAGCATCAACGAAGTACGCCTGGGGCTGCACGTGGGCTTCGCGCCGGACGACATTCTGTTCACGCCCAACAGCGTAACGTTTGAGGAATTGGTGGAAGCCAAGGAGCTGGGCGTAAATCTGAACATCGACAACATCTCGCTGCTGGAGCGGTTCGGGGCCACGTTCGGCGGCTCGTACCCGGTGTGCGTGCGCCTGAACCCGCACATTGAGGCGGGCGGCAACTACAAAATTCAAACCGGCCACATCGACTCCAAGTTTGGCATCAGCATCCACCAGATGCGCCACCTAGAGCGCGTGGTGAAGGGCACCGGCCTGCACGTGCGCGGCCTGCACATGCACACGGGCTCCGAAATCAAGGACGTGGGCGTGTTCCTGCGCTCGCTCGAAATCCTGTTCAACGCCGCCGGCCGTTTCCCCGACCTCGACTTTCTCGACCTCGGCTCGGGCTTTAAAGTGCCCTACAAGCCCGGCGACCCCGAAACCGACGTAGCCACCCTGGGCAAGCAGGTGGCCGAAGCCTTCAAAACCTTCGAGCAGGAATACGGCCGCCCGCTGGAATGCTGGTTTGAGCCCGGCAAATACCTGGTGAGCGAATCCGGCTACCTGCTGGTGAACGTGGCCGTGGTGAAGCAAACCACCGCCACGGTGTTTGCGGGCGTGAATTCGGGCTTCAACCACCTCATCCGGCCCATGTTCTACGACAGCTACCACCACATCAGCAACCTGACCAATCCCAAGGGTTCGGAGCGCCTGTACACCGTGGTGGGCAACATCTGTGAGACGGATACCTTCGCCTGGGACCGGCTGCTGCCCGAAATCCACGAAAACGACCTGCTGGCCTTCCACAACGCCGGGGCCTACGGTTTCGAGATGAGCAGCAGCTTCAACTCGCGTACCCGCCCTGCCGAAGTATTGCTGACCGAGGCCGGCGAGCTGCGCCTCATCCGCAAGCGCCAGACGTTTGAGGACCTGCTGGCCGGGCAGATTGACGTGGCGGCCGAAACGCCGGCCCAGCCGGTGCCCGCCGCCTAACCCGGGCCGCCCCCGCCGGACGGCAAGCCCAATATTCAAGACGCGCTATTTTCACTATCTTGGTGTGGCTTCCCCGCCTGCCGTTGGCGGGCAGGGACGCGACGGTCCGATGGTTCACCAGCGGTTTTTCGGCTATGGCTTCTGCTGTCGTAACGATGCGCGCCGCGTTGCGGCATTCGCGCCGGGGCCTGGTGGCGCGCCTGTTGCAGCTGCTGCTGGCCCTGGGCGTCGCGGTCGTTTCCTACCGGCTGGCCCCCACCGATTTCAAGTTCGCAACCCGGTTTCTCGTGGCCTGGGATGGGTTTGTGCTGAGCACTCTGGCTATCAGCTGGGCAACCATCCTGCAGACGCACTTCGCCGATATGCGGAGCATTGTGAAGTCGTTGCACCCCAGTCGTACCTGGGCGCTGTTGCTGGTGGTCACGTTTTTGTGCTGCACCGTCTGTATTGTGGCGGTGCTGCTGCTGCTGCACGACATCCGGCAACTGCCAATGGAAGAGCGCATCGAGCACATCCTGGTATCGGCGGTGGCAATAGTGGGCACCTGGTGCCTGATGCACACGCTGTTTGCGCTGCACTATGCCCACACCTATTTCAGCCTGCTGCCTGATATCAAGGAGAATGCCTGGCATACCGGGCTGGTATTTGCGGGCGCGCCGCCCGCCTCGTACTGGGATTTCGTCTACTTCGCCTTCGTGGTGGGCATGACCACCCAAACCTCCGACGTCACCGTGACCACGCTGCGCATGCGGCGGCTGGTGCTATTCCACAGCATGTTATCCTTTGCCTTCAACACCACCATTCTGGCCCTGAGCATTAATATCATCTCGGGGCTACTATAAAACCTGTGAAACGCTTGGCTGCTAACGACAATCCAGCAGCCAGGCGGCGGCCGCGTCATCGGCTTCGAAGGTGCGGTAGGTGTGGGGCAGGCTGCGCGAAGCCATGATGAACTGATTGGTAGCCAACCGGGTAAACACGTTGTGAGCCACCACGATGGCCCCGTAGCGGTAGCCGCTTTCGTGCACGGCGCGCGGCAGCCATTCGTTGGTCATCCAGTCCTGCTCGCTAGGGTTAAAAGGGGACATGTCGCGCTGGTCGACCAGCATTTTATCCCAGTTGCGGCGCTTCATGGCTTGCGCAGCGTGCGTGAGCAACGCCCGAAACTGAACGGCCTCGCGAACGCCGGCCCGGTACTCCAACCGGATGAAGCCGGCGGGCTCTTCCCAAATGCGCCCGGCGCTATTTTCAAAATACAGAGAACGACCGGGGATAAGCATCAATTAAACAGCAACAAAGCACAATCGACTGCCCAGCCGGGCGCTGGCCTGGGCGGCAGTCCGCTGGCTTAAACCGCAAACCGAGGCCGATGTTATTGGCCGGGTGGTTTTTCTAACGCTACGGCCGTCGTTTCGGACTTTAGGCTTCGTCCTTGGGAGCCTCGCCCCGGAAAGCGTCTATTTTGGCCACGGCGGGCAGCTTCACCGGCCGGTTTTCGCGGGCCGACTGGTAGATGGCTTCCATGATGCGCTGGTCCTGCAAGCCTTCCTCGCCGGGCGTGTAGGGCGTTTTGTTCTGGCGCACGCACTCGGCCATGTGGTCCATTTCGAGGGCAAACTGGTCTTTCTGCGGGTCGTTGGGCACTTCCTTTACCTGCTTGCCGCCGGGGGCGTGGGTGCGTTCCTGCCGCAGGCCATGGTACGGGAAGGCCGGGTCCATTTCGATGCTGCCGGTTTCGGCATACACCGTGTAGCTTTTGTTGTTGAAAGAGCCGTAGCCCGTCATGCACTGCGAAATCACACCGCTCGGGAAGCGCAGCGTAAAGCTCACGTTTTCTTCGATTTCCTTGAACCGGTCGTCGCCCGGCGTGCTGTAAATCTGGGCCGAAACCTCGGTCGGCTCCTCGCCCAGCAAAAAGCGCGTGGTGTTGAGGCAGTACAGGCCCACATCGGGCAGCGAGCCGCCGCCGGCCAGGGCTTTTTTATGCCGCCACTGCTGGTCGTGGGCCTGGTTTTGGGTGTTCATCATCTGCAGCATTTTGGTGGCGCCGTAGGTTTTGTCGCGCACCAGCTTCTGCACCTGGCGGTTCAGCGGTTCGTACTGAATGCGGTAGGCAATCATGAGTTTTTTGCCGGCTTTTTTGCAGGCCTCAATCATTTCCTCGCACTCTTTCACCGAGTTGGCCATCGGCTTTTCGCAGAGAATGTGCTTGCCGGCTTTCGCGCCGCGAATGGTGAATTCGTGGTGCATGGAATTGGGCAGCACGATATAAATCACCTCCACTTCGGGGTTATCCTTGATTTTGTCGTAGGTCTGGTACGAGTAGCAGCTGCTGGCCTTAATGCCGTACTGCTTCGCCACTTTGGCCATTTTGTCGGCGTCGCCGCTCACCAGAGCCACCGGTTTGGCGTGCTTGCTTTTGCCGAAGGCGGGCAATATCTCATTGAGTGTGAGGTGGCCCAGGCCCACCAGCGCGTAGCCCACGCGGCGGTCGGGCGCGTCGGGGTTGAGGGGTTCGGCACCTTTGGGGTCGGTGGGCGCTTCCAAGGGCGGCAGCTTGATGTCGAGCGGGCCGGTGACGGGCGGCGCAGCGGCTTCGACGGCTTTGTGGGCTTCGGCCGCGGCAATGGGCAGGGCACTGGCTACGCCCACGGCCAGCAGCCCCCGCCCGGCGTGGTTGATGAAGTGGCGGCGCGACTCATCGTAGCCGTTTTCGGCTTCGGCGCTGTAGGCGGTATTGAAAGCAGTGTTTTCCTGGAACATGGTTTTTGGCGGCGAAAGGCAGGGATTTAGTATCAGCAGCACTGCTTACGTGCCGGGGCCTGCCCAGAGTTGCCGCGCGCCGCCGCATGGTTGAGCTTAGTGCCCCCATGCTACGCAATCGATTCCAACCACCGAAACGCTAGTATATTTATAGCCCCGCATTGGGTTTTCTTAATTTTTCGACTTGCTGATGAAGGTTTTTACCCGCTCGTTTTTTCCCATTGCTATTGCTTTAGCCGCCGGCAGCCTGGCCCCGGCCCTGGCGCAGGCCCAAACGGTCACGCCCATTGGCACCATCCAGGGCACCGGGGCGCTGGCCACGGCGGGCACCTACACCATCGAGGGCGTGGTAACGGGTGTGTACGCCGACCTGAGCCCGGCCGGCTTCTACATCCAGAACGACGCGGCCAGCGCCGACGGCAACCCCGCCACTTCCGACGCCCTGTTTGTGGTACAAACCAACCCCACGGTGGCCGTGGGCAACCGCCTGCGCATCAGCGGCACGGTGCAGGAAGGCCCGGCCTCGCCTTCATACAGCCAGGCGGTGCTTACCGCGCCCACCATCACGGTTCTGGCGGCCAGCAGCCCGCAACCGGCTTTCTCCGTTATTAACAACACCACGTTTTTGATGGCCGATGCCGAGCAGTTCGAAGGCATGCGGGTGCAGTTTTCGGCTCCCGTCACGGTGTCGGATGTGGCGGCGCTGAAATCGCGCGGCGAGTTGAATATCTCCCTGCGCGGCCTCGTGTACCAGCCCACGCAATTTGTGGACCCCAACGACAACCCCGCCAGCGGCACCAGCAGCAGCGGCACCACCAACGTGGCTGCCGTGAACGCCTACCAGGCCGATAACGTGAACAAAAGCCTGCTGCTGGATGACGGCCGCGCCACCACCAACCCCACGCCCATCCCCTACCTCGACGCCGCCACCCAAACCGTGCGGGCGGGCAGCACCGTGGCCAGCCTGCGCGGCATCATGGGCTACGGCAACAGCAAATGGCGCATTCAGCCCCTGGCCGGGGCCGACGCGCCAAACGTTGTGACGGTGCGCCCCCCGGTGCCCACCTTCGGGCCGATTGACGTGAAAATTGCCAGCATGAATGTGCTCAACTTCTTCAATGGCAACGGCCTGGGCGCGGGCTTCCCCACCTCACGCGGGGCGCTCACCTTTGATGATTTCCAGCGCCAGCGCAGCAAAATCCTCGTCGCCATCTCCCAGATGAACGCCGACGTGGTGGGCCTGATGGAAGTGGAAAACGACGGCACCGGGGCCAACTCGGCCGTGCAGGACCTGGTGAATGGCCTGAACCAGCTCATGGGCGCGGGCACCTACGCTTTCGTGAACGACGGCGGGGCCAACGCCCAGCCCAACGATACCGACCTAATTCATTGCGCCATCCTCTACAAGCCGGCAGCCGTGACGCTCTCCGGCCCGGCCATGCTGGTTACTGCAACCGGCATTTTTGAGCGGCCGCCGCTGGCTCAGATTTTCATTACCAACCGCGCCACGGCAGCGGCCCGCGACACGTTTGCCCTCGTCGTCAACCACCTCAAGTCGAAGGCCAGCGGCACCGGCGCCAACGCCGACCAGGGCGACGGCCAGGGCCCCTCCAACCTGCGCCGCAAGGGCCAGGCCACGGGCCTGGTGCAGTTCATCAACAATACCGTGAAGCCCGCCGGCACGCGCTACGTGGTGAGCGTGGGCGACTACAACGCCAACTACGAGGAAGACCCAATGGACATTCTGCGGGCCGCCGGCTTCGTGCTGCCCAGCCCCGCCAGCAGCGCCTCCTACCTGTTCAGCGGCTTGAGCGGTAGCCTCGACCATGCCGTGCTCAGCGGCAACCTGGTGGGCCACGCGGCCGTGGAAAAGTGGCACATCAACGCCAGTGAGCCCGAATTCCTGGAGTATGACATCGCCGGCGCGGCCACCGACATTACCAGCCCTTTCCGTTCCTCGGACCACGACCCGGTGCTCATTGGGCTGAACTTCCGCACCACCGTCACGGCCACCGGAAAGGCCACCACGGGCGGAAAAATCGACGTTTTTCCGAACCCAACACCCGGCGCGTTCAACCTCCGCCTCAGCGGTTTTCCGGCCCAGCCCATGACGCTGGAAGTGGTGTCGGCCCTGGGCCAGCGCCTGCTCACGCTGCGTGGCACGGCCGAGGAGTTGCAGGCTGAAATCGGGCTGCGCACGGCGCGGCTGGCGGCCGGCACCTACGTGCTGCGTTTGAGCGGGGCCGGTTTCAGCCAGGTGCAGCGCGTGGTGAAGCTGTAGCTTTGCCTAGGCAAAATGACTCGCTCGAATCTGTGAAGAAGAACGTCATGCTGCGTGCAGCATGACGTTCTTCTTGTTTATAAAAACCGCCCCAATGGCCATTAAGCCCCGCCGCAAGCCCACTGTCCTCCGCAAACCCACTCATTTTCCCGAAGACAACGTGGCTGAGCGCTGGGATGCCCGCCACCTGCGGGGCCACACCGAGTTCGATGAGTTTCGCTTCGTGAACTGCGATTTCAGCGGGGCCGATTTGAGCCGGCTGCGCTTCACCGACTGCCTGTTTGAGCACTGCAACCTGAGCTCGGCCAAGCTGGCGGGCACGGCCCTGCAAAATGTGGCTTTCGCCGATTGCAAGCTGCTGGGCCTGCAGTTCACGGCTTGCCGCGACATGCTGTTCGGCGTGCATTTCGACCAGTGTCAGCTGCGCTACGCCTCGTTTGCGGGCCGCGTGATGCCGGGCACGCGCTTCGTAGGCTGCCCGCTGGAAGAAGCCGATTTTGCCGATGCCGACCTCTCGGCAGCCGTGTTCCAAGACTGCGCACTAGCGGGGGCCGTGTTCCAAAACACGCGGCTGGCGGAGGCCGACTTTCGCAGCGCCAGCGGCTTCGTTATCGACCCCGAAAGCAACGTCATCACCGGCGCGCACTTCACGCTGCACGGCCTGCTGGGCGTGGTAGCCAAGTACAATCTGGTGGTCGAATAGCCTGTCCTTTGGCAACGGCTGAACTTCCGGTTTCGATTTCGGCTAGTAGATTGCGATAGAATTCCCATCTATGCCCGAAAGCCGCCGTGTGATGAACAGACGGCCCCTTACTTTCGGTTAATTGTCAGCATCCCGCGCTGTGGTACGGCTGGGCCATCGGGCCCACGTTATCGGCCGGGTCAGAACCTGTTGCCGTTGGCCCTACTGGCCGGCGCGCGGGTATTTTCTCATTTCGCTACAACGACCAGATGGCCAATCGCCGCGCTTCCATTACCGACCTGGCTAAAACGCTGGGCCTCTCGCCCTCCACCATTTCCCGCGCCCTCTCCGACCACGACGACGTGAGCGAGGCCACCAAGGCCCGCGTGCGTAAGCTGGCCGAGGAGTTGCACTACCAGCCCAACCAGCTGGCCGCCGCCCTGCGCCGGGGCCGCAGCAACACGCTGGGCGTGCTGGTGCCGCACATCACCGGCCATTTTTTCCCGCTGGTGGTGAACGGCATCGCCACCGAAGCCGCCAAGCTGGGCTTCAACGTGATGATTTGCCAGTCGAACGAAGACGCTCGGCAGGAGCAGAAAAACATTGACCTGCTGATGAACTCGCAGGTTGAGGGCATCTTGGTGTCATTGGCCAACACCACGCAGAGCTTCGAGCATTTTGAGGCCGTGCGCCAGCAGAACATTCCGCTGGTGTTTTTCGACCGCATGGTGGAGGATTTCCAGGGCAGCAACGTGAGCGCCGTGGTGATTGACGACTACCAGGGCGCGTACCAGGTGGTGACGCACCTCATCGAGCAGGGCTGTACGCGCATTGCGCACTTCACCGGCCCGCTGCACCTGAGCATCCACAAAAACCGCCACCAGGGCTACCGCGACGCCCTTACGGCCCACGGCCTGCCCATCGACGAGGACCTGATTGCCTGCTTCGACATGAACCAAAAGAGCGGCGCCCAGGCCATGCGCCAGCTCCTGAAGCTGCCCCAGCGCCCGGACGCCGTGTTTTCGAGCAACGACCTGGCGGCCGTGGGCGCCCTGCAAGTGGTGAAAGCCCAGCGCCTGCGCGTGCCCGAGGACGTGGCCATCGTGGGCTTTAGCAACGAGATGTTCACCTCCCTCACCGAGCCCATGCTCAGCAGCGTGGACCAGCGCTGCGAGCAAATGGGTAAAACGGCGGTGCAGCTGCTGCAAAAAATGCTGAAAAGCGGCCCCAACCGCACCGGCCCACCCAAACCCATCGTACTGAAACCCAAGCTACTGGTACGCGAGTCTTCGCAAAAGCGGCGGTAGTGGCTCTCGCCTGTCATCCTGAGCGGAGCGAAGGACCTTATCACGTCAAACTTATTTGAGCGTGATAAGGTCCTTCGCTCCGCTCAGGATGACAGATAGCCGTCATTACTTCAAAAGCCGTAGGAAGCCATTTGTGCCGTTTCGCTGTTATTAATGGCGAAATCCTCCTGCTGCCCAATGCCTGAAGCCACCTCCACTGTCCCTGCTCCTCCCGCCAAAGTCACACTCTGGACCCCGTTCATGTACGCCCTTTTCCGGGCTATCTGGATTGCGGGGCTGGTGTCAAATGTGGGAACCTGGATGCAGAACGTGGCCGGCGTGTGGCTCGTGACCACCCTCACCACCTCGGCCCTGCTGGTGGCGCTGATGCAGACGGCCACTTCGCTACCGGCCTTTTTACTGAGCATGCCGGCCGGCGTGATGGCTGATTTGGTGGACCGCCGACGGCTGCTCTTGCTCACGCAGGGCTTCATGGCGGTGGTGGCTACCGCGCTGGGCGTACTTACGCTGAATAACGGCATTTCGGCCTATGGCGTACTGGGTTTCACGTTTTTGCTAGGCATGGGCGCGGCCCTGAACGCCCCCATCTGGCAGTCAATAGCCACGGAGCTGGTGCCACGCCCGGCGCTGGGGTCGGCCATCACGCTGAACGGCGTGAGCAACAACATTGCGCGGGCCATCGGGCCGGCCATTGGCGGGGCCATCATTGCGTATTACTCGGCGGGCTGGGTGTTTTTGTTGAATGGCGTGTCGTTTCTGGGCACCTGGGCGGTGGTGTATTTCTGGAAGCGCCAGCCCACCGTGACCAGCGGCCCGGCCGAAAACTTCATCGGCGCGCTGCGTGCCGGGATGCGCTACGTGCAGTATTCGCCGGCCATTTATGGGGTGTTGGTGCGCACGTTCGCATTTTCGTTTGGGGCGGCGGCCATGTGGGGGCTGGTGTCGGTAGTGGTGGCGCGGCGGCTGCACCTCAGTTCCGGGCACTACGGCGTGATGCTCTCCTGGCTGGGCGCGGGAGCCGTGACCGGGGCCATCATCATGGGCCGGGCCGGCTCGCGGCTCAACTTTAATCAGCGCGTGCTGCTGGGCGTGCTGGCCTTCGTGGGCACCAATACGGCGCTGGCGCTGGTCAATCAGATTTACATTTTGTACGCGGTGATGTTCGTGTCGGGCATTGCCTGGCTGCTGGTGATGACCAGTTTCAGCACCACCGTGCAGCTGAGCGTGCCGCGCTGGGTGCAGGCCCGGGTAATCAGCGTGTACATGCTGGTATTTCAGGCCGGCTTGTCGGTGGGCAGCCTCGTGTGGGGCGAGCTGGCCGACCACCTCACGCTGGAGATTTCGCTGCTGGCCGCCGCCGGCTGGATGCTGGCCAGCACCCTGCTGGCCCTGCCCTTCCCCATGCGCTCGGCCGAGGGCCTGAACCTGGACCCCGCCGACGACCGGCCGCACACCGTGGGCAGCGGCACCATCGACCCCGACGACGGCCCCGTGCTCGTCACCATTGAGTACCGTGTTGAGCCGGAAAACTGGGCCGCTTTCCACACGGCCGCTGAGCAGCTCAAGCGCCTGCGCCTGCGCGACGGGGCCTTGCGGGCCGGGGTGTTTGCCGATGTGAACGACCCCACGCGCATTTCCGAGTTTTTTTACCTGGCCACCTGGGGCGAGCACCAGCGCCAGCACCACCGCTTCACCCGCGAAGACCAGGTGGTAGAGGCTGCCGTGCGCCGCTTCCACTCCGGCCCCGAGGCACCCCGCGTAACGCACCTGCTGGCCTTCCCCAACACCTCTAACGTGGAAGAAGCCACGCCCATCGCCACCCTGGAAAGCCAGCGCTGAGCGGCAGGATTTACTTCCGCGGCCGGCGGCGATGCTCATCAAGCCAGGCATTGGCCGCGCCTTCGTCGATGAAGCGGGCGTACTGAAACGGGTCGGTGGCGTTGGGGGAGTGAAGGGGCAGGCCGGCTTCCTCTTCCAGCTCGCGCAGGTGGTTGGGCAGCACTAGGAAGGCCACGCACAGCCGGCCGCCCAGTTCGCGCTGCACCTTGGGCAGAAAGCTGGTCACGACCCATTCGGGGCCGTTGCGGCGGCGGTCGACGCGGCGGCGGGCGTCCACAAGCCAGTGCGGGCAGTTGTGCTCCAGCGCGGCTAGGCGCATGGTTTCGTAGCCCTCGCGCAGCTGCTCATCGGTAATGGAACACAGCCAACGGCCAATCAGCAGGCAGGAATCCGGCCGGTAGGCGACTTGTAAGAAAGCAGTAGAAGCTAATTCCTGGTACATAACCGGCGGCAGAAGAGGCGGCCAAAGCTACACAAAATAGCTCGGCAATAGCACGGACATCGGCGTGCCCAAACCACCTGGGCCCGCCGTTCAGCTACGCCGGGTTGCTGACCGGATTCCGCTCCCAAAGCTGTTTCAGAAACTCCTGCTCGGCCAGCCACTGGCCCTGCCGCCCCAGCAGCCACTGCTCCGATTTTTCGTCCTGCTCCGTTTCGGCAACGTGGCCCAAAGGCTTGAGACGGCCGGCCGCAAAAGCCAGGCAGGCCCGGAAATCCTCGGGCTCCAGCGCGGGATGCTTGGCCTGGATTTCATCAGTAGTCAAGCCGGAAGCCAGCCAATCAAGCACTTGCCACACGGGATAGCGCAGCCCCCGCACGGTGGGCTGCCCTTCACAAATAGCCGGATGAATGGTGATGCGGGGAATGGCCGGAAAATTCATGCATCCAAATTACAGCGACGCACCCAAGTGCGCAACTCACGGCGCTGCTACAGCAATTTCTCCAAATCGCCGGGGCGGTTGATGCGCAGCGGCGCTTCGGCTTCGCTGAGCTGGCCGAAACCGTAGGTGGCGAAGATGAACGGCACACCGGCGGCCTCGCTGGCGGCCAGGTCGCCGGGCGTATCGCCCACGTACACGGGCGCTTGCAGGTCATATTCGGCCATGATTTCGCGGATGTTCTCCGACTTCGGCAGCAGCTTGGTACCGAAGCACTGGTGGCCTTCAAAGTAGCGCTCCAGTCCGCTGTGCTTGAAGAACCCTTCCACGTAGCCCCGCTGGCAGTTGCTCACGATGAACAGCCGGTAGCCCTGGTTCAGCAGGTAGCGCAGAGTGATTTCGAGGCCAGGGTAGAGCGCGCCGCCGTGCTCCACGGCGGCGGCCAGCTCTTGCCGGGCGCAGAGGGCGCGGTATTCTTCCAGCTTTTCAGCCGGGAGGTTGGGGAACAGGCGCTCGTAGACCACGGTGTAGGGCTGGCCGGTCACGGCTTGCACCTGGGCCAGGGTCACGTCGTTGTCGATGTAGTCGACGCTGATTTTGGCGGCCTGAAAGGCTTTGGTGATGGCCGCCGAGGCATCCCATAAGGTGCCGTCGAGGTCAAAGATTACGCTGTCGAATTGGTTGGGCATTGGGCAAGGAAAACGGGCCGGGCGAGTGGTTTTGCCCGGTTCCTAACCGGCAGGAGTGCGCCGGGGTTCTTATTCATACAAATCCTGTGGGTCGGCGGCGGCCAGCTCTACCAGGAATTGGGCAATGTTGGTGGTCACGACTTCGAGGAAAGCCGCGCCTTTTTCGGCCGTAGCGGCGGCCGGGTTGCCCACACCGGTATCGGCCGAAACCTGGCTCCATTCGCGCTGCGCCCAGGCCCAGCCCTGGCGTAGCGCCGCGATGCGGAATTGCTTGGCCGCGCCGTCGCCGGCTTCGCTCAGGGGGCTCACCAAATCGGGCGTAAGGTGCAGCATCACGCTGGTTTCCAGCTCGTCGGCGTGGTCGCCGGGGGCCGAGAAATACTGGTTGCGGTCGGCGGCCTTGAACCAGTTGAGGGTGCTGAGGAAAACCGTGGGGAAGTCGGCTTGCAATTCCCGCAGAATCTGGCGGAAGTCGTTGCCGCCGTGGCCGTTCAGAATCACTAGTTTCGGAATACCCTGCCGGGCCAGCGTGTGCACAATGTCTCCCAGAATAGCCAGTTGCGTGCTGGGGTTCAGGTTCATATCCAGGGTGATGTCGAGCTGGCCGGTATTCACCCCAAACGGGATGCACGGCAGCACCACCACCTTGGCACCCTGGTCCCAGGCCTTGCGGGCGGCCTCGGCAGCCACGTAGTCCGACTGGATATTGTCGGTGGCGTAGGGCAGGTGGTAGTTGTGCGCCTCGGTGGCACCCCAGGGCAGTATCACTACTTCGTAGTTGGCTTCCTTAACGGTTTTCCAGGTGGTTTCGGCGAGGATGTAGGGACGTGGGGCCATGGTCGAACAGTAAAAGAGTGATAAGAAAAGAGCTGCGCTCGCGGCTTGTTGCCGCTACCGGCCTTCGCGCAGCAGCTGCCACTTGGCCCGCGTGTAGGCAATACGGAAGCCGTGGCGCTCGGCGTTGCGCTGCGACTGGCTGCCGGGCAGCGCCCCCATCATGGCCAGGGTGCAGCCGTGGGCCGCCGCGTGGTGCAGCCGGGCCGCCAGCAGCGCCGCCTGGGCACCCCGTCGGCGCCCGATGGGCACCGTGCTGGCCCCGGCCAGCAGGGCCACGCCACCGTGGATGTACAAGCTGGCCGTGGCAATGGCCGCGCCCTGAGCTTCGGCCACAAAGCACGTCATGCCCGCGCTCTGGGCACTGACGGCACCCAGCTCGCGCAGAAAAGCCGTCAGCTCAGGTGCTTCTTCCAGCCAGCCGGCAGCGGCGGTACTGGCCCAGGCATCGGCTTCTTCCGGACTGACAATGCGGGTGCGGATGTCTGAATGCGGGGGCTCAGGCGCACTGGCAATGGTCAGGTCCTGGTATAGCACACTGGTGAATTCGATGGGTTGGTAGCCGCGTGCGCCCAGTAGCGGCAGCAGCGCGGGGCTGGCCAAGGGGCTTATCTCGTGCAGCACCGGAGCCTGCCGCGCCGCAAAAAAGGCCTCGATGCGGTCCAGGTCGGCGGCCGTGGTTTCCTCAAACAAGCCCAGGCCGAACGTTTGCGTGAGCGGCGAGCCCGGGCCGTCAAACAGCACGTAGGCACCGGCTATGGCCTGCCATTCTGCCCCGCTTTCTGGAAACATACGGGCACGGGCTTCCACAAACGCCGCGTTGCTGCGGGCTTCGGTCAGCTCCAGGCGCTGCGCCAGGTTGTGGTCGGAGAAAGTCATAACGAAATTTGAGGCAGCCGAGCAGGTGCCATTAAGCCGGTGCCCCGGGCCGCTCCAGCAGCACAATGGGCTGGTCATGATACGTGGCGCGGGCGTATTCGTGATAGCCAAATTTGGCTGCCAGGCGCAACGAGGGCTCGTTTTCGGGGTGAATGATGCACACGGTCCGCACCGGCCCGAAATAGCTTTCGCCCCAGGCCAATGCGGCTTCCACGGCCTCGGAGGCGTAGCCCCGGCCGTGAATAGCGGGGTCCATCACCCAGCCGATTTCCGGGGCGTCGCCCAGCGGCGGCTCGATGGCGCGCTTCAGGTGCAGAAACCCCACGGCCCCCACAAACCGGCCACTCGCCTTTTCTTCCACCGCCCAAAAGCCGTAACCCGTTATCAGCCAGTGGCCGGCACTGCGCAGCACCAGCTTCCATACTTCTTCGGCGGGCATGGGTTCGGGGGTGAAATAGCGGTGGTAGGCGAGCTGCCGGCTCATGGCAAACCAGGCATCAAAGTCATCGGCGCGGAAGCCACGCAGGCGCAGGCGGCTGGTTTCCAGCACGGGCACCACCGAGGGAGGCGTATGGGAAATGGACATGGCGGCAACTTACGGCCGGTCGGCCAAACTCCGGGCTCTCACAAACCCAAAAGCTCCCGCACCAATCGGCACGGGAGCTTTTTAGGCATTATGCGGTAGCAGGTTAGGCTACCACGAGCCGCTGTTGTCGCTGCCGCTATCGAAACCGCCGCCGCCGGTGTCGTTGGACGAGGTGTCGTCGTAGGACGAGTTATTGTCATCGCCCGAAAAGTAGTCCGAATTGTTGTCGGCCGCCGTGTTGTCGTCGGAGAAATAATCGGGGGCCGAGTTGTCGGCCGTGCCACCGTCGCGGTTGGAGAAGTAGTCGCTGGCCGCACTCGTGCCCGCCGCTCCGGCTGCGCCCGCGCCGGTATTGAAGTTGCTGTTATTGTTGTCGTAGTTCGACAGGTTCTGGCCCGACGTGTCGTGGCCCGAGGCCATGCGGTTGCCGAGGTAAGCACCGGCCGCGGCCGCCGCGCCGGTAGCCAGCATCCCACCGATGCCGGGGCCGCTACTCTGGTTTGGGGCCTGGCCGTAGCCGGGGCCGTAGTTGCCGGGGGCCTGGCCGTAGCCTCCGCTGGGGCCATTGGGCCGATTGGGCAGGAAGTTGGGAGTGCCGTTCGGGTTGCTGGCTACCCCGTTATTAGCCGCACTCCGGCCTTTGAACATGCGAACCACAAACCACAGAATGCCGCCAATTATCAGCGCGCCGATGAGCAGCATACCCATGCCCGGGCCTGACGAAACAGGTTCGGCCGTCGGCATCGTATTCACTGGTTCAGAAGAGGTAGCAGGGTATTGGTTGTCCTGCGACAGGTTGGTGGAGGAATTGTCGGTGGCCATGCTGCTGCCCGTTGCGCCCGAGGCGGTGGCGTCAGCCGTCTGGTCTTTCTTGGGAGCCGAGCCGGGATTTGCCGTGGCCATCAGCGTATTCAAACCCGTGCGCAGGCCGGCAAAATAGTTGCCTTGCTTGAAGCCGGGCGTCATTTCGCTGATAACGCGGCTGGTGACTTCCGGCGTGATGACGCTGGCCAGGCCGTTGCCGGGCTGGATGGTGACTTTGTGCTCCTTCGCGCCCAGCAGCACCACGATGCCGTTGTTTTTATCGCGCTGGCCCACGCCCCAGGCGGTGCCGAGGGCGCGGCCGTAGTCGGCCACGTCGCGGCCGCCCAGCGTGGGCACGGTCACTACTACTACCTGGGTGCCGGTATTATCGGCGTAGCGGCGCAGGCCGGCGTCCAGCTTCTTGGCATCGGCCGGCTGCATGAGTTGGGCCTCGTCGTTCACGAACTTGAACGGCGTGGGCCGGGGCGGGATGGCGTCGGTCTGGGCCAGCGCGGGTTGCGCCAGCCCAGCCGAGACAAATAGAAAGACGAAAAACAGGAGACGGGACATAGCTCAGCGGGTTGAAGTGAAGAAGGAAACTGCGTTTGCGCACCTTCTACGGCTTCGGCCGCCAATTAGCTGCCTACGAGGCCACCCGGACTTTCAGCACCAGCTTTTTGTCCTTCTCCACGCCGTCAACTTTGATGTTGGGCCGGTGCACATCCTGTGGGAAAAAGATGTAGATGGTGCCCGGCTTGGCTTCGTAAAGCTTGCCCTCGGCACTGTAGTTGGCCACGTCGCGGGCCTCATCATAGGGCTTGATGACGGTGGCTTTATCCAGGGGCACCACGCCGATTTTCTCGGCACCCTGCACCACGTACTGCATATCGATAAACTTGCGGTGCGACTCCCAGTTGGTCTTGTCGTATTCCTTGGTGGGGTTTTCGGTCACGGCAGCCGTCACGTTTTCGCCGTCCACCGGGTACTTGCCGGGCGTAAGCTGGTCGAGGTTGGTGTCGCGGAAATAGGCGAATGCCTTGTCCCACACCGCCTTATTGGCGTGGTACTGCTTGGCAAACTCGACCTTATCAATCGACTCCTGCACGTTGAGCTTCAGGCCGTTGGCCCACTCGCGCTTTTTAAACCACTTTTCGGCTTTTTTCTTGGTCCAGGTTTCGGCGGCGGGCGCCGTTTGGGCGCGGGCACCGAAGCCCAGGGCAGCTACGCCCAGCATCAGCAGGGCAGTTTTCAGGAGGGGATTTTTCATTATTGGCAAAGGGAGAAAGCGAAGATTGGGGGCAGAAAGATAACCGCCCCCTGGCAGCTTCCGTGCCAGCTACGCCGCTTTAGCCGCCGGCTCCACGGCGCGCTCGAAGCGCGGGCGGCCATCGGCGCTGCTGTCAGCAGCCACGAAGCCGTTGCGCAGCAGCACCTGCTGGGCGGCGGCATTGTCAACCGGCGGGTGGGCGATGAGCCGGCGCACCTGTCCGGTGTCGGCGGCTTGCTGCACCAGCCCGGCCACCAGCTCGGTGCCGAGGCCCTGGCCCTGCCAGTCGGCCGCAATAGAATAGGTGATTTCGGCGGTGCCATCGGCAGAAGGCCGGCCCAGGAAGCCGCCCGCGCCTACCAGCGTGCGGGGCGCGGTGTCGTCGGCTTTGCGCAGGGCGTACCAGGCGTACCAGCCGGCGGCGTCGCGCCCGCCGGCGGTGAGTTCTTCCAGAAACCGCTCCTGCGTGGGGCGGTCGTGCCGGGCGGGCGGCCAGTCGGTGGGCAGGGCCGCGCCGAGGAGCACGGGGAAATACTGGGGCTTGTGAAGCTCGGCCGTGAGCAGCGCGCGGCTGGCGGCGAGAATCTGAAGGTGCGGGGTTTGGGTGATGAGCGGAATCATAGGCTGCAGTATACGGCGCGAATGGCTGGTGGGCGGAGTTTTGGGCACGGCCGGGCAGTTTCGCTGCCAAAACGGTACTTTATCTAGCACAAATTGGAGCATTGGCGAAGTTCAGCCCTGCCGAATATCTTTACTTCCCCCGCCGCCGCTCTTTTCAACTCGCGCTATGACTTCCAAGCTACTCCTCTACACGGCTATCCTGCTGGCAACCCACACGGCCAGTGCCACTTCCATTGGCTCGATTCAGGGCACGGGCGCGGCGGCGAAAGCCGGCAACTACACCGTCGAAGGGATAGTGACGGGCATCTACGCCGACCTCAAGCCCGCTGGTTTCTACATCCAGGACGACAAGGCCACGGCCGATGGCAACCCGGCCACTTCCGATGCCATTTTCGTGATTCAGGCCGACCCCAACGTGAAGGTGGGCGACAAGGTGCGCGTGACCGGCGCGGTGCGCGAGGACGATGCCGCCCCCTCCTTTGGCCAGGCCGTGATAACGGAGCCGGGCTTTGTGGTCATTTCTTCGGGCAATGCGCTGCCGGATTTTGTGCGCCTCGTCAACAGCGAGTTTGCGGCCGACAAGGCCGAGCGCTACGAAGGCATGCGGGTACAGTTCACCGCGCCCCTCACCGTGACGGACAACTACAACCTGAAGCAGCGCGGCGAGCTCACGGTGTCCACCGAAGGCCTGACCTACCAGGCCACGCAGTTCATCGACCCCAACGACAACCCCGCCACCGGCACCAACAGCAGCGGCACCAGCAACCTGGCCGCCGTGCTGGCCTACCAGGCCGCCAACGACCGCCGCAGCCTGGTGCTCGACGATGGCAGCTCGGCCACCAATCCCACGCCCACGCCCTACCTCGATGCCCGCTTCCGCACCGTGCGGGTGGGCAGCACCCTGAGCAACATCGGCGGCATTCTGGCCTATGGCTACGGGCGCTGGCGCCTGCAGCCGCTGGCCGGGGCCGATGCGCCCGTCATCAACGTGACGCGGCCGCTTACGCCGCCCGCCTTTGGCCCGCTCGACCTGAAGCTGGCCAGCTTCAACGTGTTCAACTACTTCAACGGCGACGGGGCGGGCGGCGGCTTCCCCACCCCGCGCGGTGCCAAAACGGCGGCCGACTTCCAGCGCCAACGCACCAAAATCATCCTGGCCCTGGCCCAGATGAACGCCGACATCATCGGCCTCACCGAGATTGAGAACGACGGCAACGGCTCCACGGCAGCCATTCAGGATTTGGTGGATGGGCTGAACAAGGCCGTGGGCGCGGGCACCTACATCTTCGTGAACGACGGCAACGCCGAGCGCCAGACCAACAACACCGACCTCATTCACTGCGCCATTCTCTACAAGCCGGGCGTGGTGGCGCCGCTGGGGCCGCCCATGGTAGCCACCGTGCAGGGCGTGTTTGAGCGGCCGCCGCTGGCGCAGGTGTTCGTCACGCGGCGCAAGGAGCGGCCCGATACGCTGGGCTTCATCGTGAACCACTTCAAGAGCAAGAGCAGCGGCAGCGGGCCCGATGCCGACCAGAACGACGGCCAGGGCGGCTCCAACGCCCGCCGCAAGGCGCAGGCCCGCGCCCTGGTCGAGTTCATCAACAAAACCGTGCGGCCGGCCGGGGCGTCGCGCATCGTGAGCGCCGGCGACTACAATGCCAACTACGAGGAAGACCCCATCGACATCATGCGGGCGGCCGGGCTGGTGCCGGCCACACCACCCACCAGCGCGTCATACGTGTTTAAGGGCCTCACCGGCTCGCTCGACCATGCCGTGGTGACGCCCAACCTGGTGGGCTTCGTGGACGTGCAGAAGTGGCACATCAACTCGGCCGAGCCGCCCGTGCTCGAGTACGACCAGGCCGGCGAGGCCACCGACATCACCACGCCCTTCCGCTGCTCCGACCACGACCCGGTGCTGATTGGGGTGAATTTCGCGGGCATTCGCAATGCATCGTCCAGCCGGACCAACCGGCTGTTTGTGTACCCCGGGCCGGCAGCCGGGCCGCAGGCGTTCAGCCTGGCCGATGTGCCGGCCAGCGCCGGCGCGCTCACCCTCGACTTTGCCCTGCCCCAGGGCGGCCTGCGGCTGCTCTCGCTGCACGGCACGCCGGCCATGCTGGGCAGCCAGCTCAACAGCTACACGGCCCACCTCGCGCCGGGCATCTACGTGGTGACGCTGCGCGGCCAGAACTACCAGAAAACCCAGCGCGTGATGAAGGAATAGCGGCCCGCGCTGCCGCTGGGGGGCGCATCGGCCTTACCTTTGTCGCAATGCCCAGCCCCTTGCCCAGCCTGTATTTTGAAAACGCTGCGGGCGAAGTGCTGACGGACCCCGCCGGCTTCCTGCGCACCAACTGGAGCAGCCACCGCCGCACCCCGGAAGCCACCCGGGCCGTTTTCGAGAACATGCTGCGGGCGCTGCAGCAGCGCGGCTGGAGCCGCATCCTGGTTAATCAGCTGGTTATGGTTCCCTTCACGCCCGAGGAGCAGCAGTGGATTGCCCACGACTGGCTGCCCCGGGCCGTGCAGGCCGGCTACCGTCACGGGGCCGTGGTGGTGTCGCCCAACGTGCTGGTGCGCCTGTCCACGGCCTTCGTCACCACCAGCGTTCAGGGCCTGCCTTTGGTCTACCGCTCTTTCAACGCCGATACCGACGCCCGGCGCTGGCTGGAGCTACAGCCCGCCACGCCGCAGTAGGTCCGGTCCAACGCGGGAGAAATCAAGAATCAGCCGTACCTCACCGCCCATCCGATTGGTAGCCGGTGGGCGGGATGTTCTGGTTCACCCGGAACAGGTTGTGCGGGTCGTAGGTGGTTTTGATGGCCACCAGCCGCTCGTAGTGCGGGCCGTAGGTGGCCTTTACGCGGTCGGTGCCCTCTTCCATCATAAAGTTGACATAGGCCCCCCCGGCCGAGTACGGGTGCATGGCCTCCCAATATTCTTTGGCCCAGCGTGTGATAACCGCCGCCCGGATGGGTTCGGTTTCGGCCCCCAGGATGACCATCGACCAGGTGGCGTTGCGATAGGCCCAGGCGGTGGCATCGGGTGCCACGCGGGCCGCTGCCCCGTTGATGGGGTAGAGGTGCATAGTGGAGAGCGGGCTGGGCAGCATCTGGGCGAAGTGCAGGTGAATGTCGATGGCCTCGTCCGATAGCTCGTTGATGAAGTCGGCCTTCCAGTAATAATGAATATGCGGGGGCGTCAGCCCGTCGAACATGCTTTGCAGGGCCGGCACCGGCAGGGTGCCCAGCAGGTCGAGGGCCGGCGGCCAGGCCCGGCGGATGGGCGCAAAAACCTGCTCGGCCATGTCGGCCGGCCCGCTGTAGTTCCACACAATGCCGCACATCTTTTTGCCGTGAAGGTGCTCGGGGAAGGGCGGGCCGGCGGGCACCGTGAGGAAGGCAAAAAAACCGCCCAGCTCCTCGGGCGCGTCTTTGATGAAGGTGCGGTACCACTGCATCACGGGCTTGGCGTCGCTCAGCTCCCAGAGCATGGGGCCGGCGTACACGGTGCTGATGGGGTGCGAGCGGAACAGGAATGAGGTGACGATGCCGAAGTTGCCACCCCCGCCGCGCAGCGCCCAGAACAGGTCGGGGTGCTCGGTTTCGGAAGCTTTCACCATGCTGCCGTCGGCCAGCACCACGTCGGCCTCCAGCAGATTGTCGATGGAAAGGCCGCAGCGGCGCGTGAAGTGCCCCAGGCCCCCGCCCAGCGTGATGCCGCCCACGCCGGTGGTCGAGATAATGCCGCTCGGCACCATCACCCCGAAGGCGTGTGTCACGTGGTCGAGGTCGCCGAGGTGGCAGCCGCCTTCCACGCGCACGGTCTTGTCCACGGGGTCGACGTGGATGCCGTTGAGCTGCGAGAGGTCAATCACCAAGCCGTTGTCGCAGAGGCCGAGGCCGGCCCCGCTGTGGCCGCCGCCCCGCACCGCCACCAGCATATTGTGCTCGCGGGCGTAGTTCACGGCGGCTATCACGTCGGCATCGTCGGCGCAGTAGGCAATGGCGGCGGGCCGTTTGTCAATCATGGCGTTGTGCACCCGGCGGCTGGCGTCGTAGTCGGGGTGGTGGGGTTCGATGAGCCTGCCGCGCAGGTCCACCGTGAAGGGGGAGGCAATTTCGTCGACGAGCATGACCGTGAGATGCTAAGGGGCGCGGGTGCGCCGGGTGAAAGAATCGGGCCGGGGTGGCCGCCGGCCCACGGCAAGCCGTAGCAGCGGCGGCCTTTTGTTAATATATAAAAATATATATTATTTTATCTAAAACCGATGTTTGATGTCGTTGCCCACTGCCCAAAAGCAAACCAGCCGCCCCCGGCGCGAAGCGGCAACAGAAACCCTAGTATCTTCACCACATGGAATCCTTGCAGCATCGCATCACTACCAACCCGCGCCAGTGCGGCGGCCGGCCCTGCATTCGCGGCATGCGCATCCGCGTGGCCGACGTGCTTCAGCTCTTCGCCGCCGGCCTCACCGCCGAACAGATTCTGGCCGAGATGCCCGACCTCGAAGCCGCCGACCTGCAAGCCGCCCTGCAATACGCCGCCCGCCAGATTGACCATCCACGCCTGGCCGCATGACCTTCTGGATTGACGCGCACCTCTCGCCGCTCATCGCCGCCTAGATAAAGTGGAAATTCCCCGTGGAGGCCGTGCCACTGCGCGCGCTGGGCCTGCGCGATGCCGAGGACGAGGAAATATTCCGGGCCGCCAAAGCCGCCGGGGCCGTCGTGCTTACCAAAGACGCCGACTTTCGTCACCTGCTCGACCGTTTCGGCCCGCCGCCGCAGGTTATCTGGCTCACCTGCGGCAACACGTCCAACGAGCGCCTGCAAGAAGTGCTGCTCGCCACCCTGCCCGCCGCGATAGAGCTATTGGAAGCTGGCGAACCTTTCGTGGAGATTGGCAACGTGCTGCCTTAGCGTACCCCGCCCCCGGCACCGCCGCGGCTGAACGATGCTTCGTGTTTCTACCTAACGGCGCGCGCTACCCCAACCCCACCCCAGCCGCCCCCGGCGCGAAGGCGGCGAAGGGAGCTGGAGTTTCTTGCAATTCCGCATGGGTTTCCCCAAAAACAAACCAGCCGCTACCGAGGCGGCAGCAGCTGGAGAAGCTTAGGACTCAACCAACCTCACCGTCTTAAAATCAAAAACAACCCTGTTGGCGTTTATACACCAAAGAACCGGGGTGGCAGCCTTTGCGTTGTCAGGGAAATCCTTATCAGTATCTTCGTTGCCTCTATTTTCAATTGTTCTATGGCTACTCTCGCAACCAACAAGCATGGCCACCTCACAAAAGCGCAGGTAGAAGTGCTACTTGTGCTTGATGATACGGGCCAGTACGTAGCTTATTGCCCCGCTTTGGAGCTTTCCTCATATGGCGATACCGAAGCTGAGGCTGAAGCTGCATTTGAAGAAACTCTTCAGTTCTTCATTCAGGACACTGCTGAACGTGGCACTCTTGACCGTTTGCTGTTAGCTTTAGGGTGGCGGCTGGTCAAAAAACCCACCCCTATATATGAGCCTCCGCGACTTTCTGCTGAGGTCCTAAACCGCCATTCTCACAGCCGCCGTATCCTCACTGAGCAAGTACTGCTTCCTGCCTAACTCAAATTTTGTGTTGTTCAACAAAAACGGCCGCCCCTACAGAGGCGGCCGTTTTTGTTTCAGTCTTTGGTTCGCTTGCGTTGCGCCTTAGCTGCTTTAGGATTTTGCTGCGCAGTAAGCATCTTTTCAAATTCTGCTTTCGTCACCACATCCGAAGCTTCCAGTGTTGCCAAGTTGGTTTGCATGTGAAGTACCGGAATGTCTTTGTCCTTATCGCGCAAAGTCAGTGTCCGCAGCAATGCCTTTCCGGAACCTTTGGGGAAATCCCAGTGCTGGTGGCTACCTACTGTTCGTACGTATTCTAACCCTAGCAATTTGAGTAGCGCTACGTACTGAGCGAACGGAATAGACTTCACAGGATTTGGATTAGAGAGGTGACATCATGCGCCTCTGATTTTGGTGTCAGCTATACTCTGAGCCTCTGCTTGTTTAGCGGTTTCAGTGGCTAGCTATTTTCAATAAATACTCTCAATACCTCCAACTGCATTCTTATGATGTCGAGGTCTTTGATGGTCATTTCATCTGGCACAATCAACTCTGCCATGCGCTTTTGCGGCAAGGGAATCTGAATTTTTCTTCTGTCATTGTTCGCAACCTCTACAGGAGTGTACTCAGCATCAGATATATGCCTGTTAGACAGTTTATTATTTTGCGGCAATGACTCATTCGGTGCATCAAAAACTTCAACAGCCATCGTCTCAGATTCTTGCTGAGTTGATTGAATGCTTCTAAGCTTTCCTTCTCCATCAAAGAGTCCTACGCTTTTGGCTCCATCCACAAAATAGTTTGCTACAGTAGAAGCAATAGCGTCATCTACTTCAAATTCCTTGATGAGCATCTTGCTTAATACTGCCGATTGAGGCAATATCATACCACCAAACTTTTCAGCAATTCCCTTGAATACGGGAGGCGATAAAAAGGCTTCAGCTTTCAGAGCAAGCTTCTGCGGGTCGGTGTAAGCCAACTGGATATCTCTAAAAAGGGAGCTTGTAATGAGCGTGCCTTTCGAAACAGAAACAAGGTTGAATTTAGATGCCGCGCCTACAATGGCGCTAAATGCCCCTGTTACCTTCTTGCCCATTTTTTGTGCACAAACCTCTATGTCACTGCGCCCTCCCAGTGAATACACTGCTTCGGCGAGTTCAAAAGATGCATGAAATGATGCCCGCGGGTAACCTATTATCTTCGCCATAGCAAATTAGGACTTTATACAAAAGTAATCATATTGCGTAAAGAAGTTATACAAAGGCTAGATTTATTTTTAAGCTTTGCTAAATTTATTTTAAGAACATTGATTATACACAATTGAGCGCAATATGGTTTTCAATTGTATGATTTTAGTCATAACATTACTATCAAACCCTTTTTAGACTCCCTCATAAAGCATTAAAAATAAAAAGGTCGCCTGTCTAGGCGACCTTTTTGTGCAATAGTCTGTATATCAATTACGACCCGCAGGCCTCGCAGGCGTCCGGGTTATCTAGGGAGCAGGCCATGTCGGACTGGTTTTGCTCCACTAGGGCCAGGGGCTCCAGGGTTTCGGCGGCTTGCTTTTCCACCGTGAACTTGATGGCGTCGGCGGCGGCTTTGGTGCGCAGGTAGTACATGCCGGTTTTCAGGCCGCGCTTCCAGGCGTGGAAGTGCATGCTGGTGAGCTTGCCGAAGTTCACGTTTTGCACGTGCAGGTTCAGGCTCTGGCTCTGGCAGATGTAGGCCCCGCGGTCGGCGGCCTGGTCGATGATGCGGCGCTGCGAAATCTCCCACACCGTCTTGTACAGGTCCTTGATGTGCTGCGGAATGCGGGCAATGCCCTGCACCGAGCCGTTGGCCGCGATGATTTCCTGCTTCATCGCGTCGTTCCACAGGCCCAGGGCCACCAGGTCCTTCAGCAGGTGCTTGTTCACCACCATAAACTCGCCGCTGAGCACGCGGCGCACGTAAATGTTGCTCGTGTAGGGCTCAAACGACTCGTTGTTGCCCAGAATCTGGGCGGTGCTGGCCGTGGGCATGGGCGCCACCAGCAGCGAGTTGCGAGCCCCGTGCTTCACCACCTCGGCGCGCAGGCTGTCCCAGTCCCAACGGCCCGAGTCGGGCGTCACGCCCCAGAGGTCGAACTGGAACTTGCCCTGGCTCAGGGGCGAGCCGGGGAAGGTTTCATAATGCCCGTCCTTGATGGCGAGGTCCTTCGAGGCCGTCATGGCCGCGAAGTAGATGGTTTCGAAAATGTCCTTGTTCAGGCCCGAGGCTTCGTCGCTCTCGAAGGGCATGCGCAGGGCAATGAACGTATCGGCCAGGCCCTGCACGCCCAGCCCGATGGGGCGGTGGCGGAAGTTCGACTTCTGCGTTTCGGGCACCGGGTAGTAGTTCACGTCAATCACCTTGTTCAGGTTCAGGGTGGCCTGGTAGGTCACCTCGTACAGCTTCTGGTGGTCGAAGGTGGTGTTGCCCTGGGCGTCGGTCACGAGGTAGCGGGGCAGCGCCAGCGAGGCCAGGTTGCACACGGCAATCTCGTCGGCGTCGGTGTACTCAATAATCTCGGTGCACAGGTTCGAGCTCTTAATCGTGCCCAGGTTCTGCTGGTTCGATTTGCCGTTGGCCGCGTCCTTAAACAGCATGTAGGGCGTGCCCGTCTCGGTCTGGCTTTCCAGGATGGCAAACCACAGCTCCTGCGCCTTAATGGTGCGGCGGCCGCGGCCCTCCTTCTCGTACTTGGCGTAGAGGCGCTCAAACTCCGGGCCCCAGGTCGTGTCCAAGCCGGGGCACTCGTGGGGGCACATCAGCGTCCAGTCGCCGTTTTCCTCCACGCGCTTCATGAACAAGTCGGGCGTCCAGAGGGCGTAAAACAGGTCGCGGGCGCGCATTTCCTCCTTGCCATGGTTCTTCTTCAGGTCCAGGAATTCGAAAATGTCGGCGTGCCAGGGCTCCAGGTAAATGGCGAAGGCGCCCTTGCGCTTCCCACCGCCCTGGTCCACGTAGCGGGCCGTGTCGTTGAACACCTTCAGCATGGGCACCAGCCCGTTCGAGTTGCCATTGGTCCCCTTAATGTAAGAGCCCGTGGCCCGCACGTTGCTCACCGAAAGCCCAATGCCGCCGGCCGATTGCGAAATCAGCGCGCAGTTCTTCAAGGTGTCATAAATGCCATCAATGGAGTCGTCCTTCATCGTCAGCAGGAAGCAGCTCGACATCTGCGGCTTCGGCGTGCCCGCGTTGAACAGCGTGGGCGTAGCGTGCGTAAACCACCGCTCGCTCAGCAGGTTGTAGGTTTTGATAACCGAGTCAATGTCATCCTTGTGGATGCCCACCGACACGCGCATCAGCATGTGCTGGGGCCGCTCTACCACCTTGCCTTCCAGGCGCAGCAGGTAACTCCGCTCCAGCGTCTTGAAGCCGAAGAAGTCGTAGTTGTAGTCCCGGTCATAAATAATGGCCGAATCCAGGGTGTGGGCATTCTTATGAATCACCTCCCACACATCGGTGGCGATGAGCGAAGCATTGTCGCCATTCTTCGGGTCCTCATAAGTATACAGCCGCTTCATGGTCGAAGAGAAGGACTTCGACGTCACTTTGTGCAGGTTGCTCACCGCAATGCGGGCCGCCAGAATGGCGTAGTCCGGGTGCTTGGTGGTGAGCGAAGCGGCCGTCTCGGCGGCGAGGTTATCCAGCTCAATGGTCGTCACGCCATCATAAATGCCGTCAATCACCTTCTTGGCCACCTCAATGGGCGACACGAAATCCATGTGCAAGCCGTAGCACAGTTTCTCAATACGCGCCGTGACTTTGTCAAACTTCACGGATTCGCGGCGACCGTCGCGTTTAATTACTAGCATACCAGTGGTGTTTGGTTGGGGGATTTTGCTTATATACTGAAGGAGTCGGCGCGGCACAGTGCCGGTGCCAAGTCGTTGAGGCAGTTGTGGAAAGAGTAGACCGAAGGGCCAGGTAATAGCAGCCGCGTCGATATTAGATTCCGGAAATTACCTCTTCCGTTTTCGAAGGACAAGGAAAAGTTCCGGAAGTTTTCCACATAGTACCCGAACGGGGATGCTAGGCCATTTTTTGGAAAACAGGCCGGCTTTGTATTCACCGTATTCAGCTATTCATTCACCTTACAGCGGCATTCGGTGGCCCGCATTAGGTATCCATTTTCGATACGACTCGCCATCATAGGTTTGGTTGCAGGTGCAGTCGGCCTTGACCGGCAGGTTTGGGAAAAGCTGGTGGTAAAAGACGGCTTGGCTGTCGATTGATGAAACGAGCACCTTCCATCGCGCATCCCAGTAACCCACCAACAGCGGATTAGCCTCCCTTACTCCTGGTTTAATGTAGGCCATGCCGCCGCGACTCCAGAGGCTGATGTTGACCAGCGGGTCGTGCAAGGGCGGGCGCCAGCCGTCATTATCGTCTTCGTAATTGTGGTACTTGAACAGCTTGCCCGCCAGCCGCTCGGCTATGTAGGTGCGGGGCACCACCCGGACTAAGGCCGCTGGCTGGCGGCGCTGCGCGGGCGGCAGTTGGGCCACGGCGGCTTCCACATCCCGATACTGTTGTTCGGCCCAGCCTTGCGCCACCAGCAACGGCACCATTCCCAGGCCGAAAACCACGCGCCCGCCTGGCAGCTCGCTCCGCCACGCCTGCCGCAGCGCCTGCCCCGCAAACAACACCGGCACCCAAGCCAATACGGGCAACAGGAAAAAGAAAAACAACACCCCCACTACCAATTCCCCCGGGCCCATGAACACGACGCAATAGGCACAAACGGGCACCAAAGCACCTTGCAGAAACAGCGCCACGTAGCGCACCGCCTTGGGCCAGCCAACCAGCCACGGCCACGCCAGAAACGCCCCCACGCTACCAATAAGCACCGCAGCCGCCCACAGCACCGGCTGGCAAAACACCTGCGCCACGTACTGGTTCGCGCCGTATGCCGCCCCCGCCAGTCCAATGTTGACGTAGGGCATGCGCGGCCGCAGCCACTGCAAAAAGCGTCGAAATCTCGTCATAATTGTCGCAACGGCAAGCAACTCCTGTTTCGTGTTGCTACCCACGGAAAAAGCCCACCGCTGCAAGCGCAGGGTGGGCTTTTCATTCAGATGCAACGCTGTGCTACTTGGCGATACTTGCCGTGCCCGACGGCCCCGGCTGGCAGGTCAGTATCACGCTGATGTCAATTGACTTGGCAATGTTGTTCCGCACCAGGGCCGGGATTTTAATCTTGTAATCGGCCGGGGCCACGCTGAACTTGGACGTCACCACCAGGTCGTTGCCGCGCAGCTGCAAGGTGCCCGGCACCCGCACCTTGCGCTTCACGTTGTGAATGGTGAGCTGGCCCTGCACGTACACCGGCTGCGGGCCGCTGCGGAGCTGGTCCTCGGTGGGTTTGGTTACCAACGTGCCCGTGAAGCGTGCCCGCGGGTACTTCTCGCTTTCGGCGTAGTTCTCGTTGAAGTGCTCCTGCATCAGCGAGTTCTTGAACTGGAAATCCTTCATCAGCATCGAAAACGCCAACTGCCCGGTGTTCAAATCGAAGATGGCCGCCACCCGCGAATTCAGCGCCTCGATATCCTCCAGCGGCGCGGTGGAGAAGAAAGTAGTCTGGCCGTTGGCCGTGGTGTAGCGCTGGAACATGGCCGCACCGGGCGCCGGCGCCGGAGCAGCTGGGGCGGAAGTTTGGGCGTAGGCATTGGGCATCACCATACCCAGCAGGAGGAGTAAAGCGTATTTCATGCGATGAAAGGATGGAATAATTATAAGTGAGGGACTGAAGCACAAAAGGCCCAGCGCGGCGCGCTGGGCCTTCTCGTCAGCAACTCGCCAAATATAATTATTGGGTTGCCTGTCAGTAACTTTTTTTAGCTGCCGCCGCTTAAAAATCCTCGTCGAGCGAGAACACGTTGTCGTTGCGCTCGCTCATCACGCCGGCCTTCTGGTACTCGGCCACGCGCTTCTCGAAGAAGTTGGTTTTGCCCTGCACCGAAATCATCTCCATAAAATCGAAGGGGTTGGTGGCGTTGTAAATCTTGCCGCAGCCGAGCGACACCAGCAGGCGGTCGGCCACAAACTCGATGTACTGCGCCATCGTCTTGGCGTTCATGCCAATGAGGCTCACCGGCAGCGCATCGGTCACAAACTCCTGCTCGATACGCACCGCGTCGGCGATGATGGCCTGCACCCGCGCCTCGGGCAGTTTGTTCACCAGGTAGCTATAGAGCAGGCAGGCAAAATCGCAGTGCAGCCCTTCATCCCTCGAAATCAGTTCGTTCGAGAACGTCAGGCCAGGCATCAGGCCGCGCTTCTTCAGCCAGAAAATGGAGCAGAACGAGCCCGAGAAGAAAATGCCTTCCACCGCCGCGAAGGCAATGAGGCGCTCGGCGAAGTTCTCCGAGTTAATCCACTTCAGGGCCCACTCGCCTTTCTTCTGCACGGCAGGCACGGTTTCGAGGGCGTTGAACAGGTAGTCCTTTTCCCTGGGGTCTTTGATGTAGGTATCAATCAGCAGCGAATAGGTCTCGCTATGAATGTTTTCCATCATAATCTGGAAGCCGTAGAAGCAGCGCGCCTCGGGCATCTGCACCTCCTGCATGAAGTTCACGGCCAGATTCTCATTCACGATGCCATCCGAAGCGGCGAAGAAGGCCAGCACGTGCTTGATGAAATGCCGCTCGTTGTCGTTCAGGTTGTTCCAGTCCTTCTGGTCCTGGCTCAAGTCGATTTCCTCAGCCGTCCAGAACGAGGCCTGCGACTTCTTGTAATACTGCCACACCTCATCGTTCTGGATGGGAAATAGCACGAAGCGGTTGGGGTTTTCGGCGAGGAGCGGTTCCATAGTATCTCGGGGCTTGATGGCGGTTTTCGGCGTGGAAGACGGCAGGCTAACCCCCACATTCGGGCAGATGTTTGGCCCGGACGCCGGAAATGCGGCCGGCCTTCCAACACCAAATATAGCCCCACCCGGCAGGCCGATTGCCCGTCCGATTAGCTTTTTTATTCACTCTTTTTTAGCTAAGCCCACCTTTTTTTCAGGACAGTTGCGAGGATTTTCACCGGGTTTTTTAGTCGAACTGGAAAGTGAAATCCCCTTCAAAATCAGCCCTTTTGGCTCCACTTATCCACATTAGCCCTGTGGATAAACCCACTTGTCCCCAAACAGACCAATTTATGGGCCGATTTGCCTCATTTTTTAATCCGGCCTTAATCTGCGCTTCATCAGCGGCAAGGCGCTTTTGGGGCGGCTGGTGCCGGCCAGCCAATGATGATTAAGAACTTAGGGTTTGGATTTCCCAAATCAAAGTCGTACTTTTGCCTTCCCATTTCAGAAAAACCCGCGAAAGCTGATGTACGCAATTGTTAACATAGCTGGCCAGCAGACCAAGGTTGAGGCCAACAAATTCGTTTACGCTCACAAACTGGCCGGCAACGTTGGCGACGTAGTAACGCTGGGCAACGCCCTGCTGACCGACGACAACGGCACCATCACCGTGGGTGCGCCCGAGTTGAAAGTAGCCGTAACCGGCACCATCCTCGCCCACGTAAAAGGCGACAAAGTTCTGGTCTTCAAGAAGAAGCGCCGTAAAGGCTACCAGAAAATGAACGGCCACCGTCAGTCGTTCACCAAAGTAATGATTAACAGCATCGGCTAGTTTTATCTGAGCTGCAAGCCTTCAGCCACAAGCTGCGCGTTTTCGGTTTTTAGATTAACTATTCTGCTATCCCATTAACCCACAAGAGCTTGCAGCTTATTGCTAAAAGCTTGAAGCTAACAATACCATGGCTCACAAGAAAGGTGTCGGCTCGTCCAACAACGGCCGCGAATCGCATTCCAAACGTCTCGGCGTAAAAATCTTCGGTGGCCAGGCCCTCGTTGCCGGCAACATCATCGTGCGTCAGCGCGGTACTGCCCACCACCCCGGTGCCAATGTTGGCATGGGCAAAGACCACACGCTGTTTGCGTTGGTTGATGGCGAGGTTCAGTTCCGCAAGGGCCGCAAAGACCGTTCGATTGTGACGGTTATTCCCCGCGAAGTAGTTTCGGTTCCGGCTTAATTGCCCACCGTTTATAAGTCAAAAGGGCTGCTCCTACCGGGCAGCCCTTTTGGCGTTGGGCCTTCCTGGTGAGCTTAGCGCCGGCTGGCTCCGGCCGCATGGCGCTGGTTGGCGAGGTAGACCCGCAGGTTGACTTGCGCGGCCACGTCCCAGGGCGGGCGGATGCCTGCCTCGGCCGAGTACGCTGAGGGGGCTTCAATGCCAAGGCCGGCATTGAGGTCGTAGAGCAGGCGGCGGCCGGGGCCACGGTGCTGCGTGCCGCACAGCGCAAACAACGCGGGCGTGACGCGGCCCACGCTCAGCCCCCGGCCCCGCCGCCCGCGCCGGCTGCTGAGTTGCGCGAGTTCGGCGCTGGCTTCCAGGGCCACATAGTTGCCCCAGGGCTCAGAGCTGGACTGGGATGCGCCAGGCTGATTGAAATAATAGCGAGCACCCAAACCCACGCTGGTGCCGGGCGTGGGCAGTAGCGGCGAGCCGCGCCGGCCACGCGGGGCCCGACCGGCCGAGATATCGGCTTCGGCCTGCGCGTAGACACTGAGCCGGGGGTGCAGGCGGTATTCGAGACCGAATGAGACAGGCAGCAGAAGCTGCCAGTTGCGGGCGTCGGGCAGGTAGAACAGATGGGTGAGACGCAGGCCGCTTTTCAGCAGCAGACGGGGGCTGGGCGCTGAAGCTGGCGAAGCGAAGGGGGAAGCAGTTTGGGCCAGTGCAGGGGCTGCCGCCAGAGCAGGCAACGACCCGATAATCAACGCAAAAATGCGCAACCGATGAGCTAGCAATGGCATTGGAACGCGAGAAGCAAAGCAGATGAGAACTCAAACTTGGCTCAAGAAAGCAATTTGCTCACTCTCAGCCCGCAAGCAATATCGGGCTTATACATCAGTCATCGCAACCAGGGCTGGCTGAGTGCCGGCCCACGCCCCGCCTACCGCCCGAAATACACGCCGAGGTTGAGTTGGGTGGTGATGTTGAGGTTGCTGTTGTTGGGTGTGTAGCCAAGGTAGGAATCGCTGCGGTGCGGCCCGAGGCCGAGGCCCGCGTTGAAATCAAACAGAAAATTGCGACCCCACCGGCGCTGCATTCCCCACACGGCGTTGAGGCTGGGGGCTACGTCGTTGCGGAGGCCGTAGCGCTGGCGCACTTCCGTATGAGCTTCCAGGGCCAGGTAGTTGCCCACGAAAGCGCCGTGGGGCCGGTTGTGGCGCTCCCGGCCGGCCTGGTTATAATAGTAGCGCGTGCCTATGCCCAGCCCGCCGGCCGGAATTGCAAAGTCGCCATCGCCGCCATACGTGTTGTTTTTAAAGAGCCGAAAGTCGGCATCGGCCTGGCCGTAGAGCGTGAATTTGGAACTGAGGGCATACTCGGCCCCCACCGAGATGGGCAGGCGCGTCGACAGCCCATAGTAGCCCGTGTAGCGGAGGGCACGGCCGGCATTCAGGCCCACTTTCAGGAGCAGTTTGTCCGTGGTAGTTTCGGCGGGAGTGCTAGTGGCGGGAGCCGATTGGCCCCGGCTATAGGTGGTGCCGGCCAGTACCAGCAGGCCGGGCAACAGGAAGCGAATGAGAAGCATAGCGAATCTAAACTGATGTGGAAATTCATCAACTTAGATTCGAAGTGGGTTCATTCAGTTGCATCAGGGCCCAGTGAATCAGACCTGCGCGGGCAAACTCAGCTGATAAAGCACGGGCTTGCTGGGGCTAGCATCTAGTTCCAAGCTGGTGATTTGGATGTTGAGCAGGTAGAGGCCGTCCGCGATTTCGTCGGGCACGAAAATGAGCTCGGTGATGGTGGCTTCGCGGCGCGGGCGGGCGGGGTATTGCCAGAAGGCATGGTGGGCCAGGAGTTGGCCGGCATCCTCTTCGCGGTCGACGCTGGGCAGGTCGAGCAGCAGGTGCTGAATCTGGTATTCAACCAGCCACTCGGCCAGGGCGGGCTCGATGTAGGTGGGGTTGGTGCCGGAGTAGTGGCGGTGGCGTTTGGCGGCCTCGTTGGGCAGCGTGCGCAGGATAAGGGCTTCGGGCAGGGCACGGTCGGGCTGCTGCTCCAGCGCGGCTTGCACGTCGGCCAGCATTACCACGAGGTCGCCGTTGGGCTGGGGACGCGGGGCCACGCTCACCAGTCGGGCCACGAACAGGAAGCGGCGCAGGCACTGGTTGAGGGTGATGGCCGGGTCGGGCGAGATATGGCCGTAGCATTCGGTGTGGGTGCCGTTGCCGTGGGGCGTGACGTGGACACGCTGGTAATTGGTGCTGCCGCCCAGGGCCACGCTGCCCACAAAGCTGCCCACTCTGATGGTATCGAATTGGACGGGCTCGGCCCAAAAACAGTTCACCTGGTCGGGGCCGGGAGCCAGGGGCAGGGAAATATCGAGGGGCGCGGCGGGGTCATAGGTATAGGTGCGGCCGGCAAAGGGATAGGTGGGAAGCACTTCGTGAACAGGTTAAGGGTGAGCGGGTGCTGACGGCGTAGCTGGCACAACGGAAAAAACGGGAGTGTTTTCAGCAGCAAGTTGGTTCAGAATCCGGCTGATTTCGGCAGCTTGGCTAATGATAATGAGGTGGCCGCCGGGCAAAACGTACTGACTGTGCGCAATTCCGGCGGGCAGTAGCCGGTCTTCGGTGCCGTGGATGCGGATGGCCGTTGGCGAGGTGCGGCCCGGCCATCGCAGCAGCCGTGCAATGGCCCAACGTGTGAAACCCGGGTCGGTGTCGTGCAGAATCTGACGCAGCAACTGATAGTCGCGTCCGTTTTTCACCCCGAAAAACCATCCGGCCACCCGCGGCAACCGGGGCAATAGCTGCGGCGGCACCAACCGATACAAGCCCGTGATTCGGGCCAACTTGCCAATCCAGGGCAATTCGGACGGGCTCGCGAAACTGGATATGAGCACTACCCGCGCCAAGGGTCGCAACTGCGCCACCTCCAATGCCAGCAAGCCGCCGAAGGAAACACCCACCAGCCAGCAGGGCTGCTCCGGTGGAATTATTGCCGCAAGCCGAGGCGCGTAGTGTGGCAAGGTTTCGGCGGCATTTTGCGGTGGCAGCCAGCGCAGCGTATGTACTTCACCCCGCAGGCGCAGGAACTGAAAGACCCGCTCATCGGCTCCGAGCCCGGGAATGAGGTAAAAAACGGGCGGCAGGGGTTCCACGCCAGCTACGTATCGAGGCGCACGAACACGCCTTCGAGGTAGAAGATGTTGTGCGGCTGCGGGTCGTCGGGGTCGTCTTCATCCAACTCGCCGTCTTCAGTGGCGGGGTAGGTGACGGAGAGTTTCAGGGCCACGCTGGGCAGGGGCACGGGCGGCGCTTCATCGGAATTGTATTCGAGCAGCGCGGGCCACTCCTGGGCCGCCAAGGCGTCGGCCACTTCCTCCTGCAGGGCCTCGGCGCGGTTGTGCGCCAGGTTCAGGAGCGTATCAAGCGCCTTAAACGGCAGCGCGAGGTGAAAGAAATGCGTGTCGCTATCAAAAAATGTAGTGGCCCACACGGTCACATCGTCGGTATTGTCGAAGACAATGGCCACGACATGAATCTGCTCCACGAAGAAGTCGGCGTCGTCGGCAATGCTGTCGCTCAGTAGTTTCATTCGGCTACGTCGGGGGTTTGGAACAGCTCCAGCGTGATGTGGTCGGCCAGGAGCTTGCCCGCGTCGGTCAAGGTAAGAACTTCGTTTTGGATAGTGGCCCAGCCATTGGCTTGCAGCTCGGCAAGGTAGGCGGCGCGGGTGGCCGGCAGGTCGAGGCCGTGGTGGATGCGCAGGTGGGCCAGGTCGCAGCCCCGGGCGGTGCGCAGGGTGGTGAGCAGGTACTCGTTGGCGCGGTCGGTGGCGGTGAGCTCGTCCACGGTCACGGGCACTTCGCCACGCTCCAGCACGGCGGCCACATACTGCGGGTTGTTGGCGAGGGTGAACTGGCGGTCCCGGCCGTCGTAGCTGTGGGCGCTGGGGCCGAGGCCGAGGTAGGGCACGCCGCGCCAGTAGTTGCCGTTGTGGCGGCTCTCGCGGCCGGGCTGGCAGAAATTGCTGATTTCGTACTGCACGTAGCCGTGGGCGCGCATGGCGGCCAGCAGCATTTCGAATTGCGTGGCCACGAACTCATCGGGCGCAGCTCTGAAGGTGCCTTTTTGCAGGCGGTGGCCGAAGGCCGTGCCCGGCTCGATGGTGAGCGCATAGGCCGAAACGTGCGGCACATTCAGCGCGAAGGCATTGGCCAAATCGGCTTCCCAGATGTGGTGGCCGGGCGCAGGCACGCCGTAAATCAGGTCAATGGAGATGTTTTCGAAGCCCGCATCCTGAGCGCGGCGCACGGCGGTGGTGGACTCTTCAGCGGTGTGGGCGCGGTTCATCATCCGCAGGTGTGGCTCGTAGAAGCTTTGCAGGCCGATGCTGAGGCGGTTGACTCCGGCGGACTTTAGCTCGTGCAGCTTGGCGGCACTGAGGTCGTCGGGATTGGCTTCAAGGGTAATTTCGGCCTGCGGCGCAACGGCGAAGTGGCGGTGGATGGCGGCGAAAATCTGGGCTAATTCCCCGGCCGTGAGCAGCGACGGAGTGCCGCCGCCGAAATAGATGGTTTCCAACGCCGCCCCCGCCCCGAGGTAATCACGCCGCAGCTCAATTTCCCGCACGATGGCTTCGACCAAACGGCTTTTCAGCCCCAGCGAGGTGCTAAAGTGGAAGTCGCAGTAGTGGCAGGCCTGCTTGCAGAAAGGAATGTGGAGATAAAGGCCGGCCATGGTTTCAGTTAACAGTGAGCAGTTAACAATAAATCTATTTCGCATGCTAATTGCCCACGCAGAGCGCAAAGGTACCGCCTGACCGTATGACAAGGCCCGGCTTATGCGCGCTGTTACCTTCGGGAAATTAAACGCTGCCTTCTGCGTTATCCACCCCGAATGACTAGGTTTCTACTGCGCTTTTGGGGAATACTGTTGCTCGGCTGGCTGGCTATGCCACAGCTGGCCGAGGCCCAAACGCCCGGCCTCGACCCCAATGTGCCCAACCAGCCCGGCCTGGCCACCCCTACCCCGCCGCCCAGCCCCACGCCGGCTTCGGCGGCGGCCACGCGCCGGGTGCTGGCCCACCCGCGCCTGCTGGTGCTCGAAACCGAAGCTGCCGACCGGCCCGTGCTGCGTCGCTACAAGGTTCGGGCCAGCGTGCCCGATTCGCTCAGTGCGCTACGCGAGGTGCGCGAGCTGGTGCTGGGCCTACAAGGCGACTCCTACCTCACGGCCTCGGCCGATGAGCTGCACTGGAGCCGCGACACCGTGCGGGTACGTCTCTACGTGGGCGAGCAGTTCCGTTGGGCCTACCTGCGCAACGGCAACCTCGGCGACGGCCTGCTGACCCGCGCCGGCTACCGCGAAAAGTTCTTCCGCCACACGCCCTTCGTGCCCGAAGACTGGGTGAAACTGCAGGAGCGCATCCTCACCGAGGCCGAAAACCAGGGCTTCCCGTTTGCGTCGGTTGGCCTCGATTCGGTGCACCTGAGCGGGCACGACATTGCGGGCCGCGTGGTGCTGAAGCGGGGCCGCGTGGTGGTGTTCGACTCGCTGCAGATTGTGGGCAACAGCAAGACCAAGAAGCGTTTTCTGACCAAATACCTCCAGATTTTTCCGGGCCAGCCCTTCAGCCAGCAGCGCGTGGCCGCCGCCGCCCAGCTGCTGCGCCAGCTGCCCTACGTGAAGCTGCGGGCCGAACCCGAAGTGCGCTTCGCCCTGGGCCGGGCGCGGGTGTACCTGCTGCTCGACGACCGGCCCAGCAACCAGTTCGATGCCATCGTGGGCATTTTGCCGAACTCGAACGCCAGCCAGACCGGCGTGCAGTTCACCGGCGACGTCACCATCAACCTGCGCAATATCAAAGGCGGTGGCAAGCAGCTGGGCCTGCAATGGCGCAAAACCGACGCCATTTCGCAGCTGCTCGATGCCCAGTATGTGCATCCTAACTTCTTCGGCACGCCGCTGGAAGTGGCCGGCACCTTCAACCTCTACAAGCAAACCAATGCCTTTCTCACGCTCCGCCCACGCCTGCAGGTGACGTACCCCACGGCCCGGGCCGGCCGCGTCAGCTTTTTCACCGAGCAGCGCAACTCGTTTTTGCTTGATACGCTGCTGCGGCAAAAAACCGTACTACCCGATACCATTGATTCTCAATACAATTCCTACGGCATCGGCTACGCCTGGAACAGCCTCGACGACTTGTTCTTCCCGCACCGCGGCTACCTCGTGAATGCCCAGGGCGCGGTAGGTACCAAGAAAATCATCAAAAACGGCGAGCTGAAACCCGAGCTCTACGACGGCATTCCGCTCAATTCCACGCAGTATTCCTTCGGGCTGCGCGCCGAACGCTACTTGCCGGTGAAGCGGGCGGGCGTGCTGCTGCTGCGCCTGCGCGGCGAGGGCCTGCTCAATCCGCGCCTGTTTGTCAACGACTTATTTCGGCTGGGCGGGTTGAATTCCCTGCGCGGCTTCAACGAAAACCAGTTCTACACCAGCTCCTACGCCGTGGCTACGGCCGAGTTCCGCCAGTTCATCGGGCCCGATTCCTACGCATTTCTGTTTACCGACCAGGCCTACCTACGTCATGATATTGAAAACGACCGGTTCAGCGACCAGCCCACCGGCGTGGGCGCGGGACTAAGCTTCCGCACAGCGGCGGGGCTGTTCCAGTTCGTGTACTCGGTGGGGAGGGCCAATAACCAGCCGTTTGAGCTGAAATCCTCCAAGATTCACTTTGGTCTGACCAGTCGGTTTTAGTAGGGTTGAAAATGAGTCAGCAAGGGGCAATTGCGCCATTTCGTCCGGTATTTTCGGCTGAAACCCCGGCTTTCGGCCACCCTGGCCGGAATCAGGAAATCTTCATAAAAACTGCCGTCAATATGACTGATTTTCAGCGCAGATAAGCCATGATTCAGATTGGTACATCATTTGTAATTACCCGTCCGAAGCCACCCCAATTTGTGGCTCCCTCCCATGAAACTTATCAGCTCGAAATTCATCCATAGCATTGCCCCTCAGCTCGACCTGCTCAACACCATCGGTGGGGGCGTGGCCCAGCCGCAGCTCCGCATCGACCGCCACCCGAAGGGCGTGATTGTGCGCGTGGCCATGCCCACCGTGGCTGCCAATAGCTTCCGTGTGGTGCTGAACCAACAGAAACTGACCGTATTCAGCGACTACCGCCACGAACCCGACGACCAGCTGGCCGCCCCGCTCTTCGTCCAAACCCTCGAACTGCCCACCAACCTGGACGTGGCCCGCATCGACGCCATCCACGAAGGCCAGGAGCTGCGCGTGCGCATTCCCTTCCTGAACCCCAACGACCAGCAGCGCGAAATCGACATCAAGCGCAACGAGTAGAGCCAATCAATGGCAAGCGCCGGCGGCACTTTGTTTAGCCGCCGGCTCCGCTGCCGCTCCTCGCCACCGCTTTTATAACGCCGGGACCGACCGGCACCGCAGTCCTTTTTATATCGCCGGGACCGACCGGCCACTTTCCGAGTCTTCTGGGTTTCACTCTTGAGCCACCGCCCGCAGCGGTGGTTTTGTTTTTTCGGGCCTAGCCGAACAGTGGGATAATGAGCACGAAGCTCATCACCACGGCCACGTAAAACCAGCCCATCATCTGGCCCCGGTAGCGGTGCGGCAGGCGGTTGCTGAGCACCAGCATGGCCGCGATAACCAGCAGGAGGTGCGCCACGAAAAACACCATGGTTTTCACCCAATTGGCCACAATGGTGTTTTCGGGCTGGTTCTGGTTGCTTTCGCCCAGGCCCGAGGTGAGGTACTGCAAGCCGTAGAACGCTACGGTTTCGAAGACGATGAACAGCCCCAGGCCCGCCAGCAGCGCCGGCCCGGACGATTTTTCAGAGACGTCGGCCATGGCGTTACGGGCGGGGGCGGCCCTGCACTTCCGCGCTGCGAGCCTTGATGTATAGCTCCTCCACCTTGGTGCGGGCCCAGGGCGTGCGGCGCAAAAACGTGAGGCTGGATTTGATGCTTGGGTTCTCGGCGAAGCAGTTCATGCGCAGGCGCGCATCGAGCTCGGGCCAGCCGTAGGCGGCCACGAGGTACTCCAGAATCTGCACCAGCTTCACGCCGTGCAGCTCGC
The DNA here is from genome assembly GCF_054783255.1 of Hymenobacter ruber. NCBI lineage: Bacteria > Pseudomonadati > Bacteroidota > Cytophagia > Cytophagales > Hymenobacteraceae > Hymenobacter > Hymenobacter ruber. The sequence continues at coordinate 378,926 of NZ_BAAGQX010000003.1, forward strand.
TGATGAGGTGGCCGGTTTCGTCGCGGGCATCGGCGGCGCGCAGGAAAGACATAGGCGAAATTGAGGGGCTGAAAGCGCAAAGTTCGCGAAAAGCCGGGGCCCGGCGCACGATGGCGCGCGGCGCGGCGTTATTTTTGGAGCCCCTGCCTATGCCTCCATTGTCCAGCACCGCTCCCGTTGCCCAGCCCGCCCGGCCCGCCGCGCCCCGGCGGCCGTGGCGGCGCGGCCTGCTGGCAGCGGCCCTGCTGGCCCTACTGCTGGGCGGCACCTACTACCTGCGCCACCAGGTGCAGCTGAACCGCTACGCCCGCCGGGCCTGGGCCACGTTCACCAAAAACGGCCTCACCGGCCGCGAAAAAACCCCGCTGCTGGCCGGCTACTCGGTGCACGGCATCGACGTATCGTCGTACCAGGGCCGCATCGACTGGCCCGAGGTGGCCCGCAACCGGGTCCGGTTTGCCTTCATCAAGGCCAGCGAGGGCGCTACGCTGCGCGACCCGCGATTTGCCCGCAACTGGCGCGAGGCCCGTAAAGCCGGTGTGCTCTGCGGGGCTTACCACTACTTTCTGCCCAACCGCAACGGCAAGGTGCAGGCCGATTTATTTGCTCAAACCGTCCCCCTCGCCCCCGGCGACCTACCGCCTGTGCTCGACGTGGAAGCCGCCAATTTCCACGACGTGGCTGTGCTGCGCCGCGAAGTGGCCCGCTGGCTGCGCCTCATCGAGGCGCACTACGGCGTGCGGCCCATCCTCTATTCCAACCACAGCTTCTACAAGCGCCACCTCGCCGGGCACTTCGACGACTACCCGCTCTGGCTGGCCCACTACGAAGTGGAGCGCCCCACCCTGCCCCGCAGCAAGTGGATAATCTGGCAGCACTCCGACGAAGCCTACGTGCCCGGCATTCGCGGTGTGGTCGATTTCAACGTCTTTCAGGGCAATTTCGAGTCTTTGCAAGCGTTGCGTATTCCGGCGGCCCCGCCCAAACCGGCTCGCTAAAGACAAAAAAAACCGTCCGGCCCGGCGGCTTCCGCAGAAGCAGCCAAGCCGGACGGCCGTAGTTCGCCTGAGGCCGAGGACCTACATTTTTTCCTTGGTTTCCATTTTGGCGTCCTTCTTCACGGCCTTGCCTTCCTTCTTAACCATCTTGTCGTCGTGCATTTTGCCGGCGTGCTTCACCATCTTGCCTTCGGTCTTTTCTTCTTTTTTCATCATCTTGCCATCACCTTGCTGCGCGTGAGCAGCCATGAACGTGAACGACAGGGCGAGGGCCGAAGCCACTTTCAGGAAATTTTTCATCGGTTGTGTTGGGGAAAAATGGGGGTGTGAGAGAATTACGACCGAAAGGTTATCACCGAAAATAAAGGTTGGATGAAGTTGAATAAACAAGCCAAAATTCTGCACCTCGGGCTATTATCGCTGCTGTTTTCACTTGCCCTGGGGCTGGCTTCCTGCGGCAGTAGCCACCATGCGAGCAACGGCACGAAGGGAGCCCGGGGCAGTGTGCAATCGGGCCTGGGCTCCTACTACGCCGATAAGTTCAACGGCCGGCCTACCGCCAGCGGCAGCACCTACCGCCCGGGCCAAATGACGGCCGCTCACAATACGCTGCCCTTCGGCACCCTCATCCGCGTCACCAACACCCGCAACGGCCGCTCCGTGGACGTGACCGTGACCGACCGCGGCCCGCACACCAAAGGCTACATCGTGGATGTGTCGCGCCGCGCCGCCGTGCAGCTCGGCATCATCGAGGCCGGGGTAGTGCCGGTGCAGGTCACCGTCATCCGCGAGGCCGCCGATAATCATTAACCTACCGGCCTCGTCTTCGCGTTCTATCTTCGCCTCACCCCAACTACCCTTGCTATGAACATCCGCAAAAAAGTAACCTGGACGCTCCCGCCCGGCACCAACCGCTACGCCGCCCTCGACCTGTGGGTGTCCGCCGCCGAGGACGAAGAATGGTCCGACGATGAAATCCAATACGTCATCAACGAAGTAGTGGAAGCTGAAACCGACGCTGCCGGCCTCGAAGTGCTGGCCTGGTATAGCAAAACCATGTAGTAATCACGCTGCTCCCGGTCGTGCCGGGTGCGCTTCTGCCGCCCTCTCCTTGCTGCCGCCCGCAGCTAGTTGGGAGGGCGGCTTTTTTGTGTCCGGCACTGTGCTGCTTACCATTTCAAAAGACGATTGTGGCTAAGCTCTGAGATGGTTTATAAAATGAGGTAGTTTCTATAAATAAAACTTTACACAGATTTTTTATTTACAAATCATTTTCAATTTATTTTATTAAGCAAGATTTAATTGTACTTTTGAATTAATCAGGTCTGCGCAACTACGTATTGCTTTTGCCTGCCAACAGTACCACAAACCAATCTTTGCTATGAATATCAATCGTTTACTACTTAAAACCATCTATTTATCGGTTATAGGCGCTTTGAGTTTGGCAACCATTCAGGCAGCGCCCATCGGCACGGGCCAGATGCTGGGCCAATGGGCTGGTACCCTGCCTGTGCCGGGCGGTAGCCGCCAGGTATTTATCAGCGTGAGTGCCTTGGCCGATGGCACGCCCACGGCCCTGCTTCGCATGGATGCGGGCCGGCTACACAACAGCCCCATGCGCGTGGTGAATACCGCCGACAGCGTGGTTTTTTACGCCGATAAGGCGGGCTGCCGATTTGCCGGCCAGCCCGTGGCCGATGGGCAGCGGCTACGCGGGCAATGGCAGCAGCCCGGCTTCCGAGCCATGCTGGTACTGGAACGCGTGGCCACCGACAAAGCCGCCGACAAAACCGCCGAAATCAGCGAAGCCCCGGCATCTTACAGGACCGAAGAAGTACACGTGAGTAGCCCCAGCAGCCCGAGCCCCGAAATTGGCCTGGGCGGTACGCTGCGCCTACCCGCTGGCAACGGACCGTTTCCCGCCGTGGTGCTGCTGCCCGATGTGAATACTCCGGAGCCAAGCACCGGTGATTACAGCCTGCTGAATGCGCTGGGCGACTACCTCACCCGGCAGGGCGTGGCCGTGCTGCGCCTCGATGACCGGGGCACCGGCCGCTCGGTGGGGGTATCTGCGGCTACGACAGGCCCCCAGCTGGTGGCCGATGCGCAATCGGCCATGGCCTACCTGCGGGCCAAGCCGGGCATCGACCCATTGCGCGTGGGCCTGCTGGGACACGGCGAAGGGGCCAACGTGGCACTGCTGGCCGGGGCACAGGCCCCCGCACCGGCTTTTCTGGTGGCCCTGGGTGCCGCCGGCGTGAACGGACAGGAACTGCTGGCCCGGCAAACCTCGCTGGTAAACCAGCCCGGCGAGCCCGATACCGCCCAGATTAAATGGGATTCCCAGGCAGCACAAGCCATGACTCAGGCCCGGCGCGAAGCCAAAAAACAGCTGGCCGCTGGCGCCAATCCCGCCCAGACCCAGCTACACATTGCCCAGGAACAGCTGCGCCTGACCACCGAAGCCCGCAAGCGCAACGACGCGCTATACAAGCGGCAATATGCGCTGCTCGAAATCATACGCCAGACGCCAGATAATGCCCAGGCGCAGGCCATTGTGGCCAATATGCTGAAGCAGATTTATCCGGCCCTGACCTCAGCGGCAGCGCAAACCCGCGCCCGGCAACTCACCAGCCCGTGGTACCGCTCCTTCCTCACGTTCAATCCGCAGGCGGAATTGGGCAAAGTGGCCTGCCCCACCCTGCTTCTGCACGGCACTGCCGATACGCAGGTGCAGCTAGCCGCCAACCTGCCGGTTTTGGAAAAAGGCCTCAAAGCCAATAAGCGGGTGAACGTGCAGAAGCTCGACGGCCTGAACCACGAGTTCCAGGCCCCCCTCAGTGAGCAAGCCCTAGCCGCCGGCACCACCGTGCGCCCCACGGCGGCTACCGATGCCCTCGAAACCGTGGGCGAATGGGTGATGCAGCAGGTGAAATAGCCGCCCGAGCGCTACGCCGCCGTTGGGGAGCGAAAGGCCTCGCGCAGCCAGCACCCGGCCAAAGCCGCCAGCCCACCAACCAGGCCAGCCACAATACCAGCCACCAGCACCAGCGCCACCGATGAGCCGCCCAGCGGCAGCAGCTGCGCCACCCGGTGCGCCAGCAAACCGTCATTCTGGTAGGCCAGCCAGGCGGCGGGCAGTATCCAGCTCAGCCCGCCTCCGCCGGAACCGGCCCAAAAGGCCACCCGGCCCGTGGGCGCAATGGCCAGCCCCACCACAAACGCCACCACAGCCAGGCTCCACCACGGCAGGTCCAGCTGCACGGCCGAGGCCAGCACGAGAATGAGAATCGGTAAAAGCCAGGGATTGCGCCAGTTCATGCGGGCAAAGTAACACAGAAGCCAGACGTTCTGCTAATTCTCAACCGCTTAAGCCGCTGCCAGCACCTCCGGGTCGTTATTAGCCGGTGAGTTCACCCGTTTGCTGATGACGTACTCCTGCATGGCAGCCGCGTCGTAAGGCTGCAATAGTTGCTGGTGCGCCGTCAGGCTCAGGCCATCATCGAGCCAGGCCTTTTCAGCGGCGCGGGTAGGCAGAATGACGGGCATCCGGTTGTGGATTTTGGCCATCAGCGCGTTGGGTTCGGTGGTGATGATGGTGAAGGTGGGGTGCAGCTCGCCGGTGCTGCGGTCCAGCCACTCGTCCCAGAGGCCGGCGAAGGCGAAGGGCTGCTCATCGCGCAGCAGGATGCGGTGCGGCACTTTGCCCGCCGGCGTAGCCTGCCACTCAAAGAAACTGTCGGCCAGCACCAGGCAGCGCTTTCGCCCCAGCAACTGCCGGAAACTGGGCTTTTCGGCCAGCGTCTCGGCCCGGGCGTTGATGGGCTTGGGACCGGCGGCGGGGTCTTTGCTCCAGCCGGGCACGAGGCCCCAGCTCAGGAGCTGAATCTGGCCGGGCGCGGCATTGGTGATGATGGGCAGCCGCTGCGAGGGCGCGGCGTTGTAAGTAGTCGGCGCGGGCTCGGTGAATTTGGCGTCGAAGCGCTTTTCAGCGGCAGGCGCGGGGGCGATGAATGTGTAACGACCACACATGGCGGAAAGGAAGGAATGTGAAAATTGCCTGTCATCCTGAACGCAGTGAAGGACCTTACCACGCTCGGACGAGTCGTTTATACGACAATCGTTCAAACGCGATAAGGTCCTTCACTGCGTTCAGGATGACAGGGAAATAATTCCCCTTTCCTTCTGCTTACGCCTTATACAGCAACTCGTAGTATTCCTTAGCCATGCGCCCCGATTCAAACTCGGGCTCTACGTCCTTCATGGCGGTTTTCACTACTTTCAGGAAGTTTTTGGGCTGGTCGTAGTAGAGCGGCAGCACGGTGTTTTCCAGCACGTCGAGCAGGGCGGTGGCTTCAGCATCGTCCTTCACATTGTCGGGCAGGGTCACGTCCACAATCGGAATGAGGAAGCCGTTTTCGTCGTTGCGGCAGAACTCGGGAATCCAGCCGTCGGCGATGCTCAGGTTCACGCTGGCGTTCATGGCGGCGGTCATGCCGCTGGTGCCGCTGGCCTCGCGCGGGAAGCGGGGCGTGTTCAGCCAGATGTCGGAACCCTTCTTGAGGGCGGCCGACAGGCCCAGCTCGTAGCCCGTGAGCACGGCGCAGTTCTTCAGGTGAGCCGTGCGCTTGATGATGTCATTGAACAAAGCCACCGCACCGAAATCCTTCGGGTAGGGCTTGCCGGCCCAAATCATCTGAATCGGGTGCTTGGCATTGCTGGCCAGCTCCACGAAGCGCTCGAAGTGGCGCAAAATCAAATCGGCGCGCTTGTAGCCGGCAAAACGGCGGGCCCACACGATGGTGATTACGTTGGGGTCGAAAATGTTGCCGGTCTGGTCGGCCACGATTTTGAACAGGTCCTTTTTCAGCTCCTGCTTGCGGGCCAGCAGGGCGGCATCGTCCTTGCCTTTGAGGGCGGCGGCCAGCTGCGGGTCGCGCCAGTAGGTGCCGTTCTGACTGTTAGTGATAGGGATAATGGGGCAAATGCCCTCGTAGTGGCCCCACATTTCGTTGGCCACGGTGCCATGCACCTTGCTCACGGCGTTGGCCTTGCGCGAGAAGCGCAGCGCGGTGAGCGTGTAGTTGAGCGCATCGCCGGTGCCGATTTGCGCCGTGCGGCGCACTTCTTCCTCCGTCATGGTCCCGAAGAAGGTCATGTCGGTGAGCAGCTTCATGGGGCGCTCCTCGTTGCCGGCCAGCTCGGGGGTGTGCGTGGTGAAGACGAGGCGCTTCTGCACCTCGGCCAGGTCGCGGCCGTGCTTTTCGTAGAGGTAGAACGCCAGCGGCAGGCCGTGGCCTTCGTTGAGGTGGTACGCGTCGGTTTTGCGGCCGAGCACATCGAGCAGCTTGCCGCCACCCACACCCAGCAGGATGCTTTGGGCCACGCGGGCCGCCGAGTCCGGGTCGTAGAGGTGGTGCGAGATGGTGCGCGAGAGGAAGTCGTTTTCGGCAATGTCGGTGGTCAGGAAGAACATCGGCACGGTGCCAAACACCTCCGGGGCCAGGTACAGGGCCTTCACCTGCACATCGGCCCCGTGGATGGTGATGGGGAAGATGATGCCCGTGTCCTGCAGAAACGAGTAGTGCTTGTGGCGGAACTCGGCGCGCATGCTCTGCTCAGCGTCGCGGTCCTGGTCGTAGTAGCCAAACGTCCACAGAATACTGATACCGATGAGGTTCTGCTTCAGCTCGAAGCCCGAGCGCATATGCGAGCCGGCCAGGAAGCCGAGGCCGCCGGAGTAAGTTTTCAGGGCCTGGTCGACGGCAAACTCCATCGAGAAGTACGCGGCGGCGGTCTTGAATTTCGCGGCCGGCGTGTAGGGTTTAAAGGTAAAAGCCATTATTGAGGGCTAGGGCGAGGGCCGGAGCGTACGCCGGAATAGAGGTTTCGGGTTGGGAAAAAGAAGGCACGCTGAGAGCATGGCTTCTCTACGAGGGCGCAAGGTCCGAAGCATTCCTGAAAAATCGCAACCACTTGATATTGAGGCACGACTTACGCAAACGTTAGCATTTGGCCCAACGGCAACAGTGTCAAGGCAATATCAGCCAGTGTTTTACTGCCAAAATTTCTTCGTGGCCCGCGCAAAAGGTGCGGCGCTCAATATCTCGGCCTCCTTGCCGGCCTAGCGCTACTTAATTGGCTTCGCTGAACAAGCAGTAATTATGAAGGAATAATTAATTTTTTATTTATAACAATAAATTTTCTGATTTTAATAAAATTTAGCCTATGAAAAAGTATTTAATTGATGATAATTCAAAAAAAGCCACAATCTTTTAATATATCCTATTGCAATAACCCTGATGGATTACTCTAGCTTTGGCGCTTCACTCCCAAATCTTTAACCCATTTCACACCATGCGCATGACACTTTCTGTTCGCTACCTGGTGGCACCCTTGCTGGGTGCTCTCCTGTTCGCCAGTTGTTCGAAATCGGAGCTAACGCCGGAGGCACCGGCGGCGGCTACGGTGTTGCAAAACGTCTCGGCACCGGGCTTCCCCGAAGGGTTTGAAACGGGCACCAAAACGGCTTACACCACGGGCAGTGTCACGCTGGGCTCGGGCTCCTGGACGCTGAACGATGCCCTCATCGGCAACACCACGGCCGACGCCAAAACCGGCAGCTGGTCGACCCGGGTGCGCAACAGCGGCTCGCTGAGCATGAATTTCGACCTGGCCGGCGGGGCCGGCGTGGTCACGGTGGCACACGCCAAGTATGGCACCGACGCCAGCAGCACCTGGGAGCTATGGGCCAGCGCCAACAGCGGCAGCAGCTACGCCAAAGTGGGCAGCACCATTACCACGAGCAGCACGAGCCTGAGCACGGCTTCCTTCACGGTGAATATTGCCGGCAATGTGCGCCTGCAAGTGCGCAAAACCGACGGCAGCACCAACCGCCTGAACTTCGACAACATCACGGTGGAAACCTACGGCACCGGTGGCGGCGGTGGAGGTGGTGGTACCGGCGGCAAGAAATTCCTCTTCGATGCCACGCACGCCGAACTGGCCGGCAACGCCGACTGGGCCCTGGACGTGGACGGCGGCGTGACGCCGCGCTACCCCACGCCGGCCGCCTCGGGCATCACGGCCAGCACCTCGGAGACGTACTGGACGGCCGCCCTCTCCTCGTGGGGCGTGGCGCTGGTGAAGCTGGGCAACTCGGTGGAAAACCTGCCCTCGGGCACGGCCATCACCTACGGCAATGCCTCGAACCCCCAGGATTTGGCGAATTACAACGTGTTTGTGGTGGATGAGCCGAACACACTGTTCACGGCCAGCGAGAAAACGGCCATTATCAACTTCGTGAAAAACGGTGGCGGCCTGTTCATGATTTCCGACCATGACGTGTCGGACCGCAACAACGACGGTTACGACTCGCCCGCTATCTGGAATGATTTGATGACCAACAACTCAGTGCAGGCCAACCCCTTCGGCTACAGCATCAACCTCACCAACATTTCGGAAACCACCAGCAACGTACTGGCCAGCAGCACCAACACCATCCTGAACGGCTCGCAGGGTGCCGTGACGCAGCTGAAGTTCTCCAACGGCGCCACGATGACCAAAACCTCGGGCTCGGCCGCTACGCCGCTGATTTGGCAGGGCAGCGCCTCGCAGGGCAATACCAACATCATGTGCCTGAGCAGCACCTACGGCACGGGCCGCGTGGTATGCATCACCGACTCGTCGCCGGCCGACGACGGCACCGGCAGCCCCGGCAACACCGTGTACCCCGGCTGGACCGAAATCGCCAGCCACGCCAAGCTGCACATGAACGCCTCACTCTGGCTGGCCAAGCAGCAGTAAGCCATCTGGCTGACGCGAATACTGAAAGCCCGCTCCCGGATTCGGGGGCGGGCTTTTTTGTGGGCTTTGAGGTGGCGAAAAATATATTCCGAAAGTGGAAACGGTTGCGCATGAAGCGCCTTCCGGGAAAGCCGTACTTTTGGCCTCGACGTTATTCTTACGCCCTTTTTGCCATGAAATTCCCACAATTTTTACTGGTTGCCACCGGGCTGCTGATGCCGCTGCTGTCGCCGGCCGCAACCGGTGCTGCTGGTCCTGCCGCTGCTCCCAGCCCCACTGCCAAAGCCGCCCCCGGCGTGCGCATCGACCCCACTTACTGGTGGGTGGGCATGAAAAACCCCAAGCTGCAACTGCTGGTGAATGCGCCCGGCATCGCGGGCAGCACTGCTACCCTGACCACTTATCCCGGCGTGACGCTGGACAGCCAGCAGAAGCTGGAAAGTCCCAACTATCTCATCGTCAACCTCACCATCAGCCCCGACGCCAAGCCGGGCCAGCTGAAACTGAGCTTTAAAGGCACCAAAAGCCTGACGTACACCTACGAGCTGCGCGCCCGCAACACCGACCCGCAGCGCACGCAGGGCCTCACGCAGGCCGATTTTATCTACATGCTGATGCCGGACCGCTTCGCGAATGGCGACCCGAAGAATGACGTGGTGAAAGGCACCCGCGTCAACCATATTGCCCGCGACTCGATGTACGCCCGCCACGGCGGCGACCTGAAGGGCATTCAGAACCACTTCGACTACTTTAAGAAGCTGGGTGCCACGGCCATTTGGCCCACGCCCATCATCGAAAACGACATGCCCAAGGCCAGCTACCACGGCTACGCGGTGACGGACTGCTACAAGATTGACCCGCGCTACGGCACCAACACCGAGTACCAGCAGTTCGTGAAAGCCGCCCACGCCGACGGCCTGAAAGTGGTGCAGGACATCGTGCTCAACCACTGGGGCAGCTACCACCACCTGTTCCTCGACAAGCCGGCGGCCGACTGGTTCCACGCCTTCCCCAAGTTCACGCGCAGCAACTACAACGCCTTCGCGCTGAACGACCCCTACGGCTCGAAGCGCGACTACACGCTGTTCAACGACGGCTGGTTTGATACCACGATGCCCGACGTGAACCAGGGAAACCCGCTGGTGGCAACTTATGTGATTCAGAACTTCCTGTGGTGGGTGGAGTCGACGGGGATTGACGGCTACCGCATTGATACTTACCCATATTCTGAGCCAAACTTCCTCATGGCCTGGGGTAAGGCCATTGGCGAAGAATACCCCAAGCTGGCCCAGTTTGGCGAAGCCTGGGAAGGCACGGAGGCCGAGCAGGCTTTCTTCGCCCAGAATATTTTCCCGCCGGTGAACGGCTTCAAATCGAACCTGCCCGGCGTGCTGGATTTTCAAATCTGCTTCGCGATTTCGGACGCTTTGAAGACGGAGAATGGGGATTTGAGCAAGCTCTACCACGCCCTGCAGGGCGACTGGCTGTACGTGGATGCCACGCGCAACGTGCCCTTCCTCGACAACCACGACATGAGCCGCTTCTACTCGGTGATTGGCGAGGACTTTGGCAAGTTCAAAACTGGCATTGCCTGGCTGCTGACTTTGCGCGGCACGCCTCAGTTGTACTACGGTACCGAGGTGCTGATGAAGAACTTCTCGAACCCCGACGGCAAGGTGCGCGAGGACTTCCCCGGCGGATGGGCCGGCGACAAAAACAACTACTTCACCACGCGCCCCAGCGGCCAGGCGGGCGAGGCCTTTGACTACGTGAGCAAGCTGGCCAACTACCGCAAGGCCCACCCGGTGCTGAGCAGCGGCAAGCTGATGCAGTTTATCCCGCAGGACGGCGTCTACACCTATTTCCGCTACAACGACGCGGGCGAATGCGTGATGATTATCGCCAACAACACCAAGAACGAAAAGAAGGTGGACGGCACCCGCTTCGCCGAGCGCACCGACGGCTTTTCGTCGGGCGTGGAAGTGGTGAGCGGTGCCACCATCAGCGACCTGAAAACGCTGACCGTGCCTGCCCACACGGCCTGGGTGGTGGAACTGCGGAAATAATCCGACGGTTCGTTTAAACTGCTTCGCTTGCTGCCCCGGCAGATTTCCTTTCACTGTTGCCTAACCCTGCGCGCCCATGACTGACCTCACCGACCAAGTTGCCATCGTCACCGGCGCGAGCCGTGGCATTGGCAGAGCCATTGCGTTGCTGCTGGCCCTGCAAGGCGCCAAAGTGGTAGCAGTGGCCCGCAGCGAAGACGAGCTGCTGGACCTCGGCCAGAAAACCCAGGGTCTGTGCATCGTGGCCGACGTATCGGACGAGCAGGATTCGCAGGACATCATCAACGAAACGCTGCGCCGCTACGGCCGCCTCGACATTCTGGTGTGCAACGCCGGCGTGGGCTCGTTCAATGAGCTGGAGCAGTTTGACGCGGCCGAGTGGGACCGGATTTTTGACACCAACGTGAAGGGCACTTTCCTACTGTGCAAGGCTGCTGTGCCGCATTTCAAGGCCCAGAAAAAAGGCCACATCGTGGGCATTACCTCCGATGTGGCCAAGCGCACCTTCGCCCACGGCACGGCCTACGGGGCCAGCAAATTTGCCCAGGACGCCGTGCTGGCCAGCCTGCGCAAGGAAGTGCGTCCGCACGGCATCAAGGTGAGCACCATTTACCCAGGGCTGGTCGATACTTATTTCAACGACACCACCCCCGGCAGCGCCGAGAACGAGAAAACTCACCTCCGCCCCGCCGATGTGGCCCAGGCCGTGCGCTACGTGCTGGAAGCCCCCACGCATGTGGTGGTGGACGAGCTCATGCTACACCCCTGCACCCAGGAATGGTAATCTTAACGGTTAGTGGTCAGTGGTTAGTATTACGCTTGTCAGTGCCTTCAATTCACTAACCGTTAACCACTAATCGTTAATCACTGAGCGAAGCGTTATCTTGCCGCATCATGAAAAAACTGTTGCTGGCCGGTGGCCTCCTCTCTTTGGCTGCTTTCTCGTTGCCCAACCCGCCCGTGGACAAAAAACACCCCAAAGCCACTGACCCGAATACCACCGCCGAAGTTCCGAAGGACAATAAGCTCGTCATCTACCAGCTGATGACGCGCCTGTTCGGCAACAAAGTGGCCCTGAACAAGCCCTACGGCACCATCACAGAGAACGGCTGCGGCAAATTCAACGACATTACCGACAAGGCCCTCGAAGAAATTAAGGGCATGGGCGTGAGCCACGTGTGGTACACCGGCGTAATTGAGCACGCCACCATGACTGACTACACCAGCGCCGGCATTCCGGCCGACGATGCCGACGTGGTGAAGGGCCGCGCCGGCTCGCCCTACGCCATCAAGGACTACTACGACGTGGCCCCCGACCTGGCCGTGACGGTGAAAAACCGCATGTCGGAGTACGAAGCCCTCATCAAGCGCACCCACGACCACGGCCTACGCGTCCTCATGGACTTCATCCCGAACCACGTGGCGCGCTCCTACAAATCAGACGCCAAGCCCCAGGGCGTGGTGGATTTGGGCGCTAATGACGACAAAACCAAGGCTTTCGCGCCCAACAACAACTTTTACTACCTGCCCGGCAAAGCATTCGTGGTGCCGGCCAACTACAACCCGCTCGGCCCGCTGAAAGGCCCGCGCGAGGACGGCAAATACGCCGAAAACCCCGCCAAGGCCACCGGCAACGACGTTTTCTCGGAAGCGCCGAGCGTGAACGACTGGTTCGAGACCGTGAAGCTGAACTACGGCGTGGACTACGTGAACGGCCGCAAAACCTACTTCGAGCCCGTGCCCGATACCTGGAAGAAGATGCGCGACATCCTCGTATTCTGGGCCGGCAAGAACGTGGACGGCTTCCGTTGCGACATGGTGGAAATGGTGCCCGTCGAGTTCTGGGCCTGGGTGATTCCGGAGCTGAAAAAGGTGAAGCCCGGCCTCGTGTTCATCGGCGAAGCCTATAACCCCAAGGAATACCGGACCTACCTGGAGAAGGGCCATTTCGATTTCCTGTATGACAAAGTGGGCCTCTACGACGACCTGCGCAAGCTGATGCGCCAGGAAGGCACCACCGAAGACATCACCAAAGTGTGGAAAGAGGAAAGCAACGGCTTCTCCTCGCACATGCTGCGCTTCCTCGAAAACCATGACGAGCAGCGCATTGCTTCGCCGGACTTTGCCACCGACCCGCGCCGCGCTATTCCGGCTATGGCCGTGACGGCCACCCTAGCCAGCGGACCCGTGATGCTCTATTTCGGGCAGGAAGTAGGCGAGCCCGGCCGCGGGGCGGAAGGCTTCAGCAGCGAAGACGGCCGCACCAGCATCTTCGACTACTGGGGCGTGCCCGAACACCAGAAATGGCTGAACCAGGGCAAATTCGACGGCGGCAAGCTCAGCCCCGAGCAAAAAAGCCTGCGCGACTACTACCGCCGCCTCCTCACCCTTACCAGCACCAGCGAGGCCATTCGCAAAGGCCGTTTCTACGAGCTGCAGGACGCCAACAACCTGGGCAAGGAGTACAACCAGCGCCACCTCTACACCTACCTGCGCTACACCGACAAGCAGCAGTTGCTCATCGTGGTCAATTTCAGCGCCGACAAAACCTACAAGCCCACCCTCAACATCCCTGCTGAGGCCATGACGGCCATGGGCCTGAGCACCAAAAAATTCTACACATACACCGACCTCCTCGCAGAGGGCGAGCCCCGCGGCTCCCTCAACCTGACGCTAGCCCCGCTCTCGGCGCAAATTTTCGAGATAAAATCCCGGTAGCCCTGCCCGGCTTTACCGGTAAGTTGTTAAATTCAACATCTGTCCTGCGTTCATTTGCGGCGCAGGCATTCCACTCTTCTCCTTTACATACATGGCTGCTCCCACCGCCGTCGCTACGTCATCCAGCACCCGCGAAAAACCCCGGCTTAGCTTCTGGCAAATCTGGAACATGAGCTTCGGCTTCCTCGGCATTCAGTTCGGCTTTGCGCTGCAAAACAGCAACATGAGCCGAATTTTTGAAACCATGGGGGCCAAGACCGACGAAATTGCCTTCCTGTGGCTGGCCGCGCCCATCACGGGCCTGCTGGTGCAGCCCGTCATTGGCTACCTCTCCGACCGCACCTGGAGCCCGCGCTGGGGCCGCCGCCGGCCGTTCTTCTTCGTGGGGGCGCTGCTGGCCTCGCTGGCGCTGATGGTGATGCCCAACGTGACAGCCCTGTGGATGGCCGCCGGCATGCTCTGGATTCTGGATTCGAGCATCAACATTTCGATGGAGCCCTTCCGGGCGCTGGTCGGCGATTTGCTGCCCTCGCAGCAGCGCACCACCGGTTTCGGGGCCCAAACTTTCTTCATTGGCGTGGGCGCCATCGTGGGCTCGTCGCTGCCCTGGATGTTCGCCAACTGGTTCGGCATTTCCAACACGCCGGAGCCTGGCCACATCTCGCTTTCGCTGAAATACGCCTTCTACGTGGGCGGCTTGGTGTTCTTCCTGGCCGTGCTCTGGACCATCCTGCGCACCAAGGAATACCCGCCCGAAAACCTGGCCGAATTCGAGGCTGAGAAGGCCCGCACCGCCGGTTTCGCCAACGGCCTAAAAGAGTCGTTCGAGGGCATTTTCCACATGCCGAAGACCATGCGTCAGCTGGCCGTGGTGCAGTTCTTCTCGTGGTTTGCGCTGTTCTCGATGTGGATTTATACCACGCAGGCCGTTACCAGCCACATTTTCCACACCACCGACACCACTTCGGCCCTCTATAACAAGGGCGGCGACTGGGTGGGCGTATGCTTCTCGGTGTATAACGGCCTGTCGGCAGTAGTAGCGCTGCTGCTACCAGTGGTGGCCCGCGCCACCAGCCGCCGCTTCACCCACATGCTGGCCCTGGTGATGGGCGGCGTGGGGCTGATTTCGATTTACTTCATTCAGGACTACCACTACATTCTGCTCTCGATGGTGGGCGTGGGCATTGCCTGGGCCAGCATCCTGAGCGTGCCCTACGCCATGCTGGCCGGCGCGTTGCCGTCCAACAAAATGGGCTATTATATGGGCGTGTTCAACTTCTTCATCGTGATTCCCCAAGGCGTAGCCGGCCTGGTGCTGGGGCCGCTGACGAAGCACGTGTTCCACGACCAGCCCATCTTCACGCTGGTGCTCGGCGGCGCGTCCATGATAATCGCGGGCCTGCTGACCCTGCGCGTACACGACGCCGACGACATCCGCCTGCCCGCCGAGCCGGAGCCCGCTGAATCCCTCGGCTACGACGCCCTGGCCCCGGCCAATCCGCAAGTGTAGGGTTTCACTTTAAATGCTTAGAGGCCCGTTTCTGTCATAGAAACGGGCCTCTTTGTTTATATCACGAATCTGGCTAAATCAGCTTTTAGTAATCATCTCGGCCACCTCGCGGCCGGTGGCCAGCGCGGCATTCAGAGAGGGATAGGCGGCCCAGTCGCCACAGCGGTAGAGGTTTTCGGCCAGTTTCAGGGGCTGCTCTACGGGCTGGCCGGGCAGGTACACGGGCAGCGCCGTGGGGATGCGGTAGCTGCGCAGGTGCTCCCACTGCCGGGCGGCCGGCCCGAACCAGGCGGCTAGTTCCTCGCGTAGGCGGGCCGTGAGTTCGGCTTCGTTCAGGCTGCGCTCGTTGTGGGTACTCACGGAAACCAGTGCCCGGCCGGCCGGGGCGTAGGCGCCGCTCACGTCGGCGGGAAAAGCCACGTTGTGGGCCAGGCAGGTGGGGGCCGCGTTCAGGCGCAGCAGCTTGTCGTTGCGACCCGGCGAGTGGCCGCCGGGCGTGGCGAAATAGGTGCAGGTGGTAATGCGGGCCGCTGTGGGAATGCCGGCCGGCTGGGCCGTGAGGCTGTCGTCGGGGTTGCCGCTGCGTCCGGCCAGCAGACGCAGGCTGCTCAGGCCGTCGGTAGCCAGCACCACGGCGGCACCCTGTATTACCTGGCCGGTGGTGAGGCGCACGTGTGTGCCATCGACCACTCCCGCCACCGGGGAGTTGAGGCGCACGGTGCCGGCGGGCAGGCGGGCGGCCAGCTGCTCGGGCAATTGCTGCATGCCCAGGGCGGGCACGGCCGCTTCTCCGGTCACAAACTGCTGGAACACAAACTCGAAAAAGTTGCTGGCCGTGGTCAGCTCCCTATCGAGAAAAACGCCACCGAAAAACGGCTTGAAGAATGAGTTTATCATCTGCTCGCTCCAGCCGTAGCGCTGCAGAAAGCTGAGGGTATCGGTGGCCGGACGGGCCAGCAACTCCTCGGGGGTGTACTTGAGCACGTGCCGCACCAAGCTGAAAATGCGCAGCTTATCGGGCAAGGTGCCGATGGGCGAGTTGAGGGCCGAAAACGCCGCCAGCGGGGCTTGCAGCGGGTTTTGCAGCGTAGTTTCCTGCCCATCGGCCAGCCGGATAACGGCCCCGGAACGGAAGGCTTTCAGGTTTAGGGCGCCGTAGTCGAAGATGCGCCGGGCCTCAGGGTAGTTGGTTTGCAGCACCTGAAAGCCGCGGTCGAGCCGGAAGCCGTCGGGCGTGACATCGGTGCGCACGCGGCCGCCCACGGCGTCGGCCGCTTCGAGCACCAGCACGGCGCGGCCGGCGCGGTGCAGCCAGGTGGCGCAGGCCAGTCCGGCCATGCCCGCGCCAATGATGATGATGGGTTTATCAGATGAAGTCATAAGGGAACAGCAGACTGGGAATTTGCGCGGCGTTTTCCCATTTCACGGCGCGGGGCGCGAAAGGTTGGGCTTACCGCGACTGTTTGGCGTGTATTGTTTTCATCGACTGTCATCCTGAGCACCGCGAAGGACCTTATTACGTCAAACAGTTTGCAGCAATTCTAACGGCGCAATGTGACAAGTTCCTTCGCTGCGCTCAGGATGACAGGAATGCCCAACTGGTAGCAGTGGCCTGATACCCTCGCCCTCAAAACAGCTTCGGCATCTTGTGCTCCTTCCATTTCTTGCGCGTTTTCATGGTCCAGAATTCGGCTACGCCGGGGCGTTGCAGGCTGAGCTGCCACGCGCCCATGGACTGGCCCAGCCGGTAGCCGGTGGCTTGGTCCTGCGGGAATTTCTGCTTAATGAGGGCGTAATCAGCCGCCGAAATGTCCTTGCCGATTTCGCCATGGCAGCGTAGGCACAGCTGGTTATTCAGCACGATGGGCCGCTGGTAGAAAAACACCTCCTGCGACAGCCGCTTGATGGTGCGCACCGTGTCGGGCCGCATTTCCTCGGCCAGCAGCGGGGCCTGGCTGGCGGGGTTGCGCGGCCTTTCGCTCACGCGGTGGGCCGTGGCCTTGAGCACGCCGGCCAAGGAATCGACCGCCCCGTAAGTTTCGGGCTTGCAGAACGCCAGAGCGCGGGCCACGCCCCCGGCGGCCAGCTCGCGGGCCAGGGTGCGGCGCAGCAGCGAGTCGGCGGTGGCGGTGAGGGAGTCGCCGGCCCAGCGGGTGGCGTGCAGCAGGTCGCGGGGCATGATGCGCTTCACCTCCCAGTTTTCGGCTTCGATGCCGATGCGCTTGCTGTCCTTAAGGTGCTCCACCTGGTCGGGGCGGCAGGCCGCGAAGGCCAGGGCCAGCACGGGCAGCGCAGTTTTGTACAGCAGGTTGTTCACGGATGCGGGTATTGAACTGATTTTACGCAAAGGTCCGAACCGCCGCCCCAATGGCCCAAGCCGCCGCCCGGTTACATCAGGTAGGCTTTCAATTCCTCGTAGTTAACCGCCAGCGGCACGCTTCGTTTGGCGCGACCCTGCAAAGCCTGCACCACGGCCGGCAGTTCGATGGCCCGGCCGAGAATGGGCTCCACCACATCGGGGAATTTCACGGGGTGGGCCGTAGCCAGAATCAGGCCCGCCGCGCCCGCGTGCTGGGCCTGGTAGCGGCGCAGCGCCGTGTAGGCCACCGCGCCGTGCGGGTCGAGCAGGTAGTCGTCGCGCTCCCACACCTGCCGGATGGCGGCCACGGTTTCGGCATCGGTCACGGTATCGGCGCTGAGGGCGGCGCGCAGCTTGGTCAGGTCGTTGTCAAACAGCTCCAGAATGCGGACGAAGTTGCTGGGGTTGCCCACGTCCATGGCGTTGGAAAAAGTGGGCACGGCCGGCCGGGGCGTGAACGTGCCCGTGCGCAGGTACACCGGTACTGGCTCGTTGGCATTGCAGGCCGCGATGAAATGCCCTAACGGCAACCCCGAAGCCTGGGCCAGCAGCCCCGCGCACAGGTTACCAAAATTGCCGCTCGGCACCGACACCACCGGCGCGGGGGCCCCAACCGGCCACTGCTGCATGGCAAAGCAGTAGTACAGCTGCTGCGGCAGCCACCGCGCCACGTTGATGCTATTGGCCGATGTCAGAAAGCGCTTCCGGGCCAGCTCTGGGTCCAGAAACGCCTGTTTCACCAGCGCCTGGCAGTCGTCGAAGGTGCCGGCTACTTCCAGCGCCGTGATGTTCTGGCCTAGCGTGGTGAGCTGCTGCTCCTGCACCGGGCTCACCTTGCCCGAAGGGTAAAGAATCACCACTTCCACGCCCGGCACGCCCAGAAAACCGCTAGCCACGGCTCCGCCTGTATCGCCCGAAGTAGCCACCAGCACGGTCACGGGCGGCGTGTCGCCACGCTGGGCGAAATAGCCCAGGCAGCGGCTCATAAACCGCGCTCCCACGTCTTTAAATGCCAATGTTGGTCCATGAAACAGCTCCAGCGCCGACACCTCCGCCGCCACTGGCACCAGCGGAAACTCAAAATCTACCGCCTCGGCGCAAATGCGCTGCAAGTCGGCCTCGGCAATGGTGCTGCCCACGTAGGGCCGCATCACGTTGAAGGCTACCGTAGCCCGGCTCAGGCTGCGCAACTCGCGCAGGAAACCGGCCGAGAATTTCGGAATGCTTTCGGGGAAATACAGACCGCCATCCGGCGCCTGCCCGGTGATGGTGGCGGTGCGAAAATCAACCGGCGGCGACTGGTGGCGGAGGCTGTAGTATTTCATTTTTGTTGCTTGCTGATTCTATATAGCCGCCTGTCATCCTGAGCGGAGCGAAGGACCTTATCACGTCAGAGCAATTTGCGCGAATGTGATAAGGTCCTTCGCTGCGCTCAGGATGACAGGCGGGTTCATTTATTCTTCCGCCACTACCCGCGCCCCCGTCGTGCCCACTGGCCCCACGTACACGTTGCATTCAATCCGCAGCTCGGTGAACACGCTGCCCATCGCCGCGCCCACGGCCTGCGCCGTTGCCTCCGTCCGGTTCAGCATGAAAATGGACGGCCCCGAACCCGAAATTCCGCCACCAATGGCTCCCGCTGCCAGCGCCCGCGTCCGCGCCTCGGCCAAGCCGGGAATGAGCGGCAGCCGCGCCGGCTCCACGATGTAGTCGTCGAGCGAGCGGCCGATGAGGTCGTAATCGGCCAGCAGAAAGCCCGACACCAGGCCCGCTACGTTGGCCCACTGCCGCACGGCCAGGCCCAGCGGCACCGTGGCCGGCAATACCTTGCGCGAGTCGCTGGTTTTCAGCTCAATCTGCGGATGCACCACGGCCACCCACAGCGGCGGCGCGGGTAGGGCAATGATATCAATGGCCGGCTCCAGCGCCCGCACCACCGTGAAGCCGCCAAAAATGGCCGGCGCGATGTTGTCGGCGTGGCGCGCACCGGAGGCTACGGCCTCCCCTTCCATCGCAAAATCCACGAGCTGCATTTTGGTGAAGCGGTTGCCCAACAGCGCATTGGCCGCCACCACGGCCCCGGCGGCACTGGCCGCGCTGCTACCCACCCCGCTGCCCGGTTTGATGCCTTTGGTGATTTCCAGCTCGAAGCCCACGGCTTCCGGCACCTGCTTCAACAACGCCAGCAGGGCCACGCCGGCCACGTTGTGCAGCGGGTCGGTGGGCAGGTTGTACGGGTCGTGGTGCTGAATGCGGACGCCCGGCGTAGTGCTGCGCGTGAGGCGGATAATGTCGTAAGGCTCAGCCAGCGACAAGCCGAAAACATCGAAGCCGCAGCCCAGATTGGAAAGCGTAGCGGGGGAGTGAACGAGAACGGAATCAGGCATAATAGCACGGACTTTTAGTCCGCGAATGAAAGTGTAGCGCGGACTTTGCAGTCCGCGATTGAATACGAGGTCAATAGCGCAAAGACGCGGACTACAAAGTCCGCGCTACAGCCGCGCGGCGCGAATAATATCCGCGAACACGCCCGAAGCCGTAACCTCCGCACCCGCCCCGGCCCCCTTTACCACCAGCGGCTGGTCCACGTAGCGGTCGGTGTAGAAGAGCACCACGTTGTCCTTGCCGCGCAGGTCGTAGAGGTCGTGCCCCGGTGCTACCTGCTGCAGGCCCACGGCGGCGTGGCCATCAGCATAGCGGGCCACGAATTTCAGGCGCTTGCCAGCCGCTGTAGCCGCGTCATAGAGGGCGCGGAAATGTGCTTCGTGCGCCGCCATCTGGGTGTAGAAGGCTTCCACGTCGCCTTCGAGGCAGGCGGGCGGCAGGAAGGTTTCGATTTCGATATCTGCCATTTCCATCACCTGCCCGGCTTCGCGGGCGAGGATGAGGATTTTGCGAGCCACGTCCGAGCCGCTCAGGTCGAGGCGCGGGTCGGGCTCGGTGTAGCCTTCGGCCTGGGCCTGGCGCACCACGTCGGCAAAGGGCCGGGAGCCGTCGTAGTTGTTAAACACGAAGTTGAGCGTGCCCGAGAGCACGGCTTCCATGCGCCGCACCACGTCGCCGCTGCGCGTGAGGTCATTCAGTGTGCCAATGATGGGCAGGGCCGCGCCCACGTTGGTTTCAAACAAGTAGCTGGCATTGAATTCTTTCGACAGGCTTTTGAGCTTGGCATAATGCGCGTAATCTGACGACGCGGCCACCTTATTACACGCCACGATGGCCACGCTTTTCGCCAGCAAGTCGGCGTAGATGCCGGCGGCGGCCGGGTTGGCTGTCACGTCCACGAAGATGGAATTGCGCAGGTTGCGGGCAATGATGAGCTGGGTGAATTCCTCCAGCGTCTGGGCCGGGGCTTGCGCCAGCTCCTCGGGCCAGGCGGTGAGGTCGAGGCCTTCTTCGTTTATCAGACAGTGGCGGCTATTGGCAATGGCCACCACGCGCACTTGCAAGCCCAGCTTTTCGAGCAGGTGCGGCTGCTGCCGCGCCAGCTGCTCCAGCAATTTGTTGCCCACGTTGCCGGGACCAAGGATGAACAGGTTCACCTGCTTCTTGGTGGCCTCAAAAAAGGCCTCGTGCAGCACGTTGATGGCCTTGCGCACATCGGTGGCCCGAATCACGGTCGAGATATTCTTTTCCGAAGCGCCCTGCGCGATGGCCCGGATGTTCACCCCGTTCTGCCCCAGCGCGCCAAACAGCTTGCCGCTGATGCCGGGGTGGTTTTTCATGTTATCACCAACCAGCGCCACAATGGCGAGGTCGGTTTCAGGCCATAGCGGCTCGATGCGGCCGGCCGCGATTTCCGTCGCAAACTCCTCATCCACCACGGCTTGGGCAGCAGCTGTGTCTTGGCTGTTGACGCCCACGCAAATCGAATGCTCCGACGAGCTTTGGGTGATGAGCACCACGTTGATGCGCTCGCGGGCCAGCGCGGCAAACAGCCGCTGCGAAAAGCCCGGCACGCCCACCATGCCGCTGCCCTCCAAGTTCAGCAGCGTCAGGTTGCCGATGCTGGAAATGCCTTGCACGACAGCGGCGGGCCGGGGCGGGCTTACCTCGACCAGCGTACCGTAGTCGTCGGGGGCGAAGGTGTTTTTAATCCAGAGCGGAATTCCGCGCTGCATCACCGGCTGAATAGTGGGCGGATAGAGCACCTTCGCGCCGAAGTGCGACAGCTCCATAGCTTCCTGGTACGAGATGCGGGCAATAGGCCGGGCGCTACGCACGAGGCGCGGGTCGGCGGTCATCATGCCACTCACGTCGGTCCATATTTCCAGCACCTCGGCATCGAGGGCGGCGGCCAGCAGGGCGGCCGTGTAGTCGGAGCCGCCGCGGCCCAGCGTGGTGGTGGTACCGTGGGCATCGGCGGCGATGAAGCCGGGCACTATCCACGAGTCGCCGGGGTACCGGGCCTGAAAATCCTGCACCAGCCGGCCGGTGGTGGCAATGTCCACTTCCGCATTACCAAAGCGCGAGTTGGTGCGGATGAGCTGGCGGGCATCGGCCCACACGGTATCGGGCCAGAAGCTGTGGAAATGCAGCTCTACCAGTTGCGACGACAGCAGTTCACCGTGGCTCACTAGCCGGTCCAGGGTGCGGCTCGACAGTTCCTGCAGCGACGCGATGCCGTCGCACAGCCGGTGCAACTCCAGAAAGCCGTCCGTAATCAGGGCCGTGGCGGTATCCAGGGGCGCGGGCGGCAGCTGCAATTCTTCGGCCGCGGTAAGGTGGCGCTGCTCCAACTGCTGCAGAATCTCCTGGTAGGCCAAGTCGCCCGCTTCCGCCGTGCGGCCGGCCTTAATCAGCGCATCGGTGGTGCCGCCCAGGGCCGACACGACCATTACCACTGGGCCCTTTTCGAGAGCCTTCATGGCGATGACGCAGCTTTTATCAATATTCGCAGCAGAGGCCACCGACGTGCCTCCGAATTTCAACACTTGCATTGCAGTTTCTGGTTGGTGAAGTAGCGGTGCCGCTTGGGTGGGAAGTGCGAAACCAGAAGAGTTTGAGAGCTTGAACGAGGATGCTTTAGGACGTAAAAAGAGCTGTTTGGCGGGGCGAGCATCAGGTTAGAATAGCCTTGCTATCACATAACTCAACAGCAGCCGCGCCCAAACAGACGGGCGCAATGTAGGGCGCGCTGGGGCCATTTCCCGCATCCGTTCGGCGGTTTGTTGGGCGCGCTGGCTTGCTGGTGGTATTCGCCTGGCTAAGTCCGCGAACCAACGTACTGAATAGCGGTGTTTAGAATCCGTATCTTTGCAGACTATCTGATTATTTCCCGAACACCCGATGCTCGATAAACTAGAAGCCATCAACCAGCGCTACGAAAACGTCAACGAAGAGCTGATGCAGCCCGACGTGATGTCGGACCTGAAGCGCTACAAGTCCCTGAACAAGGAGTACAAAGAGCTGGGCAAGATTGTGGCGCAGTACCGCAACTACCAGCAGGTGCTCAGCAACATCGAAAACGCCCGCGAAGTCATTGCCACCGAAAAGGACCAGGACTTCCGCGAGATGGCCAAGGCCGAGCTCGACGAGCTGATGCCCGAACAGGAGCGCCTCGAAGAAGTGATTAAAGACCTGCTGCTCCCCAAGGACCCCAACGACTCGAAAGACGTCATCATGGAAATCCGGGCCGGTGCGGGCGGCGACGAAGCGGCCATTTTTGCCGGCGATTTGCAGCGCATGTATATGCGCTTTGCCGAAAAGCAGGGCTGGAAAATGGAGCTCATGGACGCCATGGAAGGCACCGCCGGCGGCTACAAGGAAATCATCGTGGCCGTGCGCGGCGAGGACGTGTACGGCAAACTGAAGTTTGAAAGCGGCGTGCACCGCGTGCAGCGCGTGCCGGCCACCGAAACCCAGGGCCGCATCCACACCAGCGTGGCGTCCATCGTGGTAATCCCCGAAGTGGAAGAATTCGACGTGGAGCTGAATATGAGCGACATCCGTAAGGACTACTTCTGCTCCAGCGGCCCCGGCGGCCAGTCGGTAAACACGACCTACTCGGCCGTGCGCCTCACCCACTTGCCCACCGGCCTCGTGGCCCAATGCCAGGACCAGAAGTCGCAGCTCAAAAACTTCGACAAAGCCTTGGCCGTGCTGCGCTCCCGCGTGTACGACATGGAGCTGGCCAAGAAGAACGAGGCCGACGGCCTGGTGCGCAAAACCATGATTGGCGGCGGCGACCGCAGCGATAAAATCCGCACCTACAACTACCCGCAGGGCCGCGTGACGGACCACCGCATTGGCTACACGGTGTACAACCTGGCCAGCGTGATGGAAGGCAACGTAGACGACTTCGTGGAGCAGCTCCGCCTGGCCGAAAGCGCTGAGCGCCTGCAGGAAGGCGTAACGAAATAAGGCCGGCGCGGGGCTGGCACCTGCCGGCCCCGCCGCTTCGGTTGCAATACCATTCCGGCTTTATCGTTTGCTCCCGGTAATTCCATGCCTTCGCCACTGCTTATGCGCCACCTCTTCCCGCTGTTTCTGGTTCTGAGTTGCCTGCTCACCGTCCTGCCCGGCTGCGAGCCAAAGGAAGACTTAGTGCAAACCTCCGGCAGCCTGGAGTTCGCTACTGATTCGGTGAAGTTTGACACGGTGTTTACCACTATCCAGACGGTGACGAAGCGGCTGTGGGTGTACAACCGCAACAGCGGCGCGGTGAAAACCGACGTGAGCCTAGCCGGCAAGCTGGGTACTACCTACTCCCTGATTATCAATGGGGATGCTGGACCATCTATCAGCGGCGTCACCATTCGGGGCAAGGACAGCCTGCTGGTGCTAGTGCGCGCCGTGCTGGGCGATAATGGAAAAGACGTTAAGCCTTTCGTGCTGGCAGACCAGGTAAATTTTCGCACCAATGGGAACGAGCAGAACGTGAAAGTGGTGGCCTATGGCCAAAATGCGTATTTCCACCGGGCCACTGTCATTACCGGCGATGTCACGTGGCGTACCGACAAGCCTCATGTTATCATCAACAGTCCATTAGGCAATGGCGAAGTTGGGGTTCTCGTAACAGGCACCGGCATACTGCGCATTCCCAAAGGAGCCCGCATCTACTTGCATGCCGGAGCATTCATTCAAGTAGATGGCACGCTTCGGGTGAACGACGACTTCCTACCCGGCACTGCCACGACCGATACTGTGAAAGCCAATAACCTCAACGTCGTCCGCTTCCAGGGCGACCGGCTGGAGCCATTTTACGCCGACATTCCCAGCCAGTGGGGCGGCATCATTTTCACCAGCACCAGCCGCAACAACAGCATTCGCTACGCTGAAATCAAGAACGCCACGTTTGGCGCACTGCTCTACAACCGCGACGCGTTGCCTACTCATCCCACGCTGGCGCTGAACAATACCGTTTTCCGCAATATTTCGGGGTCAAATGCCTCCTTCGCTAATGCAAACCCCGGCACCGGCGGCGGCGTCATCAGCTACTCCGGCGATGTCACGGCCACCAACTGCCTCTTCACCAACTGCGGCGAATATGCGATGGTAGGCATCGGCGGTACCTACGACCTGAACTTCTGCACCATTGCCAACTACACGCCAGCCTTCCGGCGCGAAACATCCTCTCTCACGTTCACCAACGTAGACGATGCCCTGAAGAACCCGCCAAAAATGCCCACCAGCGTCACCATCCGCAATTCCATTGTGTGGGGTTCTTTTGAGGATGAGCTGTATCTGCAAAACAACGCCGACTATTTGTCCAATATCAAGGTGCAAAATTCGCTGCTTCGCACCAAGGAATACCAGGCCGCCACGAATGCCACCGATAAGCCTGGCCTGGCCGCCAGTCAGTTGGCTAATATCGTTAACGTAGACCCGCTGTTTGTCCGCACGGCGCTCACCAGCAGCCGGCCCGATTACACCTTGCAGGCCACTTCGCCAGCTACCTTCCCACGTCGGCCAAGGGCAGCAGGCTCAACCACGCCGCTCCAGGACCTCATTAATCTGACTCGCAATCAGAGTACGCCCAGTTTGGGGGCATACGAACACAAATAGACAGCAACGTAATGTTGCGTTACTCTACCCGCCCGGCGGCTGAGTAACGCAACGTGTCAAACAGTACCAGCTTCTGGGTGCCCACCACTTCATAAGTGCGCACTTGGCCATTTTCCAGCTGCATCCGCAACTGTTTCTGCGCCGAAAACAACGGGTTATTCTGGATGATAGTAGCTGCGATTTCCTGTGGCACTGCGCCCTGCTGCACCACCGTCAGGCTGGCTACGGGCGCATTGGACTGGCCCGGCAGGCGCGTGTAGGTGCGGCGCAGCAGCCCACCGGGCAGCGCCACCGAATCCACGGCGTAGGCCCCGCGCAGGGCAGCTTTGTTGATGTCGGCCTGAAAGAAAATCTGCAGCTCGTCGTTCCACTTCACGGTAGGCACGCGCACGGTTTCGGGCGCATCGCCGCGCAGGCTCACATGCTTGGTCACGACGGCGTGGCGCTGCTCCAGTTGCGCCACCTGCTGCGTGAGCAGGCCTTTCACATCGAAGTACAGCGGGCGGCGGGCGGCAGGCGCGGCGGGGCCGGCTTCACCGCAGCCAGCTAGCAATACTACGCCCAATGCCCACCCGCCTATTATCAGGCCGCGCTTACGCATTCGGGGCGGTGCTGGGCCGCAGGATGCTCAGGCCCGTCATTTCGACTGGCTTGGGCACGCCCATCAGCTCCAGGATGGTGGGGGCCAGGTCGCCCAGCTTGCCATCGGCCAGGGTGCCGCGGTAGTCGTTATCGACCAGAATGCAGGGCACCAGGTTGGTGGTGTGAGCGGTGTTGGGCGAGCCGTCGGCATTGCGCATAAACTCGGCATTCCCGTGGTCGGCGATGATGATGCTGGCGTAACCGGCTTCCAGCGCGGCTTCTACCACGGCGCGGGCGCAGGCATCGGTCGTTTCCACGGCCTTCACCACGGCCTCGAACACGCCGGTGTGGCCCACCATGTCGGGGTTGGCGAAGTTCAGCACCACGAAATCGGCCGACTTAGCCAGCAGCTCCGGCACCAGCGCGTCACGCAGCTCGGCGGCGCTCATTTCGGGTTGCAGGTCGTAGGTCGCCACTTTGGGCGAAGCCCGCAGGATGCGCGTTTCGCCCGCAAACTCATTTTCCCGCCCGCCCGAGAAGAAGAACGTGACGTGCGGATACTTCTCGGTTTCGGCAATGCGAATCTGGGTTTTGCCGTGCGCCGCCAGCACCTCGCCCAGCGTATTATTCAGGTTGTCTTTCTCAAAAATGGGCGTCACGCCCACGAAGGTGTCGTCGTAGTTGGTCAGCGTGAGATAATGCAGGTTGAGGCGCTGCATCTGGAAGGCGTTCATGTCCTGCTGCGTCAGCACTTCCGTGATTTCGCGGCCGCGGTCGGTGCGGAAGTTGAAGCACAGCACCACATCACCCTCCTGAATGGTGGCCAACGGCTGGCCGTCGGCCCCGGTCTTCACAATGGGCTTCAGGAACTCGTCCGTCACCCCTTCTTTATACTGCTCCTGAATGGTCTGAATCAGGTTTTGCGAGGGCGTGCCGATGCCATTCACCAGCAGGTCGTAGGCAATTTTCACCCGCTCCCAGCGACGGTCACGGTCCATGGCGTAGTAACGGCCCACCACCGAGGCGATTTTGGCCCCGCTGCGCACCATCGATTCTTCCAGCTCGTTCACGAAGCGTACGCCGCTCTTGGGGTCAGTGTCGCGGCCGTCGGTGAAGGCGTGTACATACACGCGCCGCACGCCCGCCTCGTGGGCAATGGTGCAGAGTGCCTTCACGTGGTCGATGTGCGAGTGCACGCCGCCGTCGGAAAGCAGGCCAATGAGGTGCAACGGCTTATCATTGGCAATGGCGTAGTCGAAGGCTTTCACCAGCGCGGGCATCTGGCCCAGCTTGCGCTCCCGGATGGACTTGCCAATGCGCACCAGCTCCTGGTCGACCACGCGGCCGGCCCCGATGTTCATGTGGCCCACTTCGGAGTTGCCCATCTGGCCTTCGGGCAGGCCCACGGCCTCGCCCGACGCCTGCAAGGTGCTGTGCGGAAACCGCTGCAACAGCTCGTGAAAGAACGGCGTACTAGCCGCATCTACTGCCGAAACTGCCGTGTTCGGGGCAATGCCCCACCCATCCAGAATTACCAATAATACCTGCTTACTCATGGCGCAAAGATACGGCGGGGCCGCGCCTCTGGTTGAAATTTTCTACCTTCGTGCCTGCTTTAAGTTGGGGCGATTTCTAGCTTTGAGCGGGCCTGCTCAAAGTCGTTGATTACTTCCTGGCACCATTTTCGCTTGACTGTTTCTGTGTATGACGCACTTATTACCCGTATAATGAAACGCTATTTAATTAGGACTCTATTCATCGGATGGTTGTTCCTGCTCGGTTCTGTCGCGGCTCACGCGCAGGCCGATAACCTCGGAGCCGTTCGGTCGGCGTTGCGCAACGGCTCTTCCCGCGAGTTGTCGCAATATTTTGCTGCTACCGTTGAAATTGGTTTCGATGCCGATAAGCAGGGCTACAACGCTACTCAGGCCGAAATCGTCATCAAAGATTTTTTCGGCAAGAATGCTCCCAGCAGCTTTGAGTTTATTCATCAGGGCCAGAGCGGCGAAGGCATTCAATACGCCATTGGCCGCTACACGGGCCGTAGCGGCACCTACCGGGTGTATGTGAAGCTCAAGCCCTCGCGAGGCGCGCCGGTGATTGACACGCTGGATTTCACGAAAGAATAGTCTTAGCCCCGGCCCTCACAGGTCGGGGCTTTTTCGTGAGAATCTTCTGCTTTACTGGCCGCCGCAAGGGCCGTACCTTTGCGCCGTGCAAACTCCCTCCGCTGCCTATTCCTATCTCACGCCCGAAGCGCTGACCACCTTCATCCGCACGGCTTTGGCCGAGGACGTGGGCGACGGCGACCATTCGGCGCTGGCTTCCATTCCGGCCGATGCCCGCAACCGCGCGCACCTGCTGGTGAAGGGCGAAGGCCTGCTGGCCGGCATGGCCCTGGCTCCGCTCATCTTCAAGGAAGTGGATGCCTCGTTGGTTTTCACGCCCATGCTCGCCGATGGCGACCCCGTGAAGCACGGCGACATAGCCTTCACCGTGGAAGGCCCGGCCCGCAGCATCCTCACCGCTGAGCGCTTGGTGCTCAACTGCATGCAGCGCATGAGCGGCATCGCCACCTATACGGCGCACCTGAACAACCTCATTGCCGGCACCAACGCCAAACTGCTCGACACCCGCAAAACCACGCCCAATTTCCGCATCTGCGAGAAGTGGGCTGTGCTCATTGGTGGCGGTGTGAACCACCGCTACGGGCTGTTCGACATGATTATTCTCAAGGATAACCACGTTGACTACTCCGGCGGCATTGCGCAGGCCATTGCCGCCACGCACGCCTACCTCGCCAAGACGGGGCGGCAGCTGCCCATCGAAATCGAAACCCGCTCGCTCGATGAAGTGCAGCAGGCGCTGGACGCGGGCGGCATCGACCGCATCATGCTCGACAACATGAGCCCCGACCAGCTGCGCGAGGCCGTGGAGCTCATCGCCGGGCGTTTCCCGACGGAGGCCAGCGGCGGCATCACCGAGAAAACCATTGCCGAAGTGGCCCGCACGGGAGTCGACTACATTTCGGTGGGAGCCCTCACGCACTCGGTTAAAAGCCTAGATTTGAGTTTAAAAGCCTATTAATCCAGTGGTTAACGGTTAGTGATTAGTGGTTAGTATTTACTGCTGCTCATTGACCACTAACCGCTAACTACTTATCACTAAAAATGAACCAACCTAACCAACGCGGCGGCGGTGGCGGCTTCCGCCAGGCCCAGCAGGCTCCGTCGCTGGCCATTCGCACCAAGAAAACCCAGCTTACCACCGATACCTACACCAAGATGGTGATGGGCGAAGTATGGAAAAAAGACTGGGTATATGCGCTCATTCCCTTCGCGCTGGGGCTGCTGCCGGCTATTTTCGTTCACTCCTGGTGGTGGATTGTGCTGGCCGTGGTGCTTACTATCCTGTTCGTGCTGTTCCGCTCGGCGCAGGTGACGGGCGTGACCCAGATGGAGCAGAGCAAGCCGCTGTTTGAGCGCATGGCGTTTGAGATGGACAACAAGCAGCTTTTGCTGCGCGTGGGCCCGGAGAAGGAAGGCAAAGCCATGCAGCTGACCTGGGACATGATTGGCCGGGTGCGCCGCGATGTGGATGCCTACGTACTATACCTGAAGCCCGGCACGCCGCCGGCCGGTATGGCCGCGTGGCGCCTGTGGCTGGCGCGCACGTTCGATGTGCCGGTGTTTTTACATTTGCCTTTCAAAATTTTCAACGCCGACAACGACCGCCGCTTGTTTGAGTCGATGTTGCGCCGCAAAAACCTGCTGCCCGCCGAAGCCGGCGCGGCCACCGTCTAAATTTCAACCCCTGCTAATTTTACTTCGATGAAATTGACCTCCACCCTGTTGCTGGCTGTTTCCGCCGCTACGCTGGCCCTGACTTCTTGCAGCAGCGAGCCCTCCGACTGGCGCCCCGATGAGAAAGTATCGACCGACATGGTAGCCCCCGGCACCCGCGACGACGAAAACTTCGACCACTCGGTGCCCAACGGCTCCATCGAAAACGTGAACACGCCCCTGATGAAGGCTGCCGCCGGCGAAGCTCCGGAAACCGAAGCCAAGCATCCGGCCGCCGAGTCGGCCATCTCGGCCAACGCCGAGGAAGGCATGCGCAAGCGTGGCCAACTGCACGACGCCGGCAAATCGGGCCAGGCAGACACGGCCGAAAACGGCCACCAAATCCAGCGCTAAGGCGCGCGGTTTTTTAGGTTTCTCTCGATTGGGTGGCAGCTTTGCCCGCCGGCTGGCGGTAGCAGAGCTGCCGCTTTGCGTCATTTTAGAATGAAGAATGAGGAATGAAGAATGGGGAATTGACGCCGGTAGCGTCGGTCTTCCACTCTCCATTCCTCATTCTTCATTCCTCATTCTTTACTGTATGGGGTTTGCAATTTTCCTGCTGCTGCTCACGGTGCTGGGCGCGGGCACGGCGGCGGCCTGGGTGCCGGTGGCGCACAGCGGGCGGTGGCTGAAGCCATTGCTGGCTTTCAGCGGGGCATATTTATTTACGCTCACGGTCACGCACATTCTGCCCGAAGCCCTGCAAATGCTACCCGAACACCCGGCTCGCGTCGGCTATTGGGTGCTGGCGGGCTTCTTTGGGCAATTGCTGCTGGAGGTGCTGTCGCAGGGCGTGGAGCATGGGCACGTGCACCACGAGGCCGCGCACAGTCCGCATGAAGGCGTGAGCCGGGTACCATTTCTGCTGCTGGCCGCGCTGGTGGTGCACTCGTTTCTGGAGGGCAGCATTCTGGTACACAGCCCGGAGGTGGGCCAGGTAAGTCAGAATTTCTATGCCATTGTGGTGGGCGTGGCGCTGCACCACATGCCGGCGGCCTTTGCGCTGGCTACGCTGTTGCGGCTGCGGCTGGGCAGTTTCCGGCGGGTATGGCCGGGGTTGCTGATTTTCGCGCTGGCCTCGCCACTGGGCATTATTATCAGCAACTACGTGGTGCTGAGCCAACTGCTAAGCAGTGGCTGGTACGCAGCGCTGCTGGGGCTGGTGGCCGGTAATTTCCTGCACGTTTCGACCACCATTCTGTTTGAAACCAGCCCCGAGCATCGGCTCAACTGGCCCAAGCTGGCGGCCACGCTGGCGGGCCTGCTGCTGGCGCTGGCAGTGGCGTGAGGAAGGGAAGAGTTGCGTTTTGAGGGTTGAATGTTGAGTTGCAGACGGTGCGTACGGAAAATTTTCGCCATGCACCGTCTGCAACTCATCTTTCAACCCTCAAAATTCAATACTTCTCCACCGCCCAGCAGGAAATTCTCCAGTTGACGCGCCCGCGCCGTTTCGCGAGCCAGCGTGGCTTGCAGGCGCACCAGCCGCTGGCGCATGGCCAGGATGATATCCAACGCCTCCGGGGCCAAGCCCAGCTCGTGGTGCAGGCGGGCGAGGCGCGGCAGGTCATCGGGCTCGTCTACAATGACGGTTTCGGGTGCGGGCGCGGCGCGGAGCAGGCCCGCCTGCAGAAACTCGTGCAGGTCGGCCGGAGCCAACCCGTAGCGCACCGAGCATTCCTGAAAAGTTAGGGTGATGAAGGTCGTTTCCATGCTGAGCAAGACTGTGGTTTAGGCTTCCGGGCGCAGGGCGGCCAGCTGCTGAATCAGTTCTTTTTCCTGGTCGGTGAGGTGCCGCGGCAAGGTCAGGTTCAGGCGCAGGTAGAGGTCACCGAACTGGCCTTCCTTTTTATACACCGGGAAGCCTTTGCCCCGCAGGCGCAGGCGAGTGCCGTTGGCCGTTTCGGGCTTGAGCTTGATTTTGACGGAGCCGCTGAGGGTTTCCACCGTTTGCTCGCCGCCCAGCAAGGCTTTGTATATGCTCACGGGCACGTCTTGGGTGAGGTCGTCGCCGGTGCGGGCGTAGCGGGCATCGGGCCGGATGCGAAAGGTGATGAGCAGCGCGCCATTGGGGCCGCCGTGCCGGCCGGGGCCGCCCTGGTCGCGCAGGCGGATGGTCTGGCCGTCGGCCACGCCCGGCGCGATGGTCAGGCGCAGGTTTTTGCCATTGACGGTGATGGTGCGCGGGCCGCCGTGGTAGGCCTCCTCCAGGCTCATTTCCAGTTCGGCCTGATAGTCGGGGCCGGCGCCGGGGCGGGTGCCACCCGCCCGCCGGCCCCCGCTGCCCATGTTGCCGAAAAGTGAGCCGAAGAAATCCGAGAAGTCTTCGCCCTCGCCAAACGGGTTACCTCCGCCCCCGCCGCCCTGGGTGTACTGGCTCCAATCGAAGCCACCGCCGGGCTGGCCACCGCGGCCCGCGCCGCCACCCGGCTGCTGTTGGTAGCGCTGCCAGTCGGCCCCAAACTGGTCGTATTTCTTCCGCTTGTCGGGGTCGCTGAGGACTTCATTGGCCTCGTTGATTTCCTTGAATTTCTGCTCCGCGCCCTTGTCGTTGGGGTTCACGTCGGGGTGGTGCTGGCGCGCCAGTTTGCGGTAGGCCTTCTTGATTTGCTCGGAAGTGGCGTTTTTATCCACTCCCAGCGCCTTGTAATAGTCTTTGTAATCCACGGGATGAGGAAAAGTCGATGAGTTATACGTTGGTTACGGGCGGCCGTGCCGGAGTGCCCTGCGGCTGGCCGCTCCGCAAATTCAGCATTACCGACCAATTTCTGCCGCTAACAATTTTGCAGGACCCATTACGCTTCTGCCGGCCCGTTCTCGTATAGTAGTTCAGGCCGATGCAGAAACGAGGCACTTGGTTTTCGGCATCAAAATTGGATACGCTAAATGAACGCAACCGGCAACAGAATGTTGGCTTTTCACCGGCATCGATTACGGAATCAGTTTTGCACTTGACCTAAACATAATGCAACTGTTATGTTCCGGAAAAGGCTTATATTTGCGCATTGAAAGCAATTATCGTTGCGTTTTTCCCTATTCTATTTTTAACTTTCCCATGAATATCAAGAATTCCCTCTTCTATGTTTTTGCGTTGGCTTTGCTGAATATTGCCGGGGTGCAGGCGCAGACGGCACGCCCGGGCCGCGTGCAGCCGAAGCCGCGCGCAGTAGCAGCGGCCACTGAGGGAATAAAGGACGGCATCTCGATGCAGAAGGGCCGCGTGGTGCTCACCGAGCTCGGCATCAGCAACCCGCTCACAGCTGATAAAAAGCTGATTAACGGCACCGTCATCACCCCGGCCGGCGTGGTGACGGCCACCGACGGCACCACCACCCAAATCACCGAGGGCGACTACGTTTCGCTCACCGGCCGCGTGACCAGCCGCAAGGCCATTGCCGACGCCGACAGCATTGCTAAGGTGATGGCCTTCGACGCCAAATACCCCGGCAAGCGCAAGAAAATGGAAGAAGCCGCCGCCAAAAAAGCCAAAGACAAGGCCAAGCGCGACGAAGAAAAAGCCAAGGCGAAAGCCAAAGCCGAAAAGAAAAAGAAGAAATAATCCGCACCTGACTACCACGGCCGCTAGCGCCGCCAAGCCCCCGGGTTTGGCGGCGCTTGACGTTTGGGGGCGGCGCGGGCCTATCTTTCGGGGCTACACGCCGTATTCCCGCCCATGCTTTTTTATACTGTAATGAAACCGCTGGTGCAGGTTGCGCTGCGGGTCTTTTTCCGCCGCATCGAGGTACGGCACCCCGAGCGCCTGCACCTGCCCGGCCCGCTCCTGCTGGCCGGCAACCACCCCAACACCCTCATGGACCCGCTGCTGGCGGCCGTGAACCGCCGCCAGCCCATCGCCTTTCTGGCCAAAAGCACGTTTTTCGTCAACCCCATCCTGCGGGCCATCATGGAGTCGGGCAATTCTATTCCCATCTACCGGGCGCAGGATGTAGGCAACGGCGGCCCGGTCACGCATGAGCAGCGCGCGGCGCAGAACGAGGCTACGTTTGGCCGTTGCTACGACTACCTGGGCCGGGGCGGCACCATCATGATTTTCCCGGAGGGCACCAGCGTGAGCGAACGCCGCCTGCGGCCCCTCAAAACCGGCGCGGCCCGCATTGCGCTGGGGGCCGAGGCCCGGCACCATTTTAAGCTGGGCCTGAAAGTGATACCAGTAGCCACCAATTATTTCGACCCCAGCAAGTTTCGGTCGGATGTGCTGCTGAACGTGGCCCCGCCCATTATCGTGGCCGATTATGCTGCCGCCTACGCCCAAGACCCCGATGAAGCCGCCGACCAGCTCACCGAGGCTATTCGGGTGGCGCTGGAACGCCGCTTGGTCATCACCCGCGACGCGGCCGAGGACGCCTTTGTACAGCAGATTGAGCGCATATTCGGCAGCCACCTCAACCCCGACGACGACCCCGACACGCTCTACGACAACTTCCAGCTGAGCCGCACCCTGCTGCAAGCCCTGCCCTGGGCCGAACAGCACTTCCCCGAGCGCCTCACTGCCGCCCGTACCCAGTTCGAAACCTACCTGGCCGACCTGCGCCGCCACGGCCTCACCGACGAGGCGCTCGACAGCCAGCGGCGCGGCTCCGTGGTGGGCCTGCTCAACCTGGTTTTCGGCGCGCCGGTATGGCTTTATGGAGTCATCAATAACTACTTACCCTATATTTTACCATCGGCTGTGGCCAAGCGGGCGACTAAGGACGTAGAGTTTGTGGCGCCCATCATGCTGGTAATGGGCATGATAACCTTCCCCCTAGCCTATACTCTACAAGCAGCTGCCGTGCAACACTGGCTCACGCACGACTGGCGACTGACGGCCCTTTACGTGCTCAGCCTGCCCTTTACCGGCTTCTACGCCCTGAGTTATTGGAGCACTCTTTCGGCGCGGCTGCGGCGGCTGCGGGCAGCGCGGCTGTTCCGCCGTGCGCCGGCCGTGGGAGCCGAGCTGTTGCGCCAGCGGGCCGAACTAGTGACCGAGCTGGAAGAAGCCCGCACGGCCTACCTCACGGCGCGATAGTTTAGGCCACTGGCCCGCCACCGGCACACCATACTGGATGTCCGGACACGCTAGCTATTGCTAAGAGCTGTCCTTTCAGGATGTTTCCTTTCCTCTCTTCAAGCCCGCTACAGCACCGCCCCTGCCAGCAGCGCCACGGCGATGATAACCACGCTCGGCACCTTTTCCCAGAGCAGCAGCAGGAAGGTGAGGCCCACCAGCAGCGGGTTCAGCGGCAGCGAGTCGATAGGGCCGAGATGAAACGGCAGTTCCAGCAGGCGGTAGGGCAGCGGGTGGTAGAGCAGAAATGTGGCCGCGCACACCAGCCCCGCGCTCACGGCGTTGATGCCCTCCAGCGAAGCCTGCACCACGCGGTACTGCCGTAGCCGGTCCCAGAAGCGAATCACGAAGAATATCAGAAACGTGCCCGGCAGAAATATGCCCGCCGTGCCCACCGCCGCGCCCAGCACCTGCATGCCGGTTCCGCCCGCCGGCCGCATGGCCAGCGCCCCAATGTAGGCCGCGAAGGAAAAATTGGGCCCCGGCATGGCCTGCACCAGCCCCAGCCCCGACAGAAACTCCGGCCCCGTGAGGTACTTCTTGAACTCCACAAACTCGGCGTAGAGCAACGGGGCCAGCACCTGCCCGCCCCCAAACACCAGCGAGCCGTTGCGGTAGAAATTCTCGAACAGCCGCACCGGCAGCCAGCGCGTGTAGTGGCCCAGTACCGCCGCCCCCACCAAGATGCCAAACCAGAGGAAAAAGTTGGCCCACTCCACACGCAGGGGCTTTTTTTCCTGCACAATGGCGTGCTTGCGGTAGCGCACCGTGGTCACGGCCCCGCCGGCCAGCAGCAGCAGCGGCAGCATCCAGGGCAGCTGAAAGAAATAGGCCAGCATGGCTGCAGCCACCATCAGCCCCACGGCCGTTTTGGTATGGATAACCTTCTCCGCAATCTTGTAGGCTGAAAACGCCACGAAACCCACCGCCACCGGCTGCACAAACTGCACCAGCGCCGCGACGCGGGCCGGGTCGAGGTGGCTCAGGGTGAGGCCGGCCAGCGTCATCAGCGTCACGGCCGGGAGCATCCAGACCAGCAGCGTGAGGTAAGCCAGGTTCGGCCCGCCCAGCCGAAACCCAATCACGGTAATAGTCTGGGTCGAAGTTGGCCCCGGCAGCAGCGCGCACAGCGCCTGCAATTCCAGCAGCTCGGCCGTGCTGATGTAGCGGCGCTTGTCTACCAGCAGCCGGAACATCATGGCCACGTGCGCCTGCGGTCCGCCAAAGGCCGTGCAGGCCAGCACGGCCACATCCTTCAAAAAAATAATGCCCCGCACCCGCCGCGTGCGCTTGCCCGAGCGCCGCGGAGGCGGCGTGAGGGAAACGGGGGCGGCTGGGTGCGGGGCAGGATTCGGAACGGAGGCCGGAACGGTCATACCAGAACAAAAAAGAACGTCATGCTGAGCCTGTCGAAGCATCTCTACCGCTTCGTTGCTCCAATTGGATTACTTGCGCGGTAGAGATGCTTCGGCTACGCTCAGCATGACGTGCTGATGGCGGTTTTACCCAACCTTACTTCTTCTTCAAACCCAGCTCAATC
The DNA here is from genome assembly GCF_054783255.1 of Hymenobacter ruber. Classification (NCBI taxonomy): domain Bacteria; kingdom Pseudomonadati; phylum Bacteroidota; class Cytophagia; order Cytophagales; family Hymenobacteraceae; genus Hymenobacter; species Hymenobacter ruber. The sequence continues at coordinate 415,419 of NZ_BAAGQX010000003.1, forward strand.
AGGCGCTCGTTCAGGAACTCGCCGGCCGTGATGTCGGCCTCCTTTTTAGGGTTGTCGGGCGTCACGCAGTGCTCCAGGGCGGCCAGGCTCATTTCGGAGCGCGGGTGCATGAAGAACGGGATGCTGTAGCGCGAGGTGTTCATTTTTTCGCGGGCCGGGTTCACCACGCGGTGGATGGTGCTTTTCAGCACGCCGTTGGTGAGGCGCTGCAGCATGTCGCCCACGTTCACCACAATCTGGTCGGGCAGGGCCGTGATGGGAATCCACTTGCCGTCGCGGCGCTTCACTTGCAGGCCGTCGGCGCTGGCGCCCATCAGCAGGGTAATCAGATTGATGTCGCCGTGTTCGGCGGCGCGTACGGCATCAGCCGGCACCGCGTCCGGGTCTTCGATGGGGAAATAGTGGATGGGGCGCAGGATGCTGTTGCCGTTTTTCACCTTGTCATCGAAGTAGTTTTCGGGCAGGTGCAGGTACAGTGCGATGGCGCGTAGTACGTCCTTGCCGGCCGCCTCCAGAGTACGGTAGGTGGTCAGGGCCGTGTCTTTAAACGTGCTGAGTTCCTCGGGCCAGATGTTGTCGGGGTACTCGCTCTTAATGGGGTCCTCGTCCTGCACTTCCTGGCCGACGTGGTAAAACTCCTTCAGGTCACCGGTGTTGCGGCCCTTGGCGTGCTCCTTGCCCTTGCTGATGTAGCCGCGCTGACCGGCCAGCTCGGGCTTTTCGTAGCGCTGCTTGGCTTCGTCGGGCAGTCCGAAGAAGGCCTGCACGTCGGCGTACAGCTGCTTGGTTTGCTCGTCGTTGAGGCCGTGGTTTTTCAGGGCTACAAAGCCAATGTTTTGGTAAGCCTCGCCGAGCTGCTGCACGAAACGGGCTTTGCGCTCGGGGTCGCCGGAACGGAAGTCGGCGAGGTCGAGCGAGGGAATATGGTCAAGAAGTTGGTCTTGCATAATAAAATTGAGTTTACTTTGAGGCCGCGTAGGCTCCTTGGTGGGCAACGGCGCAAGTTAAGCAAAACCCGGCACCGGTCCTTCTCCGTAAGCGACTTCGTTTATGGTTACTATCAAATAAACCACTACCCCTTTTTTTAAAGTTCGATTCTATGAAACGCCCCCTCTGGCTGCTGTGCAGCACCACCGTTACGCTGGCATTGCTGGCTAGCTGCGAAACGAGCAAGCCCGCCACCGACGTAAGCGCCAATGCCGGCGGCAACAACCCCAGCGCCACCCGTGCCGGCGGCAGCGGCGAAAGCATGGAATCGAACGGCATTCGCCTGACGCCCTTCGGCGATTCGCCCAAGTTCCCCGAAGCCCAGATGCAGCTGCGCGCCCCCATTGCCGGCTCTACCGTGCCCAGCGGCGAAGTGGCTTTCGATTACCAAATCAGCAACTTCCTGCTCACCAAAATGAGCGGCGGCCCCCATATGGCCGAAATGGCCAACTCGATGAAAGGCCAGCACATCCACAACATTGTGGATAATGAGCCCTACACGGCCCACTACGACACCAAATTCAGCAAGCCGATTCCTGACGGCCAGCACGTGGTGCTTTCGTTCCTGTCGCGCTCCTACCACGAGAGCCTGAAGCACCGCGGTGCCTACGACCTGCGCATCATCAACGTGGGCAACACTCCCGCGCCGGCCACGCCCATCATCGACACCAAGGCCCCGAACCTGTTCTACAGCCGCCCCAAAGACACGTACTCGGGCGCTGATGCCAAGCGCATCATGCTCGACTTCTACCTGGTGAACACCACGCTGGAGCCCGGTGGAAACCGCGTCCGCGCCACCATCAACGGCACCGAGTTCATGCTCGACCGCTGGATGCCCTACATGATGGAAGGCCTGCCCGCCGGCGAAAACACCGTGAAACTGGAGCTGGTAGATGCCAGCGGCAACATGATTCCCGGCCCGTACAACTCGGTAACGCGCAAGTTTACGGTAGCGCCCTAGTCCCGGAGGCATTATTTCTTCGTTACGATTTCAGCTCCAAAAGTCTCCCGGCCCGGCCGGGAGACTTTTTTGGTTAAAGCCGTTTGCTGTTCCGGCTCTACCTTGCTTGTCCGCTATGTCTGTTGCCTCTGCCGAATCCGTCCCGCTGCTCACCCGCGAGCAGATACTGCGCGCCCTGCGCCAGATAGCGCGCGAAGGCCGCCCGCTGCCGCCCAGCACCGTGTACGAACTGGTGTACCGGGGCCGGCGCTACCCGCCCCGTGCCGTGGCCGAGCTGGCCTACCGCCTAGCCACCGGCAACCCCGCCGCCCGTTGGCCCCGCCCCGCCGGCGCCCCCACCAACGCCCTGCTCGAAAGCCTGGACTTCACCATCAGCACGAAGCGGCCGGTACTTACCTCCGGCTCCGGCGCCGATGGCGAGGAAGTGGCCCACCAACAAGCTGAGGATTTATACACCGGCCTGGCCAAAAACGCCGACGCTCTGCCTGCCCACGCGGCCGAGCCCGGCACGCCCTACACCGCGCCAACCTACACCCGCGCCGAGGCGCTGGCCGAGCTGTTCATCACGGAAAGTGCGTTGGATGCCGCGTTGGCCGGCCTAGCCCGCCGCCGCAACCTGCTGCTGCAAGGCCCACCCGGCACGGGCAAAACCTTTCTGGCGCGGCGCCTGGCCTGGCTCCTGCTGGGCGCGCAGGATGAAAGCCGCATCGAGCTGGTGCAGTTCCACCCCAGCTACGGCTACGAGGACTTTATGCTGGGCTTCCGGCCCGATGCCAAAGGCAGTTTTCACCTAGTGCCCGGTGTGCTGCCGCTGCTGTGCCAGCGCGCTGCTGCCGACCCTGGCCGGCCGTATTTTTTGCTAATTGACGAGGTGAACCGGGGCAATGTGCCGCGCATTTTCGGCGAGCTGCTGCTCTTGCTCGAAGCCGACAAGCGCGGCCCCGCCCACGCCCTGCGCCTCCCCTACGCCCCACCCGACGCTCCCAAATTCTTCGTCCCGGACAACCTCTACGTCATCGGCACGCTCAATTTGGCCGACCGCTCGCTCAGCCCGCTGGACTATGCGCTGCGCCGCCGCTTCGCCTTTGTGGCGCTGGGGCCGCAGTTTGGCGCGCCCCTCCGGCAGCAGCTGGCGGCCCGCCAAGTACCTGACCAAGTTATCGAACAACTCTGCACCCGCATGGTCGCCCTCAATCAAACCATTGCCGACGACCCCGAATTGGGACCAGACTTTGAAATTGGCCACAGTTACTTCTGCCAGCCACCGGCCCGGCCGGAGCAGGCTTCGGAATGGCTGCGCCTGATTTTCGAGCAGGAAATCGGGCCGCTGCTGGCTGATTATTGGCGCGAACAGCCGGCTACGGCTGCCGCGCAGCTCCGCAAGCTGCTGGCGTAACAGGCAGTCCATGCGACCAGTCCAACCAATTTTGTGATACCGCTCCCCACCCTCTACTACTTCCTCTGCTACGCCTGGAACCGGCTGCCAGAGCCTGCCGTACTGTTAGCTAGCGAAGCCACGCCTTTTGAGCGGCCGCTGGGGCTGCTGGCCCAGGTGCTGCTACACGCCACCTGCCGCCTGCTGAAAACCGGTCTGCCGCGCACTTTTGAAACTCAGCAAGCCGAACTCACCAGCCTGCGCGGCCGCGTAGAGCTGGCTCCCACGCTGGGCCGTGGCCTGCTGGGACAGGGCCGCGCCATCTGCACCTTCGATGAGCTGAGTGTTGCCTCGCCTTTGCACCGCCTTATTGCCCAGACGCTGGGTGTGCTGGGACGCGCGGGGGCCTTGCCCTCCACGCTACGTCGCGAGTTGCACCAGGTCAGCCAGCGGTTTCCGGCGGGGCTGAATGACGCCACGCTGCCGCCACCCACGGCCGCCACGTTTCGGGAGTTGCGGCGGCAGCGACTGGATAGCCAAGCAGCGTTTCTGGTTCACATCTGCGAGCTGGTGTGGCTCACGGCCCTGCCCGAGCCTACCGCCACCGGCCGCAAACGCTTCACCGATTTCCGGCGCGATGAAGTATTGATGGCGCGCATCTTCGAGCAGTTCACGCGCAATTTTTTCCGCCGCGAGCAGCGCCGCTACCGCGTATTTGCCGAAACCATTGCCTGGCAGGCCGAGGCCTCACAATCCGCCGACCTCGCCCTGCTGCCTACCATGCTCACCGACACCACACTGGAAGCGCCCGACCGCAAAATCATTCTCGACACCAAATATTACGCTGCCGCTCTGCGCCCGCGCTACGACCGGCAGCGCCTCATTGCCCCGCACCTCTACCAACTCTACGCCTACCTTCAGAACCAGCGCCCCGCCCCTGGCCAGGCCCTGGAAGGTATTTTGCTTTATCCCGCCGCCACGCAGGACGTAGACCTTCGCTACACGCTGGGCGGGCACCCGGTACGCGTCGTCACCCTCAACCTGCACCAACCCTGGCCCGGCATCGCCGCCGATTTGCTGCGGCTGGCAGAATAATGCCCAATGGGCACAAAAAAGCAGCCCGGACTTTCCACTTGGGAAAATCCGGGCTGCCAGCGTCGAATGACGAAGATTTGCGCTGGCCGCAGGGGCCAGCAGCAAACTACTTCTTCTCTTCGGTCGTAGTCGTGGTGGTAGCAGCAGGAGCAGCAGCAGCCGTAGTGTCAGCAGCAGGAGCAGCCATAGCGGTGGTGTCGGTGGTGCTGGTAGTGGTGGTCTCCGTGCCGGTAGCAGGGGTCTCAACGGTAGTGGTTTCTTCGGTCTTCTTTTCGCCGCACGAAGTCAGACCAGCGGTGAGGGCCAGGCCCAGGGCAGCAGCTTTAAACAGATTTTTCATCTTTGGGGGTAATTTTGAAAACGGGTTAACTTAAAAACGCCCTTTATTCCCGCTTTCTGGAAAGGTAACCCGCCCCGGAAAAAAATATTTTAAGTGGGTTACTTGTAGCCTTCGCCTGTATTAACTCCCAAAGTGAATGAGCAGGGGCAATCCAACTTCCTCTTCTTTGACTCCTACCGACGACGCGCTGATTGCCGCCATTCGCGGCGGCGATGAGCGGGCCCTGGCCCACCTCTACCGGCTGCACTGGCCCATGGTGTCACACTTCGTGCTGCAAAACAGCGGCACCGAGGACGACGCCCAGGACGTGTACCAGGAAGGCGTGATGGTGTTTTATGAAAAAGTACGCGACGGCTCCCTCGAGCTCAACTGCCAGATTAAAACCTACCTCTACGCCGTGTGCCGCCGCCTGTGGCTCAAGCGCCTGACCAGCAAAAGCCGCTTCGGCGTGCGCTTGCTCGACGACGAGGAGCACGGCCCGTACCTGAATACGGGAGCCGAAGAAGACCTATTGGCCGCCGAGGAACAGGACCGCCGTTTCGCCACCATGAGCGAGGCCCTGAACCACCTCGGGGAACCGTGCCGCTCACTTTTGGAAGGCTTTTACCTGCTCGATAAGTCGATGCAGGACCTCACGGCAGAATTCGGCTACACCAACGCCGACAACGCTAAAAACCAGAAATACAAGTGCCTTGTGCGCCTGAAAAAATTATTCTTCGCCCACTATAAAGAAGAGCCTATCTAATATCGTTAGCCGTCGGTAATAATCGGCGGAACCTCCCATTCGCTTACCGCCGCCGGCCCCGGCCCGCAGCATTTACCCATGATGACTGAAGCAGACTATTACGCCTTATTTGAAGCCTACTCGAACGGCGAGCTGGCCGGGCCCGCCCGCGCCAACCTCGAAGCACGCCTGGCGGCCGACCCGGCCCTGGCCCTGCGCTACGCCGACTTCAGCGAGATGACCAGCACGCTGCGCGCCTACGGGCAGCGCCAGCAGGCCCGCCAGCAGCTGCGCGGCATCCACGCCGCCATGCTGGCCGCCGATGCCCCCGAAGAAATGGCCCAGCCCGCCACCGGCCTCACCCACACGGTGAACCCGATGCTGCGCATTTCGCGCACCGAGCGCAAGCTGCGCGAGTTTTGGAGCGGCCACCGCGCCACCGTGGGCGTAGCCGCCTCGGTAGCCGTGATGGCCGTGTTTGCCACCCTGCTGGGCCTGGATTTGTGGAAGACTTCGCATCTGCCCGTTCCGGCCAGCTACCAAGCCCTTCGCCGTGAAGTGGAGCGCATTAAGAAAAGCCAGAAAGACCTGAAACTGACGCTGAACACCCAGCGGGGCAAGGAGTCTCTGCCAGCCCCATCAGGCAAGTTCAGCGGTACGGGCTTCGCCCTTACTTCGGAAGGCTATATCGTAACCAGCTACCACGTTATTCAAGGTGCTGATTCGCTACTGATTGAAGGCCGCAACCGACAGCGCTACCACGCCGAGCCGGTCTATTCAGACATCAAGCACGACCTGGCCATTCTGCGGATTACGGATAAGAAATTCACGGGCTTCGGCCGCCTGCCTTACGCTATCAAATCCGGCCAGGCCGATTTGGGTGAGCGGGTGTACACGCTGGGCTACCCGCGCGAGGATGTGGTGTACGGCGAAGGCTCGCTGAGCGCCCGCTCGGGTTTTGAAGGCGATACCGCTTTTTACCAGGTGAGCATTCCGGTGAACCCGGGCAACTCGGGCGGCCCGCTGCTTGATGAGCGCGGCAACCTGATTGGCGTGGTAAGCGGCCGGCAGAACGATGCGCAGAGCGCCGCGTTCGCCACCAAGTCCTCGTATCTGGTGCACCTGGTTGATTCGCTGGCAGCCGCTAAATCGGCGGCGGCTTACCCTTACCATTTGCCCCGTTTTGGCCAGTTGGCCGGTACCGGGCGGCCCCAGCAGCTTAAGAAACTGCAGGACTATGTATTTGTAGTTAAGGTGTTTGAATAGGCTGACATCCGATTTCAACGCTGTGCAAAGGCCTGTTTCATTATCGAAGCAGGCCTTTGTTGTGTAATGACTTTTCAGGCGTGGCGATTATTGTGCATAGCACATCAAAACAAGCCGATTATTCTGGCGTTTGGCGGGGGTAATACAGGCCTTTTTCATAACCTTAGGTTCCGTAATGTAGTATTCAGGCTTAGATGAGCGGCGCTTGTCTTTCCATCCATTTGTCTTTTTTAACCTCCGCATTCCGTGGCTCAAAACCAACAAACCCCGCCGAGCAGCAACGACGTTGCTGGTTCCGCTATTTTCAAGAAGTTTCTGAACACCGCTGAGGGCTACATCAAGCAGCCCACGCGCATGAAAACGCTGCTAACCGACGCCTACAAGAAGGCCAGCGAGAAAAACGACGTGGGCACGCTGGCCCACGAAGTCTGGGAGACCCTGCAGACCATGTTCCGGCTCATCAAGGCGTCGATGTCGGGTGAGTACACGGGCGTGCCTGGCACCACGGTGGCAGCAGCCGTGGCTGTGCTTATTTACTTCCTGAGCCCGATTGACTTGATTCCGGACTTTATTCCGGTGCTGGGACTGCTCGATGACGTGGCCCTCGTGGCTTGGTTCTCGACCACGCTGAAAGGCGAAATGGACAAGTTTCACGAGTGGGAACTGACCCGCCCCAGCGAGGCCAAAACCAGCGCCGAAGTTATTCCATCAACCGCCAGCGGCCTGACGCCGAAAACGGCTACTCCAGCCGCCCAGCCCTCGCACTCCAACGACCCCGCCGCCCCTACCGCACAGGTAGCCGAAGAATCGGCTAAGCACGCCGGCACTACCACCCACTCGTCTGCTTTGTCTAACACCGACTCCGGCCTGGGCTCGCCCGAAAGCAGCAACCCGCGCCCGGTGCACGAAGCTGGCCCCGATGCCCAGCCCACGGGCACAACCAACGGCCCCACCGTTCGGACCTGGGAGGGTAGCCGCAATGCTTCCGACCCCGGCACGCTAGACACTGGCGGTAACGTCCGCTAGACCAGACCATCGAACCCGATAAGCAAAAAGCCCCGGCAACATGAGTTGTCGGGGCTTTTTGCTGGGCTAGCCGTAAAAATAATTACGCGGCGGCGGCGTGGTCGCGCACGAAGCGCACGAAGTCGCCCACGGTATAGAGCGGCACTTCGTCGGGGATGGTGATGCTGAAGTTGCGCTCCAGTTCCAGAATGATGTCGACCACGTCGAGGGTCTCGAAGCGCAGGTCGCGGGCGAGGCTGGCGGTTTTGCGCACGCGGCTGGCCCGGATGGCCTTGCGCTTGCTGATAATGCGGAACACCTGCTGCTCGATAGTAGGCGTGTGCGTGGAGCTAATGGTGGATACGTACATAAATAGAGTTGCGGAAAAAGATGGTGAGGCAGGGGTAGGCACTAGGTTTCGGTAGCGCCCCGCGGCAGCGGGGAAAGTGCCCACCGGCGGCCGCTGCTGCAACAACAGCCGGCCAGCGGGCACCCAACGCCTGAAACGTTAGGCTAGTACAGGCGGCGTGGCCGCCTGTACTTCTTCAGAGTCCACCTCCTCGGAAATGGTTGCAACGTTGTCGGGATTTTTTCCGGAAATTTTTCCCTTCAGCGATTCGCTCAGCAAATACATTACCGGCACGACCAGCAGGGTGATTCCCGTGGCGAACACCAGACCGAAAATGATGGTCCAGGCCAGTGGGCCCCAGAACGTTACCGATTCGCCACCGATGAAGAAGTGGGCGTTGCCAGAGTTGAACAGCTCGTAAAAGTCGATGTTCAGGCCGATGGCCAGCGGGATAAGACCCAGCGTGGCGGCCGTAGCCGTGAGGATTACCGGATTCAGGCGGGTGCGGCCGGCCAGCACGATGGCCTCGCGCAGCGGCATGCCCTGCGCCCGCAGCATGTCCATGAATTCGACCAGCAGAATCCCGTTTTTCACCACGATACCGGCCAGGGCGATGATGCCCACGCCCGTCATCACGATGCTGACGCTCTGGCCCGTGATGGCCAGGCCCCAGAACACACCGGCGATGGAAAACAGCACCTCGGAGAGGATGATAACCGGCTTGCTGAACGAGTTGAATTGCGTGACGAGAATCAGGAAGATGAGGCCGAGGGCACCGATGCCGGCCAGCGGCAGGAAGTCGCTGGTTTCTTTCTGGTTTTCCTGGGCGCCGCCCATGTTGATGGTGTAGCCGGGCGGCAACGGGAAGGCTTTGAGGGCCGTCTGGATGTTGCGCACCACGTCGGGGCCGGTGTAGCCGCCCAGCACGTTGGAGCTGATGGTGATGATGCGCTTGGTGTCCTTGCGCTTGATGCCGCCGTAGGTGCTGCCATAGGTGACATCGGCCACCGACGAAATGGGCACCTGGCGCACGGCACCCGTGGCGTCGCGGAAGGTGAGCGGGGCATTCACCACGGCGTCTACGTCGTCGCGGTAGGGCTTGGCGTAGCGCACCTGGATGGGGTACTCGTCGTCCGGGGTCTTGAATTTGCTGGCCTCGGTGCCGTAGATGGCCGTGCGGACTTCCATCCCAATCTGGCCGGTGCTGATGCCTTCGCGGTTGGCGCGGGTACGGTTGATGTTGACGGCGATTTCGGGGTTGCGGTCTTCGAGGTTAGAGCGCAGCTGCTCAACGCCGCCGATTTTCATCGAATCGACGTAGCGAATTACCTTTTTCGACAAAGCAGCCAGCTTGGGGTAGTCGTCGCCAGCAACTTCAATGGCAATTTCCTTGCCCGTGGGCGGGCCGCTGGCCTCCTGGTCGACGGAGACTTCGGCGCCGGGAATGCCTTTCACCACTTCGCGGATTTTATCCATGTAGGTGTGGGTGGCCGGGCCGGTGCGCTCGCTGAGCTCCTTGAAAGCCACGCCGACCTTGCCCATGTGCGACTGCGATACACCAGCCGCGGTGGCTTCGCCGGGGTCGCCGGCACCGATGGCCACGTTGGTGATGACCGATTCCACGTCGGGGTTATGCTCGCCGATAACGCCGTAGATGCGTTTCTCCAGCACTTTGGTGATGGAGTCAGTGACGGCTACGCGGGTGCCGACGGGCATTTTCAGGTAGGTGTAGATGAACTTAGGGTCGCCTTTGGGGAAGAAGGCCACGGCGGGCTTGCGGATGCCCACGGCCACGAACGAACCGAAAAACAGCACCACCACACCAATCATCACAATCACGGGGTGGGTGATGGACCAGCGCACGAGGCCGGCATAGCCGTTCTGGAAGCGCGGCAGGGCGCGCGTCTGGAACCAGGCAATCATCTTCACAAACACGAACTTATCGAGGAAGCAGAGCAGGATAACCGTGATGGACAGGTTGCCCACGAAGGTGGAGTGCGACACATAGCCGAGGATGGCAATGACGAGCAGTACGCCCATCGCAATCAGGAAATTGCGGGTCAACTTGGGCTTGCTGTGCAGGTCCTCTTCGAAATGCTCTTCACGCTCCATGAAGCTCACGGCAAACACCGGGTTCATGATGAAGGCCACAATAAGCGAAGCCATCAGCGTGATAATCAGCGTAACGGGCAGGTAGTACATGAACGAGCCCACGATGCCGGGCCAGAACAACAGCGGCACAAACGGTGCTACCGTGGTCAGCGTACCGGCCAGAACCGGCACGAATACTTCGCCGGCGGCGAATTTGGCGGCCTTAGGAGTGTCGAGGTTGGGGTGCTCGTGAAGCAGACGGTGGGTGTTTTCGATAACCACAATGGCGTCATCGACCACGATGCCCAGCGCCAGCAGGAAGGCGAAGAGCACAATCATGTTCAGTGTGAAGCCAAATACGGGGATAACCAGGAAAGCCAGGAACATCGAAATCGGCACCGACAGGCCCACAAACAAGGCGTTGGTGGTGCCCATGAAGAACATCAGAATCAGCGTCACCAGCAGGAAGCCGATGATGATGGTGTTGATGAGGTCGTGCAGCGTCACGCGGGTGTCGTTGGAGGTATCGCCGGTTACGGTGATGGTGAGTTCTTTCGGCAGGCTGGCTTTGGAGTCGGCAATCAGGGCCTTGATTTTGTCGGAAGCGTCAATCAGGTTTTCGCCCTGGCGCTTTACCACGTTCAGGGTGATGGCAGGCTTGCCGTCGAGGCGGGCGTAGCTTTCGCGGTCCTTGAAACCGTCCGTCACGGTGGCGATGTCGCCGAGGCGCACGGGTGCGCCATTCAGGTTTTTGATTTGGATATCGGCAATGTCGGCGGCCCGCACGTACTGGCCGGCCACGCGCACGGCGCGCTTCTGCCCGCCCACATCGATGGAGCCACCCGACACGGTCACGTTTTCGCCGCCGATGGCGCGGGAAATATCGGTGAAGCCCAGGCGCGAGGCGCGCAGCTTGTTCAGGTCCACGTCCACGTTCACCTGCTGGTCGAGGGCGCCCACGATGTCGACGCGGGTGATTTCGGGCAGGGCCTCAATCTTGTCCTGGAAGTCGTCGGCGAACTTTTTGAGCTGGGCGGCGGGCAGGTTGCCGGCCAGGTTCACGAACATGATGGGCTGCTCGGAAATGTTGATTTCCTTCACCAGCGGGGCGCTCGGCAGGTCGTTGGGCAGCTCGGTACTGGCCTTGTCCACGGCATCCTTGATGAGCTGCTTGGCGGCCTGCACGTCCACGCCAGAGGTAAACTCGACGTCCACGATGCAATAGTCCTGGTTCGAGGTGGAGTTGATGTGTTTCACCCCGTTCACGCTCTTAATCTCCTTTTCGAGCTGGCGCGTCACCAGGTTTTCAATGTCCGTAGGCGAGGTGCCGGGGTACACCGTGGCCACGATGATGCGCGGAATCACGATGTCCGGGAATTTCTCCTTGCCCAGCTTGATGTAGGCAAATATGCCCGCCACGCACAGCAGCACCGTGATGATGTAAATGCTAGTCTTGTTATTAATGGACCAACTGGTTGGGCCAAATTCTTTTTCGATGTCCTGCATGGTTTCTTCTCTAAAAGCTTGAGAAATAATTGCGTGACTACGCGCCCTGCACGGCCACTTTCTGGCCTTCGTTCAGGTTCTGGTAGCCGGCCGAAATGATTTTATCCTCAGCCGTCAGGCCGCTGGTTACTTCGACTTTACCGTTGTAGGTGTTGCCGGTTTTGATGACGCGCTTCTTGGCCACGGCCTTGCCGCCCTCCTGGGCTACCACGTACACGTAGCTGTTTTCCTCGTCGTGCTGCACGATATCAACCGGGATAACCGTGGCGTTGGTCGCGTTGTAGTTCTGGATGCGTACCGTGGCCACCATGTTGGGGCGCAGGGTAGCGGCTTTGGCGCTTTTCAGGCGCAGCTCCACGGTAAACGTGCGGCTGGTAGCGTTGATGCTGCGGCTCACCACGCGCACGGTGGCGGGCAGCTCCTCGTCGCCCAGGTCCGGGATGGTCACCACGGCCGCGTCGCCGGCTTTGATGCTGTTGCCGTAGGCTTCCGACACATCGGCCAGGATTTTGCCGCCCGTGCCGCTGGTCAGGCGCACCACCGGCGCACCGGGCGCCGTGATTTCGCCCAGCTTGGGCAGCACCTCATCCACGGTGCCCGAGAACGGGGCCACCACGCTATACAAAGCGCGCTGCTGATTGAGCGTGGCCAGGTTGCGTTGCAGGGCCTGGTAGTTGTTTTTGGCTTGCAGGTACTGGATTTCGGTGCCAATCTGCTGGTCCCAGAGGCTCTTTTGCTTCTCGTAGACCGTCTTGGCGAGGTCCATACGGGTGCGCAGTTCGGCCGCGTTGGCGTCGAGGATGCTGGCATCGATGGTAGCCAGCACCTGGCCCTTGCTCACGCGGTCGCCGCGCTCCACGCGGATGCTGGTGAGCGAGCCAGCGGCGCGGGCACCCACGGTGGCGTTCTGGTCGAAATCGACGCGGCCCTGCACTTCGAGGTAGCTCTTGAAGCTCTCGGGCTTGGCGTTCATCACCGAAACCGGCGTGGGGGCCACCGTGGCGGGGCCGCCGGTTTTGGCTTCCAGCTCGGCGATTTTAGCCTGCGTGGCGGCCTGCTCGCCTTTCAGCTTGGCGAGCTCGGCCTTGGGGTCTTTGTTGGAAGAGCCGCCGCAGGAGGCGAGCAGCAGGGTACCGGCGAGAAACAGCGCAGCGGGTTGGGTTGAGGAGAAACGCATGGATAAGCGGGGTGTTTTTAAGATATCGGAGGGCGGGTAGCGCGGACTTTGTAGTCCGCGAGTCGTGCCGTTGAATTTGGTTGCCATCGCGGACTACAAAGTCCTCGCTACATTATTTTTTAACCTGATTGTAGAGCTCGCCAGTCGCTTTGTCGCGGTCGACTTTCGCCACCAGCACGTCGTAGATGGCACCGTAGTAGTTGGTCTGGGCCGAGCGCAGGTCGGTTTCGGCCGTAATCACCTCCAGGTTGGAGCCCACGCCGGCGTTGAATTTGATGCGCGTAACGCGGGCCACGTCGGTAGCCAGGTCAAGGTTGGCTTTCTGGTTGTCCAGCACATCCAGCGCGTTGATGAGCGTAGTACGACTCTGGGCATCTTGTAAATCAATGCTTTGCTTCAGGGTATCGAAGCCGCGCTCGATGGTTTGCTGCTGCAGGCGGCTCTGCTGCACCAGGTACTTGCGGCGGAAGCCGTCGAACACCGGCACCTGTAGGCTCAGGCCCACGTTGCCAAAGCCAAACCAGTTCTGGTTGGCAAAGCCGGCCGAGTTGCGCGAGCTTGGCCCGCGGAAGGCAAACAAGTCGCCCGCCGTACCCGCCGAGCCGGTGAAACCGTAAGCGCCCGTGAGCACGAGGCGCGGGTAGGCACTGGCCTGACGGTTGCGCAGGTCGAGGCCGGCCAGAGCCTGCTGGGTTTCCAGGGTCGAGAATTCGATGCGGTTGTTGTAGTTCAGCGCGCCCCGGGCCGCGATGGACTGGCCACCCGACAAGGCGTTCTGCTGGTCGAGGCGGTTTTGGGCGGCGGTGTTGTCGCTGCCGGGTGCGGTGGGTGCGGTGGGCACGGCGCTCAGTCCGTCCACGCCGCCGCCCGTGCTCAGGCTGGCCACACCGAGGCGCTGGCGCAAGGCACCGGCATCCACCACGGCCGCGCCGAGCGAGTCGGTCAGCTGCACGTTCTGGCCCTGGGGCAGGCCCATTTGAAACTTCAGCAAGCTCACGCTCAATTCAGTGAGGCGCTGGGCTTTTTGTTGCTCCACCACCAGGTTGTTGCGCTGCACGCGCAGGCGGTCCACATCCAGCTTCTCTGCGAAACCGGCTTTGAAAACCTTATTGGTTTGGTAAAGCACCGTGTCGAGGCGCTGCACGTTGCGGGCCAGCAGGGCGAGGCGCGAGCGGGCCACCAGCGTGCTGTAATAGGCCTTGCTCACCTGCTCCACCACGTCGATTTCGGCCTGCTGGGTTTGCTTTTTGGCCAGTTCGGTGTACACCTTAGCTGCCTTCAAACCAATCAGATACGAGCCATCAAACAGCAACTGCGACACCGAGGCGCTGGCGTTGCCGGCGTACTGCAGGCCGAAGGCGAACGGCTGCGGCGGCAGGGCCAGCTGTTGCGTACCCAACACCTGCTGCTGGCCGCCCTGCGCGGCGGCCAAGTCGCTCTGCGTGAGCACCGTTTGCGAGAGCGGGAAGCTCACCAGGCTCTTCTGCAGCTTAAAGTTGTCCGACACCGTGGCGGCCACGTTCACCTGCGGCAGGCCGGCGCTCTTGATTTCGCCCACTTTGGCGGCGGCCGTGGCCTCGCCCAAGCGGGTAGCCAGCAGCGTCGACTTGTTCTGCACGGCGTAGGTAATGGCCTGTTGCAGGCTCAGCGGCATGGTGCCCGTGGTGGGCGGAGCCGCGGGCATGGCCTTGGGCGAGTCTTGGGCAAGCAGCGCCTGCGGCACGGCCGCGCTCAGGGCGGCTACCAGCAGGAATCTGGTTCGAAACAGCGTGTTCATAAACAGCTAAAAAAGAAACGGGTAAGCGGGGGAAAAGCGAGTTATTCGGCCTCGGTGATGTGCCGGTACTGGTTGATGAGCTTGTGGCCCTTGAGGGTGGCCACGCCCAGCAGGAAATGCTCATCGAACACCCGGTTCACGCGCACCGGGCCAAACTGCGCGGTGGGGTACAGCTCGGAATCGAAAGCCAGTTCAATCTGGGCCAGGTTGAGACGGGCCAGCACCTCCACGTCGAGGTCGGCGCGGAACAGGCCCTCGGCCATGCCCCGGCGCAGGTTCTGGGTGATTTGCGCCAGGATGAAGGTGTTCTTGTGCGATTTGAACAGGTCCCAGGCCGTGGGGTGATACTTCTTCATGTCGTTGAAGATGCTGGGGTGCACGTCGGCAAACTGCTCATCGGCCCATTTCGACAGCAGCAGCATTTCTTCCACAGCGTTGACGGCTTTGCCGGCCACCAATGCGCAGTCGCACTGCACGCCATCCAGGTGCCGGGTGATGCCGGCCAGCACAATCTGGTCTTTGTTCTCAAACCACTTGTACAGGGTTTTTTTCGACATGCCCATGTCGGCGGCGATGTCATCCATGCTCACGCTTTTGATGCCGTTGCGCAGGAAAAGCTGCTGAGCGTGGTTCAGGATTCGGTCTTTGATTTCCATAAGTAACGCCGCAAAGATACAATGGAAACTTTTAACGTGCTCAAAGTTTCCAACGCATTTTTACGGTCTGCAACCAGTGCAAGGCCTTTTTGCGCGTAGCCAGACGCGCACGGCCCCCGTTTACTTTACCCCAATGCGAAAAAAAGTATTCAGCTTGTCGCATGACTAACTAATTTTATTGGTAATGCAAAGCTAATAAATTTAGTTTAATAGTATTCCGAAATCAGATTATTTATTTGTGAACCTGGCCCCGCGCCTTTGCACGGCGGAAGTGCCGGCCGCGGGTACTTTTGCGCGGGGCCGTGGTGGCCCGCTTCCATTTGCGCTTATGAAAATCCGGACCGGCTTCGGCTACGACGTTCACCAATTGAAAGAAGGGCTGCCCTTCTGGCTCGGCGGCATTGAGGTGCCGCACACCCACGGCGCCCTCGGCCACTCCGATGCCGACGTGCTCATCCACGTCATCTGCGACGCGCTTTTGGGCGCGGCCAACCTGCGCGACATCGGCTTTCACTTCCCCGACACCGACCCGCAGTACAAGGGCATCGACTCGAAAAAACTGCTCTCCGGCGTGATGCGCCTGCTGCGCGAGCGCGGCTACGAGGTGAGCAACATCGATTCGACCATCTGCCTGGAGCGCCCCAAGGTGAACCCGCACATCCCGGAAATGCAGCGCGTGCTGGCCGCCGTGATGGGCATTGCCGAAGAGGACATCTCCATCAAAGCAACCACCACCGAAAAACTGGGTTTTGTGGGCCGGCAGGAAGGCGTGGCCGCCTACGCCAGCGTGCTAATTCAGAAAGGGCTGTAGAGACGCAATATTTTGCGTCTCGTCGTTGAACGGTGACGTTCTAACGACGCCCACGCGGCACGCACGACGAGACGCAAAATATTGCGTCTCTACATCGTTCAGACTAACTCAAAAATTCTCCCACCATATCAATTCAATGAAGCAAACTCCTCTCCTGCTGGCCTTTCTCGCGCTGGCCAGCGCTGCCCCGGCCCACGCGCAGGGCAAGGTTAAAGTAAAGTCCAAGCCGGCGGCCGGTGCGCCCGCCATCAAAATCAAAACCACCGACAGCAAAACCGCCGGCAAAGACTGGAGCGTGAAATACGCCGACCAGGTAACCGCCGAGCGCCTGCGCACCCACCTGGCCGTGCTGGCATCGGACGAGTACGAAGGCCGCGAAACCGGCCAGAAAGGCCAGCACATGGCCGCCGACTACATCGAAAAGCAATTCAAAAACGCCGGCCTGACTGGCCCGGTAACCACCGGCACCGACCCCTACCAGCAGCATTTCGACGTGGAACAGGTGACCTGGGCCGACGGTAATACCCTGAAAGTGGGGGGCACCAGCTACGAATGGCTGACGGATTTCTATGGCCTCGGCGACTCGCCTTTTGGCCAGGAAACCAGCGTGAAGCCCGTTTTTGTGGGCTACGGCATCGAGCAGCCCGGCTACTCCGACTACGCGAATGTGGACGTGAAGGGCAAGGACATTCTGGTGCTGATGGGCGAGCCGACCGGCGACGGCGGCAAGGCCCTGCTCAGCGCCGACGGCTCGCCCACCAAGTGGGGCACCGACTACCGCGGCAAGGCCCAGCTGGCGGCCCAAAAGGGCGCCCGCACGGTGTTTTTCGTGAGCTTCAACCCCACCAGCAACTTCGCCAAGCAAACGGGGCGCATGGCCCCGTTCATTTCGCGGCCCTCAATGGTGATGGTGGGCAACGACAAGCCGAGCCGCGTGCCGTCGTTTTTCATCTCGCCGGCCGTGGGCCTGGCCGTGCTGGGCACGACGGATGCGGCCATGCAGACGTATCTGGGCAAAATTAACTCGACCAAACAGCCGGTGACGGCCACGTTCAACGTGGTGCCGATGCAGATTAAAGCCGAGCGCAAGCGCGAAAAGCTGGACACGCAGAACGTACTGGGCTTCATCGAGGGCACCGATAAGAAGGAGGATGTCATCGTGATTTCGGCCCACCACGACCACCTCGGCAAACACGAGGGGCAGGTGTTTAACGGGGCTGATGACGACGGCTCGGGCACCACGGCCATTATCACGATGGCGGAAGCCTTTGCCAAGGCCAAGAAGGAAGGCCACGGCCCCCGCCGCAGCCTGCTCTTCCTGAGCGTGACAGGCGAGGAAAAGGGTTTGTTTGGCTCCGAGTATTATTCCAAGCACCCCATTTTCCCGCTGGCCAGCACCGAGGCCGACCTGAACGTGGACATGATTGGCCGCACCGACGTGGAGCACGAGGGCAAGCCCGACTACGTGTACGTCATTGGCTCAGACAAGCTGGCCTCGGAGCTGCGCGTGATTCTGGAAGCCGAAAACAAGCAGTACGGCCCCATCGACCTCGATTACCGCTTCGATGACCCCGCCGACCCGAACCGCTTCTACTACCGTTCCGACCACTATAACTTCGCGGTGAACAAGGTACCGGTGGCGTTTTTCTTCAATGGCGTGCATGCCGACTACCACCAGCAGAGCGACGAAATCGAGAAAATCCAGTTCGATAAAATGGAGAAGCGGGCGCGGCTGGTGTTCCACACCGCCTGGGAGCTGGCCAACCGCGACGGCCGCATTGTCGTTGACTCGAACAAGCCGTAATTTTAGTCCTCGTTCAATCCGTCTGTCATCCTGAGCAAAGCGAAGGACCTTATCACGTTTGAATACATAGCAGTTTGTTTACTGCCAGCCTTTCAAGCGTGATAAGGTCCTTCGCTGCGCTCAGGATGACAGACGTTTTCGTTTCTTCCTACTCCCAAGCTCCTCCCTCCTGCCCCATGTTGAAAACATACGCGCTGGCAACCTTGCTGCTGGCCGGCGCTCTACCCGCCGCCGCGCAGACCGCGCCCACCAAAATCAAGGTTAAGACCAAGGGCGCCTCCCCTACCCCGTCCGCGCCCGACCTTTCGCAGACCTACGCCGCCCTCATCCAGCCTGCCGACCTGCGCACGCACCTCACGGTGGTAGCGTCGGACGCGATGCAGGGGCGCGAGGCGGGCCAGCCGGGCCAAAAACTGGCGGCCGATTATCTGCAGAAGCAGTTCGCGGAAATAGGTTTGCAAGGGCCGGTGGCAGGCAACGACAACCCATATTTGCAACACTTTCAGCTGACGCACAGCCTCTACGCGCCGGGCGGCTTCATCAAAGTGGGCGCGCAGCGCTATGAGTATTTGAGCGACTGGTTCAGCTACGGGCCAATGCCCTCGCCCTTTCTCACCGAAACCGTTTCACAGCCGGTTTTTGCAGGTTTTGGGGTAGAGCAGGGCGCGTATTCGGATTATGCGGGCTTGGATGTGAAGGGCAAGGACGTGGTAGTCATCATGGGTGAGCCGCAGGACGAGCGCGGCCGCAAGCTGCTCAAGCCGCTGGGGCGCAAGGATGATTACTGGGATTCGGGGCTACGCAAGGCGGCGCTGGCCAAGGCCCACGGTGCGCGCAGCATTTTCCTGATGACGTTTGCTCCGGCAACGGTTTTTCAGAAACAAACTTCTGAGCTGGGCGAGTCCCTGCGTGAGCCGGCGTTTTCGCTGCCCGACCCTGGCCCGGAAATCATCGACACGGTGGCCGAGAATATTCCGCCCGGTATCGGCGTGTATTTTACTTCGCAGGATTTGGGACTGGCCCTGGCCGGCACCACCATGAACGGACTGATTGACTACGTGCGGGCATTGGGCCGCGCCGGGCGGCCGGTGCCGGCAGGCTTTCAGCCTCCGGTGGCGACTATTTATTTGCCGCAAACCCAGCAGCCGCTCACCACCGAAAACGTGTTAGGCTTTTTGGAAGGCTCCGATAAAAAGGACGAGGTGCTGGTGGTTTCGGCCCACTACGACCATCTGGGCGTGAAGCACGACACGATTTATAACGGGGCCGACGACGACGGCTCGGGTACGGTGGCGGTGCTGGCGCTGGCCAGGGCGTTTGCCCAGGCCAAAAAGAACGGGCATGGCCCGCGCCGCAGCATCCTGTTTGTGCTGATGACGGCCGAGGAAGAAGGCTTGTTCGGTTCCGAATACTACACGGCCCATCCCGTCATCCCGCTGGCCAGCACCATTGCCGACCTCAACATCGACATGGTGGGCCGCACCGACCGCAAGCACAGCCCCAAGCGGCATTTTGTGTGCATTGTAGGGTCGGATAAGCTGTCGTCGGAGCTGCACGCCATCAATGAGGCGGCCAACCGCGACTACACGCACCTGGAGCTGGACTACCATTTCAACATTCCCGGCGAGCCGGAGCACATCTACTACCGCTCGGACCACTACAACTTTGCGCGCCGCAAAATCCCGGTCATCTTCTACACCACCGGCGAGCACGCCGACTACCACAAGGCCACGGACGACGTGGAAAAAATAGAATTCGATAAATTGGCGGAACGCGCGCAGCTGGTGTTCCACACCGCCTGGGCGCTGGCCAACCGCGAGCAGCGCATCGTGGTTGACTCCAACAAGCCCTGATTTGCCATGACCACCGCCACCAAAGCCAGCCAGTTCCAGCTCGACGCCGAAAAGAAAGCCTTCGACCGCGAACACCGCCGCAAAATCCGCTTCAACATCGGCAAGTACGACGCGGCCGTGAGCGCCGGCATGAAGCTCTACGACCAGCACGAGCTGGCCCGCGACCGCGGCGCTTATCTGAAAGCCACCGTGCTGGAAAAGCTGGACGAATACCTGCTGCAGTTCGAAGCGGCCTTCACAGCGCGGGGCGGCCGCGTGATTTGGGCGCGCGACGCGGCCGAGGCGCTGGCCGAAATCGGGAAGCTGACCAAGGCCCGCCAGACGAAAACCGTGGTGAAGGCCAAGAGCATGACCACCGAGGAAATCCACCTCAATAAGTACCTCGCCACGCAGGGCATCGAGTCGGTAGAGACGGACCTGGGCGAATACATCGTGCAGCTGAACGGCGAGCGACCCTACCACATTGTGACGCCGGCCATGCACCTGAGCAAGGCCGACATCGCCAATATTTTCGTCAAACATCTGGGCATCGAACCCACCGACGACGCGCAGGAATTGGTGCTTACGGCCCGCCGCCTGCTGCGCAACAAGTACACCAGCGCCGAAGTGGGCGTGACCGGCGGCAACTTCCTCATTGCCAAAGAAGGCGCGGTAGCCGTGACCGAGAACGAGGGCAACGCCCGCCTCTCGGCCACTTTCCCGAAGCTGCACATTGCGGTGGTGGGTATCGAGAAAGTCATTCCGCAGCTCACGGATTTGGATTTGTTCTGGCCGCTGCTGAGCACCAGCGGTACGGGGCAGCAGGTCACCGTGTACAACACGGTGTATTTCGGCCCGCGCCAGCCCGGCGAGGTGGACGGCCCGGAAGAAATGGTCGTGATTCTGCTCGACAACGGCCGCACCAACCTGCTGGCCCAGCCCGACAAGCGCGCCGCCCTGCGCTGCATCCGCTGCGGGGCCTGCCTGAACGTGTGCCCGGTGTACAAAAACATCGGCGGCCACACCTACGAAACCACCTATTCCGGCCCCATCGGCTCGGTCATCAGCCCGCACCTGAGCGGCCTGCCCGAGCACAAGCACCTGAGCTACGCCAGCAGCCTGTGCGGAGCCTGCACCAGCGTGTGCCCGGTCCGCATTCCGCTGCACAACCTGCTGCTGCTCAACCGTCAACAGAGCGTACAGGAAGGCCACGCCCCCACCGAAGAGCGCGCCGCCATCGGCCTCTGGAAGTGGAGTATGCAGCACCGCTGGGCATTGGATTTGCTGCCCGTAAAGCTGAAAGACTGGAGCCTGGGCCGCCTGCTGGGCCAGGTGGGCTGGAGCAAGCGCCGCGAGAGCCTGCACATCGCCGGCCCCTCGTTTCGGGAACTGTGGAAGGCCCGGGCGGCGCAGCATTAGGCGAGCCAAAGCCTTGGCCGTTCGGCTTTTCGGCACGATTGTCCGTATCAGGGCTTTTTGCTGACTATGCACCCGTATCTGCTGCTGGCCTTGCGCATCATTACCGGACTAGGCGGCGTTACGCTGGTAGTCACCACTTTGTCGTCCGCCATCCGGTCGTTTGTGCTGCCCCGCAACGAGGTGGTGCGCCTGAATGTGTGGGTATTTATGGGCATCCGGGTCTTTTTTGACTTAGCGGCGAAACTTTCGCCTTCCTACGAGCGGCGCGATAAAATCATGGCCCACTACGCGCCGGTGGCGCTGGTGGCGCTGCCCATATTCTGGGAAGCCTTGGTGAGCCTGGGCTATACCGGCATGTACTGGGCCGTGGGCGAAGGCAGCTTAATGCACTGTTACCAGCTGAGCGGCAGCTCATTGCTTACGCTGGGCACGATTGATGATTTCAGCTTTATCGGGGGCGTGCTCACCTATTCGGAGGCCGCGCTGGGGCTGCTGCTGCTCACGCTCCTGCTGTCGTATTTGCCCACCATCTACCAGTCATTTTCGCGGCGCGAGGCCACAGTGGCGCTGCTGGAGCTGCGGGCCGGCACACCGCCCACGGCCGCCTGCCTGCTCAGGTGGCTCAACCACGATGGCTCGGTGCAGAACGACGACCAGCAGTGGGCCGAATGGGAGCATTGGTTTGTTGAGATTGAGGAAAGCCACACCTCGCTGCCCATTCTCTCGTTTTTCCGCTCGCCGCAGCCTGGGCGCTCCTGGGTCACGGCCGGTGGGCTGATTCTGGACACGGCCGCGCTCCTCTTTGCTGCTGTGGATGGCCCCCAGCCGCGCCAGGCCCAGATTACCTTCAAGGCCGGCTGCCTGGCCCTGAACCGGGTGTACCGTTTTTTCGACGCCAAAGCCGGGGCCGAACCCACCAGCCTGCTGCCCGACGAGGAAGAGGCACCCGGCCGGGCCGACTTTGACCGCACCTGCCAGGAGCTGGCCGAGCACGGCCTCAGGGTTTGCGAAGACCGGGCCGATGCCTGGCGGCGCTACTGCGAGCTGCGCAGCCGCTACACCACGGCCCTGAATTTCCTGGCCCGGCTCACCATGGCCCCGGGGGTAAAAACCCCTGGCTAAAAATGCGTTCTGGCAGCTAGTGGCGAGGTGTGCCGGTGGTACTGGTTGGGCGTAGCGAACTAAAATCGGAAAAGTCGTTCACCGATTTTTCACCTTTGCTAAAAGCCTTACAGCATATGCTGTAGGGCTTTTTTGGTATTTAACGAAGCTCGTCCGTCGAATACCGCAAGCCGCTTATTGAAGCATCCCAAAATTGTTCTTAATTTACGCACTTGTTCGAAAATGGAATATAACAAGTTTCATTTTCTACTATTACTCCCCCTTCATTTTTTACCATCTCCAACCTCTTTTTCCCCTCATCTATTTCCCAACTTTTATGCACAAACCTTTTCTCGCTAACCGGCTGAGCCGGTGGCTGGCTATGGTCCTGGTGGCATTGCTGAGTACTTCAGCAGCCTGGGCCCAAAGTACAGCCAATTACGCGTTTACCACCAGTTCTACCGGTTCGCTGGTGGATATGTCGAGCGGTACGACGGATGCATTGGCCACCGGTACCTACCGCGATGACGTGGCCTCGGCCGTATTTCCCATCGGCTTCAACTTTGTGTTCATGGGCACGTCCTACACACAGTTCAGCGTGAACTCGAACGGACAGCTGCGCCTGGGCGCCACGGCTATTTCGGGCGGTGCTGCTTCTCCAACGTCCGGAGCCGCTATTCTAGCCGCTTTTGGGGGTGACAATGCGATTCAGATAGCAGGGAAAGTCCATTACAAGGTAGTGGCTGGCACCAACCGGACGCTGGTAGTGGAATGGAACTCGTTGCGCATTCCATACAGCTCGACGGTGGCCACGGGCAGTGTAGTGCAGGCCATTCTGGAAGAAAACACCGGCAAAGTGGAATACCGCTACGGTGCCGTGTACAACAACAGTACTGCCGTTTCGCGCCCTATATTCATCTCGGCGGGCACGAATGCCGGTCAGATTGGGGTGGTGAAGACCTTTAACACCACTCCGACCTACGACGCAACGGTGACATCGGCCACGACGACGACCCTGGTTGACAACGCTGCCGTTGCGGTGCTGAACTCGACCGCCGATGGTGCCCGCACCACGTTTGCCTTCACGCCGACGCTTGCGGGCACACCTGCTACGCCGGGCCTGGCCAGCGGTGCCGTTGGGCAAACAACCGTTTCTCTGACTATCACCGACAACTCCACGAACGAAAGCTTTTTCGCAGTTTCCAGCTCGACGGACAACGTCAATTTCACCGTTGTGGGAGCCGCTCAGTCCAACTCCATCACCGGTACGGGCAGCACGGTCACCTTCACCCAAACGGGCCTGGCACTCAACACCACCTACTACTTCCGCGTGACGGCCAACAACGAAGCCGGCGGAACCTCGACCACCAGCCCCACGGTTACGGTGACGACCCTGGCAGCCGTGCCGCTGTGCGGCACCAAGTCCATTGGTCCCGGCGCGGGCGCCGATTATCCGACCCTGACGGCAGCGTTTTCGGCTTTGGCCCTCAACGGCATTTGCGGGCCGCTGGCGCTGGAGCTGCAAGCCAGCTACGTGAGCACTGCCGAGACCTTCCCACTGGCCTATACTTTCACCGGGAGCACGGCCACCAACACGGTTACCATTCGGCCTGCGGCCGGAGCCAATGGCCTCAGCATTAGCAGCTCCGCCAGCCAGACGCTGAACATCAACGGGGGCCGCTACCTGATTCTGGACGGCCGCCCCGGCGGCTCGGGCAGCACCGTGAGCGGCGCCGTGAATACGGCCAACGACCTGGTTATTGCCAACACCAGCACTTCGGGACAAACCATTCAGTTCACGAACGACGCCAGCTTCAACACGGTGCAGCACTGCCAGGTGAAGGGTGTGGGAACCAGCACATTCTCGTACCCGAACATTAACTTCTCGTCGACCACTACCACCAACGGCAACAGCGACAACGTTATCCGCTTCAACAACATCGGTGACGGCGCTACGCTGCCTTACGGCCTGATGTACTCGGGCAGCTCGCTCAACGCCCGCAACACGATTACCGACAACAACCTGTTCAACTACTACGGAGCCAGCGCCAGCACCGCAGCAGCGTTGTACCTGAGCAGCGCCGGCAACAACTGGGTGCTAACCAACAACAGCATTTACCAGACCACTGCCCGCACACCTACCGCGGCCACGCACTACGGCTTATACGTGGCTGCCGGCAATGGCCATACCATCACGGGCAACTTCATCGGCGGCACGGCTCCGCTGGCGGGCGGTACGCCCAGCACGGTAACGGGCACGGCCGCAGCCTACCGTTTTGTGGGCATTTACTTAAGCACCTCGGGCACGGCCACTAGCGTGCAGGGTAATACCATTGCCAACATCAGCTGGCTGAGCAGCAGCGGCGCTGCGACGTCCAACGGGGTGTTTTCGGGCATCTACGTGAGCACCGGCGATGCCAATATTGGCACCGTTACGGGCAACACCGTGGGCATTGCTGCCGGCCCCATCGCGGTTAGCATCAGCACCGCCGCGGGCTACTCGTTTGGCATTTCCACCGCGTCTTCGGGCACGGTGGCCATTGCCAAAAACGTCATCAGCAACATCACGACCAGCGGCTCTACTGCCACCATAGCGTCCAACGTAGCCGGCATCAACCTGGGTGGCGGCACCTTGAATACGGTCAATCAGAACAAGATTTATGCCCTGATAGCCGCTTCGGGCGGTGCCAGCCTGAGCAATGGCATTCTGATTACGGCCGGCACGACCAACAACGTCAACAACAACCTGATTGGCGGCATCACGGCCCCGACGTCGACCAGCCTCGCGGCGGTATCGGGCATTCAACTGTCGGGCGGCACCACCAACAACCTGGCCTTTAACACCATTCGCCTCGACGGGACGAGCAGCGGTGCCACCTTCGGCACCCAGGGCATCTACCTGAACTCGACGACGGCGGGCCTGAACCTGTACGATAACATTGTGGTGAACCTGAGCACGCCCGTGGGCACGGGCGGCGCAGCAGCAGCCATCCGTCGCATCAGCGGTACGGCGGGCACGGTGCCGGCCAACCTGTTCGGCAACAACAACCTCTACTACGCCGGTACGCCTTCGGCCACTAACCTGATTTACACGGAAGGCACCACCACCCAGACCAACGCCAAGCAGACCCTGGCCGACTACAAAGCCTTCCTGCTGAACCGCGAAACCAACTCGGTTACGGAAACCAGCACGCCTTTCGCCAGCACTACCGGCACCGACGCGACGTTCCTGCACCTGACTGCTGGCGCGACCACTCAGGCCGAAAGCGCCGGCCAGCCCTTCGGCGGTGTAACGACGGACTTCGACGGCGACGTGCGCAACGCGAATACGCCCGACATCGGCGCGGACGAAGGCAGCTTCCAACTGCTTGACCAGACCGGCCCGATTATTTCCATCAACTCGTTTACCGGCACCGTGGGCAACACCACCAGCCGCGCCCTCACGGTCACCATCACCGACATTAGCGGCGTGGCCACCGGTACTGGCGCCCCGCGTCTGTACTTCCGCAAGAACAACACCGGTGCTTACGTGCTGGCAACAGGTCCTACCGTGGCGGGCTCGGCTTACACGTTCACCTTCGACTACTCCCTGATAGGCGGGGTAGTAACCGGTGACATCATCAGCTACTACATTGCGGCGCAGGATGCCCTGGGCAACCTGAGCACCAACCCGACCGGTGGCACGGGCACCACCCCTCCCGGTACCACGGCTCCTGGCGTGACGTACACTTATACCATCGGGGCTACGCTTAATGGCACGTATTACGTGAGCGCCACTGCGGCTACTTCGCCGGTGCCCGCCCGTACCTACGCCACCCTGACGGCCGCGGTGAATGCCTACAACACGGCCGACCTGACCGGCCCGGTGACGTTCCTGCTGCTCGACCCTACGTACTCGACCGCAGAAACTTTCCCCATTGCCATTCTGAACAACGGCCAGGCTTCGGCTACCAACACGCTCACCATCAAGCCGAGCAATGCCACGGGTACCACGAGCTTTGCCATCACGGGTTCCAACGCTACGGCCATCCTGCAGCTGCTGGCCAGCGACTACGTGACCATCGACGGTTCTTTGGGCAACACCATTTCGGCCACTGACCTGCGCCCCAGCCGCGACCTGGCCATTACGAACACGAACACGAGCACGACCAGCATCGTGGTTCAGCAGTTTGCGCAGTTCACCAACGACGGGGCTACCTACAACACCATCAAGAACCTGGTGGCTGTGGGTGCTACCACCGCCGCTACTGCCGCCACGCAGTACGGCATTCAGCTGCAGGCCCCAAGCAACGCGCTTTCGGCCAACCAGTACACCAACAACACGGTGCAGAACTGCGCCGTGCGGGGCACGCAAATCGGTATTGGCTCGATTGGAGCCAGCGCTACGCTGAAAAACCAGAACACGATTATCACCCAGAACGACCTGAACACCGTTGGCACCGGGGCCTTGACCCGCGCCGGCATCTTGTCGCTGTTCGATAACAACATTCAGGTCACCCAGAACGCGATTGACGGCATTGCCTTTGCCAGCACGGGCGACGTGGTAGGCATCAGCTTGGGCTTCGGCCTGTCGCTGAGCAACTCTACCTTCACCGGCTCGGAAGTAACCAACGCCACGGTGAGCCGCAACAGCATTGGCTCGGTGCGGCAGACCAACACGTACTCGGCCTCCGGCATTGCCATAGCATCGGCGGCGTCGGGCACCACGGTTGTTGCCAACAACATGGTATCGGGTGTGTCTTCCAACGGCACCTCCCCCGACTTCGGCTCCGGTATCCTCATTGGCGGCGGCACGGGTTCGACCACCCGCGTCCTGTATAACTCGGTGAGCATGACGGGCACGCAGACCGGCGGCGACCAGCCTTCGTTTGCGCTGGCCATCGGCAGCAGCTCGACTCTAGAACTCCGCAACAACGCGCTGCTTAACACGCAGTCGACGGGCAGCAACAGCGCAGTGCTGGGCTTTGCCTACGCTGGCACGGCCGGTGCCTACGCCGGGCTGACGTCTACCAACAATGCTTTTGTGGCCAGTACCGGCAGCACGTTCGCCGTGGGCCAGACGGGCAGCCTGAGTACTTCGGGCACGCTTCGCACCACCCTGGCGGCCCTGAATACCGAAACCGGTCAGGACCGCCCCACCACGGCCACCAACCCGGTTGGCACCTCGTTCAGCCTCAGCGCCTCGCCGTTCCAGTCGGCTACCAACCTGCACGTTTCGCTGGCTACCGGCGCGGCGCTCAACGGCGCTGCTACGCCCATCACTGGCATCACCACCGACTTCGATGGCGATACCCGCAGCACCACGCGCCCCGACATTGGAGCCGATGAGTTCGTGACCAACCTGGACGTGAGCGTAGCCGCTCTGACGGCCCCGGTGGCCAACAGCACCTGCTTTGGTGCCACCGAAGCCGTGACGGCCAGCATCACCAATTCCTCGACGGCGGTACTGGACTTCGCCGCGACCCCCGTAACGGTGACCGTTACCATCACGTCGACAGTAGCCGGCAGCACGCCCCAGGTATTCACCACAGTGGTGAACACCGGCACGCTGGCCGCTGGCGCCAGCCAGACCGTGACCCTGCCCGGCACCATCGACCTGACGGTGCTCGGCACCTACACGGCTACGGTTACGACCTCGCTCGTGGGCGATGACAACACTGCCAACAACACCCTAAGCCCCGCAGTGACCATCACCTCGGGCAGCCGCTCGGCTGCTTTCACCTACCCCACTGCTGCCATCTGCGCCGGTGCTACCGGCACCGTGGCCGCTACGCTGGGCACGGGCGCTACCGCGGGTACGTTCACCTCGACCACGGGCCTGACCATCAATGCCACCACGGGTGCCATTACGCCGGCTACCAGCACGGCTGGCACCTACACCGTGACCAACACGCTGCCCGCAACGGCAACCTGCCCGGCTACGGTGGTAACCCAGTCGGTGACCATCACACCGCTTCCCTCGGCGGCATTTAGCTACGGCGGCGGCACATTCTGCGTGAGCGGTACCAACCCCACGGCTACCGTTACGGGCACCGCCGGCGGCACGTTCACCTCGACTACCGGCCTGACGATTAACGCTACTACCGGCGCTATCACCCTGAGCAGCACCACGCCCGGCACCTACACTGTGACGTACAGCGTAACCGGTGCCTGCTCCAACAGCAGCACGCAAGTGGTAACGATTACGACTGCTCCTTCGGCAACCTTCAGCTACGGCACGGGCACGCCTTCGTTCTGCGTGAGCGGTGCCACCAACCCGGCCCCGAGCTTCGGCACGGGCGCCAGCGGCGGTACGTTCACCTCGACTACCGGCCTGACGATTAACGCCACTAC
Source organism: Hymenobacter ruber (assembly GCF_054783255.1). Lineage (NCBI taxonomy): Bacteria > Pseudomonadati > Bacteroidota > Cytophagia > Cytophagales > Hymenobacteraceae > Hymenobacter > Hymenobacter ruber. The sequence continues at coordinate 444,028 of NZ_BAAGQX010000003.1, forward strand.
GGGTGCTATTACCCTGGCCTCCTCGACGCCCGGCACCTACACCGTGACCAACACCATCGCCGCCAGCGGCGGTTGCGCCGCGGCTACGGCCACGGCCCAGGTAACCATCACGGCGGCTCCGGTTGCTACGTTCAGCTACGGCACGACTTCGACCTACTGCGTGAGCGGTACCACGGCTCCGGCTGTCGTGCTGGGCACGGGCGCTACGGCCGGCACGTTCTCTTCGACTACGGGCCTGAGCCTGAATGCTACGACCGGCGCCATTACCCTGTCGTCTTCGACGCCCGGCACCTACACCGTGACCAACACCATCGCGGCGGCCAACGGCTGCTCGGCAGCCACGGCTACTGCTCAGGTAACGATTACGGCAGCTCCGGTAGCTACGTTCAGCTACGCCACCACCAGCTACTGCGTGAGCGGCGCTACTAACCCCGCCGTTGCCCTGGGCACCGGTGCCACGGCTGGTACGTTCACCTCGACTACCGGCCTGACACTGAATGCTACCACGGGAGCCATCACGCTCTCGTCTTCGACGCCGGGCACTTATACCGTGACCAACACCATCGCCGCCAGCGGCGGTTGCGCTGCTGCAACCGCTACTACCACGGTGACTATCACGGCCGCCCCGGTTGCTACGTTCAGCTACGGCACGACTTCGACCTACTGCGTGAGCGGTACCACGGCTCCGGCTGTCGTGCTGGGCACGGGCGCTACGGCCGGCACGTTCTCTTCGACTACGGGCCTGAGCCTGAATGCTACGACCGGCGCCATTACCCTGTCGTCTTCGACGCCCGGTACCTACACCGTGACCAACACGGTGGCCGCGGCCAGCGGTTGCGCCGCCACCACGGCAACCACTACGGTGACCATCACGGCTGCTCCGACGGCTACGTTCAGCTACGCCACCACGACGGGCTGCGCGGGTTCGACCACCGCCGTTACGCCTACGCTGGGCACCGGCGCATCGGCCGGTACCTACTCTTCTACGACTGGCCTGGTGATTAACGCCACTACGGGCGCCATCAACCTGGCTACCTCGACGGCTGGTACCTACACTGTGACCAACACGGTAGCCGCTGCCGGCGGTTGCGCTGCGGCCACGGCCACGGCCACCTTCACGGTGAACCCGCGTCCGGCCACGCCCACCATCAGCGTGGTGTACAACGGCACGACGACGACGCTGACTTCCAGCGCCACGACCGGCAACCAGTGGTATCTCAGCGGTAACATCATCACCGGCGCTACCGGCCAGACCTACGTGGTGAACGGCTTGCCGGCCCAGTTCGGCTCCTACACGGTGGTGGTGACCAACGCCAACGGCTGCACTTCGCTGCCTTCGACCCCGCTGGTTATCACGGCGGCCCGCAACAGCATTGCCGGTGCCAGCCTGCAGGTGTACCCCAACCCCACGCCCATGGGCCAGATGACCCTGGAGTTGACCGGTTACCGTCTCGCCACCCAGCTCACCGTGCTTGACGCATTGGGCCGGGTTGTCATCAGCGAGCTGCTGCCGGCTAACGCTGGTACCGCCACCCGCACCCTCGACCTGAAGGGTGTGACCACCGGCGTGTACCTGCTGCGTCTACGCAACGCCGACGGCGTGGAGACCCGCCGCCTGGTGCGCGAGTAGTCGCTGCTAGGCACCCATTGAAAAGCCCCGCTGGCATTGCCGGCGGGGCTTTTTTTGTGCATTATTAGAAAGCTTTACCACCTTATTCGTCAGCTTCGTCGGGCAGAATGTTCACGTCCTGCACCAGCACCATTTTCTCGATTTCCTTGCCGCGCTTGGTGGCGGCCAGGCCGCCGAGGGCGGTTTCCTTGTAGCGGGTTTCCATGGCCTGGCCCACTTCGCCGAGGGCCGCCACGCACTGGTCGACGGGAATAACCGGGTCGATGCCGGCGATGGCAATCTGGGCCGAGGAGAAGGCAATGGCCGCCGCCGAGGCGTTGCGCACCACGCAGGGCACTTCCACGAGGCCGGCCACGGGGTCGCACACCAGCCCGAGCATGCACTGAATGGTGACGGCCACAGCGGCAAATACCTGCTCCACGGGCCCGCCTAGGCAGTACACGATGGCTCCGCTGCCCATGGCGGCGGCCGAGCCGGTTTCGGCCTGGCAGCCACCCACGGCCCCGGCCAGCGAGGCATTCTGCTCAATAATGAGGGCAATACCGGCGGCCACGAGCAGCCCTTCTAGAATTTTCCGGTCGTCGAGCTTGTGTAAATCCTGCAAAGTCACGAGCACGCCGGGCAGGATGCCCGAGGCCCCGGCGGTGGGCGCGGCCACCACCCGGCCCATGCAGGAATTCACTTCCTTCGCCCCCAAAGCACGCGTAATAAGCTGCTTGAACTCGGGCGAGAGGACGGTAACGGGCGAGGCGGCAATTTTCTTGGCCCCGTTGTTTATCATGCCCGAGCGCGAGGTCATGTCGCCGGTCAGGCCCTCCTTCACGGCGTCGCGCATCACGTCGTAGGCGCGTTGCAGGCCGGCCCAGATTTCGTCTTCGGTGCGGCCCTTCTGCTCGATTTCGTAGGCAAGGACGGGTTGATACAGCGGCTCGCCGGTTTCGGCGCAGTGCGCCCCCCAGGAGGCGAAATCATTAAACAACAAAGACATGGCGCGGGTGGGATGGTGGGCTGAAAAGCAGTAAACGCAAAGCCCCGGCCGAAGGTGTCTTCAACCGGGGCTCAAAGCTACGGGATTGGGACAGGGCGCGACAGTTTGCCGCCCCTGGGCCGGGCGCAAAATCAGAGCTGCTGCCAACGGGCCTGCCACTGCCGGCTGCCGGCGCGCAGGTGCACCAGGTACAGCCCGGCCGGCAGGTTGGCGGGCAGCGCCAGGGTACCGCGCGCGGCCTGTGCGGGCGTGCTCGATAGCACGGCTACCTGACGGCCCAGCTGGTCGAACACGGCCCCGCTGGGCGCGGCCGTGCCGGGTTCTAAGAGGATTTGGGCACCGGTACCGGCTTCGCTGGGGTTCGGCACCACGGCCAGGGGCTGTAGAACTACCCGGCGCGTGCTCGTCACCTGCTGGTAGTTGAACAGCACCCGCGACACATTCACGAAGGCACTGCCCGTCCAGTCCTGGCTCGTGAGCGAGGCAATGTCGCCGGCGGCATTGTAGGCATACAGATTCTGTGAATCGACCACCCAGGCGTTGTTGACCCAGTTGTCGGTCGTCACCACCGAAGGCCGGTCCTGCGCATCGTACTGATAAGTGTCGCGGGTGGAGTTGGCGTAGACGCCCGTGGTGGGCGGCGCTATCTCATTTATAACCTGGAACACCTTATTGGTGGCGGTGTAGGTAGAGGTGCTGCGGGTCGAAGGCACCCAGGTGGCGCCGTTGTTGATGGTGTTTTGGGTTTCCTCCACCGTCACCAGGTTCTGGGCGTTGTAGGTGTACAGGTCGCGCGAGGTGGCCAGGTACGTGCGCGCCGCGTAAAACTGGTGGAGCACCTGGGTGAGCTGGCCGGCTCCGTTGTAAGTATGCGTGCTGCGACTTGTCGAATCGAAGGGTACGCTGGCGGCGCTGCCCGGCGTCCGGCTCAATACCCATTCCCAGAGCACCTGAGTGGGGGTGGTATAGGTATTTGCCAGCACGGCAAACGGCCCGAACGCGGGCTGCTGAAATTGGTAAATAGTGTCGGTAAGCACCAGTCCGGCCGAATTATACTGCAGGTGGCTGGCCGAAGAAAGAGTCCAGGTGGTTCCGGTTCTTTGGTCGGTTTCAATCAGCCCGGGCAGCAGGGCACGGTAACGCGAGTACCGGGAGCGCGAAAAGTCGACCCAGTCTCCGTTGGTGTAGTTCTGAAAGATGGCTTCCTGTAATGGCAAGGCGGTAATTTGCCGCAGGAGCGGGGCGGGCACCCCGCCGGTGGCCTGGCTTACCAGGTGCTCATTCGGGGAAGTAAGGGTTTGGGCCGAAGCTGCCGCCCCCGCCAAAAACAAACCTGCTGCGATGGAAAAAGTAAGTTTCAACATGGCGCTAGGGATTTTGGGACAAAACAAAAAATGCCTGGCCAATCAGCGTCAGCTGACCAGCCAGGCATAAAGTTACTAAATATATTAAATAGTATATATAATATACTATTCAGCAATTATCAGCCGTTCGCAGGTTGCTCCTGCTGCACCAGCTTGATGCTGGCCGAGTTGATGCACAGCCGCAGGCCGCTCGGTGCGGGGCCGTCGGGAAACACGTGGCCCTGGTGGGCGTCGCACACGTTGCACAGCACTTCCACGCGGGTCATGCCGTAGCTGGTGTCCTTCTTGTAGCGGATGGCGCTTTCATCCACGGGCTGCGTGAACGACGGCCAGCCGGTGCCCGACTCGAACTTCGTGCGCGAGTCGTAGAGTGGCGTGCCGCAGCACACGCAGGCGTAAAGGCCGGCCTCGTGGGCTTCGCAGTACTCGCCGGTGAAGGCGCGCTCGGTGCCGTGCTCGCGGGTGACGTGGAACTGCTCGGGCGTGAGCAGGGCGCGCCACTCGGCGGGCGTTTTCTCCACGCGGCGAGGCGAAGGAATGGGGTGGTTGGCGAGGCGGATAACGTCGTTCCAGTTTTGCATGACGGAGGAATTATTTGAAGGAAAGCGGCAGGAATAAGGTAAACGCGGCCGGGGCTGGGAGGTTTTCGGCCGCGCTGGGTAGACGCTGCTCCCGCCCTGTCCTTACAGCAGCGACTCCAGCAGCGCCAGCCCGGCCGGCCACGCGCCATAGCCGCTGGCCGTGTTGATGTGGCCGGCCGCGCCGATGTCGACCAGCCCGCTGCCCCAGGCCTCGGCAAATTGGCGGGCGCGGGCCGGCGTCACCCACTCATCGTTCTGGCTGAATACGACGATGCTCGGAAACGGCAGCCGGGCCAGCGGCATGGGCGCGAAGCCGGTGGTGGGGAAAGCAGCGTAATGCGCCGTTTCAACGTCGCTGGGCGCCACCAGCAGCGCGCCTTTAATGCGGTGGCCGTATTGCCCGGCCCAGTGCGCGATGGTGGCGCAGCCCAGACTGTGGGCCACCAGCACCACTTGGCTTAGGTCTTCACCATCGAGGGCGTCTTCGAGGCGCTCGACCCATTCGGCGCGGTCGGGCACGTCCCACTCGCGCTGCTCGATGCGGGTAAAATCCGGCTGCGTGCGCTCAAAATACGTTTGCCAATGGTCGGGCCCCGAGCTGCCGAGGCCGGGCATGATGAAGACGCGGGTGGTTTCTTGCATCCTCAAAAGTAGCCGCTCTTTTACTCTCCCAACTGCGATGAAAATCCTGACCGCCGCCCAAATCCGCCAGCTCGACCAAGCCACTATCCGGGAGCAGCACCTGCTTTCGGTGGAGCTGATGGAGCGGGCTGCCACTGCTTTTATCCAGTGGTTTAGCAGCTGCTTCACCCCAGCCGAAGCGGGCGAATCCCTGATTATTTGCGGCCCCGGCAACAACGGAGGCGACGGCCTGGCCATCGCCCGGCTGCTGCTCCAGCGCGGCTACGCCGTGCGCGTGGCCCTGCTGCCCGCCGATAACCATTCGCCCGACTGGCAGCACAACCGCAAGCACCTACCCGCCGCCGTGCCCGTGGCCAACTTATCTCCGCAGCACCTGCCCGTCATTGCCAAAGGCGCTTTGGTTATTGATGCCCTGTTTGGCACCGGGCTTTCACGCCCGTTGGAGGGGTTGGCCGCTGCCGTCGTTCAACACCTGAATAACAGGCAGGCGCGCATGATAGCAGTTGACATCCCCAGCGGCCTCTTCGCCGATGCGCCCCAGCCGGCCGGCAGCTCCGTGGTGCGGGCGCAGCACACCGTTAGCTTCGGCCTGCCCAAGCTGGCTTTCCTGCTGCCGCAGAATGCCGAATTTGTGGGCGAATGGCACGTGGAGAACATCGGTTTGAGTGCTCACTTCATTGCCGAAGCGGCTACGCCCTGGCACTACACCGATGCCGCCGCAGTGGCCGGCCAGCTGCCACCACGCCCCAAATTCAGCCACAAGGGCACTTTTGGGCACGCGCTGCTGCTGGCCGGCAGCCGGGGCAAGATGGGCGCGGCCGTGCTTTCGGCGGGGGCCTGCTTGCATGGGGGCGTGGGGCTGCTCACGGCCCACATTCCCGGCTGCGGCTACGACATTTTCCAAATCAGCCAGCCCGAAGCCATGTGCCTGACCGATAAGCAGGCCGATTTCATCAGCGAACTGCCGGACCTGAAACCCTACCAGGCCGTGGGCATCGGCCCCGGTATGGGACAGGAAGCCGCCAGTCTCGCCGTGCTGCGGAAACTACTGAAAGCAGCCGGTAAGCCGCTCGACAAAACCGGCCAGCCCCTGCCCCTCGTCATCGATGCCGACGCGCTGAACCTGCTGGGCAGCCACCGTGCGCTGCTGAAGCTGCTGCCCGAAAACACCATTCTCACCCCCCACCCCAAAGAGTTCGAGCGCCTCACTGAGCTTGCTCGCGACGACTACCACCGCCTGGAATTATTGCGCGATTTCGCCACCCAACACCGCTGCCTGGTGGTGCTGAAAGGGGCCTACACCTGCCTGGCCACCCCCACCGGCGAGCTGCACTTCAACAGCAGCGGCAACGCCGGCATGGCCACCGGCGGCAGCGGCGACGTGCTCACGGGCCTGCTGCTGGCCCTGCGCGCCCACGCCCAGCTGTCGGCCTTCGAGGCGGTGCGGCTGGGAGTGTACGCCCACGGCCGGGCCGGCGACCTAGCGGCGGTGCAAACCGGCCAGGCCGGGCTGGTGGCCGGCGACATTGTGCGGCACATCGGGCCGGCGCTGGCGGAGGTGTAAGAGCGAAGCGGTGCTTCTCCCTTACGCCACGAAGTACAGCACGGCTGGCACCAGCAGCACCCCATCGGCCAGGAAGGCGAAGAAGTAGTCGTTGCGGCGCTCGTCGGCTAGCGCGATAACTGTGGCGGCCGAGAGGCCCGTGAGCAGCAGCCCCAGCGGGGCCACGCCCCGCTCGAAACCCAGGAGCATGGCGGCGGCCAGAAAGACCAGCGCTACTGCTTTGGCCCCGGTCAGGCCCAGCACCACCGGGAAGGTGCGCGTGCCGGCCGCCCGGTCGCGGCTCAGGTCGCGGATATCGAACACGATGGTGAGGGCCAGCACCAGGCAAAAGCGCTGGGCCAGCAGGGCCACCGCCTCGGCCAGCGGGCGGTGCAGGGCCAGCGCGGGCAGGCCCACCGTGATGGCCGACCACACGCCCGCAATCAGAAAACCCTTCAACAGCGGCACTTCGCGCAGGGCGCGGCGCTGCCCTTGCCAGCGCACCAGCGGCCACGAATACACCAGCGCCAGCACCGTGAGGGGCAGCAGGGCCGGCAGGTAGCGCCACCAGCCATCGGCCAGAAACAAATAGCCGGCCACCAATGCCGCCACACCCGCCAGCCCGGCCAGCCCGCGCCGGTGCCGCTGCTGCCAGGCCTTGCGGCCCGAGCCGGCTGCCGGCTGCCGGTGCTTGAAGGGCAACACCGCATCGAGGTTGTAAACGAGCAGCGTGGCGGCGAATACCAGCAGTACCACGCGGTAGCTCACGCCGCCGTCGGCAGCGGGCCAGCGGCGGAAGCTGGCGGCCGTTTGGGCGCCGGCGGCGCCGGCCAGCCACACGCTGCTGAACAGCAGCGCATCGAAGGCCCGGCGCGGGAAACTGCGGCCGGCGGCTGGTACAACGGGGAGCGATGACGAAACCACGCACGAAGGTAAAGCCGCGAACGCCTGCTTATTTGCCGGTTTCGCTGTGGGCTGCGTCTACGGGCTTGCTCTCGGGCGAGCCGTGCTGGCGTAGGAAGATGCTGAGGCCCACAATGCTCAGGATGCTGAGGAACTCGCTCTGCCAGTTCTGCAGCGACTCGAACCAGAACCGCGAGGTGGCCATGTACCCCCAAATATCAACAGCAGGCTTGCCATTGTGCACTTGCTCAATGCTGTAGACCTCGGCCCCGCCCCGGGCGTGCAGGAAAAACGCCCCCAGAAACAGCACGAAAAACGCCAGGCTCAGGGAGCTTTTGTACAGCTTGAGCACCAGGCCGCCCTGCCGCACGGGCCAGGGCGCGTCCTTTTTAGACGGGTCGGGCTCGGCATCCACTTCTTCTTCCTCATACAGCTTTTTCGACTCGGAGGAGCCGCGCTGGCGCAGCCACACCGTGAGCAGCACGTAGAGGGCCATCTGCAAAAACTCGCTTTCCCAGTTCTCAAACGTGGCTTCGAGAAAGTGGCCGGAGTGGAAGTACTGCCCGGCCGAGAGCTCGGCCAGGTGCATCTCCTTTAGCTCGTCGTTGTAGTCGTGCCAGCCCGTGACGAACTGCCCGGCCAGCGTGCCCAGCGTGAACAGCAGGATGATGATGGTGAGACTGTTCTCGTACAGAAAACGCCAAAAAGGCGAAGCAGGACGCTGTATTGCCATGCTTCGCCTTTACGGGCATTCCAGAAAAACGTAGCTCGACCGTAGCTTATTAAGCCTTGCGGTCGCCGAAGGTTTCTTCGTAGAGCTTGATGCTGTCGTTGATGATGCGGTAGGCGTCTTCTTTGCCCATGAAGCGTTCTACGGTGACGTGCTTGTTGTGCTCCAGGGCCTTGTAGTCCTCGAAGAAGCGCTGCATTTCGAGCAGCGTGTGCGGGGGCAGGTCGGAGATGTCGTTGTAGTGGTTCACGGAGATGTCGTGAGCGGCCACGGCGATGATTTTATCGTCCTCCTCGTCCTGGTCCACCATCTGCATCACGCCGATGACCTTGGCCTCCACGAGGCACATGGGCACGATGTCGACCGAGCAGAGCACCAGAATGTCCAGCGGGTCTTTGTCGTCGCAGTAGGTTTGGGGGATGAAGCCGTAGGCGGCGGGGTAGTGCACGGCCGAGAACAGCACGCGGTCGAGTTTCAGCAGGCCGCTCTCTTTGTCAAGCTCGTACTTGCCTTTGCTGCCTTTGGGGATTTCGATGATGGACTGGACGACGGTAGGGGTTTCGTCGCCGCGCGACACGTCGTGCCAGGGGTTGAAGTGGGTCATATTCAGGGAAAGCAGCCGCCTATCTTAACGGCCAGGGACAAAATTACAAGCGGATGGGGGAGTTTGTTAAGAAAAGTCGCGCTACCGGCCCAGCACTTCGCGCAGCGGCACCCCCGAGCAGCCGCTGGGCTCCTGGATGTGCAGAAACTGCGCAATGGTGGGCGCGATGTCCACGGTGTGCACCGATGCCGACGACTCGCCGTGCTTCACGCCCCAGCCCCAGAACAGCAGCGGCACGTGCGTGTCGTAGGCCCCGGCCGAGCCGTGGGTGGTGCCCTTCACCACGGGGAAGGCGTAGGCTTCGAGCCAGCCGGGGGCCAGCACGGTGAGCACATCGCCCGAGCGGGGGGCGTAGAAACCGTTTTCCTGGTACATGCCCAGGCCCTCGCTCCAGTGGGCACGCTGCAGGTCGAGGGCGGTGAGGGCCTGCGTGACGCCGGGCAGCGTGAGCAGGGCCGCGGCCACGGCCTGCTGGGCCTTGCCGAGGTCAATGTTCTTCTTCTGGAGCAAGGGGCGGTTGAGGTAGACCTGCTGGTTTTCGTAGCTGAGCACCCACTGGCCGGGGCCGTACTGGCGGGTGAGGGCGCGCTGCACCGAATCGCGCATCACTGACGGGCCCACGCCGCCGGCGGGCAGGCGGTGGGCCTGCGAGAAGCCCACGGCGTGCGCGGCGGCATGGTCGGCGGTGAGGAAGACGAGGGCCTGGCCCTTGCCCACCTGCTTGTCCAGCGCCTCAAACAAACGAGCCAGCTCGCGGTCGAGGCGGAGGTAGGTGTCTTCAGCTTCGATGGAGTTCGGGCCGAACTGGTGCCCCACGTAGTCGGTGCAGCTGTAGCTCACGGCCAGGAAGTCGGTGATGGCGCGCTGGCCCATCTGCTCTTGGCGCAGGGTTTCGAGGGCGAAGTCCGTGGTCAGGCTGTTGCCGAAGGGCGTGCTGCGGATGAGGTCGAGGTTCTGGATAGGGGTCGGCACAGCCTTGCTCTCGCCCGAGTTCTTGAGGGCGGGCTGCACCGAGGCGGGCGCGCCGGCCGAGAGCACCGGCAGGTCGTGCGGGAAGACGGGCTTGCTTTCGCCCTTGAAGGCCCCTTCCCAGGGCACATCATCGGGGGAGCTTTCGGTGTAGTCGGCGATGGGCAGCAGCGTGTTCCAGGGCTTGGCGAGGTAGTCGGCGGCGTGATGGGCGGCGTTGAAGCTGGCCACCCATGCGGGCAGGGCGGGCAGGTAGAAGGTGCTGCTGATGAAGGCGCCGTTGGTGCCGTCGTACCAGTAAGCGGCGGTGGCCGAGTGGCCGGCGGGCAGGATGCTGCCCCGGTCCTTCATGCTCACGCCAATGGTTTTGGCCTGGAAGTTCGTAGCCAGCCGCAACTCGTCGGTGATGGTGGTGCTCAGCATGTGGCGCGGCGACATCTGGCCGGCGGCCTCGGTGCCACCCACGGCTTTCACGGTTTTGTCCTCGGTTACGTAGGTCTCGCGGCCTTCCTCGCGCACCCACCAGTTGTTGCCGATGATGCCGTGCACGGCCGGCGTGGTGCCGGTGTACACGCTGGCGTGGCCGGGGCCGGTGTAGGTGGGCACGTAGTTGTAGTGGCAGCTTTCGTAGCTGAAGCCCTCGCCCAGCAAGCGCCGGAAACCGCCGGCCGGGTACTTGCTCCAGTAGCGGTAGATGTAGTCGTAGCGCATCTGGTCGACCACGATGCCCACCACCAGCTTGGGGCGGGGCACGGGGTCTTCGGGTTTGGCCGCGAGAACGGGCAGGGCCGTCAAGGCCAGGGCGAGGAGGGTCTTCATGAAATGGCAATTGAGCAAAAGCCCGGCAAAGATACCGCCGCGCCCCGCCCGCTGTGCGTAGGCCAGATTATGAAACCAGCCCTCATCTTCGACATGGACGGCGTCCTCGTCGACAACACGCCCGTGCAGGCCCGCGCCTTCCAGCTCCTCTTCCGCGACCTCGGCCTGACCACCAACGCCCGCCAGCTCCTCAAGCGCCTCAACGGCATGCCCGCCGGGGAGATTATCCAAAGCGTCTTTCGCCATCCCATCCCCCAAAAGCAGCTCGACATCTATGCCGAGCAGCGCGAGTTCCTCTACCGTACGCTGTACTGGAGCAAGCGGCGGGCGCTGCCGGGCCTTATGGCCTTCCTGCAGGCCGCCCGAGCCGAAGGCTTCAAAATCGGCCTCGGCACCGGCTCGGGCGGCCCCACGCTCAGCTACATCCTCGACTACCTCGACCTGCGCCAATACTTCGATGTGGTCATCGGCAAAGACGACGTGCCCAACGGCAAGCCGCATCCCGATACCTATTCCCTCACCGCTGCTAAGCTGGGCGCACAGCCACAGGACTGCATCGTGTTCGAAGATGCCCTGCTGGGCGAGCAGGCCGCCTACCGCGCCGGCATGCGTTGCGTGGCCGTGGCCACCACTCTCAAAGCAGCTGCCTTTCAGGCTCCGCTCACGGTCATCAAGGATTTCACTGGCCTCACCCCGGCCCAGCTGCTGGAACGGCTGGCGCAACAGCCCGAAGCACCCAAACCGCAGAAGCGGCATGGCTGAAATAAGGTGTGTAATCCCAGGACGCGGCAGTTTTTCGCTACTCCACGACTAGGCGGGCCACCTGCCCGGCGGCGCGCATTAGGTAGAGGCCGGGGGGTAAGCCAGACACCACCAGCGTGGCGGTACCAGCCTGGGCTGGGACCGTGCGCACGGTCCGGCCCAGCGCGTCGAGCAGTTCAGCGTGGGTGGCGGCGGGCGGCAGGCTAAGCTGTACCCGGCCGGTGGCGGGGCCGTGCCCGGCAGGGTTGGGGTAGGCAGTCAGGGCAGCAGGGGCCGCCACGGCCGTGGCCAACGGGCCGCTGGCGTTGTTCAGGCGTACGCTTACGGTGCCGGCCGTGGTGGTATTGGCCGAGAGCAGGTCGAGGTCGCCGTCGTCGTCCACATCGGCCACGGCCACGGCGTTGGGGGTGCTTGGGGCAATGCTGACATCGCCCACCGACACATCGGCCCCACCGCCAAACGTGCCGCTGCCGTTGTTGAGGCGCACGCTGGCCGTACTGTTGCCCGAGTTGGCCGTGAGCAGGTCCAGGTCGCCGTCGTGGTCCACATCGCCCAGCACCACCGTGGGAGGGTAGCTGCGCACGGCCACGTTTTGGGTGCCGCTGAAGGTGCCGCTGCCGTTGTTGAGGCGCACACTCACAATGCCGTTATACAGGTAGCTCACGGCCAGCAGGTCGGCGTCGGCGTCGCCGTCCACATCACCCAGGGCGATGCCGAACGGCTGCCCGCCGGTGGGCACCTCCTGCCCGCTGCCAAAGGTGCCGTTGCCGTTGTTCAGGCGCACGCTCACGCTGCTGGCCAACAGGTTGCTGGCCAGCAGGTCAAGGTCGCCGTCGTTGTCTACATCGCTCAGCGCCAGGCCCTGGGGGCCATCGCCGACGGCTACGCCCCGGCTGCCTCCAAAACTGCCGCTGCCGTTGTTGAAGCGCACACTCACGGAATCCGCGTCGCGGTTGGTGGCCACAAAATCCAGGTCGCCGTCGCCGTCCAGGTCGCCCAGGGCCAGCCCCTGGGGGCCGTAGCCGGCGGGCACGTCCGCGCCGCTGCCGAACAGGCCGCTCCCGTTGTTGAAGCGCACGCTCACGGTGTTGCCCGTAAAGTTGGCCGAAAGCAGGTCCAGGTCGCCGTCGCCGTCTACGTCGCCCAGGGTCAGGCCCAGCGAATAACTGGCCACGGGTACGTCCTGGCTGCCGCCGTAGGTGCCGTGGCCGTTGTTCAGGCGCACGCTCACGGTGGGTTCGCCCAGGTTGCCGGTCAGCAGGTCGAGGTCGCCGTCGTTGTCTACGTCGCCCACTGCCACACTAGTAGGCCGCACTCCAACGGGCACTTCGGTGCCCGGTGCAAAACTGCCCGTGCCCGTGCCACCCACCGCCGTGGTGAACTGCTGTACCCGAGGAATGGCCAGCCCCCCAACCACGCTGGCTGCGGTGCGGGTCACGGTGCACTGCACGGTTTCGCCCGGCTGGAAATCGTAGGCCGTGGGGAAGAAGCCCAGGTTGGCCCCTATCACGGTGGCCGCCCCGCCGCCCCGCAAGCCACCCCGTTGGCTACTGAATACCTTCAGCGCCGTAGCCGAAGCAGGGGTGAGTGGCTGGCTGAAACTGGCTACTACCCCGCCATTGCGGGGTGCGGCGCTGGTGTTGGCAACAGGCGTAACATTAATAATAGTAGGTGCCTGGGCAGAGGCCAGCGATGTCAGCAGCAATAAAGCCGCTCCGCCACTGGCGGGCAGGAGGTAGTTATTCAACACAATAACGGGTAGCAAGAAGATGCAGAAGCCGGCCCGCAACCCCAGATTGCGCTGCCGAGCTACAAAGCTACGCCGGGCCCTGAACCGTGCCGCCACCTTCCACCGGGCCCGGGCTCTTGACTAGCGTTACAGTAGAGACAACAGTTCCCCTACTCCACCTTCAGGGTGCGGGCCACGCGCTGGGCACCGGCCCGCACTTGCACCCGGTAGAGGCCGGGGGCGCGGCCCAGCAGCGGCACTTCCGCTGCACCGCCGGCTCCTGTTAAGCTTACAGGCTGCTCAAATACCACGGTGCCCTGGGCATCAGTGAGCGTCACGGTGGCCGTATCGGTCCCCGGCACCGCCGGCACCTGCACCGTGGCCCGAATGTGGGCAGGATTGGGGTACACATCCACCTCGCCCAGCGGAGCCAGGTCCTGCGCACAGGCTGCCGGTCCCAACAGTTCTAGCAATGCCGGGATGGCTAGCAGGCCCATGCGGGGCGATAACACGATGCTTCTCATAGCGGAGATAGAATAGGTAAAATTATGCTGGACAACCGATTAACTCGGACTACTACCGATGTCCTTTGAATGCTTTGTTCTAATGTTATTCCCGGTTGGCTCATCGGCCCACTCATATGTCTACCATCACTTGGCTCTCCTCCCTTCTACTCCAGAATGAGCCCGGACGTTTGCCGGTCTTGCATAAAAAAAGGCCCACTTCCAACGGAAGCAGGCCTCTTAAATTGTAAGCGACGATGAGAATTACCCCGCCGCCAGCGCCTCGGCACCGCCCACGATTTCGAGAATCTCGGTCGTGATGGCCGCCTGACGCGTCCGGTTGTAAGTCAGCTTGAGTGACTTCAGAAGCTCACCGGCGTTGTCGGTGGCTTTATCCATGGCCGTCATGCGGGCGCCGTGTTCCGAGGCGTTGCTTTCCAGCACCGCCTTGTAAAGCTGAATCTTAATGGACTGCGGAATCAGCGTCTGCACGATTTCCTCCTTCGAAGGCTCGAACAGATAGTCTACGTTCGACTCCGGCGTGGCCGTAGCGGGTGCTTCTTCCTGCACCAGCGGCAGCAGCTGCTGGGTGCGGATAATCTGCGTGGCCACGTTGCGGAACTCGTTGTACACCATCACCACCTCGTCATAAATGCCGTTGCGGAAACCGTCCATTGCCACTTCAGCAGCAGCGCGCACCGTCTCGAACGACAGCTTGGCGAAGACGTGGGTGTAGTCACCCACCGTCTGGCCGCGCCGGCCGTAGTAATCGTGTGCCTTCTTGCCAATGGCCATCACCGAGATGTTGGCCGTCGGCAGGTGGCTGTAGCGGGCCGCAATGGCCGCGTTCACGCCCTTAAACACGTTGGTGTTGAAGGCTCCGGCCAGGCCGCGGTCGGAAGTGATGGCAATCACCAGCACCTTGCGCACCTCGCGGGCTACGCCGTAGTCACTCACGATGTCAGAGTCAGCGTTGCGGGTCAGGTTGGTCAGGATGGCATTCAGGCGCTGAGCGTAGGGCCGCATCCGCACGATGTTGTCCTGGGCCCGGCGCAGCTTAGCCGCCGCCACCATTTTCATGGCTTTGGTAATCTGCTGCGTGCTCGTCACCGACTGAATGCGGTTGCGGACTTCTTTTAAGCTTGCCATTTGTTGAGTTAAGAATTAGGAGTTAAGAGTGATGAGTTAGGGGCCAAGAGCCGCCACTGACAACTCTTAACTCCTAACTCTTAACCCTTAACTTACTTGGCGTAGTTCGCCGAAACGTCCTTGGCTACCTCGCGGATGGCCTTCGTGCCAGCATCCTCCAGCTTGCCAGCTTTCAGCGCTTTAAGTACGTCGGGGTAGCGCGAGTTCATCACTTGGCCAAACTCCTTCTCGAACTCACGCACGCGGTTCACGGGCACGGTATCGAGGAGGCCGTTGGTGGCGGCGTAGATGATAGCCACTTGGTCCTCCACCTTCACGGGCGAGTACTGGGGCTGCTTCAGAATCTCCAAGTTGCGACGGCCACGCTCGATGGTGAGCTTGGTCGAGGCATCGAGGTCGGAGCCGAACTTGGCGAAGGCTTCCAGCTCGCGGAACTGGGCCTGGTCGAGTTTCAGCGTACCGGCCACTTTCTTCATCGACTTAATCTGGGCGTTACCACCCACGCGCGACACCGAGATACCCACGTTGATGGCCGGGCGAACACCCGAGTTGAACAGGTTGGTCTCGAGGAAAATCTGACCGTCCGTAATCGAAATCACGTTGGTCGGGATGTAAGCCGATACGTCGCCAGCCTGCGTCTCAATCAGGGGCAGAGCTGTTAGCGAGCCGCCGCCTTTCACCAAGTGCTTGATGCTGTCGGGCAGGTCGTTCATGTCCCGCGCAATCTCGTCCGAAGAGTTGATTTTCGCGGCGCGCTCGAGCAAACGGCTGTGCAGGTAGAATACGTCGCCGGGGTAAGCCTCGCGGCCCGGAGGACGACGGAGCAGCAGCGACACCTCACGGTAAGCCACGGCCTGCTTCGACAAGTCATCATAAACCACGAGAGCGGGACGACCCGTGTCGCGGAAGAACTCACCGATTGCAGCACCCGTGAAAGGCGCGTAGAACTGCAACGGAGCCGGGTCGGAAGCCGAAGCGGCTACTACCACAGTGTAATCCATGGCACCGCCCTTGGTGAGGGCGTTTACTACCTGAGCCACAGTCGAAGCTTTCTGGCCAATGGCTACATAAATGCAGAACACCGGCTTGCCAGCTTCGAAAAACTCGCGCTGGTTGATGATGGTATCGATGGCCACGGCCGACTTTCCGGTCTGGCGGTCACCGATAATCAGCTCGCGCTGGCCCCGGCCAATCGGAATCATCGCGTCAATCGACTTGATGCCGGTTTGCATGGGCTCGGTTACGGGCTGACGGAAGATTACGCCGGGGGCTTTGCGCTCCAGCGGCATGTCGTACAGCTCGCCCTGGATAGGGCCGCGGCCGTCGATGGGCTGGCCCAGCGTGTTCACCACGCGGCCCACGATGCCCTCGCCCACCTTGATGGAGGCGATTTTGTTGGTGCGCTTCACCGTAGCGCCTTCCCGGATTTCCGAGTAGTCGCCCAGCATTACGGCACCCACGTTGTCTTCTTCCAGGTTGAGCACGAGGCCTTGCAGGCCGTTCTCGAATTCAATCAACTCGCCGGCCTGAGCTTTGCTCAAACCGTAAATGCGGGCCACGCCGTCGCCAACCTGCAATACGGTGCCGACTTCTTCGAGCTCGGCTTCGGACTTGAAATTGGACAGTTGCTGCCGCAGGATTGCGGAGACTTCATCCGGACGTACTTCTGCCATCTTGGGAGGGAATAAGGTATAGGGAATCAGGGATATGGGGCGGGGATGCAGGGAACGTATCCCCTATCCCAACTTCCCTATACCCTACAGTTGATTTTGGTAAGAATTTTCTTGCAGCGAGGTGCGCAGCTTGCGAAGGCTGGTCCGCACAGAATCGTCAATTTGGTTGTCGCCCACCCGCAGCACGAAGCCGCCGATGAGTTCGGGGTCCACCTTCTCGGTGAGCTGCACCTCGGTAAGACCGGTTTGCTTGGTCACCAGCGCCTGAATCTCGGCACGCGAAGCAGGCGTGAGCGGCGTAGCCGACGTCACTTGCGCCGACTGTACGCCTTGCATCACATTGTATTGCGCCAGAAACTCGGGCCCAATGCCCTCGATGGCCGACTCGCGGTTTTTCTCGGTGAGGATGGTGAAGAAGCGCAGCGTCATGTCCGACACTTTGCCTTTGAAGATGGCATTCAGGATGGCCAGCTTCTTGTCGTGCTTCACAATCGGGTTGCGCAGCAACAGGCGCAGGTCGCGGCTTTCGGCCATGGTCTTGCTCAGCAGGTCCATGTCCTCTTTCACTGCGCTCAGGGTACCCATCTCCTTGCCCAAGTCGAGGAGCGACTTGGCGTAGCGGGCCGCTACTCGTTGGTCAGCC
Organism: Hymenobacter ruber; assembly: GCF_054783255.1. Taxonomy (NCBI): domain Bacteria; kingdom Pseudomonadati; phylum Bacteroidota; class Cytophagia; order Cytophagales; family Hymenobacteraceae; genus Hymenobacter; species Hymenobacter ruber. Next base: position 461,260 of record NZ_BAAGQX010000003.1, read on the forward strand.
ATATTTAGTAGTGGTTAACGGTTAATGGTTAGTGATTAATTTTTGCAGCCGAACGGTTAGCAAAAGCTCACTAACCACTGACCGTTAATCATTAACCGTTAATTCAATTTAACGTCTTTCAGGTAAGAATCAACCAGCTGCGTTTGGGCGGCGGGGTCGGTCAGCTCGCGGCGCAGGATGCGCTCGGCGATGTCGAGCGACAGCTTAGCAGCGGTGTTTTTCACTTCGGCCAGGGCCGCGTTTTTCTCCGTTTGGATGGCTTCGCGGGCTTGCTGGATGATGGTGTTGGCTTCGGCGGTGGCGCGGGCCTTTTCGGCTTCGCGGTGCTGGTTGGCCATTTGGGTGGCTTCCTGCATCATGCGGTCGCGCTCGAGGCGGGCTTCGGTCAGCAACTTCTCGTTGCCGGCTTTCAGCTGCTGCATCTCGATTTTGGCCTGGTCGGCCATGCGCAGCGCACCTTCGATGTTGTCTTCACGCTCCTTGAGAGCGAGCAGAATCGGCTTCCAGGCAAATTTCCCCAGCAGGAACAAGACCAGCAGGAAAATGACCAGTTGCCAGAAAATCAGGCCGAGTTCAGGGGATAAAAAAGCTGGCAGCATTGATATGGTATTTTAAAGAAATGTCAACTAATCAAGTACTCAGATTAGGAGCAGGTAAGCCCGCCGCGCCAACTGCGTATTGCAGCAGCGGGCGGCGGGCTTCCAACTACTTCCGGGCCCGAAGCCCGGCCCGGCACTAAACGAGTTTCGTCCAGATAAGAACGCAGACTACGACTGCGAACAGGCCCAGACCTTCAATCAGAGCGGCGGCGATAATCATAGCCGTCTGGATTTTGCCCGAAGCTTCCGGCTGACGGCCGATAGCATCCATGGCGCTGCCGCCGATGCGGCCAATGCCCAGGCCTACGCCCAGAGCAACCAAACCAGCACCGATACCGGCACCCATTACAGCCAGACCAGGACCGTAGTTAGCCGCCATAGCAGCAACTTGCAACAACAAAGAGAGCAACATAAAAATTGGAAAAAGGGGAAAAAGATAAAGTTCGTCAGTCCCGCGGCGGGGGGGGGGGATTGCCACGGTCTGGGCGAAACAGCCAGTTGGTCGGATGGCGGGCATCCGGCCGGTTAAGTCAGATTAATGGGAAACGTGGGGAGCGGTGCTGTCCTCATTGTAGCCGATTTGCAGGTCAGCGTCGTGGTGCTCTTCTACTGCGCCGCCGATGTACATCGAGGTCAGCAGCGTGAAGATGAAGGCCTGCAGAACGGCCACCAGCAGTTCCAGCACGTTGATGAACAGGCCGAAGGCCAAGGTCACCGGTGCTACGGCCCACGATTTGAAGATAAACACCAGGCTGATAAAGCTCAGCACTACGATGTGACCCGCCGTGATGTTGGCGAACAGACGAATCATGAGCGAGAAGGGCTTGGTGAAAATACCAATTACTTCCACGATAATCATGATGGGCAGCAGAGGCTTGGGCACGCCGGGCGTGGCAAAAATGTGCGCCCAGTAGTACTTGTTGCTCGATGCCAGGGTAATAATCAGCGTGAGCAGGGCCAGCACCATGGTCACGGCGATGTTGCCGGAGAGGTTGGCCGCGCCGGGCGTGAGGCCCAACAGGTTGTTGAACCAGATGAAGAAGAACACCGTGAGCAGGTACGGCATGTAGCGCTCGTACTTCGGGCCGATGTTTTTCTTGGCTACTTCGTCGCGGATGAAGACGATGATGGGCTCGAAGAACGACTGAATGCCTTTGGGGGCGCGGCCGTGGTTCTTGCGGTAGCCGCTGGCTACAGCGGTGAACACAACCAGCATCAGAATAGCGCTGCCGATAAGACCGGCAACGTTTTTGGTAATGGAGAAGTCGTAGAGCTTACTGCCATCGGTGCTCACGAGTTTCTCGTGGTCGAGCTTCAGGCCGTCGTATTCTTTGGCGGGGCCTTCCGACTCGCCGTTGGAAATGTGCTTCGACGAGAACACCGACAAGCCCTTGCCGGGACGGTAGGCAATGATGGGGAGGTAGGTGGTGAAGTTGCCGTTGTCGGTAGCCAGCCAATGCCACTCGTGCGAATCGCCGATGTGGTGCAAAATCATTTCACCGGGATTGAAGCCTTCGGCCTTTGCGCCCTCGCCGGTGGGTTCGTTAGCGAAAACGGACAGGGAGACGAAGCAAAGGAGAATCGAGAGTAAACGCTTCATTCAAAGTTAATTAATGACTAATTCCGGGCTAACGCATTATCATTGCGCTACTTGCTTTCCTGAAATCGGCCGCAAGTTACTCAAAGTAGCCCAGATTTCAAACCCGGCCCATGAAAAGTACAGGATGAAGAAGGCAGCAAGGAAGGTCCAGATGCCCCTTGGCTCGCGGGCAATTCCGCCCGCCAGCAGCCACGTGACGAGGCCCAGCGAGGTGAGTAAACGGACCGTCATGCCTATCAAATAGCCCATGGCCAGGCTGTGCGGGTCGCGGGCCACAAGGCGCGCGGTGAGGCTGTAGGCGAAGTAGGTGAGCGCCGCCATGACGGCAAAAATGAGCCCGGTTCGCGGGTGCACCACAGCGGTGCCATATATGCGGTGCAGAGCGTAGATGGGCAAGCCCAGCGCGGCGGTAAAGACCAGAAACTGGCGCAGAAACTTAGACATGGATTTTACTAGCGTTGCAGCCGTGCCTTACAGCGACTCTTTGGTGAGGCTGCGGATGACCTGGAATACGGCCACGAACACGCCCAGCAACAGCAGCCCAATGGTAAGCCAGGGCTGGGTGTGGAAACGCCCGTCGAGCCAGGTACCCAGCCAGGCGCAGCCCCCGATGATGGCCAGCATCTGGAAGGCTAGGCCGGAATACTTCATGACGGCCTGCAGGCGGTTGTTGCCCGTGGGCTGGGGGTCGGCGGGAGTGGGCATGGGTGGGATGGGAAAGACGGTTGACAAAGTTACGGCGCGGGCGGGGCTACGTTTGCCCGGGGAAAAACGTAATTTTACCCGTGCGGCTTCGTTATCTGACAGAGCCGTCGAACATTTCCGGCTGCTTTGGGCGTTCCGGCTGCTCCGGGCCGTCCTTTCCCTTGCTTTGATTTTGACACATTATTCGCTGACATATCGCTGGGCTGCGCTGCTCACCTTCCTGCTGGGAGTGGGGGCGGCGGGCTGCGCATCGGACAAAAACCTGGTGGCGCACGCCTTCAACAACGTGGCCGCCCGCGACAACGCTTATTTCCTGGCCCGCGAGAAGCTGCATGCCGCCGAAGACAAGATGTACGCGGCGCGGGTGAACGACTACAACCAGACGTTGCCGCTGTTCCCCACGCTGGACAGCGCCAGCGTGAAGGCCAACCGCGCCGACTTGAATGACATCATTAAGAAGGCCTCAATGCCGATTCAGAACCGGCCGGGCTCGGACTGGACGGATGACGCCTACATTCTGGTGGGCTGGGCACGGTTTTATCAGATGCAGTTTGACGACGCGGGCCAGACCTTTAAGTATGTAAACTCGACCAGCAAGGACGCTAATGCTAAGCACGAAGCCCTGATTGGACTGATGCGGACGTTTGTGGCGCAGGGCGAGATGGAGAGTGCCAAGGCCGTATCGGACCTGCTGGACAAGGAAGAAGGCTTGCCGCAGGATGCGCGCCAGCTGTTTCTGACGCGTGCCGACTACTATATCCGCACGGAGGAGCCGGCTAAGGCCATTCCGCAGCTGGAAAAGGCCATTCCGCTAATTGAGTTCAAGAACGAGCGGTCACGCACGCGCTACATTCTGGCGCAGCTGTACCAGGATGCCGGCGAGAACAAGAAGGCCTACGAGCAGTTGGAGCAGATTATCGCCCGCAACCCGCCGTACGAGCTGGACTTTCAGGCCAAGCTGATGCTGCCGCAGGTATCGGACCTGAGCCCGGCCGACCGGGTGAAGCTGAACAAAAACTTCGCCGCCCTGCTGAAAGACCCGAAGAACAAGGACTACCGCGACAAAATCTACTACGAGATGGCGCGGCTCAACTACCGCGAACAGAACTACCCTGAAGCGCTGAAGCTGCTGCGGCAGTCCGTCAAGGCCACGACTACCAACCGCCTCCAGAAAAGCTACACCTACCTGCTGGCCGGCCGCATCTATTATGAGAACCTGCAGAAGTACCGCCTCGCGGCGGCGTACTACGACAGCACGGTGCAGAACCTGAACAAGGAGGCCAAAACCTACGCCGCCATCAAGGAGCGGAGTGGAATTCTGAAGGATTTTGCCAAGCAGTACACCATCATCGAAACGCAGGACAGCCTGCAGGCGCTGGCCCGCCTGGCGCCCGATGCGCTAAGTCAGCAGCTCAATACCTACGCCGAAGCTGAATTGGCCGCCAAAAAAGTTGCCGCCGACCGGCTGGCCGCGCAGCAGAAGAAGCAAGCAGCCGCCGCCGAGTTTGCCAGCCGGACCACCTCCAGCAGCAGCGGCCTGGGCAGCAACCTGCCCGGCGGGTCCAACAGTCCCGACCCGATGGCCTTTGACCCCACGGCGGTGGCGGCGGGAGCACAGTGGTACTTCGACAACCCGGCGACGCTGGGCACGGCTCGCGCCGACTTTATTCGAAAATGGGGCGACCGGCAATTGCAGGACAACTGGCGCACCAGCCGGCAGACCAGCAGCTCGCCCAATACGACGGCCAATGGCGGCGTGCCGCTGACGATGACCGGCAACGACAATACGCGGGTGAATGGCGGCCGGCCCGATTCGGCGGCCACTGCCGCTGCTGCCAACCCCAACGCCGCCAAGGATGCTTTGGTGGCGCAGTACCGCAAGGATATTCCCACAACGCCCGCTCAGTTGGCTGCCTCCGACAAGCAGGTGGAAGGCGCGCTGTATGAACTGGGTGGCATCTACAAAGAGCAACTGAAAGAGCGCGAAAAGGGCTTCGAGACTTACGAAAAGCAGGTGACCCGCTACGTGCGCGGCGAGCACGCGCCCGATGCCTACTACCTGTTGTACCTGTACTATAAAGACAAGCCCGACGCGGCGAAAACCGCACAATACGCGGCGGCGCTGCAACGCGAGTTCCCGGAGTCGCTGTATGCCAAGCTGATTGCCGACCCGCTGTACCGCGAGCACCAGTTGGCGCTGCACAACGCCGTAGCCAGCCGCGTCGATTCGGCCTTTACTTACTATAAAAATCAGGAATTCCGTAAGGCCACGGCCGTACTGACGCGTACCGAGCAGCAGTACCCCAAAAGTGACCTCAACGACCGGGTGGCCTACCTGAAAACGCTGCTCGTGATTCGGACCCAGCCACCGCTCACGGCTCGTTCCTCGGTGGAGAAGTTCTATAAGGACTACCCGGATAGCCCGCTGGTGCCGCAGGCCCAGGCACTGGCCGCCACTTACAAGAAAATAGATGACGGACAGATTGCCGGCGCGCTGGCTTCTACCGAAAAGCCCGTGGTGTCCATTTTTCGCCCTGGTGAAATTGACAACCGCATGCGCATTGTGTATCGGGAAGGCGACAGTCCGGCCAAAGCGCTGGGACCAACGACGACACCGACTCCGGCAACGCCAGCCCCTACGGCGCCGGCACCGGATGCGATGCGGCCCCGGCCCAAGCCCTCGGCTCTTGTTGAGGCCAAGCCAGAAGCGGAGAATTCGGCCAACGCAGCGGGTTTGTCGACTAATCCTTCCGGTGAAGTTCCGGCTGCTGCTCCTGCCAAAAATGCGGCCCCCACGCTCACGGCGGGCGGGGCACCGATAGCTGCCGCTCCGGTTCGGAAAGGCCGACCTACCCGCAAGCAGCTGGCCGATGAAGCAGCAGCGAAAAAAGCGGCGGCTTCCGCAGCAGCTACTTCTGCTACCGGCGCTGTGCCAACGCCGACTACTGGTAGCAGCCCGACTACTACCGTGCCTGCACCAACAACCACGCCGACTTCTGCCGCTGCTCCGATTGGGGCACCGGGCGCAACGATGCCCGCAACGGCGGCTCCCGTTCGCAAAGGCCGCCCCACGCGCAAGCAGCTGGCCGATGAGGCCGCCGCCAAAGCCGCCGCCGCCAAAACTGCAGCAGCAACCGGGGCCACACCCGGCGCTACGCCTCCTGTGCCCGCCAACACCACCCCGACAACTTCTGCGCCGGCTCCTGCCCCCACAGCTGGCGCCAGCACGGCCTCCTCGGCCCCGGCCACAGCTTATACCACGCAACTGAATAGCCCGCACGTGGTAGTGCTGGCCTTTCCGAAGGACTCGCCGGCTATTGCGGGTCTGGCGGCGCAACTGGCCACGTATAACACCCGTTTCTTCAAGGCGAATAACCTGACGGTGGAATCATCGCCGCTGGGGGCTGAGCAGGAGCTTATCGTAGTGAAAACGCTGCCGTGGGCTAAGGTGGCCCAGAGCTATGCCACGAAGCTGCGCGGGCCGCAGTCGCCGCTGGCCAAGCTGCGCGGGGCCGGTTACCAAACGCTCGTCATCAGCCCCGAAAACCTGGCCTTGCTGCAGAGTAGTGGGGATTTGGCGGGGTATTTGACGTTCTACCAGCGTGTTTACAAATAACCGGTTGTCGACCTGAACAGTACTTCAAAGCCTCCGGCGCGGCCGGAGGCTTTATTTTTGCTGAATAATTCCGTTTTTGATTCCTATGCCCACCTCCTCCCCCGCCCGTCGTCCCAAGCCCATGCCCCTGAAACCGGCCCGTTCCGGCCGATTCACGGCGTTTGTGCGCACCATGTGGCTGCTGTTTGGCGTGGGCGTGGTGGGGCTGGGCCTGTTTGTACTGGCTGTCAGTGGCAACTTCCTGAACCTGTTCGGGCGCATGCCCAACCTCAAAAGCCTCGAAAACCCGCGCTCGGAACTGGCCTCCGAGATTTATTCGGCTGATGGCGTGTTGCTGGGCAAATACTTCCGCGAAAACCGCACGCCCGTCGACTTCAAGGACCTGCCGCAGAACCTGATTGACGCCCTCATCGCCACCGAGGACGTGCGCTTCGAGCAACACTCCGGCATTGATGCCAAGAGCGTGCTGCGGGCCGTAACCGGCGTGCTCACTTTCTCGCACAACGGCGGCGGCTCCACGCTCACGCAGCAGGTGGCCAAGGTGCTGTTTCGTACCCGCGGCGACCTGAACGACGGCACCCTCAACAGCACCGGCAAGCTCGGCCTGCTCATCACCAAAACCAAGGAGTGGATTCTGGCCATCCGGCTGGAGCGCAACTACACGAAGCGCGAAATCATCCGCATGTACTTCAACACCGTGGAGTACGGCTCCAACGCTTTCGGCATCAACACTGCCGCCAAGACGTTCTTCAACAAAGCCCCCAAAAACCTGACCACGCCCGAGGCCGCCACCCTCGTTGGCATCGTGAACGCGCCGGGCCGTTTCAGTCCTGTGCTGCACCCCGACCGCTCGCGCAAGCGCCGCAACTGGGTGCTGCGCCAGATGGCAAAGTCGAACTACATCACGGATGTCGAGCTGGCCCAGGACACCGCCAAGCGCATCGTGCTGCACTACTCCGTCGAGAATCCCAGCAAGGGCCTGGCCCCCTACTTCCGGGCCGAGGTGGTGAAGTCGCTGCTGAGCTGGGCCAAGGAAACCGACCACGACCTGTACGCCGACGGCCTGAAAATCTACACCACCATCGACTCGCGCATGCAGGCTTACGCCGAAAAGTCGCTGGCCGAGCACATGACCTTGCAGCAGAAATGGTTTTCGGCCCACTGGAAGGGTCAGCTGCCTTGGCGCGACGAGAACGGCAAGGTTATCCCCAATTTCCTCGTGAATTCCATGCGCCGCACCCAGCGCTACAAGTCGCTGATGGCCCAGTACGACGGCAACCGCGACTCGGTGAACTACTACCTGCACAAGAAGTACAAGATGCCGGTGTTCACTTGGCAGGGCGAGAAGGAGATGATGATGTCGCCCTACGACTCGCTCGAATACTACAAGCGCTACCTCCAGGCCGGCTTCATGGCCATGAACCCGCTGAACGGCCAGGTGAAGGCCTGGGTGGGCGGCCCCAACTACAAGTTTTTCAAGTTCGACCACGTGCGCCAGGGCAAGCGCCAGCCCGGCTCCACGTTCAAGCCCATCGTGTACGCCGCCGCCATCGACCAGGGCTACTCGCCCTGCTACCCGCGCCCCGACGTGGCCACCACTTTCCCCGCCGTAGCCGGCCGCGCCGCCTACACGCCCCACAACTTCGAGGGCGGCTTTTCGGGCCGCACCTTCACGCTGCGCCAGGCCCTGGCCCGCTCCATGAACTCCATCACCGCCTGGCTAGTGATGAAACTCGGCCCCGAAACCATCGCCACCTACGCCAAGCGCCTCGGCATCACCTCGCCTGTCGATGCCGTGCCTTCCATGGGCTTCGGCACCTCCGATTGCAGCATTTATGAACTGTGCGGCGTGTACTCCACTTTCGTAAATAAGGGCGTGCACACCGAGCCCATCATGGTCACGCGCATCGAGGACAAGAACGGCAACGTGCTGCGCGAATTCGTTCCCCAGACCAAGGAAGTACTTAGTGAGGAAACGGCCTTCATAATGACCAACATGCTGCAAGCCAGCACTACCGAGCCTGGCGGCACCAGCACCATCCTGCACACCGGCTTCAAGTTGCCCTATGAAATCGGGGCTAAAACCGGCACCACCAGCAACTACTCCGATGCTTGGTTCATGGGCATCACCCCCGACCTGGTGTGCGGCATGTGGGTAGGCGGCGAAGACCGCAGCATCCACTTCCGCACCGGCACCTACGGCCAGGGCGCCCGCGAGGCTCTGCCCCTCTACGGCCTCTTCATGCAGAAGGTGTACAAGGACAAGAGCATCGGCATCAATACCGGCCCTTTCCCAGTTCCCGCCGCCCCGCTCAGCATAGAAATCGACTGCTCGAAATACTACGGCGGCCAGCGCGACACCATCCCCGCCGACCAAAAGATGCAGGTGCCCGACGCCGGCGATTTGGACGACAAGGATATTTAATCCCCTTTTAAACCGCAACAATTACCCTTTTTCAAAAATGACCGGCGACTTTTGCCGGTCATTTTTTGTTATTTCCGTACGCTGAACCGCGGGCTTTTTTCTCACCGCCTCCTCCGCCGAATCCGTCTGTCTAACTCTGCGCTATGGCCGCCAACCCCGAACTACAAGCCCAAATCTCCGCCCTGCCCCACAAGCCCGGCGTCTACAAGTATTTCGACGACGAGGGCATCATCTACGTGGGCAAGGCCATCGACCTGCGCAAGCGTGTAAGCAGCTACTTCACCAAGCAGGACCACAACAAGAAAACGCAGCAACTGGTCCGCAATATCAAGCGGCTCGAGTTTACCATTGTCGACAGTGAATCCGATGCTTTCCTGCTCGAAAACAACCTCATCAAGCAGCACCAGCCCAAGTACAACATCCTGCTCAAGGACGGCAAAACATACCCCTTCCTGTGCCTCACCAACGAGCGGTTCCCCCGCCTCATCCCCACCCGCAACAAGATAAACGACGGCTCGCGCTACTACGGCCCCTACGCCAACGGCACCGCCCTCAACGTCCTGCTGGAGCTCATCCGCGCCCTCTACCCCCTGCGCACCTGCAACTACAACCTCACCCCCGCCAACGTCGAAGCCGGCAAGTTTAAGCCCTGCCTCGAGCTCCAAATCGGCAACTGCAACGCCCCCTGCATCGCCAAGGAGGATGAAGCCACCTACAACGGCTACATCCAGCAAATCCGCAATATCCTCAACGGCGACCTGCGCATCCCCAAGCAGTACTTCAAGGAGCGCATGAGCGCCGCCGCCCAGGAAATGCAGTACGAGCTGGCCCACGCCTTCAAGGTCAAGCTCGATAAGCTTGAAGCCTTCCAGGCCAAGTCCACCATCGTCTCGGACACGCTCACCAACATCGACGTCTTCGCCATCGCCAGCAACGAGAAATCGGGCTTCATCACCTATTTAAAAGTGATGAACGGCAGCATCATCCTCACCCAATCCCTCGAAGTCACCAAAAAGCTCGACGAGGATGACGCCGAAATCCTTGCCCCGCTCATCATGCAGCTCCGCCAGGAATTTGAAAGCGAGTCGAAGGAAATCCTCACCAACGTGGCCGTGTCACTCCCGCTGCCTGGCACCACCCTCACCGTTCCCCAAATCGGCGACAAGCGCAAGCTGCTCGAATTAGCCATCAAAAACGTGCTCTACGCCCGCAAGGAAAAGGAAAGCATGAACGAGAAGAGCAAGGACGTGAACGAGGTGCGCATCATGGAAACCATCAAAAAGGACCTGCGCCTCACCGAACTCCCCAAGCACATCGAGTGCTTCGACAACTCCAACTTCCAGGGCGATAACCCCGTCTCGGCCATGGTCTGCTTCCGCAACGCCAAGCCCAGCAAGAAAGACTACCGCCATTACCATGTCAAAACCGTCGTCGGCCCCAATGACTTCGATACCATGTACGAAGTCGTCACCCGCCGCTACCGCCGCCTAGTCGACGAAGGTGCCAGTCTGCCCCAACTCATCATCATCGACGGCGGCAAGGGCCAGCTCGGTATGGCCGTCAAGGCCCTGAAAGACCTCAACCTCTGGGGCCAGATGTCCGTCATCGGCATCGCCAAGCGCCTCGAAGAAATCTACGTCCCCAACGACCCGCTCCCTATCTACATCGACAAACGAAGCGAGTCTCTGCGCCTCTTCCAGCGCATGCGCGACGAAGTGCACCGTTTCGGCATCACCTTCCACCGTTCCCGCCGCGACGCCGGCACCCTCAAAACCGAGCTCACCGATGTTAAAGGCCTCGGCCCCGTCACCGCCGACAAGCTCCTCAACAAGTTCAAGTCCGTCAAGAAAATCCGCGAGCTCAGCGAGTCCGAGCTAGTCGCCGAAGTAGGCAAAGCCAAAGCTAAAATCCTCCAAACCTACTTTGCCGAGCACGATGCCCCCTCCCACCCCATGCCCCCACGCCAACTTCCGGCTTAAGCAAATGTCACCAAATAAAAAGGCCACCGCATTGCTGCGGTGGCCTTTTCGCTTTAGTAACCAAGTGAGGCTAGAAGCTCCACAGGTTGTACTCGTACTCTACCAGGTCAGCCGCCGTCTGCTGAGCAGCCAGGATGCCCTGCTGAGCACCACCGTAGATATCATCCAGACGGCTGTCGCCAGCGTTCGACACTTTGGTGATGTAGGAGTTGAACAACCACAGTTCAAACGCATCAGCGAGGTTCTTGTGCTGCGCATCATTCTCGGCATTGAACCAGATGGCATTCTGCGGATTATTGCGGAACACCTTCACCAAGTCGCTGTACTTGAAGTAGCCAATCGGCTTTTCAATGCCCGAAGTGTTGGCAGGCAACGTCGAAGGAACGAAAAGACCAATGGACTTAATGTCGTGATACATCCGCGACCGTTTCTTGTCGAAAATCATATCTTCCTTCAACTCCATCTCATACAGGTCCTTGTACCGGTACAGGTTGGCGGGAGGTGCTGGCGGGGCTACCGGAGCAACTGCTACGGTCTCATAAATGGTTTTGCCCTTCTTGTCCTTCATCGGCTTGCCGTTAGGGCCAATCTTGGGCTGACGAACCGTTTTAGCACCAGTGGTTTTCTTCTTAGGAGCGCCCCAGTCATCACCGCCACCGCCCAGGTCGGCCTGGCTGAAACCAGCAGCCTTCTCCTCGTCGCTCAACTTCACCGCCTCATCGGCATATGACATGTTGGACGAGATTTCCTGAGGGTTAAACGTAGACGTCAGCGAATCATTTTTGTATGCCTGCAATTCGCCACGCTTCACAGCCTCCAGAATCACCCGGCTGATTTCCTTGCCTTCGGAAAACATGGGCTTGTTCTGCTTCTCGCGCAGGTCTACCTGCCGCCAGATGCTCTTGCGAAACATTTGGTCCGACGGCGGAATCGGCCGGTGCGAGCCCGTGCTGCTCGCCGTAGTGGCTTGCTCCTGGGCCGAAGCCGAGAGGGAAAGCGACAGGCCCGCCGCAATGGCGGCCAAGGTGTGAATGGATTTCATAACGGGCAAAAGCAAATTGATTTTAAGATAGTTCGCTAACGTGACTACAGCACAAATATTATAGCAGCGGGATGTTGAACTGTTTCGAAACGCTCACCGGTTCCACGTTGCCCTGGAAGGTCTGACGCTGCACCTCTTTCACTTCGATGTACAGACGGTCACCGTCGCGGTAGGCATTCACCACATCGCTCAGGTCAGCCGTGGGGCCAGTGATGGTTTTCGTCGGCAGAGCCGGACGACGGCCACGTACCAGCGTCACTTCGTAGCGCGATACGCGGAACTTCGCGTCATCGGGCAGGAAGGTAGCAAAGCCGGCATCCGGGATAGCGCGCAGGTTCAGCGAGCGAACAGCCGTACCGGGGGTACCCTGCTTCTCGTTGGCCTGACGGCCACCTACCCAGCATTCAACGGTAGGCTTAGGAATAGGACGCACCTGGAAAGTCTGCGAGCCAATAGCATTGCCACCGCTGCTAACGTTCAGGGTAACTTCCTTCGAGTTCGGAATCAGCGTCACATCGCCAACCTTCGCACCCTGGATAGCCGAAGCACCCGAAGCCGAGAAGCTAGGTTTGTACTGAGCACCCAAAGCCGGCACCGAAACGTTTAGCTTGTTGCCGCACTTGAAGTACAGGGCCTGCACCGAAGCTGACTGAATCTGCATCACCGGCTTGGTGATGGTGTACTCTACCTTTTTGGTAAAGGTCGTGTCGCGGCCGTTCTGATTGAAACGGATGGTGCCAGTCCAAGAAGCCTTGGCATTACCCGAAGCATCGAAGTTGCCCGGACGAGCCGTGAATTCAATCTTGCCGTGGCCATCAGGACCAACCGGAATGGGCGAGCCATTCAACGCCATTTTCTGCTGCAGGCCAGTAGCCGAAGCAGTCAGGAAAAGTTCGGCTTTGTACTTAGTGCCAGCAGCCACCGTGTTCGACTCAGCGCTAGCGAAAGCACCAATTTTGTCGAACGAAACGATTTTGGCACCTACTTTCTTAGCCTGCTCCGACAGTGCGTCAGCTTCCAGCTTCAGCACAGCTGTTTCCTTCTGCGACAGTACTGCCAAGGCAGCTACCAGCGGTGTGTTCTCAAAGTTCAGCTCAGCAAAATCCTTATTGCGCTGCTCCATGGTGGTGTGCTCCTTGGAGTTGATGATACGCGCATCTTCCCGGCCGTCCAGTGCCAGCGGAGTCGCGTTTGGCACGTAGGTCTTGATGAAGGTCGAGTAGTTGTTCAACTCCGCCTTCAGCGGGTAAGCCAAACCATTCTTTTTGCCGCCCAGCATGATGGGCATCACTTTGTTGTTGGCGTCCGGGTCTTTAAAGTCGGGCGAGCCCTTCACGTTGCCCGTGCCAGCGATGAGCTTGTCGCGAACGTCCTGCAGATAGGCAATCATTGCCTTCGTTTTGGTCCGGATTTCTTCGCTTTGCTTCAGCACAGCCACGTCGCTGGCCATGTTGTGGTTCTTGTCCACAGCTGCCTGAATACCTTTCACGGTATTATCAGCCGCCAGGTTCGTTTTGCCATTGACGTCAATCAAGCTGTCGTCGATGAACTTGAACTTCAGCAGAATCGCTGAGTTCACTTGGAGCGCCAGAAGAGCGGTTAGCACGAGGTACATCATGCCAATCATCTTCTGCCGCGGGGTTTCTTTTCCGCCTGCCATTATCTGTTTCCGCTAAAATTGGATGAGAACTATCTGATGCGCTGGTAGTGCTTAGGCTTGGGCCGGGGCACGCATGGCGTTCAGCATGTTGCCGTACACCCGGTTCAGCGAGGTCAGGTTGCCCGTCAGGTCAGATACTTGCTTCTGGAATTGCTCGGTGTCTTTGCCGGCCTGGGTCATGTTGTCCATAGCCTTGCTCAGCGTACCGTAGAACTGGTTCATGGACTTCAGGTGCGTGTTGGCATCCTGCAATTCCATTTCGTACACAGCGTTCAGCGCGCCCAGGTTTTTGGTCACGTTCTGCACCTGCATGTGGTACTCTTTGGCATCCGAAGTAGCATTCGACATGGCCGAAATAGCTTCTACCGTGTTGCCGTAAGCCACGTTGATTTTGTCGAGCGAGTCAGCGGCCGAGCGCACTTTCTTGGTGTACTCGTCGGTCACGTTAGCAGCTTCGCCCAGTTGCGACATCTGCGAAGTAGTGGTGCTGAGGCGGTTCAGGCCCTGGCCCAGGCTGCTGAGAGCCTCCGGGGTTACGTTAGCATTTTTCAGCATATCGTCCAGCTTCATCGTGAGGCCTTTGGCATCATTGGCACCACCTACCTGGCGGCTGCTGGTCGACGGGTCATAGCCATCATTCAATTCCGGGTACACCAATGCCCAATCGGGCTCGTGTGCCTGGGGCTGGAAAGCGCTGAGGAAGAAGATAACGGCTTCCGTTCCCAGACCCACAATCAGCATGATGTCGGCACCCTGCCAGTGTTCGATTTTGAACAATGCACCAACAATTACAACGGCTGCACCGATGCCGTAGATTTTGGGCATCAGCGAATCATAGAGAAAACTTTTAGCTGCCATGAGGATTAACGATTGAAAGAGGTTGAAGAAGGTGTGGGGGGAGGGTGGTTAAAAGATGGCGTCAGCCGTTTGAAATCTTAGTTGAGGGAGCTGTTCGTGCCCATGCCGATTTGAATCATCGAGCAACGGAAGCCAATGTAGGAACGAGCCGAATCCTGGTATTCGAAATTGCGGGTACCGGTTTCGAGGAAGTACGCAATGTCTTTCCATGAACCACCACGCACCACTTTGCGGGGCTCGTTGTCGTCCGGGTTGGTCGGGTTCAAGTCCCAAACAACGGGTACCGAAGCTTCCATGTATGCATCATCACACCACTCCGAAACGTTGCCCGCCATGTCGTACAGGCCAAAATCGTTGGGGAAGAACGAACCCACTTCCGAAGTGTAAGCGAAACCGTCGGAAGCATAGTCGCCACGGCCAGGCTTAAAGTTGGCCAACATGCAGCCTTTGCTGTTGCGCAGGTAAGGGCCGCCCCAGGGGTACGTAGCCAAGTCACGGCCGCCACGAGCAGCGTACTCCCATTCAGCCTCGGAAGGCAAACGAAAGTTCGGGTCAGCAGCCGAACCGGTTTCTTCGCGGGCGGCGTTGCGGAACTTGGTGCGCCAGTTGCAGAAATACTTTGCAGCAAACCAATCGACACCTACCACCGGGTAATCATCGAAGGCGGGGTGCGTGTAGTAGTACTCCAGCAGTGGGTCGCCCATGTGGTAGGTGAAGTCACGCACCCACACCGTAGTGTCGGGGTAGAGTTCGGTCATCACATACTCTTCGCCCAGAACATCCAAAGAGTCCTGTTTGATGGCATCGACAAACTGGCGGTATTCGTTGTTGGTAATCTCCGTTTCGTCCATGTAGAAGCCGGCGATGGTTACCTGCTTGTTCATGTTCACCATCGACGCGGAAATGTCCTGGTCGGTTTGGCCCATGTGAAACGTGCCTCCTGGACAGGGTACCATTCCAAATGGAACTTCCTGAGGATTAAAGAACGGACGGTCTTCGGAACCAACGAGGTCACCCGTAGGGCCTTTGCCAAATCCACACCCGCCTAATAATGCCCCGGAAATAGCGAAAAGGGATAGTGCTAGAAGCTTGTTCATGAGAGTTAAAAATTCTGTTTTAATTGCCGATACCGCTAAAGTACATTTGGATGGGCTGGCAAATCTACACTTTTTTAGGTCGCGGTGCAATACCTGCCTTCCGCAAAAGGCGACCAAATTGAGGGTAAACACGCTGAATAGCGTAAATAACTCGGTTAATCCGTTTTATTCCTTGCGAGGCCGACTAAATTTTATCCTAACTGAATAGGACAATGCTCATCCTGAGTACAAGATAAGAAATAGGAGAATTAGAAGCTATAACGAGGCGTGCGAATGGCTGGCCGGGTATTAATCGTCGCTTTGGGCAAGCGGTAGGAGAGCATAATTTCGTGCGAGCTGAACGCGCGGGCATCCTGGTTGAAGGCAATGAAGTCGAACGCATAGCCCAAACGCACGGCGTTATCCTTTGCAAAGCTTAAGCCAAGAAGTCCTGAAACGGATTCCTCAGTGCGATAGTTAGCACCAATCCAGTACTTGTCATCAATGGTGGCACGAACGCCGCCTTCGAAAGAGTAGTTCTTAGAGTTGTTAAATTTGCTTGAGCTGGAGAAATCGCCCGGCAATACTGCTTTCGCGAGCACCATCGGAGTTACTACAACGGAAGACGAGGCTTCGATATTGTAACCAGCCGTGAAGTAGGCGTGATTTTCCGCGATGTACTTGCTGGGGGTACCGGCAGTACCGGCGCTCTTGAAGGAATACTCCGAGCGCAGCAGGTTGTTGACACTGAGGCCAGCATAGAACTTTGGTGACTCGTACCAAACGCCCGCACCGGCATCGAACTTGCTGTCGGAAGCACCGCTGGGCACGTTCACGTCGTTCGCGTCGATGGCGATATAGGTGCCTTTGCTCAGGTAGGTATAGATGCCCTGAATACCGAAGCCCAACTTGCCCGAACCCAGCTTGACGTGCTGCGAGTACGAGAGAGCCGTATTAGTCATTTTCGACTGGCCTACTTGGTCGTAGTACACGGACAGGCCAACGCCGCCGTTGAGCGCCAAGATGGGCAGCGAAACGGTAATCATGCCCGTCCGCGGCGAACCGTTGTTACCGTCGAAAGTGCCGTTGTAGTTGTAGTACTGGTAGCGGCCGATGAGGTTTACTTCTCCTTGACCTTTAATACCGGCATAAGCCGGGTTCAAATACATGCCATTCAAGCCGTAATGCGTGAACTGGGGCTGCTGTTGGGCAAGCGCCGAGCCAGCCGCAGCCGTGAGCAGCAGAGTAACGAGTAACGTTCCTTTCATAAGGCGGGGTGGTGATGGTGAAAGAAGAGGGAGGTGGGTGTGCGAAAAAGTGCGGGGGTGGGCACAGTGTAGAAGAACAGCTTCCAAATGTAAGGGAAAAACCGGCTCTAAAAAACTCGGGCAAAAAAAACCGGCGCAATGGTGGGTTGCGCCGGTTCTCAGTTGCTTACGAAAACGCTACGTTGGGCTAAGCGTTTTTGGCGTTCGGCTTTCCGACATCGGTTTGGGCGTGCCGCCGAATGTAGGCCTCGATGGCCCCGGTCATGGAAGGCGCGTTGGGGTGAGGCGCTTCGATGTCGAGGATAAGGCCGGCGTCGATGACGGCTTTGGCCGTGGTGGGGCCAAAGGCGGCAATGCGGGTGCCATCCTGCACGAAATCGGGGAAGTTGATGAAGAGCGAACTGATTCCGGAAGGGCTAAAAAACGCAATGCTGTCGTATTTCACGTCCGAGAGGTCGGACAAGTCGCTGGCGACGGTGCGGTAGATGACGGCCTCCGAAAACTTGAGATTGTTGGCCCGCATGAATACCGGCAGGTCATCCTTGCGGATGTCGGAGCAGGGGTACAGGAACTTTTCGCCCTTGTGTTTCTTGATGACGTCGAACAAATCGGCGGCCGTGCGCTCGCCTACAAACAGCTTACGCTTGCGCAGGACAATGTACTTCTGAAGGTAATTGGCGGTCTGTTCAGAAATACAGAAATATTTCATTTCTGCCGGCATTTCCAGCTTGGCTTCCTGACAAATCCGGAAGAAGTGGTCGACGGCGTTGCGGCTCGTAAAGATTACGGCCGTGTATTCCAGAATATTGATTTTATCCTTCCGAAAATCCTTATAGGACACGGGCTGCACATCAATAAACTCCCGGAAATCTACTTTAATACCGTATTTCTCGGCAATGGAAAAGTAGGGGGAAACGTCGGTGGTGGGCTTGGGCTGGGTAACCAGAATGCTGCTTATGCGCTTGGCATGCCGGCCTGTGCCCGGCTTATCTGCACTATCGGCCATACAGGTAGGAAAGGGTAATGCTTAGGACAATAAGAGAGACGAAAGGAGCTGAACGAAACTGCCGGATGAAGACAATCAATACGTAAAAACAATAAGTTTAAGTAAAACCAATAAAGGCAGTACTTCAGTAGCACAAAGATAAGCAAACAAATGTAGATTCAGGAGGGAGGCGTAGTGGTGCAAGGTGCGGGCTACCCGCAACACTGCGCCGACCAGCAAAACGCCAATAGCAGCGCTGGCCGCCCAGGCCACGGTGTGGGGCCAGCTGCCGTTGAGGCTGAGGTAGAGCAGCAGCACCAGCGGTAGGAACAAACCGGCCAATAAGGTGGTGCGCAGGAACTCTCGGTACTGAATATCGGCCAAAGGCTCGAGACCAAAGATGTAGCCCATAATTTTGACATACAGATACTTGCCGAAAACAAAGGAAGTAATGACGGCCGTGTAGAGCAGTACCCGGGCGACGATGGCAGTTTCGGGCACGTCGAAGAATCGGCGGAGCAGGGGCAGGTTTTGCAGGTCGGTGTGGATGGCGGTGAGAAGCAGCGCAAACGACAGGGCAAAGAGCAAAACCAATAACAGGTTGAGCAGCGAAAAGGCGGGCTTGGTCAGGAAGGCTTGCTGGTCGCTGTTGCGGCCGAACAATTCATCAAGCTGAAAGATGCGTGCCATGCCGGGCTGGTAGGTGGTGCGCACGGCCCCGTAACACAGGCCCAGCACGAGAAGAAAACCCAGATAAACGTTTTGGCCCTGGGGGCCGGGCAAGCGGGGCTGGGCTTGGCCGGAGCTGGCTTTGGCGGACTGGCTGGCACCGGTGGGGGTGTTGCTCACGCCCGAGAATGAGGCCAGAGCGGGAGAGCCATCGGGCTGCCATACGGCGAGCAGATGTTTGCCGGAAGGCAGATTGGGAGGCAGCAGTTGGCCCAGGTCGAGCGAATAGTTACCAGCTGTGCGAGCCGTGAATATCAGCTGATTATCAATAAAAAGGCTAAGACCGCGCTGAGCGGCGAATGACAGCGGGAAGGACTGTGTGTGGCTGACGCGCACCCACTGGTAATACGCATGGGCCGGCTGGTGATAGCCGGGCAGGTAGAAAATGAGGCGGTTGCGGCCGGCATCGTGGATGAGCCAGTCGGTGGAGAGGGAGGTTGGGGAGGCCGGGGGAAGCTGGCGGTACTCGCTGGCGCGCACAGAGCCCGGACTGGCTGCGAAAGCCAGCCATAGACCGATGGCCAGCAGCCACCTCATGCGCCACAAGCCCGGGGTGTTCATTTATGCCTATCTGCTAATTGCTGCTTTCGGCGGCCAGCAGCTGGCGGCGGGAAATGCGGCTTTGATACACTCCGAAGAAAATGCTCAGCAGGGCGGAGAAAACAGCCAGGGCACTGATAAGCACCGTATTGCCGAGGTAGGCGAACTGAATAACGGAGAGCGTGACCAGAATATTGAGCAGGCCCAGCAGCAGCACGGTGCTGATTTGCTGGAAGCCCATGGCCAGGATGCGGTGGTGAATATGGTTTTTGTCGGGTGAGAAGGGCGACTTGCCGGCCGCCATGCGCAGCGAGAACACGCGCAGCGTATCAAACAGCGGCACGAACAGAATACCCACGGCCACCGACGGCGACGAGGAACCGAACGGCTGGCCGACCCGCAGGCCCATCTCGATGAACTGAATGGCCAGCACCGACACAATAAAGCCGCAGACGAGCGAGCCGGTGTCGCCCATAAAAATGGGGGCCCGGTGGAAGTTGTAGCGCAGGAAACCCAGCAGGCCGCCTATGAGGCAAACGGCTACGTAGGCATAGTTGCCGTAACTGGCCCCGCCGTATTGGTAGAAATAATAGCCGAATGTGCTGCAGATAATCAGCACGATAGTGCCGGCCAGACCGTCGAGGCCGTCGATGAGGTTGATGGCGTTGGTGACGCCCACAATCACGAAGAAGGTGAAGGCGTAGCTGATGCCCACGGGCAGCGTACCGATGCCGAGGATGCCCTGGAAGCTGGTGAGGCGCACATCGGCCATTATCATCACGATGCCGGTGGCCAGGAGCTGGCCCACGAACTTTTTGGAGACAGACATACCTACCAGGTCATCCTTGAGCCCCACAAAAAACAGGATGATGCAGCCGGCCAGTAGCTCCTTGACGCCGTTTTCGAGGGGCGCGAAGATGGTGAGGGCCGACATGAAGCCCGCAAACACGGCTACCCCGCCCAGGCGCGGCGTGAGGGACTGGTGCACGGTGCGCCCATTGGGCGTATCGAGCATGTTTTTGAGGTGGGCAATGTAAATGATGGACGGCACCGCGAACAGGGACACCAGCAGTGCCCACATCCAGGACAGCCCTAATGGAATATCGAAATGAGTCATATGACAATACAGTAAAAGAACGGAGAGAAGCCCTGGCTGGCGGCCAGGGCAACGCGTTTAGCTATGTAATACGCCCACGCGGTCGAGCAGGGCAATGTGGGTAAAGTTGTCGGGCACGATGGAATCGGGCACGAAGATGAATTTTTTGTCGAAGATTTTGGGGCCGTGGTAGTAACTCACCCAGTACTGATTGTTGAGGTGCAACAGGGCCGAATCGAGCGGTTCGATGGGCACGGCGGAATGGGGCGGCACTACTTCGAAGAGGTAGCGCAGAGTGGAAGTTCGCACTTTCTCGCCGTCCTCGGGCTGGCTGTAGCCGTTGGCGTTGACGATGACGTTTTCCAGGGGAAAAGCATTGTGATTGAGCAGGTAGACCTGCCAAATGGGTAGACCGTCGGGCGTGAGGGCATTGTCTTCGGCGGGCACTACGGCTACCGAAACGCCTTCTACGGGGTCAAAAGAAATGTCTTGCTTCATGAGGGGTCAGGCAGATTAGGAGCGGCTGGGGGCTTGGGCCCTGCCTTCGCTATTCGGCAGAATTGGAATCGGAGGAGGAAAACGTAGCGGTCTGTGCACCGAGCAGGGCCAACAGATGGGGCAGCAGGCGCTCCTGCACTTCGGCGACGGACACAGAGGCAGCGCCACCCAATTCCTGGGCCAAAGAAGTCACGGCTTTGTCGGTGATGCCGCAGGGCACGATGTGGCCGAAATATGAAAGGTCGGGGCTGACGTTGAGGGCGAAGCCGTGGAGCGTGACCCAGCGACTGCACTTCACGCCGAGGGCGCAGATTTTGCGCGGGTTGGATGCACCTTCTTCCCAGTCGAGCCACACGCCGGTGAGGCCGGCGATGCGGCCGGCGTTCAGGCCATATTCGGCCAGGGTACGGATGACGGCTTCCTCCAGCACGCGCAGGTACCAGTGGATGTCGGGCCGGAAATTATCGAGGTCGAGGATGGGGTAGCCCACCAGCTGGCCGGGACCGTGGTAGGTGATGTCGCCGCCGCGGTTGATGCGGTGGAAGCTGGCTTCGTGCGCCGTGAGGGCGGCTTCGTCGAGGAGCAGGTGCTCGGGCTTGCCGCTTTTACCTAAGGTGTAGGTATGCGGGTGCTCGCAGAGCAACAAGTGGTTGGGGGTGGGCTGGAGGGCTTCGCCGGTGGTTTCGGCGGCGCGGTTCCGGACCTTAATGGCCAGGGTGGCATCCATGAGTTGCTCCTGGAGTTGCCAGGTGGGCACGTAGTCGACCAGCCCCAGGCGCTGCACGTGCACTTGCCGGTTAGGAGCGGAGCGGGCGTCGTCTGGAGCGGCGGCGTCGAGCAGTTGCGGGGGGAACTGTTCTACGAAGGAAGCCATGGGTTGGGGTTGATGAAACGGGACACAAAGGTACTAAGCGCGGTAAGCTTTAGCCTGACCCGCTGCACAGTTGTTGGCGGGCGCCGACCAAACCGCTAGCTTGCACGGCGCTTGCCCCTCTCCCATTCCTGCTATCACCACAGTTCAACTTATGGCCCACGCTCCTCACGAACTAGGCCAGGCCGGCGAAACAGCCGCCGCTGATTACTTCCTGGCTCAGGGCTACGAGGTACTGGCGCGCGGCTACCGCCACGGCCGGGCCGAGGTGGACTTGGTGCTGCGGCGCGGCTCAGAGCTACTGGTGTTTGCGGAAGTAAAGACTCGCTCGTCCGGCCAGTTCGGCCCGCCTGAAACGTTCGTGTCGGCCCGCAAAAAGGAGCTGTTCCGTCTTGCGGCCACGCACTTGCAGGAAGAACTGGACTGGCGCGGCGATATCCGGTTCGATATTCTGGCGCTGACCCTGCTCAGCCAGGGCTTCCGCATCGAACATTTCGAGGACGCGTTTTACTAACGTCCTTACCGGCGCTTGGGCTGCACTTTGGCCGGGGCGCGGGGCACGGTGCGCGGGGCCACGGTGGGCCGGTGCTGGCCGGGACGGTCCTCCACGTCGGGCTGGCCGCGCTTGTCGATGTTCTTTTCCTTGTCGTAGATGAGGACGGCGTTGCGGTTGTACTCACGCACCAGCTCGGGCTCGGTTACTTCGGGGTCGTAGCCGGTTTCGGCGTACTGGTACTCGTAGCGACGGCGGCCCCGGAAGCCCCAGTACTTAGTCCAAGTACCGATGCGCTTGCCGTTTTCGAACTGGCCACGCCAGTCGGGCTGGCCGTTGATGAGAAATTTAGCGTAATCGCCTTCCAGCTTGCCGTTTACGTAGGGCACTACTTCGTTGATGAGGCTGCGGTCTTCGCCATAGTAGCTCACGTTGGCATCGCGCGGGAAGCCCATTTCGTAATGGGTTTTGCTCAGCAGCACGCCGTTTTTGTCAAACTTCTCCCAACGCAGGTGGCGGGTGCCGAGGGCGTAGTAGCCAGTTTCGAGCACCTTGTTGTTTTGCATCACCTTATAGGGGCCGTGCAGAATTTTCAGGTTCGCGGCATCCTCCGGAATCTCGGCCAGCTTCAGGATTTTGTGCTTCTTGGTGTCGTAGTAATAATAGGCCGGCGCGTAGGCGCTCAGCGGCCGGGGGTACTTCAGGAAGTAGAAAATGGCAATTTCCTGGTTGCGTCCCTTGGGGCCTCTTTTCACGAAAGCACGCTTTATCTTCTCGCCCAGGAAGACGTTTTTCTTCTTCTTTTTCGATTTGCGCTGGGTGTCCTTTTCGGCATCCTTGGCGGCCTTTTCCTGCTCCTTGGTGAGCACCACCTTGCGGGCCGTGCTGAGCGAAGGCTTGCCGTTGAGCGAGTCGCCGGTACGGGTGAGCGTATCGGTGCCGAGCGCGGCCAGCACGGGCTGCTCGGGGTTGCTGTTGAAGGAAACGGCTTTGCGGGTGCAGGCCCAGGGCAGCAGCGTAAGCACCAGGGCCAGGGCCAGAAAGCGTAGCGGCCGGAGCCACAGACTAATAATACGCATGAATCGCACGGGATATTTTCGCGGCATCAACGCAAAGGTAGGGCGATTTGGTGCCCACGAGGCGCGGTCCTGAAACAGAAAAATAGGGGCTAACCCAGCCCGCATGGCGGCGGATGGCAGAGCGCGAAGGTGCCGTCCGGCATTCGGCAGCTTAGCACTTTATCTTTACCAGTTCCAATTCCTTTCCCCAATTTTTCAATGAAGCTACTGCTACCCTTAGCGGCCGCCTTACTGCTCAGCAAACTGCCCACTGCTGCGCATGCGCAGCCCGCAAATCCTCCAGCTTCGGCCAACCCAACGCTCGAATTTATTGAAAACAAAGGCCAATGGGACGGCCACGCCCGCTACGCCGCCGCGCTGCCCAACGGCCGCCTCTTTGCCGAGGCCGATGGCCTCACCTTTGCGCTGATTAATGCGCCCGCCCTGGCCCACCACGGCGCAGCTGCCCACCCCGAGCCCGCCAATGCGCCCGCTACCCCGGCCGATTCGCTCATTCGGGGGCATGCCACGACGCTGCGGTTTGTGGGCGCGGCCCCTACCGCCCGGCTGGTGCCCGCCGAGGCCTCCGCCGACCGGCGCAACTATTTGCTGGGCGCCGACCCGAAACACTGGGCCCAGAACGTGCGCGGCTACCACCAGCTGCGTTACGTCGGCCTATGGCCCGGCGTGGATGCGCAGGTGTATGAAAGTGCTGACCAACTGCTGGAATATGATTTTGAGCTGGCCGCCGGGGCCGACCCGGCGGTCATTGTGCTGCGCCACGACGGGGCCGACAAGGTGCAGCTCGACGCCGAAGGCAACCTGCAGCTGCAAACCAGCGTGGGCCGCATCACCGAGCGCGCCCCGCAGGCCTGGCAGACCGATGCCGCCGGCCAGCGCCACCCGGTGGCCTGCCGCTACCGGCTGGCAGCTGATGGCACCGTCCGCTTTGCGCTGGGGAATTATGACCGACGGCAGCCGTTGACGATTGACCCAGTGGTGGTGTTTTCAACCTATACCGGCTCGACAGCCGATAACTGGGGTTTCACGGCGACTTATGACGCGCAGGGCAATCTGTATTCGGGCGGTATCGTGTTTGGGGTGGGCTACCCGGCCAGCCCGGGCGCGTTTCGCACCTCTTTTGCGGGCCTCATTGACATTGCCATCATCAAATACAACACGGCCGTAAGCGGGCCGGCGGCGCGGGTATGGGCCACCTATCTGGGCGGCGGCAGCGCCGATTATCCCACCAGCATGGTGGTGAACAGCCAGGGCGAGCTGCTGCTGCTGGGCATCACCTCCAGCCTCGACTACCCCACCACGGCCGGAGCCATTCAGCGCACCTTTGCGGGTGGCACCGCCGCCGACCCCTACGGCAGTGGCAGCACCGCCAGCCTGCCCAATGGCACCGACCTGGTGATAACCCGTTTCAATGCCGCCGGCACGGGCCTGGTGGGCTCCACCTACCTAGGTGGCAGCCAGAATGATGGGCTTTTAGCCTTCGACCGGTTTCCGACGGTGGCCCAGCTGGTGAATAATTACGGCGACTCTTTTCGGGGTGACATTGTGGTGGATGCAACTGATAATGTGTACGTGGCATCGCACACGGCCTCGCCCGGGTTTCCGGTGGCGCGGGGGCTGGCCGGCGGCTACCACGGCGGGGCCACCGATGGCCTGGTGCTCAAGCTCAACCCTGCTCTGACGGCGCTGGTGTGGGGCAGCTTCCTGGGGGGCAGCGCGGCCGATGCCGCGTACTCCCTGCAAGTAGCGCCCGGCACCGGCGATGTATACGTGGCGGGTGGCACCACCAGCACCAACTTTCCCACCACGGCCGGCAGCTACCAAACGGCTGCGCCCGGCTATATCGACGGCTTCGCGGCCCGCATCAGTGCCAATGGGCTCAGCCTGAGCCGGGCCACTTACGTGGGCACTCCGGGCTACGACCAGGCCCACTTCCTGCAGCTGGGCTCCGATGGCGGCGTGTATCTGCTGGGCCAGACGCTGGGCACTTACCCCCGAACGCCGGGTGCTTTCAGCACAGCCAATGGCACCTTGTTCGTGCAGAAGCTGGCACCGGACCTGAGCAGCAGCCTGATTTCTACCGCCTTCGGCAGCACCGATTCCCGCAATGCCAACCGCGTGTCGCTTTCGCCAACGGCCTTCCTGGTGGACCAGTGCGACCGGGTGTTTGTGTGCGGCTGGGGCGGCGGGGCTAACCAGAACAGCGGCGTTTCTTACCTGGGCAACAATGGCTCGACATTTGGCCTGCCCATCACGGCCGGGGCCATTCAGCCCACCACCGATGGCAGTGATTTTTACCTGGCGCAGTTCACGGCCGGCCTCACGGGGCTGGCGTATGGCACCTACTACGGCCGGAATGGCAGCACCGGCGACCACGTGGACGGTGGCACGGCGCGCTTTGACCCGCGCGGAGTGGTGTACCAGGCCGTGTGCTCCTGCAGCGGCTCAGGCTTTCCGATTTTGGGCGGCGTCAATACTTTTTCGACAATCAATGGAAGTGGCAACTGCAATAACGCCGCCTTTGTCCTGAACTTTCAGCCCGACATTGCCAACGCCGGCACCGACCAGCAGGTGTGCGCCACGGCCGGCCCCCAAAGCCTGGTGGGCACGCCGGCCGGCGGCGTCTGGACCGGCCCGGGCGTGAGCGGCAGCATAGCCACGGGCTTTGTTTTCACGCCCTCGGTGGCCCTGCTGGGGGTGCAAACCCTCACCTATACGGTGGCCAGCACGGGCACATGCACCACCGTCGGCACCCGCCGCATTACGGTGGGCAGCCCGCCCACGGTCACGTTTGCGCCAGTGGGCTCGGGCGTTTTTTGCCGGGCGGTTACGGACCCGGTGCTGGCCCGGGTACCCCTGTCGGGCACCCCGGCCGGCGGCACTTTCAGCGGGCCCGGAGTCGTGAACGGAGCTTTCGACCCCATGGTGGCTGGCGCAGGCACCCACACCCTGACCTATACTTACTTTAACGGCTGCACCGTGGCGATTACGCAGCAGGTTCGGGTGGCCTTCGTATCGGCCGGAGCAGCGCAGCGAGTGTGCACGCCGGGGCCACCCGTGGCCCTGACGGGCACTCCGGCGGGCGGTACCTGGGCGGGGCCGGGCGTAACGGGCAGCCCCGCCACAGGCTTCGTATTTACCCCGACCGCCGGGCTGGCCGGCGCCAATACGCTGGTGTACACAGCTACCACAACGGCTCAAGCCACGGCGGCGGCGTGCACGGCCAGCAACAGCGTCGTTTTCACGGTGGTGCCCACGCCGGTTATCAGCCTCACGCCGCTGCCGGCCCTGTGCACGGCCACGCTCACGCGCCAGCGGCTGACTGCCACGCCGGCCGGCGGCTACTGGACCGGGCCGGGCGTGGGCTTCGATGCGGCGGGCTACTTCTTTCAGCTGCCGCAGGGCTTTGTGGGTACCTATCAATACACCTATACTGTGGGCGACAGCCCTTGCACGGTGTCGGCGGTGCTGAGCGTGGTGGTGGCGGGCGTGCCCGTGGTGGCGGTGGCGGCCGATACGGTACTTTGCCCCGGCAGCACAACGCCTTTCCGGCTGCGCGGCACGCCGGCGGGCGGCATCTGGACGGGGCCGGGCGTGACGGGCAGCCCCGCCACGGGCTTCCAGTTTGCGCCGGCCGGGCTCACTGGCTTCGCCAACCTGACGTATTCGGTGGCCAACGTGGGCTGCACGGGCACGGCCACCCGGCGGGTATCCATCGCGCCGGTGCCGGATATGGTGCCGTCGTGGGCGCCCGAAATATGTGCCGAAACCCGGCTGGCCCCGCTCACGGTGCGCTTCCGGCTGGCCAGTACTTCAAGCATGACTTACACCGGGGTGATATGGGAATTTGGCGATGGCACGCAGTCGACCGACATCAGCCCGGTTCACCTCTACGCCCTGCCCGGCAGCTACCAGCCCCGCCTACGTACCCGCTACAACCAGGGCCGCTGCGAAACGCAAACTACCCTGCCCACCGTGGAAGTGAAGGAGCGCAAGATTCCCAACATCATCACCCCCAACGGCGACAACCAGAACCAGGCCTTCCGGCTCGGCCCCGACTGCCCGCCCCGCTTGCAGGTATTCTCGCGCTGGGGCCAGAAGGTGTTTGAGGCCGCCGCTTATCGGGATGACTGGAACGCCGAGGGCCAGCCCGACGGCGTATATTACTACCTGGCCAGCTACCCGGATGGCCATCAGCTCAAAGGCTGGGTGGAAGTACGGCGGTAGCAACGGGTTTGGTAAGGCCGGACTGGCCGGACAATTTACTCGGTTGCGGCCGCTGGCCGGTGTTTTATTCGTATTCATCAGCACGTTGTTTTTCAATTAGCGCACATGAAGCAATTGCTACTCTTGGGGTTGGGGCTACTGTCGGGCTTCAGCAGCTTTGCCCAGGCAAATGGATACGATGAGCACACTACCCACACGCTGGAGTTCATTGAGAATAAAGGCCAGTGGGACGGCCACGCCCGCTACGCGGCAGCCCTGCCCGGCGGCCGCCTCTTTGCCGAAGCCGATGGCCTGACCTTCGCCCTGCTGGCTGATGACGCGCGGGCGCACCACGGCCGGCACGCGGCCGGCGATACCCCCCCGGCCAGCCAGGTCGTGCGGGGGCACGCCCTCACCCTGCACTTCGAAAACGCCGCCCATCCCCTACTCACGGCCGCAACCCCCACCACCGAACACCGCAGCTATTTCCTCGGGGCCGACCCCAAACACTGGGCCGCAGATGTGCGTAGCTACCGCGAGCTGCGCTACGCCGGGCTGTGGCCCGGCATCGGGGCGCGGGTGTATGAGAGCACCGACCAGCGCCTGGAGTATGACTTTATGCTGGCTCCGGGGGCCAACCCTGCCGCCATAGCCCTGCGCCACGACGGCGCTGACGGCCTGACCCTGGACGGTGAGGGCAACCTCGTGGTGAAAACCAGCGTGGGCAACCTCACCGAGCGCGCCCCACAGGCCTGGCAGACCGATGCCGCCGGCCAACGCCGGGCCGTGCCCTGCCGCTACGTGCTGGCCGGGCGCACCGTGCGTTTTGCCCTGGGCCACTACGATACCTCTCGCCCGCTGACCATCGACCCGGTGGTGGTATTTGCTACTTACAGCGGTTCGACGGCCAACAACTGGGGCTTCACGGCCACTTATGATGCACAGGGTAACCTCTACTCGGGCGGCATTGCCTTCAGTACGGGCTTCCCGGCCAGTCCGGGCGCGTTTCAGACCACGTTTGCGCAGCTCATTGACATTGCCATTATCAAGTACAACACCGGCGCGAACGGGCCAGCGGCGCGGGTATGGGCCACCTACATTGGCGGCAGCGGGCCCGATTTTCCCCATAGCCTGGTGGTGAATAGTCAGGGCGAGCTGCTGGTGCTGGGCTCGACGGGCTCTACCAACTACCCCACCACGGCTGGAGCCATTCAGCGCACCTTTGGCGGCGGCACGGCAGCCCAGCCGTTTGGCAATTTTGGCCCGCCCTACGACCTGCCCACCGGTTCGGACCTCATCGTAACGCGCCTGAACGCCAACGCCACGGCCCTGGTGGGCTCGACCTATCTGGGCGGCAGCGGCAACGACGGCGTACTGCCGCTGAACGTTAACCTCTCGCCTTTTGCCAGCCAGAAACAGCTGGTGCACAACTATGGCGACCCTTTCCGAGGCGATATTCTGGTGGATGCGGCCGACAACGTGTACATCGCCTCGCACACGGCCTCGACCGATTTTCCGGTGGCACGGGG
Source organism: Hymenobacter ruber (assembly GCF_054783255.1). Taxonomy (NCBI): domain Bacteria; kingdom Pseudomonadati; phylum Bacteroidota; class Cytophagia; order Cytophagales; family Hymenobacteraceae; genus Hymenobacter; species Hymenobacter ruber. The sequence continues at coordinate 490,114 of NZ_BAAGQX010000003.1, forward strand.
CTTGGCGGGCGGCTACCACGGCGGCACCTCCGATGGCGTGGTGTGCAAGCTCGCCCCTAATCTCACGGCCCTGACCTGGGCCAGCTACCTGGGCGGCACCGGGGCCGATGCCGCTTATTCCATTCAGCTGGAGCCCACCAGCGGCGATGTGTACGTGGCCGGCGGCACCACCAGTGCCAATTTTCCGGCCACGGCCGGGGCCTACCGCGCCACTACGTTTGGCGATGTCGATGGTTTTGCGGTGCGCATCACGGCCGCTGGCACCAGCGTGCTACGCGCCACCTACGTGGGCACCGCCGGCTACGACCAGGCCTATTTCCTGCAAATTGGTACCGATGGCGGGGTGTACCTGCTGGGCCAGACGCTGGGCCAGTTTCCCACCACGCCCGGCCTGTTTCATACGGCCAATGGCACGCAGTTTATCCAGAAGCTCGACGCCAACCTGGGCCAGAGCCTGCTGACCACCTCCTTCGGCAGCCTCGACCCTGACAATGTGGGCCGGGTGAGCCTCGACCCCACCGCCTTCCTCGTCGACCGCTGCGACCGGGTGTACGTGTGCGGCTGGGGCGGCATGGTGAACGGCCGCTACCTGCCCGATTTCCCGGCGGACAACCCCTACCAGGAAGGCAACGGCAGCACCACCCGCCTGCCTCTGACATCCGACGCGCTGCAATCCAATACCGATGGCAACGACTTCTACCTGGCCCAGTTTTCGGCCGGCCTCACCTCCCTGACTTACGGCACCTATTACGGCAACGTGGACCCTAATAGCGAAGGCGAGCACGTGGACGGCGGCACCTCGCGCTTCGACCCGCGTGGCATTGTTTATCAGGCAGTTTGCTCGTGCTTTTCCTACGATGGATTTCCCATTCCGCCCGAAGCCAATACGTATTCGACTACCAACAACAGCGGAGCGCTGGGCGGGGCCGCCGGCTGCAACAATGCGGCGTTTGTACTCAACTTCCAGCCCAATATTGCCAACGCCGGTCCTGCGCAGACGCTGTGCACCACGAACGGGCCGGTAGCGCTGGTGGGTAGCCCGGTGGGTGGCACATTCAGCGGGCCGGGCGTGTCGGGCAGCGTGGCTTCGGGCTTCGTCTTCACGCCAACGCTCGCACTGATAGGCGTAAACACCGTGACCTATACGGTGCCGGGCACCGGCCTGTGCACCACCACTGGCACCCGCCGCATCACCGTGCTGGCCCCGCTCACGGCCGGGGCCGATACCGTGCTGTGCGCCGGCAGCATGCAGCCCATCCGACTGAGCGGCACACCGGCCGGGGGCACGTTCAGCGGGCTAGGTGTGACGGGCAGCGTGGCTTCGGGCTTCGTTTTTACGTTACCGGCTGGTTTTACGGGCACCGCTATGCTGACGTACACCGTTGCCAATGTCACCTGCTCGGGAGCCAGCACGGCCACCCGGCGCATATCGGTAGCGCCCGTGCCGCTGTTGCAGGCCAGCTGGGCCCCCGTGGCCTGCCCCGAAACCCGGCTGGCTCCGCTTACGCTGCGCTTCACGCTGGTTAGCTCAAGCAACTCCTCAACACCCGCCGTGGTCTGGGAATTTGGCGATGGCACGCAGTCGACCGAAGTGAGCCCTGTGCATACCTACACCACGCCCGGCAGCTACCAGCCCCGCCTGCGGCTGCGCTACAACCTCGACCGCTGCGAAACCACGGCAATCACGCCGCCCGTGGAAGTGAAAGAACGCAAGGTGCCCAACATCATCACGCCCAACGGCGACGGCAAGAACCAGACCTTCCAGCTCGGCCCCGGCTGTGCACCCCGCCTCCAGATGTTTTCGCGCTGGGGCCAGCAGGTATTCGAGGCCGCGGCCTACCACGACGAATGGAATGCCGACGGTCAGCCTGACGGTATTTATTATTATTTAATTACTTACCCCGATGGACAGCAATTAAAAGGCTGGGTAGAAGTGCGGCGGTAACAAGCGGAAATTAGGTGTGTGGAACCAATCGTTGCCACAGCCAGCGCACATCGGTCCAGCCCGGCAAAATGTCCGCCCAGGTCGCCTCAATGGCCCGGCGGTAACGCCCCACCAGATGCAGCACGCCGGCCGCGTAGGAAGCCGACATGCTCAGCGCCGCGCCCACAATGCCCAGTTGCGGCACCAGCAGCAAGCACGCGGGCACCGTAATGGCCAGCCCCAGCAGCGTAGCGCGGTTGTTGATGCCGTACTGGCCCGTACCGGCGAAATAGGTGCTGGCCTGCATCCCGGCTCCATTAATAAAAATACCCGGAGCCAGCGCCAGAATAACACCGTGCGCTGCCCCGAATTCCGGCCCGAAAATGGCGGCCAGCCACCCAGCCGGCACGGCGGCCAGCACCGCCACGGCCATGGCCGTAGCCAACAGCGTCAGCCGGCTGCCGCGCAGGGCCGCGTGGGTTTGCTCGCGCTTGTCGGGTGCGTTCACCAGCGCCACGTATTGAATGAGTGCCGTGCTGCGCGGAATCAGCCAGATGGCCTCGGCCAGCGCTACGCCCACCGAGAGGATGCCCAGCGCCCGCGTGTCGGCCAGATACACCACGGCGTAGTAGCTGAAGCGGTAATTGGCAAAGGCTAACAAGTTGGATAAGTGCGCGCCCCGGCTGTGGCGGACCAGTTCGCGGGCCGCCGCCCGCCGACGGATACGCCGGCTGCCCCAGGCATCGGGCAGGCGCAGCAGCAGTGCCGTGCTGATGAGCCACGGCAGGCCGTAGGCCAGGTAGTTGGCGTAATAATAGGCTTCGATGGAAAGCCACCGCAGCGGCCCGAATGCCCCCGCCAGCGCCACGGCCAGCAATCCGGCCTGCATGGTAGTGAGCACGTTATACGTCCGCTCCCGCTGCCGGCCCAGCAGCAGAAACACGTTGATGGACAGCAGCACCTGCACCAGCGCCACCGCCCCGAGGTGCAGCACGTAGGCCACGCCCACCGGCCGCAGCAGGCCCACGATGGCTGCCCCGCCCAGGCTCACCAGCGCGCCCCAGCCGTAGGCGGGCAGCAGCAGCAGCCATACGTTGCGGCGCGGCACCAGGTATATCAGCGAGGAGCCGCCCACCAGCCCGGCCAGCAGCGCCAGCCCCGACACATCGGTGACAAACAGACTGACTTGCCCGCGCCCGGCCGCCCCCAGGTACCGCGCCGTGAGCCACACCACGACGAAGCTCAGCCCCGCCGTGAGCACCCGCGCCGCAAAATGCTGGATGATGCGCTTTATCATACCCAAGAAAGAACTGGCCGAAATGGAAGGCGCATAATATTAGCCGGGCCGAAAACCCGGTTTTTGTACCGATTCTGTACTCTTATTACTCGTTTAATACTTTTCGATATAATTCCCCAAACGCCTGCCCTACCGCAGCCGGTGCGCAACGTGCCGTAGCATCGTCCCGCAGCTGCGCTGAATCGAAGCGAATACCACCGGTAATCACTTGTTTTAAAGCCGTTTCCAGCGCAACTTCATCGTCAGGAGTCACCAACAAGCCGAAAGCATTTTCGGGCTTAAAAAGCTCGGGCACGCCGCCGGTTCGGGTAGCTACCACCGGGCAGCCGCTGGCCCGCGCCTCCAGCAGCACGCACCCGAAGGTTTCGGCGCGGCTGAAAGACACCAGCGCGGTGGCGCGGGCCATTTCGGCGGCCACGGCTTCGTGCGGCAGCTTGCCCAGGAAAGTCACGGTACCATCGGCCAGCAGGTTTAGCTCGGTGGCGTAGGCATGCAGCATCTGCTCATCGGGGCCGTAGCCGGCAATGCGCAGCTTCAGGCCGGGCCAGGCGGTGCGCAGCCGCGCCACCACCCGCAGCACGCCGGAGATGTTCTTCACCTGGTCGTGAAAAGCCGAAACGTGCAGCAATGTGCGCTGGACTGACGGGTTGATGGATTGATGGGTTGATAGAATTGGATGGAAAAGCTCCGTATCCACCACATTGGCGATGACCACGGAGCTCGGATTCTCGAAGCCCAGCGCGGCCATGGCCCGCCGCAGCCCATCCGATACGGTGTGCAGGGCCGCCGCCCGCCGCACCACCGCCCGCGTAAGCACCCGGCGCAGCCACGAAATTCCGCCTGCCCGCTCGGGCAAATACAGCGTCCAATGCTCCGTGACGATGAACGGGATGCCGCGCACCGCCTTTAGCGCCCACGCAAACAGCCCTGTGCGCAACAGTACATGCACGTGCACCAAATCGGGCCGTTGGCCGGCCCAGTGCTGCCGCAGCCGCCGGTAGCCGCGCAGCAGACACCAGAAATACAGCAGAAGCTTCAGCGGCTTATCAATCAAAGCCAGGCCGGTGGGCGCGGCGCGGTAATAGTAGCGCAGCGTAGGCCACGCGCCGCCGAAATCCTCATCGGCCTCAATCAAACCCGGCAGCGGCCCCCGCGCCACGGCTGCGAACAGCACCGCTACCTTCGCTCCGCCGTGCGCCGCGATGGCCGCCACGTGCCGCGCCACGAAGTCGCCGTCCTGGTCGTCGTAGCGGTTGGGGTACCACTTGGGCAGGTGCAAAACGCGGGGCGTTTTCAACGGTTAGTGGCGAGTGATTAGTGGTTAATGAATCTACAAAGCTAGGCTTTCGGTACCCAGCAGCGCCAAAAACAAAGCCGGTCCCGAATATCGGAACCGGCTTTGTTTTTGGCGGTCAGCGGCAATTAACCGCTAACTGTTAACCACTCACCACTAAAACGAGTAGCGCAGGCCCAGCTGGCCCTGCCAGCGCGAGGCCAGCTGGTCGATGGAGTAGGTTGCCGGCGCACCGTAGGTGAAGGCCGGGCGGTTGAACGAGGCGGCGTTGTAGTTGGTCGAGATGGTGCCGGCGGCATCGGCGTAGCCCACCTGCGTGAGGCCGGTGCCCAATGTCGAGTTGAAGGTATTGGGCACGAAGTACTGGCGGCCCCAGCTGCTGTTCAGGAAGTTGCCGAAGTTGATGATGTCCAGCGAAACTTGGATGGTGTGGCCTTTGGGCATGATGCCGGCGGCGTTGGCTTCGAAGCTGCCGAGTTTCACGTCCATCATCAGGCGCACGTCGGCTTGGTTGTTCCAGGGGGTGCGGCCGGCGTTGCGCTCGGTGTACTGGCCGCGGCGGGTTTTCAGGTAGCTGTCGTTGTCGATGAAGCTGTTGAAGGCGGCGCTTTGAGCCCCGGAGGCATCCACGCCGTAGCCTTTGGGGTTGGTGGCCGCCACCACGGGTCCAGCGCCGGCGCTCACGAATACGATGTCGGAGGGCGAAGTCGGGATGTAGGCCAGTTGCACGTTTTGCTGGCCGTTGCCGAAGAAGTTGTTGTTATACACCCAGGTGTAGGGCGAACCGCTGGCGTAGGTCAGCACCGAGGTAAAGTAGCCTGTGAAGCGCTGGGCGAAGGTTTTGTGCAGGTTTATGCTGGCCACCACGCGGTGGCGCAGGTCGAAGTTGGAGTAGGCCAGGGCGGGGTTGTTCACGTTCAGGGCCGGGTTCAACTCCCAGTTGCTCTGGGGCGAGTTGCGGATGCCGTTGCTGATGTCCTTGCTCTGGCCGTAGGTGTAGGCCACCGAGGCATCGACCAGATTGTTAATGGTTTGGCCCACCGAGCCGGTGAGCTGGTAGCGGTAGCCCTTCTGGGTGTTGGTCAGGAAGAAGGCGTTTGAGAAGCCCGAATTCACCTTGCTGCTGGCGTACACGGGGCTCTGCGTGGGGCCATTGGCGATATAGGTCACGTTGTCGTTCAGGTTGATGTTCTCAAACTGTACGTCCTGCAAGGTCTTGGTGTAGAGACCTTCCACCGAGAAGCGGGTGCCGGTTTTCAGCTTGAAATCGAAGGCCAGCGACGAGCGCCACACCTGCGGCATCTTGAAGTTGTTGTCCACCAAGTTGACTTCGGTAGGGCTGCCCTTCAGGTTGCTGGGGTTGTAGTTGGCGGTGGGCAGCTGGCCGTAGATGTTGTTCGGGTTGGTGTTCAGGTAGATGGTCTTGGGGCCGGTATTGCCCGCCGACTGAATGCCCTTGCCGTCGGTACCGTTATAGTCTACCGAGTTGAAGTTCAGGCCGTTGTTATAATAAGCGTAGCCGAACCAGGCAAACGGCACGCGGCCGGTGAAGATGCCCGAGCCGCCGCGAATCACGAACGACTGGTCGCCCTTCACGTCGTAGTTGAAGCCGAGGCGGGGCGAGAACTGCACTTGGCCGAGGTAGTTGTTGTTCAGGTCCGTCCAGGGCGTGTGCGAGTAGGTCTGGTTCAGGGTCTTGGCGTCGTTCTGCGGGTTGTTCACTAAGGCCGTGTTCAGGGCCGGCTTGGTGGGCAGCGAGGCGATGTCGAAGCGGATGCCGGGCGTGATTTTCAGGCGGTCGGTCACGTTCCACTCGTCCTGCAGGTAGGCGCTGTAGAAGTTGATATTAAACGAGGCCGACGGGTTGTTGTAGTTGTACTGGTAGGAGTTGTCGCCCACCGTGCCGTTGTTGTAAGTGCCGCGGATACGGTTCGGCTTATCGGCCAGGAAATCGTTGACGCTGTTGTACTCGATGCGGCCGTTCCAGGAGTTGATGAAGCCGTAATCGATGTTGTAGAACTCGTTGTGCGTGCCCAGTGTGAGGGCGTGCGAGCCCACGTAGTACGTGAAGTTATCGGTCAGCTCAAACGTCTTCTGGCGGGTATTGAAGATGCTGGCCTCCCGGTCGGAGCCGAGCAGAATCTGGTTCGAGCCCGAGTAGTAAGTAGCCGAACCCAGGCCACCGCCAGCCGACGTGCCCACGTTGTTAATCTGCACGGCCGGAAACAGGTTGGCCTGGCCGCCCAGCAGGTCGCGGTAGTCGTGGATGTTGGTGTAACCCAGAATCAGGTTGTTGGCAAACTTGCTGCTGAAGTTGCTTTTCACTTCCAGCACCGTCGAGTTCTGGATATTGTGCTGGGTGAAATCCTGCGAGCCAAACTTGAACAGGCTGCCCGACCGCTCCAGGTTGGTAGCTTCCGACGTGATGAAGTTGTGGCGCAGCGCAATGCTGGTTTTATCGTTCAGGTTAAAGTCGATACGGCCGAAAATCTTGTTGCTGTTCGCGTGGATGTTGTAAGCGCCGTATTCGCCCACGTTGTAGCTGGTGGTGCCCAGCGAGCCGTCGGCGTTTTTCACCGTGTAGTTGCTCAGCTTGCCGGCAATGGCCTGGGCCAAATCCGTGGTCACCGGCGAGCCGGGCGTGCCGGCGGCGTAGAACTGCGGCTCGGTGCGGCGGGCAATTTCGGCGTTGGTAAAGAAGAACAGCTTGTTCTTAATGATAGGGCCGCCCACCCGGAAACCGGTCTGGTAGTCGTGGTACGCCGAGCCAATTTTCGATTCGTTGCCGTCGATGCTGCGACCGGTCACGCCTTGGTTGCGGCCGAAGCCATACACCGAGCCCGTAAATTCGTTGGTGCCGGAGCGCGTCACGGCGTTAATCGAGCCGCCGGTGAAGTTGCCCAGCTTCACATCATAAGGCGCCACCGAGGCCTGGATTTCCTGAATGGCATCGAGCGAAATCGGGTTGGCGCGGGCCGAGCCGCCGGGCAGGCCGCTGCTGCCGCTCTGCCCACCCAAGGAGGGCGAAAAACCAATGGCGTCGTTGTTCACGGCGCCATCCAGGGTGATGTTGTTGTAGCGGAACGAGCTACCTGCGAAGGAGTTGTTCGAGTTCCGCGGGTCGAGGCGCGTAAAGTCCGTGATGCTGCGCGAGATGGTGGGCAGTTGCTGAATGGCCGCGCTGCCCACGTTGGTGCCGGCGCCGGTTTTGGTGGCCTGGGTGTTGCCCACCACCACTACTTCGTTCAGCTGCTGGGCCTCGGCCGCCAGCACGAAATTGAGGCGGGTGGTATTGCCCAGCGTCAGATACACGTTATTGACGGTCTGCTCTTTGTAACCCACATAGGTTACGGTTACCTCGTAAGGGCCGCCGGGAGCCAGGTTCGGAATCGTGAAGCGGCCGTCGGGCTCGGTGCCGGTGCCGCGCTTGGTGCCGGTGGGCAGGTTGGTGGCCACCACAGTCACACCAATGAGGTCTTCGCCCTTGTCGGAAGTCACTTTTCCGCTCAGTGCGGACGTCGTTACCTGCGCCGAAGCCAGATGTTGAATGACCAGAAAAAGCAAGCTGAAACAAGCAGCTCGCACTCCAATAACATACTTCATGATGAAGGGGGAATGTTTGAGCCACAAAGTTCCGGCGGTATCCAAGGGGGTAACATGAAGATTGATTCATGAAATTGTTATGCCTCAGACTGGTTGGTAACAATAAGGCAACAAGCAAACCGGCCCTCGCCCCAGCAAAAAAGCCTGCCCCACGAATGGGACAGGCTTCCAGCTCAGGAATAACATTGTTTAATCAGCACATATATAAGGCATTAATACAGGGTTCTGTCATCGTTCCCATCTGTCATCCTGAGCGCAGCGAAGGACCTTATCACGTCAGAATGTGCAAGTGTGATAAGGTCCTTCGCTGCGCTCAGGATGACAGACGGCTCTGATTACTGCGCCACCACAAAGCGGACCGACTGCGTGGTTTCGGTGGTGGCTACCGTGGCCACGTACAGGCCGGGCTTCAGGCCGGCGGGCAGGGTGATGAGCTGTGGACCGGCGGCCAGCTTCTGGCCGGCAGCTACCGTGGCCACAAGGCGGCCGGTGGCATCCAGCACGCGCACCGTGGCGGTAGTGGTCGTGGCTACTGTGAAGGATAGTTTGGCGGCGCCAGCTGCCGGGTTGGGGTACACACCCAGCTCCAGCGACTTATCAGCGGCGGCTTTAGTGGCGAGGGTCTGGCCGGCCAGATTATAGCAGGTAATCTGGGGGTTGAAGTTGGTCCAGCCAGCAGTCCAGTCGGCGTTGGGCGTGCCGGCCGGGGCGAAAGCACCGCGGTAGCTCACCGGCGTGAAAAAGGCATTGGTCAGCTTGGCATCGGTGAAAGAAGCGCCGCTGCCCAGCGGGGAAGTAGCCGCCGGCACGAAGCCGGGAGCCGTGAGGTTGAAGTTGTTGGCGTTCAGGCTCAGCGAAGCCACCGTGGAAGTGGTGTCGTTGTTGGCGCCCAGAAACTGCTTCACGTTGTAGGTGCTGCCGTTTACGCGGGTAGCCACGGCGTTGCGGGCGAAGCCGGCAAACACGTTGTTTTTCAGGGCCAGCGTGCCGGCGGCGGCATTTACGGCCGAGTTGGTGGCCGAGAAGGGCGCGGTGCCTTCGTCCAGCAGCAGGCCCACGGGGTAGCCGGCTACCACCGAGTTGAAAATGCTCAGCGCCGAGTTGCGGCGGATGTGCATGGCGCGCTTGTAGTTGGTGTTGAGCGTGCCGCTGGTGGGGGTCACGAAGTTGCTCATGTTCGAGAAGATGGCCGAAGTCTGGGGCGAGTTGTTCGAGCCGTTGGCGTCGTTGTCGCTCTCGAAGGCATTGGAGCCGGAGGCGTCGGCCACGTTGGGGTCGCGCAGGCTCACGCCAAACTGCACCTTGCCGTGGAAGCCGTTGTCGGTGTCCCACTCGTCATCAATACCCCGGAAGGCAATGAGGTACTTAGCATTCACCGCGCCGCCGAACCACTCGTAGGAATCATCGCCGGAGTACGAAACCTGGATGTGGTCGATGGTGGTGCCGGCCCCTACCCCGCCTAGGGTCAGGCCGTTGATTTCGTTATCCGTAGTGAATGCCACGCCGGGGAATTCGATGCGCACGTACTGCAGCGTGCCGGAGTTGTCGTTGTCGTCGGTGCCGCCGAAGTAGGTATCGGGCGTGAGGCCGCCCTCAATTTTGGGCAGCGGCTGAGCGGCCGTGCCGGGGATGTTCTGGGTGGCGCGGCCCAGAATAATTAGCCCGCCCCAGTCGCCCCGAGCCCGCGAGCCAGCCGGCTGGTTCGAGGTAAACACGATGGGCTGCGCCGCCGTGCCGCGGGCATCAATACGCGCGCCTTGCTTGATAGTGAGTGTGCCCTTCGAGGCCTGGTCGCCCTTAATGATGGTGCCCGGCTGGATGGTAAGCGTCGCGCCGGCCTCCACAAACACGAAGCCTTGCAGCAGGTAAATGTTGTTGTTGGTCCAGGTAGTATTGGCTGTGATGCTTCCCGAAATTACTATGGGCGTGGGGGCGGCGGGGCAGGTGGTTTGGGCCTGCGCTTGCGGGGTAGCGGCCGCTACCGCAGCCAGCGCCACGAGGGCCGAGAGTACAATCTTTTTCATAGGTATCGGGGTGAAATGGCGAGGAATAAAGCAGTGGTGATTACTGGTGCAAAGGTCTGGTAAGCAGCTCCCAGCCAACTCATTCCGGGGTTACCATTGGGTTAGAGCCGTGTTATCTTATCGTGTTGCCCAAGCCCAACCGTAGCTCACAAAAAAGCCCGCCGTGCGGTATGCACGGCGAGCTTTTTGGGCAGTCGAATGTGGAATGGCTTAAAACTTATAGGTCAGGCCGGCTGTGGAATATTGCCCCCGACGGAAGCGCCCGAACGCGCCCCGGTCGGCGCTGCTGATACCGCCGCTGCGGTCCGAATCATAATACTGGCGGGTGTACTGGTTCAGCAAATCCTGAATGCCGAGGCGCAGGTCGAGGTGCGAGCCGATGCCTTTGGTAACGGCCAGGTCAATGACGTGGCGGGGCATTTCGAATACCGAAAAGTTCTGGCTGTTGCTGCTGGCAAACAGGATGCGCGGCCCAATCACGTTGTACTGCGCCGACACCTGCCAGCGCCGCTCGTCGTCTTGGTAGAAAATGCCGGTGTTCACCACGTAGGGCGACTGGCCCTGCAGCGGCCGGTTGTTGTCCACCGATTTGTCGTCGCCGCTCACCAGCGTCACCCGGCTTTTCACCACCGAGGCATTGAGCACGAAGGAGATGTGCTGCAAAAAGCGGTTTTCGGTGAGGTCGCGCAGGCCTTTGCGGGCCTCCACTTCTACGCCCACGTCGTAGGCGCTGGCAGCGTTGCGGTAGCCCAGGTCCAGGGTCGAGCCGTTGGTAATATTAGTTACCTGCTCGATGGCGTCGGTGAAGTGCTTGTAGAACACGCCTATCGACAGCATTTCCGACTTCGATGGGTAGAACTCGTAGCGCAGGTCGGCGTTGTAGATTTTGGCCGTGCGCAGCGTGTCGTTGCCCTTTATGTTGGCGTTGTTGGTGAAATCGTAGTACGAATAGTTGGCGATTTCGCGGAACTCCGGCCGGTTCACCGTCTGGCTGGCGGCCAGGCGCAACAGGCTGCGGTCGTTGAAGTTATAGGTCGCATTCAGCGAAGGCAGTAGGAAGTAGCGCTTCTCCTCATAGGCCGGCGCGAGCGGGCTGCCCGAGCGCAGAAACTTGCGGTTGTACTCCAGCCGCACCCCGCCCGAAATGCTGAACTTGTCCGAAACCGGGGCCACGGCGCTCAGGTAGCCGGCCACCAGCGTGTTGTCGGCGCGGTAGCTGTCGTTGTCGCTGGTGCCTTCTTTCAGCACGAAGCCGGTTTTGGGGTCCAGGTTTTGGGGCGCAAAAATCTTGTCAATCGACAGCGTATCCAGCCCGTAGTTGTGGAATTCCTCATTGCCGGGCACGTAGGAGAAAAAGCGGCTGGCGTATGTGCGCTCCTTGTATTCGGTGTAGAAACCGGCCCGCAGCTTGTACTGGTTGGCCCGCGTCGAGTCGCGGCCCTGCAGGCGCTGCTCCCACTGGCCGCTGGCCATGTAGGTGTTTTCCTTGAGCTTGGAAAAGTAGGTGGAATTATCCTGTTGTGAGCCCACCTGACTGATTTCCACCCGAAACGGTTTCTGCGGCTCGCCGGGGTTGGGCACGTCGCGGCCGGTGCGGAAGCGGCGGTAGTCGGGCTCGTCGCGGAACACGTAGTTGTAGCCTGTGGCCCAGGTCAGGGTCGAATTGCGGGCCGCGCCCACGTCGTGGCTGCCACCCAGCTGCCCCGAGTAGATGGTGCGACTCTGGTAGTGCAGGGCGTAGTTGTCGCGCTCGCGGCCGTTGCCGCCCTGCGCGTAGTCGATGCCCGTGCGGTGCACCACTTCTTCGGTCCCGTACTGGTTCAGGAAGTTGCGGAAGTCGATGCGGTTGTGGTCGTCCAGGCGGGCCTGCCAGTTATGAATCACGCCCAGTCGGCTGGCCGACAGCGCACGTAAGTCGTTGTAATTATAGATGTAAGAGCCGCTACCGGTTTCCAGGCGCTGGCGCTGCACGTTGTACTGCCCGTGCGTATTGGAGTACGAAGCCGAAGTCACGTTGCTCAGGTACACCTGCCCCAGCTCAAACTTGCGCGTCAGGCCCAGCGAGGCGCGCAAATCGGGCATGGCCGTGCTCAGTGCGGGTTTCCACTCGTTGCGCAGCCCGCCAATGGCCTGCTGCAGCTGCTCGCGGTTCAGCGGCGCGTTGCTGTCGTAGGGCTGGTCGCCGATGGAGCCGGGCACTTTGCGCAGGCCATTGTCGAAGCCCAGCCAGTCGGTGGGGCTGCGCGAGCTTTGCTGATAGCCGTTCTGGAACGTGGTGCCCGCTCGTCCCCAGCCCGATACGGTGAAGTTGGTCGTGTTCTCCAGCACCGAGTTTTTAGTGTACACCTTCACCACGCCGCCGCCAAACTCGCCCGTTAGTTCCGGCGCGCCTGATTTGAAAATCAGCACCCTATCAATCACCGAGCTCGGCAGAATATCGAACGAAAACGAGCGGGTGTCCACCTCCGCCGATGGCGTAAGAGCATCGTTCAATAGCACTGTATTATACCGCTCGGCCAAGCCGCGAATTACGATGAAGTTATTGTTCTGAATCGTCACGCCCGGAATGCGCTTCACCACTTCGGCCGCGTCGCGGTCCAGCGTCTTCACAATCTGGTCGTTGCTCATGCCGCTCACCACCACCTCGCTTTTCTTGAGGTCCTGAATCATGGCCACTTCGGTACCGGTCTGCTTCACGCCGGTCACGGTCACCTCAGTCAGGCTGGTGGCGCTTTCCTCCACCGTGCCATTCAGGGTGGTCGTTTGGCCGCTTTTGATGACGATGCCAGCGAAGGTGAGCGGCTTGTATCCCACATAGGTCATCGTGATGTTGTAGGTACCTGCCTCCAGCGGCAGGGCGTAGCTGCCGTCCACATTCACAGGAGCGGCCAGGGTGGTGCCCGTCACCAGCACTGTGGCCCCGATTACGCCCTCACCGGTCTTTTTATCGGTCACTTTGCCGGCCAGCTTGCCCGGCTGGGCAACTGCTAATCCACTCACAAACAACCACAAAAACCCGAGTAGATAATACCGCATACACTTCATATTGGTTAGATGAAGCAAAATTATCGAGGCCTTATTACGGTATCATAGCCCGCACATTGTCCTATTGTTACGGCCTGATTTCAGGGCTATGCTGGCCATCGGGAGCTACTACTTTTGCGGCCTTTTTTGGCTTTTTGAAGCGTGAAAAGCCTTGCGACCCAACACCCGCCGCGAATGCCGTTCCTTTGCAGTCGCAACCACCAGCCCCGGCCCGTGGCCCTGCTTCCCGCTCACCGCAATTCTCTTTCAGGATGCTTCTCTCTATGACCGGCTACGGCCAGGCCCACCGCGAAACCGACGCCTACACCGCCACCCTCGAAGTCAAGTCGCTCAACTCCAAAACCCTCGACCTGACCCTGCGCCTGCCCCGCTTCCTGCTTCCGCACGAGCTCGAAATCCGCAACACCGTGGCCAAGGCCCTGCTGCGCGGCAAAGTCAACCTCAACATCGATTTTGTGCGCCCCGCCGCCACCCGAGCCGCCGCCACCCTCAACCGCGAAGCCCTCGTGGCCGCTTACCACGAGTTGCAAGCCGTGGCCGACAGCCTGGGCCTGCCCACCGGCGAAGACACCCTGTTGGCCGCTCTGCGCCTCCCTGGCGTCATCCCCAGCGCGAGCGAGGTGCGCGATGCCGAGCCGGTGGCCGAAGACGTGACCTGGGCCGAGCTTCAGCCGCTGCTGATGCAGGCGCTGGCCGCCATGCAGCAGTTCCGGCAAGATGAGGGCGACACGCTCACCACCGAAATAATGGGCTACATCGCCACCATCCGGCAGCAGCTGGCCGCAGTGGAGCAGCACGACCCCGCCCGCATCGAGCACGTGCGCCAGCGCCTGGCCAGCCACCTCGCCGAGCTCACCAGCCACGAGCAGTTCAACGCCACCCGCTTCGAGCAGGAGGTACTGTACTACATTGAAAAGCTGGATATTGCCGAAGAGAAAGTACGACTCGCCGCCCACCTCGCCTACTTCGAGCAGGCCGTACTCCAGCCCGACGAAGCCGTGGGCAAAAAGCTCGGCTTTCTGGCCCAGGAAATCGGCCGCGAAATCAACACCATCGGCTCTAAGGCCAACGACGCTACTGTGCAGCACCTCGTGGTAGGCATGAAGGAAGAGTTGGAAAAAATTAAAGAGCAGTTGAATAATATTCTCTAAGCCGGACCCTGCTTTTTAACTTGCCATGTTGGTCTTAGCAGGCTCACCGTTCGCCCAGCAAAAGGTCCAGTTAACCGAAAATACTCGAGTCAATTTGGACTATACCATTTAATATTGAAATCTGATAGTGACACTTTTACGATGTGGCCGGAAAGTTGTGTAGGTACAGCGCCTGAGCCACGATGCCTTCAACCGCTCGATTTCTAGGCATTTATTGTTAATTTTACTACCGACTCAACCGGCATCCCAAAAAAAATGACAATATTTGTGCGTTCAAAGTTGGATATTTAATTATTGTATCTAACTTGGGTTTACAAATAGGCAGTTAGTTACCAACCCCTTATCCCCCATTAGTATGAAATCTACACTTTTACTCTGTATTCTGGGACTTTTACTAACGGCTGCGCGTCCCGCATCTGAAATTGAACTTGTTAAGAAGCGTGTGCTCAGCGAGCGGGTTGAAATCCTCATTCCCAAAGGCTTCGAGGTGATGACCGAGCAGCAGATGGACTTCGCCTACGCCAAAGCCCAGAGCCGCCCGAGCGTTATCTTCACCAATAACAACCTCATCAGCCTCGCCTTCAACTACAGCGACAACGACGCCGACCAGGATATGGTGGACGTGTACTCCGCTTCGTTTGGCAAGACTTACCACAAGCAATACAAGGATGCCACCTGGTTCGGTGATGGTGTGAAGAACATCAACAACCGCAAGGTGGGCTACCTCGAATTCATGAAGCCCGAGATGGGTCACGAGGTCTACACGCTGGTTTTCTTCACCGACGTAGAGGGCAAACTGATGATTTGCACTTTCAACTGCGCCGACCGTCAGAAGCCGGAGTGGGAACCCATCGCCAAGCAAATCATGCTTTCGCTGAAGGCCAAAGGTTAATATCCCTGCAAATCAGTACCGTAGTCGGTGGTTGAACGTGAGTTCGGCCACCGACTATTTTTTTGCGGCGGACGCGGCTCCTTCTTCGTTTAGGAAATCGCGCACCAGCCCGAAGGCCCCGGCAAAGCCAACCAGCGACAAAGCTTTGGGCTGGTCGTTCACGTCGTGGTAGGCGGCGCTACCGCCGCGTGTGTACATGAAAAACGCCGGCACTTTGGCTTCGGAAAACGGGAAGTGGTCGGAGTTGGCGGCCCGGCCGCGGGCTCCCAGGGCAGGCAGGTAATGGTGAGCCTCGTTGATGGCTACCAGACGACGGTAAGGTGCCTCCAGCAGCTTGCCATTGACGACGGTGGCGCCTTGCTCGCCCGTGCCCAACAGGTCGAGGTTGAACAGGAATTTGATGCTTTTGAGCGGCACCAGCGGGTGCGCCACAAAGTAGCTGGAACCCACCAAACCGGCTTCTTCGCCCCCGAAAAGCAGAAAGACGACGGAGTAGGCCGGGCGGTTTTCGGGCTTGGCGTAGTGGGCGGCCAGTTCCAGAAGCAGGGCCACGCCGCTGGCGTTGTCGTTGGCGCCGGGGAAGTACACGTCCTTGCCCATCATGCCGAGGTGGTCGTAGTGGGCCGAAACGATGAGGAAAGAATCGGGCCGGATGGAGCCGCGCACCACGGCGGCCAGGTTCTGGGTCTGGTAATTACGCTGGAGCTGGGCCTCGACGCGCACGGTGCTCCACACGGTGCGGCCTTGGGGTGCGCCGGTAGCAGTATCGCCAAAAATAGCTTTATCGAGCCACATAGGCACCTTTTCGGCTAGCACTTCCACGCGGGGCTGCGGCATTTGCTCAGCGGCCAGCGAGGCGGTGAGCTTAGGTACCACAGTTATCCAGGCGGCGGCGGAGTTTAGACGCTGACGTAGCGCGGCGGGCAGCGTGGCCAGGCGGTTGGCATCGGCGGCGCGCAGGAGCAGGATGCGGCTGCTCCACTGCGTACGCAGGTAGCGGGCCTGCACCGAGGCTTTGGTGAACACCAGCGTATCGAGCAGCAGGAGGCGGCCCTTGGCAGTACCAGTCCCCGAATTGGGCGCGGCAATACAGGCCGTGCCGGCTTTCCAGGTCGTCATTTTACCGGCTGCCCCATCGGCTTTGATGGAAGCGCTTACGCGGCCCGGAAACGTGTTTACATCCAGCGTGAAGGGCTGCGTGTAGTTGGGGGCCAGCGGCGTTAATTTGAGCTGCGTCAGCTGCTCGCGCAGGTAGGCGGCGGCCAGGTGTTCGCCCTGCTTCAAGTAGCCCCGGCCGTACATAGTGGGCGCAGCC
This sequence comes from Hymenobacter ruber, assembly GCF_054783255.1. NCBI lineage: Bacteria > Pseudomonadati > Bacteroidota > Cytophagia > Cytophagales > Hymenobacteraceae > Hymenobacter > Hymenobacter ruber. Next base: position 506,659 of record NZ_BAAGQX010000003.1, read on the forward strand.
AGGGCCTTAATGGTACGACGGGCGCGAGCGCGAATTATCAACGCATTCTGCGCCCGCGCGGGCAGTGGGGCGGCGCTGAGCGTGGCAGCAGCGGCCAGCACCAGCCACGGCCCGCTGGCCAGCGGCCGGACGCGGCCGTCGGGTTGGCGGGCCGTCCAGACGGCCGCCACGCCTACGGCCAGTGCGGCCCCAATGCCGTCGCTCAATAGGTCCGACCACTCGCCGTGGCGGCCCAGGCGCATGGTCATTTGCAGCACTTCAATGACGGCACCGAACAGAATGCTGCCGGCCAGCACGGCCCAGCCGGCGTGGCGGGCCAGCCGGGGCCAACGGCGCTGCCGGTGCAGCGAGAACCAGCTCAGCCCCGCCAAAACCAAAAACACGCCCGCATGGGCGGCTGTGTCAAACGACAGCAGCTCCCACACGGGCGTGCGCGGCATTTCATCAGAAGGGGTAAGCGTGAGAACGAGTACCACGGCGGCCCACAGCAGCGGCAAAGCGGCGTAGGGGCGGCGGGAACGGAGTAGTGGGGGCGTTGGCTTGGGGTTAACGAAATCAGGCATCGCGGCGCACAAGCCAAAGCCGTGCTAGTTTTTTAGGCTCCCACCAGCTCCCCGTAGGCTTCGGCGCTGAGCAGTCCGCTCAATTCCTCGGGTTTGGTGATGGAAATTTTCACCATCCAACCGTTGCCGTAGGGGTCTGAGTTCACAGTTTCGGGCGCATCGGCCAGCAGGGAATTGACTTCCAGCACAGTGCCGGTGATGGGGCTGAACAGGTCCGAAACCGTTTTCACAGCTTCCACGGTGCCGAACACTTCGTGCTGGGCCACGTCCTTGTCGAGCGTGTCGATGTCGACGTACACGATGTCGCCCAGTTCTTTTTGGGCGTGGTCGGTGATGCCCACGTAGGCAGCATCGCCTTCAACGCGAATCCATTCGTGGTCCTTGGTGTAGTGCAGGGTGGCGGGCAGGTTCATACTATGGCGGATTGGTGGGTTGGTGGTGTAGTGGATGGGTAAAGCAGCAACTTGGTGGAATTGTCAGTCAAAAGTACACAGTGAACTTTGCCAACCCACCAATCCGCTCGCCCACCAACCCACTGCTACTGCGTCAGGCTGTAGCGCAGCTGAATGCCGCCTTCGGTGTTGGAGTTGCGGAAGGCGTTGCTGATGCGCGGCGTGGTGATGGTCTGGCTGTAGTAGAACTGCAGGTTGAGGCGGGTATTGAGCAGGTAGTCGATGGTGGGGCGCAGCTGGAAGGTCTTCGAGCCGTTGGTAATCTGCCCCTCGGCGCGGCCCACCGACGGCGCGAGGCCCTGCGTATTGCCGGGGTCGGCCGAGTCGATGATGCTGCGCTGGATGGTAATGTTGTCGCGGATGCTGAGGTCGAGGCGGGCGGTGAGGTTGTTTTTCAGTACGCGCTGCTCGCCGCCCACCTTGAAGGGCAGCTTGAGGCTGTTGGTGGCGTAACCGAAGCCAATCACAAACTCCTTGGTCGACAGCTCGGTGACCTGGGCGTTGGTGATGTTCAGGGCCACGGTGCGGTTGGTGCGGTATTCCACGCGGCCGGTTACCTTACTCACGGTCTGGAAGTTGACGCCGATAAGCGGGGCCAGCGTTTCCACGATGCTTACCTGGCCCACCACGTAGTAAGGCAGGTACTGGTTACTGGCATTCACCTGGAAGGGATTAGCCGGCGGGCTGCCCGGTGAGCCAAAGCTGGGCTCGGCCGAGTAGGTATTGGTGGTGGTGTAGCTGCCGATGCTGTAGATAGACGAGTACGCGTGGTTCAGCGTGAACGAGCTGAAATACTGCTTGATAAGCGGCAGTTGGGCGAAACCGTTGTAGTCGACGCGCCAGTTGGGCAGCGGTATCATGGCAAAGGGGCTGAACTCCTTGGCCTGATAGCCGTCCGATGAGCGGCCGTGGTAGGCGTCGATGAAGCTCTGCACCAGCACGTCCTGCGAATTGTAGCCGTAGGTACCGTTGGGGCTTTGGTTGGCTAAGGCCAGCTTGTTGCGCACAATGAGGCGGTTATCAACGAAGCGCTGGAAAGCTTTCGACGTCTCGCCATTGGCGCTGAGGTCGCCAAACAGGGTATTGATGGTGATGGTGGACGTCTGGAACGAACCCGAACCCAGGGTCTGGGGCACGATGGGCAGGTAGTTGTTATTGGCATCGCGCAGCGGAATCAGCGTCTGCTCATCCACGGTGTGCCGGTAGTAGGCGTCGAGGTTCTGCACCTTCTGCTGGCGCGCATCCACCTGAATGTTGAAGTCGCGGAACGGCTCCAGCGCCGTGCGCAGGGTGATGGTCTGCGTAAGCAGCGAGCTCAGCGGCGTATTCAGAAATTCGCTCCGGTCGGTGTACCAACCGTTGCTGCTGGCCCGGTCGTAGAGGGTTTGCAGGCCGGGCTGCTGGCCCAGAATGAACGGCAGGCCGGGGGCCGTAAACGTTTCATCGAGGCCAAAGGCCTTGGTTTTGGGCAGGTAGCCGGGCAGCAGCGTACCGTTGGACCGGCTGAAGGTAAAGTTGAGGGAGCGGGCCGTCATCAGCGAGCGCAGCACGGCTTTCACGAAACGTAGCTTTTCGCGGGTGGTGTCGGCGGCCGGGGCGGGCTTGACAGCCGCATTGGCATCGCCAAGGTTGGGCCGCATGGCCCCGGGCCGGGCCTGGGGCGGCTGCGCGTTGTTGATGATATTCAAAAACTTGACCTTGTTATAAAGCTTCACGAGGTCAATTTTGCCGTTGGCGCTGATTTCGGCGTTGTTCTGAATCGTGTTGCCGACGTTGATTCGGTAGGTCGTCGTATCGGTTTCGCTGGTGGGGTTGTTGAGGGCGCGCTGGCCCTGGGCGGCGGCCTGCCAGCTGTAGGTAGCGGCGTAGCGCGTGTCGGCGCTCAGCCAGTCGGTGAGCGGGAATTTATCGAGCGGCAACCGGTAGGTGAGCGCGGCCGTCTGATTAAAATTGACGGTGCGCCCGCCGCGCAGCAGGTTTTGCTGCAGCTGGCTGCGGTTGCGAATGGCATCGTCGCTCACCCCGATGGTCCGGCCGGTGCCTTCATCAACCACGCCCCGGTTGGTGGCGGTATAGTCGAAAATCAGGCTTTTGGTCAGGTCCCACTTCAGGTCGTAGATGCGGCTAATGAAAAAGGATTTCTGCACCACCGGCGCGATGCCGTCGGTGCTCGGCACTTCGCCGGGGTTCAGCACGCGCTGCAGGAACCGCTCGTTGTAGCGCCGGTCAATGTCGGTGCGGAACGAGAAGCGCGAGGGCAGCGGCGTGAAATTGATTTGCTGGAAAATCTTCAGATACGGGTTGTCCAGGGCCTTGAAGCTGGCCAGCGGCGTGTAGTTCTTGGGCGTGGTCTGGTACACGTAGGCCACGGCGGCGGTGTAGGCCTTGGTATAGTCGCGGTCGGTGCGGATGTCGGAGTGCAGGCGGTCGGTGAGCGAGTAGCTCAAGGCCACGTTTTCGATGTCCCAGGGCTTGGGCTTGGCGGGCAGGGCGCCGGGCTTGGGCAGGGCGCGCTCCTTTCGCACGTTCAGCACCGAGATGCTGCGGCTGGTGGTCTGGTCGATAACCTTTTTGCGGTACTCGGCCTGGGCCGCAGTGTTTATCTCTTTGGATATCGGGTCCCTGAATTTCTGCAGGCTTTGCTCCAGCTTGGTGTCGGGGTCGAGGGGGTCGTAGAGGGGCGAGCGGCTTTCGCGGCCTACCTGGAGTAGCACCGGCAGGCGCAGGTTCAGCTGTGGGGGCAGGAATTTCTCCACCGCTACGGTCGTGTTCAGGTCACCGCGAAACACGTCGTCCACGGAGCGCTGCTGCACTTTGTCCTGCAAGCCGCCGAAGCCCACACTGGTGAAGCTGCCCGTGGCCGTCACGTTGGCCACGTCGGCCAGCTTCACGTTGAGGCGGGCAGTAGCGGCGTAGCCGGCCTGCTGCTCGAAGTCGAACACGCGGAACTCATCGGCCCACAGGTTCACGGTTTTCTCAGCCGTGCTGGGGTCGGTGGGGTTCAGCACCCCCAGCATCACGCCCTGCACCGCCGAGAAGTCGGGGTTGCCCACCACCGTAATGGTCGCGCCGTTATCCAACGTTACCGTGAAGGGAATCAGCAGCGACGCACCGCTCTGGTTGCGCTTGGCTTTGGCATCGATGAAGTCCTGAAAGCCTACGTCGATGCGGTTTTCCACGGGCCACACGCCATCAGGGGTCTGGTCGCCCACGGCGGTCAGCTTCAGCGGCAGGGAGTACTGGTAGTAGTTCTGGCTGTAGTCGGTGCCGATGCGCAGGAAAGCCTGCACGTCGCCGCTGAGGGTGGTGGGGTCGTCTGAGTCGCCGTGCAGGAACATGCGCAGGCGCTTGTAGCGCAGCATGTTGATGGTGATGTTCTTGTAAGCAGCCTTGGCAAAACCGTCGCGCAGGTTCACCACGGCCAGGCGCAGGCTTTGCTCGTTTTGCAGGCGCGAGGTGCTGCTGCTGCCGTACTCTTTGTCGCGCTGAATGCCGGGCGGCGATACATAGGGTATTCCGTTGCCCACGGCAATGCCATTTTCCTCCACGCTCACCGTCGAGATGTTGAAGGCATCGGCATCGGTGAGGGTACCTCCCGGAGCGGTGTTGCCCTGGCGCGAATCCACGATGGGGTACAGGAAGCGGCGCCACTGGTTGGCCACAAACTGGGGCTGCACCAGGCGCAGCACCACAGGGTCCTGCCAGTTGGTCATGTACATGCGCAGGAAGCGGATGGACTTGAAACCGAAGTCCTTGCCGCCGTTGCCCTGCACCTTGTAGCCCTCCCGAATCGGAATGCGGAACAGGTACCAGTTCACTTCCTCACCGTTCACGTTGTTCTTCACGTTGTCGATGATGTAGTTCGAGCCCACAGCAAGACCGCCGGGCCGCAGCGACATCTTGTACTCGTAGTAGCGCTCCACGTCCTGCACCACGTTGTCGCGGTTCAGGTCTTCCTTATCAGGAAAGGCAGTGGAGCTGAGCTGGCTGTTTTCGGGCGAGTTGCCGTCGTAGCCGTCGTAGTTCTTGTAGCGGCCCAGAATTTTGGTGTTGTTCTGGTCGTAGCTCGGGTCGAGGTGGTGGCGGAAGTCATCGCCCGAGGGGTCGGGCAGGGTGCCGTACACCGGGGCCACCGTGCCCAGCGTGGAGGGATAATTGCTGAAATAATTCTTCTCGTTGTCGTCGCTCAGGCCGTCGAGGCCCACGTCCTGCGCCGTACGGGCACCGGGGGCGGCATTGAAGGCATCGGTCAGGAACTGCTGGCGCGTCACGCGGCCCCACACCGTGTTGTTGGTGTTGTCCTGCACGTCCTGCGGGTCGTTGGTCACGGGCAGGCCGTTCTCAAACTCGTGCTGGTTGCCGTCCTTCAGCACGTCCTCGCTCACGTTGCCCAGGTTGATGACGAAGTCGCCGCCGGTCACGTTGGCCTTGTCGTTGCCGTCCTGGTCGGTGATGTTCACACGGGCAGCCGGGGCGTTGGGGTTGGTGCTTTTCAGGAACGGGTCCATCATCCAGAACTCCAGGTACTCGATGTTGGCGTTGTCAAAATCGGTATCGAAGGTGATGGCCCGGCTCACGCCGGCAAACTTGTCTTCGGGCCGCTCGCCGTTCGTAAACTTCTTGCCGTTGTTGTCTACGTTCGGGTTGTAGTTGTACGGGCCACGCTCGCTGGGGAAGTAGGCCAGGTCGAAGCTGTACTCGAAGCCGTTGCCGGTCGAGCCCAAATCCTTGTTCGGAAACACCTCGTCGCGCTTGATGCCGCGAGTGTAGTGGTTCAGCAGGTCCGAGGCCCCAATGTTGCCCGGCACGCTGGCTCCGCCGGTGTAGTAGCTCTGGTCCACGGTGTACCAGGCCAGCTTGGCGCGCTGGTAGTTGTAGGGCAGCCCGCCCACCGAACTATTCTTGATGGGCAACGGCGTGGAGGCCAGCCGCCAGGCCGGAATGGACGCCAGCCCGCCCAGCGTGTAGGGCGTGCGGGCATTCTCAAAATCGTCGATGTACGACACGCCATTCTCGCCGTTGCCCAGCTGCGAGCGGCCCGGCAGCAGCTTGGCAAACTCGCCACTAAAAGCAATGGTCGAAATCTCCTTCGTCGATACGAAGGGCAGCATATCGAGGTATTTGGTCAGTACCCGGCTGTCCTTCCGAATGCTGCCGTCGAGGCCAATGATGGTGTTATTGCCCGGCTCGTCACCAATGTTCACACGGTTAATACCCGGGGCCTGGTTTTCCAACAAGTGCAGGGCCGTGCCGCCAATGGTCACGTCCTTGTTCAGGCGGTAGTCCAGGCGCACGCCCAGCAGCTTGCGCGGCTGCACCTGCACCAGGGCATTTTTCTCAAACTCCACCCGCAATTCATTGGCCGAGTTCAGGTAGGCCGGGTTCAGGATTTTCACCTTGGCCTGGTCGTAGAACACCTGATAGTCGGTGCCTTCCGTAAGCAGCGTCGAGCCCGAGCGCACCCGCACCGAACCCTGCGCAATGCCAATCCCCGGCAGGTTAATCTCGTCCGAAGCCGCCCCGCCCTGAAAGCGCCCACGCAGGAAAAACTTGTCCTTTTCCTGCCGCTGCTGGGCGTCGCTCTGGGTCTGGTTGTACAGTTCGTTGTAAACGTATTTGTCGATGTACTGCTGCTCACCCGCAAACTTGCTTTGCAGGAAAGAGCCAAACGGCTGCACGTTCGGGAAAATAATCTTGCCCAACTCGGGGTCAATCGTAATGCCCGGGAAGTAGTCAAAGTTGCCGTCCGGAATCTTGTCGTTGTTGGAGTTAACGTGGTCGAGGTTAAGCACCTCCACCAGCGGCCGGTTGGTCACTTGGGCCCCTTCCTTGAGCGAAATCAGGTCCACGCCGGTCGCGTCGTCTTTGTAGATGATTTGCAGCTGGAAGTTGTCGCGCTGCAGCTGCGAGGCGTTCAGGGGATAGATGTTTTTCATCATCAAATCCCAGGTCGGCGTGTTCAGCGTGAGCAGGTTGGGGTTGCTGGGGTTCTTGCTGGGGTCGGCAATGCCCACGCCGGGGTTGCTGGCCTTCAGCATCTTGAGGAAGATGACCTGGTCGGGCGTCACGTTGTTGTAGTCGCCCGACAGCTCGCCCACCTTGTAGGTCTTGCCGTTGTAGATGTACTCGAAGCTCACGCCCAGCACCTGGTCGGGCAGCAGGGCGGTGTTCAGGCTCAGGTAACCGAGCTGGGCATTGAAGGTGTACTCGCGGGTATCGAGCTTGCGGGCTCGCACGCGTTCAAAGTCCACGTTCTTGGTCAGGCCCTGGCCAGCGGCACTTTGCAGAAAGTCGTCGACCGCAATGTTGTCACGCGTGGCGCCGGGAGCAGTCAGGGTAGCAAATTCGGTGTTGGCCGGGTTGTTGGCCGGCGACTGAATAGTAGGATTACCGGTGCGGTACTTGCCTTGGTACAACCGAAACGGTTCACCCAAGTCCATCAACGTCACCACGTTGCGCAGGTTCTCGGTGGTGCGGTTGTCGTTGGTCACGTACACCTCCAGCCGGTTGATGGTAATCTGGCTCTGGATGGTGGGCAGGCTGCGCAGCGCCTGGTCGTACCGGTCGCGGAAGAATTGGGCCAGGAAAAAGTGCCGGTCCTTCTCATACTGGCTGGCCTTGATTTCGTACTGCCGGCTCTGCGCGCCGTTCTGGATGCGCACCTCGTCGGCGGTGCCGCGCACGGTGGCGGCCACGGCCGTCACGCCCAGCTTGCCAAACTGCAGCTGGGTCTTGATGCCGAACAGGTTTTGCCCGCCCTGCACCAGCGAGTTGGTGAGCGGCAGGCTCACGTTGCCCAAATCGACCTTGCGGATAATGTCCGTTTCCTCGCCCGCGTAGTCGAACTTCATCTGGTTGTCGAAGTCGAACGCAGCCTTGGTGTCGTAGTTGAACACCAGCTTGAGCTTGGTGCCAATGGCTCCCGACAGGTTGACGTTGATGTTCTGCTCAAACAAAAAGTCGCCCACGCTCTGCTGGCGCAAAGTCAGAGCCGGGTTTTCGTTCTTATTGAAGCGCGCCCCAAACTTGAGCGTGACCGAGCCGGCCGGCCGGATATCGACATAGCTGCCCCCGAAAATCCGGTTGGCAATCGGCCCCATGTAAATTTTTGGAATCAGGCGCTGGGCCTGGGCTGTGCCAGGGGCCGCCGCCGGGCCGGTGATGCCGCCCTTGGCTTTCTGCCGATAGTAGTCGCTAATGGCCTGACGGCGTTGAAACTCCGTGTACTGCTTATAGCTAAGCACGCTGGGGTCGCGGTAGTCAACCTCCTTGCCCACCGTCTCCTTCACGTCGAATTGTTTCAGGCTGTCGTCAACCGCAACGTTCAGTTTTACGTTCTTAGGCAAGGGCAGCACCAGCGGCGACTCGCGGCGGTGCGGCCCGAAGGGGCTACCCGGCCGGTCGTGCGCCCGCACCCGGGGCCGCCGGCTCGGTTTATACGGGCCCGTGGTATCCGCCAGTGCTTTGATGGGCCGGGGCGTATCGGAGGCCAGGGCCCGGCTGGCGCGCAGCCACAGACCAGTTGCTCGTGGGCCGGCAATGGGTGCGGCCTGCGCCCACCACGCCAGCAACGACGCAACCACAACAACCGACGCGGGGAGTAATTTCTGTCCGGATTTCAAGCAGGATAGGTGGATAATGACGCGAGCCAGCTGGCCCGCGTCAGGCACGGCATTTCAAATACAATAGCAAGCCAACCGAGGCAACCCGTGCAACGACGCGGGCTAAAAACCCGCGTCACGACTCAGTGCGACTTCAAAGCAAATTTAATCAATTCCTCCACGCTTAGCTCCCCGCCGTGCTTGTGCTGAATCTGGTCCAGCTGTTTCTCGGCAGCGGCCCGCGCAAAGCCGAGGGTCACCAGGGCCTGCAACGCTTCGGCGCGGCGCGTATTGTGTTGGCGGGCCAGCGGCACGGTGTCCACGCCGGCTTTGGCCAGCAGCTCGTCTTTGCGCAGCTTGTCTTTGAGCTCCAGAATCACGCGCTGGGCCGTTTTCGGCCCCACGCCCTTAATGGCCTGAATGGCGCGCACATTTTCGCTCACGATGGCTTCGCGGATTTCGCCCACGCTCATGCTGCTCACCATCACAATGCCCGTGCCCGGCCCGATGCCCGACACCGAAATCAGCTGCATAAACAGCGCCTTTTCGCTGGGGTCGAGGAAACCGTAGAGCGTCTGCCCGTCTTCCTTGATGTGCTGGTAGGTGTAGATTTTGGTGGCCGCGCCTTCGGCCGGGAGCTTGGAATAGGTGGCCAGCGAAATCCGAACTTCGTAGCCGATGCCGAGAATGTCGACAATGGCGAGGGTGGCGTCTTTGTAAGCGAGTTTACCGTCGAGGTAGGCAATCATAAGCCGGCGAAAGGAAGAAAAGAGAGGGACCAGGATGTTACTTAGGCAACACAAGTCCCCGGTTTTTATCTCCCAAATTTACTGGCTTTTCCGCCAAAAATATTGGGTGAAATGAAGAAGATATGAGGCCCTAAAAAAAGAACGTCCTGTGGAGCAAAAGCCCGCAGGACGTTCCGAAATGCCGGTATTTTTCTATTTACAGGGCCCGGCTGCCCGTTTGGGCATCTACTACCGCGATGGCAGCCATGTTCAGGATGTCGCGCACGCTGGCCCCGAGCTGCAGAATGTGCACCGGCTTGCGCATGCCCATCAGCACCGGCCCGATTACCTCCGTGCCGCTGATTTCCTGCAACACTTTATAGGCAATGTTACCCGACTCCACATTGGGGAAAATCAGCGTGTTAGCGCCTTTCTCAGCCAGTGGCGAGAAGCCGTAGTGCTCCTGCAGCAGGGCGGGACTCAGGGCCACGTTGGCCTGCATCTCGCCGTCAATCAGCAGGTCGGGGAAGCGGGCTTTGGCCAGCTCGGTGGCGCGGCGGGTTTTTTCGGGCAGCGGCCCGGAGTTCGAGCCGAAGTTGGAGTAGCTGATGACGGCCACGCGCGGCACCGCATCGAAGAAGCGCACGGCGCGGGCCGTGAGGCCAATAATCTCGACCATTTCCTCCGCCGTGGGGTTGATGTTCACCGTGGTATCAGCGAAGAAGTACGGGCCTTTCTTGTGCTGAATGATGTACATCGACGACACGCGCTTCACCCCGTCTTCGGTACCAATGACTTGCAGCGAGGGAATAATGCTCTTACCATAATCCTTGGTGAGGCCGGTGATGCAGGCATCGGCTTCGCCAGTTTCCACCATCATGGCGGCGAAGTAGTTGCGCTCGCGCATCAGGCGGCGGCCTTCGTAAAGGGTCATGCCCCGCCGTTGCCGCTTCTGGTAGAGCAAGTTGGCGTACTCGTCGCGCTTGGCGTCCTGCTTCAGGATGTTGATGATTTCGCAGCCTTCGAGGTCGAGGCTGTTTTCGCGGGCAATGGCTTCGATTTTTTCCTGAGGCCCCAGCAGAATAGGGTTGCAAATGCCTTCATCCTGCAAAATCTGAGCGGCTTTCAGGATTTTGTAGTTGTCGGCCTCGGCAAATACCACGCGCTTGGGGTTAGCCTTAGCGGCCGAAGTGATGCGGTTCATCAGCTTCTGGTTCACGCCGAGACGGGCGCGGAGCTGGTCCTCGTAGGCGTGCCAGTCCGTGATGGGCAGGCGAGCCACGCCGCTTTCCATGGCGGCCTTTGCCACGGCTGGGCTTACGGTGGTGATGAGACGCGGGTCAAGCGGCTTCGGAATCAGGTAGTTTCGACCAAATGCCAACGTGTTATCGCCGTAGGCCTTGTTCACCATTTCCGGCACGGGCTCCTTGCTCAGCTCGGCCAGGGCGCGCACGGCGGCCAGCTTCATGGCTTCGTTGATTTCGGTGGCGCGCACGTCGAGCGCCCCCCGGAAAATGTAGGGGAAGCCCAGCACGTTGTTCACCTGGTTGGGGTGGTCGGAGCGGCCGGTGGCCATAATCAGGTCGTCGCGGGTGGCCATGGCCAGCTGGTAGCTCACCTCGGGGTCGGGGTTGGCCAGAGCAAACACGATGGGGTTATCGGCCATCAGCAGCAGCAGGCCAGCGGGCAGCACATTGGCCGCCGAGAGGCCCAGAAACACGTCGGCCCCGGTCATGGCTTCCTCCAGCGTAGTCACATTGCGGCTGGTGGCAAACTGCATCTGAATGGGGGCCAAATCGGTGCGGTCGGCGTTAATAACGCCGTCCTTGTCAAACACCACCACGTTGTCGCGGTTCAGGCCCAGCGCCAGGTACAGGCGCAGGCACGACACAGCCGCCGCCCCCGCCCCGCTCACCACGAGCTTCACTTCGCCAATCTTCTTGCCTACGATTTCGAGCGCGTTCAGCAGCGCGGCCGAGGTGATAATAGCCGTGCCGTGCTGGTCGTCGTGCATCAGCGGAATGTTCATCTTCTCCCGCAGCTCGGTTTCGATGCGGAAGCACTCCGGGGCTTTGATGTCCTCCAGGTTGATGCCGCCAAACGTGGGTTCCAACGATTTCACGATGCGGATAAACTCGTCGGGGTCGGTAGCATCAATCTCAATGTCAAAGCAGTCGATACCCGCGAACTTCTTGAACAGCACGCCTTTGCCTTCCATCACCGGCTTGCTGGCCGCGGGCCCGATGTTGCCCAGGCCCAGCACCGCCGTGCCGTTTGAAATAACCGCCACCAGGTTGCCCTTGGCGGTGTATTTGTACACGTCGTCGGGGTTTTCGGCAATGGCTTTGCAGGGTTCGGCCACGCCGGGCGAGTAGGCCAGCGCGAGGTCGAGCTGGGTGCTCATGGGTTTGGTGGGCACCACTTCGAGCTTGCCGGCGGGCTCCTGCGAGTGGTAGTTGAGGGCGTCTTGCTTGTTTATTTTGAGCATCGGGAATTCTTCAGACATGAAAACGGCCGCGCGGGCAGCGCGGCCGTCTAAGGCGAAATTACCGCGAAAAGCGCAGCAAGGCCGGGTTTAGTTTTTAATTTAATGCCAGCACCGACGCCTTACCCCTGCGGCACCAGCAGCTTCTGGCCCAACTTCACCTCATCCGAAGCCAGGTGGTTGAGCTCACGCAGCGTTTGCACGCTCACCCCGAAGCGCCGCGAAATATTGAATAGCGTATCGCCGGGCTGTACCAGATGCACTTTGGGCGTTTCCAGCCGGTTTTCCGGCTTGGCTTGCTTGGCGGTGGTTGCCGCCAGCACGGTCGGCTTTGTCGATTTACGCAGCGCTTCGCTTGCGTCGTTCTGTCCAACCGGAGCCCGGAACACCAGCCGCTGGCCCGACACTACTGTTTCCGAACTCATCTTATTCCACGCCATCAGCTGAGCCACCGTTACATTATGCTCACGGGCCAGCTTGGTGAGGTTGTCGCCTTTGCGCACGGTGTAAGGGCCGATTTCGGCTACGGTTACCGGAGTAGGCTCTTCTGTTTCATCAGCCTCCGGTGCTACTGCTGCAACAGTGGCTTTGGCTTCGTTACGTTTGGTTTCGGCGGCCTGCGTCTGCGCCAGGCGGCGGGCCGTGATGCGGGCCTGCGCCTCAGCGGCCGCCTGTTGCACAGCCTGCCGCTGCTTAATGGCAGCCAGGCGTACATCCTGCATTTTCTCCTGCCGAATCACGTCTTGCAGCCGCGCCACTTCGCGGGCGTTGGCCTCCGCCTGCTCGCGACGGGCCGCCACCTCTTCATCCGATACCGTGGGGCGCACGCGCACAGTCGGAGCCAGCGCAACAGTTGGTACCTTAACTGTTTCCATCGCCTTGCTGGGGGCCGCCGTCGGTATTGGCATAAATATCACCAACTCGCGTCCGGGTTTCAGGGGCCGGCCTTTGGGCAACTCATTCCAGCGGCGCAGCTGGCTTTGGCTCACTTCAAACCGTTCGGCCAGACTGGCCAGGGTTTCGCCGCGCTTCACCTTGTGCGGGACGCGCCGGAAGCGGGGCGCAGCTTCAGCAGCATCAGCCCGTGGGCCGGTGGTGGCGGCCAGCAGCGAGCGGTTCACCCACGGCTCCACACCGTCGAGGCGGGGCGGCAGGAAGGCCAGCGGTCGGGGCAATTCGGTGGCCGGCTGGCAATAATCGAGCAGCGTGTTCCGGTCAGCATCGCCAAAATGCACCGCCGCCGCGGCCGGAAACCGCACCACGTAAGGCCGGTAACCAGCGGGCAGCGCCGCCCGCCGCAGCTCCGGATTGAAGCGCGTGAGATACAGCGAATCATCGTAGCCGCAAGCCTGGCTCAGGCGGCGCAGGTCGAAGGCCCGGCCGCGTAGGCTGAGCGTATCCATGGGCTCAGCGTACTGGTAGCGCAGTGTGGGCGTGCGCAGGCCGTGGGCCTCGGCGTACTTCATGCTGTACATGATGGCCGTGAAGGTGGGCACATAGTTGCGCGTCTCGGCCGGCATGTGCGGGTACAGGTCCCAGAAAGTCTTTTTGCCGGTGCGGCGCATCACGCGCTGCACGCTGCCTGCGCCCCAGTTGTAGGCCGCCAGCACCAGCTCCCAGTCGTGGAAGACGCCGTAGAGGTAGCGCAGGTGTTTACAGGCCGCTTCGGTGGCTTTTTCAGGAGCCATGCGCTCATCAATCCACTCGTCGCGCTTCAGGTGCAGGTCGCCGGCGGTAGGCCCCATAAACTGCCACAGGCCGGTAGCGCCCACCGGCGATTTAGCCGTGGGAATCAGGGCTGATTCCACCACGGCCAGGTATTTCAAGTCAAGCGGCAGGTTGTACTGCGCCAGGTATTTCTCAAAAATAGGGAAGTACAGGTTTTCGCGCTCCAGCACGCGCTGCATGTAGCTCCGGTTGCGAGCCGTGAACAGGGTGACGTAGGCCATCACCGAGTTGTTGAATTGGTGCGGGGCCTCGGTTTCGAAGCAACCCACGCGGTCGCACACCAAATCGCGCATGGTGGGCGGGGTGCGCAGCCATTCCAGTCGGGCCGAGTCGATGACGCCGGGCACCACAGGCACGGCCACCAGCGAATCGGGCTGTAGCTCTAGGCGCACCCGCACGGTGTCGCCCAACAGCGCTGGCATTGTGGAAATTACCCGGCCCGTCGAATCACGCGACGGCACTTGCTGGGCCTTGGCAGCGGTGCCCTGCAACAACAGAAAAGGCAGCGCCAACCCCAGCCACAACGGGCGGGGGCGGGAAAATTTTACGTGCTTAATCCCTTGCTTCATAGCACTAAGATAGGCGATGGGTAAAGAACTTGTAGAGATGCCGCTAAAAAAGTTCTGATACGCAGCTTTCTGCTTTCCGGCTGGTTTGGCCACAAAAAATGCCCCGGCCAGTGGACCGGGGCATTCGTTACCGCTAGCAGTTCATATGCTCGCTAGCGGCTAAATCGTAAGCTTTAAGCCGCTACTTCTTCGGTGAGGGCGCTGGCAAAAGCCAGCAACTCGGCCTCGCGGAAAGCGCCAGCCATCACCTGCAGGCCGATGGGTAAGCCGGCGGTGTCCTCCCCTACCGGCACCGAAATGGCGGGCACGCCGGCCAACGAAGCCTGCACCGTGAAAATATCAGCCAGGTACATGGAAACCGGGTCCTGCTTCTCGCCGATTTTGAAGGCCGTAGTGGGCGTGGTGGGTAGCACCAGAAAGTCGTACTGACGCAGGAGCTCGTCGGTTTTGTCCTTAATCAAGCGGCGAACCCGCTGGGCCTTCGTGTAATATGCATCGTAGTAGTTGGCGCTGAGCACGAAGGTGCCGAGCAGAATGCGGCGCTGTACCTCAGCCCCAAAGCCCTGGGCGCGGCTCTTTTTGTAGAGCGATTCCAGGTCCGTGGCATCCGGGGCACGGTAGCCGTATTTCACGCCGTCGAAGCGGCCCAGGTTGGAGCTGGCTTCGGCGGTGGTGAGGATGTAGTAGGTCGGAATCATGAAATCGAGGTAGGGGAAATCCACCGCCTCTACTACGTGACCCTGGCCGCGCAGCAAGTCGAGTTGGGTTTCCATCGCCGCCTTGATTTCGGGATTCAGGCCTTCGCTGTTCACAGCATCAGCAATGTAGCCGATGCGGTAGTGGGCGGCGGGCGTGAGCTGCTGGCTGTAGGCGGGCACCTCGCGCTGGCTGGCGGTGCTGTCCATGCCATCGGGGCCGGCCATTATTTCGGTCAGCAGTGCGGCATCGGCCACGGAACGGGTGATGGGGCCAATCTGGTCGAACGACGAGGCAAAAGCCACCAGCCCGTAGCGCGAGATACGCGAGTAGGTAGGCTTAAAGCCCACCACGCCGCAAAACGCCGCCGGCTGGCGCACCGAGCCGCCCGTATCGGAGCCAATGGACGCCAGGCACATATCGGCCTGCACGGCTACCGCCGAGCCACCCGACGAGCCGCCAGGTACCCGGCTGGAATCCACGGCATTGCGGGCCGGGCCGAAGTACGAAGTTTCGTTGGAGCCGCCCATGGCAAACTCGTCGCAGTTCTGGCGGCCAATGATGATGGCGTCGGCATCAATTAAACGCTGCACGGCCGTGCCGGTGTAGAGCGACTTGAAGCCGTCCAGCATCAGGCTGCTGCTTTGCAGCGAGTGGCCGGCGTAGGCCAGCACGTCCTTGATGCCGATAACCATGCCGGCCAGCGGGCCAGCAGTGCCGGCAGCCAGCTTGGCATCCACGGCGTCGGCCTGGGCGCGAGCCTCGTCGGGCCACACTTCCAGGAAAGCGTTGAGGGTAGCATTCTGGCGCTCGATGTTGCCCAGGTAATACTCAACGAGCTGGCGGCAGGACGTGGTGCCCGCCGTCAGCTCGCTACGAACTTCGGATAAAGACTGAAAACGCTTCAAACTATTTGCAGATTTTAGGTGACCGATTCAGGACTTAAGCGTCGGGGTTGGCGGGAATGTATGGCTGCCGGGGCTGGGTGCCTTCGGGGGCCAGGTTGGGCGGCAGTGCGGGAGCCACGTAGGGCGCATCGGCCGTGGGGTAGCTCGTGGGCTCGGGATGAGCGGTGGTCACGGCTGCCGCAGCGGGCGTGGCCCACGGGTCGAAGCCAGAGCCGGTTTCTGCCACGGGGGCCGGAGCGTAGGGCTGGGGCGTGGGATACTGGTTCTGGGGGGCGTAGTTGGGGTTGGGCTGCTGGTTGTAGTTGGGCTGCCCGGGCTGGCCAGCCTGCTCAAACTCGCGGCGGATTTCCGTGCTGGCGTCCTTAAACTCGCGGATGCCTTTGCCCAAGCCCCGGGCCAGCTCGGGAATTTTATTGGCTCCAAAGAAAATGAGGATAACAACCATTATCAGCATCAGCTCCGAGCCGCCGATATCGCCCAGAAATAGGATGAATGGGGTTTGCATGATTTCTAACTACGCGTTAAAACGGGATAAATAAAAGAACCGGACCGCAGCCTAACCGAGCTGCTGGTTGGGGTCGTTGGGGTTGTAGGCCGGCGGGGCAGGCTGCTGGTAACCGGGCTGGCCGGGTTGTGCATACTGGTTGTGCTGGGGCTGCTGGGGATAGCCGCCTTGCTGCGGATAGCCCTGCGCGGGGGGCACCTGCTGGGGGTAGCCCTGCTGGGGATAACCTTGCTGCGGGTACTGCTGCTGGTAGGGCGGAGCTGGCTGGTCGCGGTACTGCGGCTGCTGGTCTTCGGGCTTGGTGCTGGCGTCTTTGAACTCGCGCACGCCCTGGCCCATGCCCCGGAACAACTCCGGAATACGCTTGGCCCCGAATAACAGAATAACTACGAATAGAATAAGCAGCATTTCGGTTGTCCCGAAGCTACCAATCAGAAACAGGGAGTGAAGCATGGAGAGGGGGGCACTTGGGCCCAGTGAGGGGTGAGAAAAGAGGATATACGCAGCCGAACGCCTTTTGGAGTATCAAAGATACCCGATAGAGCTGTTTAGATGATGAAGCGCGGCCTCGGCGGACAATTTAGCGGGGTTCGACGGGCAAGTGTCACGGTTGGACGGCATTGTATCTTCTTCTTGTCGCAACCAATTAGCTTTGTTATTCCTTTTAACCGGGCTTTCTCATTTCGAATGAGTTAGGCTGTACTTTCTTAACCCAATTAGTTGTGAAATCATCCAAGACCACGAATTCCGCCGCCCTTCCCTTACGGCAGGTAAACGAGCCCGAACGTCTGGAAACGCTCTATAGCTATAATATCCTCGACACCGACCCGGAACAGGTATTCAATGATTTGGCGCAGCTATCGGCCTTTATCTGCGGCACACCCATGTCGCTGGTGTCGCTGATTGATGACGAGCGGCAGTGGTTTAAAGCCCGCGTGGGCCTCGAAGCTCGGCAAACGCCCCGCGAACACGCCTTTTGCCAGTACGCCATGCGGGCCCCCGATGTGTACGAGGTACCCGATGCGACCCTCGACCCCCGGTTTGCCGATAATCCGCTGGTAACGGGCAACCCCAACATCCGCTTCTACGCCGGTGCGCCCCTGCTCTCGCCCGACGGCCAGCCCCTGGGTACGCTGTGCGCCCTCGACACCGTGCCCCGGCATCTTACTTCCGACCAGCGCGAAGCACTGCGCGTGCTGGCCCGCCAGGTAATGGCCCACATGGAGCTGCGCCGCGTGCGCACCCAGCTCGAAGACGAGCGCCAGAAGCTGGAAGGCGTGCTGCGCATGGCCAACAGCACCGGCGACTCGCTGTTCACCAACGGCCGTGCCGAAATCTTCGTGAAGCAGGACCAGCGCCTGGTGCGCGTGGCCACTGCCGATTTGCAATACGTGGAAGCCCTCGGCGATTACGTGAACCTGCACACTACCCGCGAGCGTCTCACCGTGTACGGCACCATGAAGGACTTCGAAGCCAAGCTGCCCGGCCGCGATTTCGCCCGCATTCACCGCAAGTACATTGTGCGGCTCGACCGCATTGTGGCCATTGAGGCCGACGCGGCCCTGCTCGACGGCAGTGCCAACACCGGCCCCACCCGCACGCCCATGCGCGTGCCCATCGGCAGCTCTTATAAAGCCGGGTTGCTCAATCGGCTCACCTTGGTTTAAAGGCTATCCAAGCAGCCTTGCGAACCCCATACCCCGGCAAAGCCGACGTTCGCCGCGCCAATGGTCTCCTTCGCCGAATTATCCAGTTAATGGGCCACCCCGCCCTGCATCTTTGATACGGTTATCGGTTGCAGCAGGCTAGTAGCCGCTGCTGCCGACAGCTAAGTTTGTTTTCATAGCTCAGAAAGGCACCGTGCTTTGCGCGGTGTTTTTTTATTTTAGGCCGGTTTGGTTCGAGCCAGCCTGTCATTTCCAATCGTTCGGTCTTGAATCGGTTCTGCCTGTTAGCGGTGGCCCAGCCAGTTTTCCGGGTTCAGGTTAGACGAGTTGTGCCACACCTGGAACTGCACTTCGGACGTACCTTCGGCATCCGTCGCCACCGTGCCGATGACGTCGCGGGCACTCACGCGCTGGCCCACGCTCACGTTCACGGAGCGCAGCTTGGCATACACCGTGAAGAAGTCGCCGTGCTGAATCATAACAATGGTGTTCATGCCTGCGATGTTGGTCACGGTTTGCACCTTGCCATCGAAGCAGGCGCGCACAGCCTCGCCGGCCGCGGTTTGAATATCCACGCCCCGGTTTTCCACGGTCACATTCTTCAGCACCGGGTGCGGGTGCCGCCCAAAATGCTGGCTGATAAAACCGCGGCTCACAGGCCAGGGCAGCCGGCCCCGGTTGCCTGAGAAAGACGACGACAACTGCGCCGTTTCGGGCGTGAGGGCAATGCGCAAAGCGCGGCGGTCGGCAGCGGCTTCGGCGGCCGTTTCGGGCGCGTCCATTTCCGGGTTGGCCGTGTCGTTGTTGGCGTCGGAGTTGGATTCGGAACTGGCCGTTTCTTCGTTACGGCGGGTGCGGGCCGGGCCGGCGCTACCGCTGGCATTGTTGCGAGCCGCGGCGGCGCGGCGGGCATCGCGGGCGGCGGCCAGGGCGGCTTCGCGGCGGGCAGCCAGGCGGGCGGCGCGGGCGGCGCGGGCTATTTCTTCGCGCACCCGCTCGGCAATCAGGTTGTCGAGGCGATTCACGGCCTGGCGACGTTCCTCCAGCTCCTGGCGTAGGCCCTGCTCCTGCTGGCTAAGCTGCTGCACCATCTCATCTTCTTTCGATTTGAGGCTGAGCAGGTTTTTATTCTCGCTCAGCTGGCTGTTGAGCAGACTGCTTTTGCGTTGCTGCTGCTTGGTAAGGCCCGACAACTGCTCGTGCAGCCGGTACTGCGTGCCCATAATGCGGGCCGCCTGCCGCTGCCGCTCCTCGGTGTACTGCCGGATGTAGCGCAGCCGCAGCGCAAACTGGTTGAATGACTCCGAAGCAAACAAAAACATCAGCCGGTTGAAGGCATTGGACGTTTTTGAAGCCGTATAAAGCAGCCGGGCGTATTCAGCCTTCAGTTGGGCCAGCGTTTGCTGGGTCTGGATAACCTGTTTCGCCGTCTGATGCACGTTGGTTTCGATGCCGTGCAGCTGCGTCGAAATCCCCTGAATAACCTGCTTTTTCTCGGTCAGCTTCTCGGTGATGACGTGCAGCTGGCCCAGGCTCACCTTTTTCTTTTCCTGAGTTTGGTTCAGGGCCTGGCTGGTTTGCTGAATCTGGCGGAGATTGGCCTGGCGCTCACGCTCCAGCTGCTCTTTGCTTTTGGCGCGGGCCGGCCGGGTGCCGGCCGCAGTTTTTGTGCGGGTACGAACGGGCTGTTTTGCACTACGGCCCGGCTTGGCGGACTGCCGAACCGGCTTAGCTGGCTGTTTGGGCTTGCGGTGCTGCGCACCCACTGGCCCAGCCAGTAGCAGGCCCAACAGGGCGAATAGCCACCACCGGCCACGAATGGCCATCGCGCCAGCTTTTACTTCTGAAACAAGTGCTTTCCCAGCCTGTACTACCTGCTTATTCAACGTGCGCCATTCAAAACCCGCCACTACTATGGCGGGGCAAAGGTAATCGGGTGAGTGGTTGTTAATTGTTGCCCCGAATCAGTTTCCACCAACCGCGCTTGCGGGCCGGCTACTTGATGCGCCGAAAGCCCTTGGGCACGGCAAACGGAAACGTCAGCCGCTCGCGGCCGGTATTCACCTTATTGTAGTTGATGGCGGCCGTGACCACGCCTGCCGCCGGCTGCTGCGCCTGAATGAAGGTGGCGTGCGCAAAAGGCAGGCCCGCCGGCTCATCCAACGGCTGGAAGTCGGTGTAATCGACGGTGAGGTTGCGCTTGGTGGCTTCATCGCTCATTTTGAGCTGCTGCACGCGGCCGGTGCCGGCTTGCAGCAGGCGCTCTACCAGCACGTCGGCCAGGGGGTAGGTCACGCGCTGGCGGCCAGCTTCTTCGGTGGCCACTTTGGGCGTGGTGCCGGTGGGCGCGGGCAAGTAGTCGCCGAGCAGCAGGGCCTGCATCTGGGCGAAGCTCACGGGCACGTTCAGCAGCTTGCTCAGGTAGTCGTAGCCGCCCGAAAAGTAGGTTTTATCCAGCCGGTTCATCACCCGTACCGAATCGTGGGTGAGCACGGCGCGCACGCCCTCGATGCCCGCCAAACCGGCCGACACCCAAATGATGCTGTCGCGGCGCATGCGCAGGGAAAGGTTGGCGCCCTGCTTGTTACCCTTCATGTTAATCTGGGCTTTCGCCTTGGCATTGAGAAACATGAAGGTGGTATTGGTGGCCTTCACCGAGGGCAAGGAAGGCTCCATCGCGGGGGTGGAAGTGCCCGGCCCGGCTGCCGAAGTGGTAGTGGGTACGGCCTTGCGGGCGCAGCTGCCCAGCAGCCCCAGGGCCAGCAGTAGCGTGACTTTATTCATACAGTTTATGGTCTTTCAGTTTTCGCTCCAGCAGGTCGGAAGTCCCTCCGATTTTGTGAGCCCGCTGCCATTCCGCCACGGCTTTGTCCTTTTCGCCGAGCTGGAACAATACGTCGCCGTAATGCTCGATGATGGAGCCGTCTTTGCTGGTTTGCAGCGCTTTTTCCAGGGCAGTTTTGGCCCCGGCGTAATCTTTTTGCTTGTAAAGCACCCACGCATACGTATCCAGATAGGTGTCGTTGTCGGGGAATTGCTTCACGACTTTGCCCGACATCTGCTTGGCCTTGTCCAGCTTTTCGCCCCGCAACGACAGGAAATAGCTGTAATTGTTCAGCACCTGCACGTTGTCCGGGTCGCTCACCAGGGCCGATTCGTAAGCTGCATCCGACTTTTCGTACTCGTGCAGCTCGTGGTAGGCATCGCCCAACTGCGCATCAAACTGCCCCAGCAGCTGCGCGTTGTTCACCACCAGCTTGCGGCCGTGCTCCAGCGCTTTCACGCCTTTCTGGGGCTGCTTCTTCAAGAGGTAAGCCACGCCGTTATAGAACCACAGCGACGACTGGTTGGGAAACAGCTCCAGCGCCCGGCCCGAGTGCACGAGTAACGAATCGGTCTGGTTCAGCTCGGCATCGATGAGTACCACCTGCTGCCACACCTGAAACTTGGAATTATCGTAGCGCAGGGCTTGCAGGTAGGTGTTGCGGGCCTCTTTTTTGTGGTCAGTTAGGGTTTGCACATCGCCGGAAATGGCATAGGCCTTGGCATCCTTGGGGTAGCTCTTAACGGTGGCCGCCGCTAGGTCGCGCACCAGTTGGTTAGTCGGCTCCTTGGGGCTGGGCAGCTGCTTGATGTAGCCCACCAGAATGCGTACCCGGGCATCAATGTCCAGCGCGGGGCTGGCAAACGCCTGACGCAGCTGCTGGTCAGCCTCGTCCTCCTGCTTCTGCTGGCGGTACACTTCCGACAGTATCAGGTGAGCCTGGGGGTTGTCGGGGTCGAGGCGCAGGGCCTGCTGGGTCACGCGCACGGCGTCGGGCAGGCGGTTGTTGCTGGCGTACATCTCGGCCTGGGCCAGCACATAGCGCGCCTCGGTTGGGTTGGCCTTGATAAGCTTTTCGCCCTCAGCCAGCGCCAAATCGAGCTTGTTCTGCTTTAGGTAAATCTGCTGCTTCTTGAAGGAAATCTCATCGACCTGGCCAAACTCCTTTTCGGCCTGGTCGAGGGTGGTCAGGGCTTCGGGCAGGTGGTTTTGGGCGAGGTAAAGGTCAGCTAAGTTGAACAAGTAGCTGCCCGAGTTGGGCACCTGCTTGATGAGCGTGGCGTAGGTTTTGGTGGCCGCCTCGTACTGCTTCTGGCTGGCCTGCACCTGGGCCAGCAGCAGGTAGTAGTAGGCGTTCTGGGGGTCGAGGCGGGTGGCGGCTTCGGCGTAGTTGGTGGCGTCGCGCAGGTTGCCGCTCAGCAGGTTGGCTTCGGCAATCTTGTAGTTGATGGCCGCGTTGTCGGGGCGCATCGAGTAGGCTTTCAGCAGGTTTTCGAGGCCTTTGGGGTAATCCTCCAGCATCACATACTTCACACCTTCCACAAACAGCGCCTCGCTTTGTTCCTTCTCTCGTTCTGAGAGGCCGGGCATCGTAGCGCGTTTAGCGCGCAACTCGGCCACCCGCTTCTCCAACTCGTGCTGCTCTTTTTCGAGGGCACGCTGCTCCCGGCGGCTCAGCTTGGCCGGCGGCTCAGGCGTGCCGGCCGGGGCCTGTGCGTATCCCGGGGCCGTCAGCCCCACCCAAACCAGCAGACTCAGAACAACTTGACGCATATACAAGAAAACCGGACCTGAGGCCCGGCCCACGAAATTACGGGGAATAAAAGCCAACGACGCGGCCCCCGGGAGAAGGCCGCGTCGTGCTAACGCATTTCGGACTTAAAATGTCACACCCGCAGCTGGTTATAATCGCCGAGGCTCAGGTCGTCGGGCGTGCCGGCCACGGTGGCGAAATTGCCAATCATCGAATTGGTGATAACCGCGTTCAGCACCGAAGCCGACTGCTGCACGATGGAGTTCGACAGGCGCGAGTCGCGCACGTTGGCGCTGGCGCCCAGCGAAACGTGTGGCCCTACCACCGAATCAGTTACAATAGCACCTTCGCCGATGTACACCGGCTCGATGATGACAGAATTGGTGATTTTGGCCGACTCAGCCACCAGCGACTCGCCACGCTCTTTCAGATATTCCAGGTAGCGCTGGTTGGTAAATACCGTGGCGTCCTTGTTGCCGCAGTCGAGCCACTCGGTCACGCGGCCGGGCACGAAAACGGTGCCCTTGTTCTTCATATTTTCGAGGGCATTGGTGAGTTGGTACTCGCCTTTGTCTTTGATGTCGTTGTCGAGCAGGTATTGCAGCTCGCTGCGCAGATACTCGCCGTCCTGGAAGTAGTAGATGCCAATAATGGCCAGGTCCGACACGAATTCCTGCGGCTTCTCCACAAACTCTGTAATCTGGCCGGCTTCGTTCAGTTTCACCACGCCGAAGGGCTTGGGGTCGTCCACTTTCTGCACCCAGATGGTGCCGGGCACGCTGGAATCCAGCGTGAAATCGGCTTTAAACAAAGTATCAGCAAAAGCCACCACTACCGGTCCCGTCAACGACTCTTTGGCGCACAGAATGGCGTGGGCCGTACCCAGCGGCTCATCCTGATACACAATGGTGCCCTTGGCGCCCACCGATTCGGCAATTTTCACCAGGTTTTTCTCTACCTCGGACCCGAAGCGGCCGATGATAAAGGCCACCTCGTCCACCGGCTCGCCGCACACTTTGGCAATGTCCTCCACGAGGCGCTGCACAATGGGCTTGCCCGCGATGGGAATGAGCGGCTTGGGAACGGTGAGGGTGTGGGGGCGCATGCGTTTGCCCATGCCGGCCATCGGGACGATGATTTTCACAGTGGAAATATTGTGAGGTGAGAATTACTTTTTTGAAGAAATATAGGCGCGTTTCAGGATTTAGCCAATTCCTGTGCTTCCATACCCGCCCGCGCCGCGTTGGGTTGCGCTCAGCGCCTCCACGGGCTGCCAGGTTATGGTTTCGTGTTTGGCAACTACCAGCTGGGCAATGCGTTCGCCGTCGTTCACCACGAAGGGCTCGTGGGATAAATTCACGAGCAGCACCCGAATTTCACCCCGGTAGTCGGCATCAATCGTGCCCGGGCTGTTCACAATACCAATGCCATGCTTCACGGCCAGCCCGCTGCGGGGCCTTACCTGGGCCTCGTAGCCCACCGGAATTTCCAGGCTCAAACCCGTAGGAATGAGCTGGCGCTCCAGCGGTCCGAGCGTGATGGCACCTTTGGGCAGGTGGGCGCGCAGGTCGAGACCGGCGGCGTGGGGCGTCTGGTATTCGGGCAGCGGGTGGCCCGAGTGATTGATGACGGGGATGTGCATGGGCAGCAATAAGGGAGCGGGCAAAGATAGAGCCCGGGCTATACTATTCTAATGCTGCTACGCTCCGGCAATTCCCACAGCCGGGCGGGGCCGCTCCACCGCGTACAGCGCCAGTAGGAAGGCTACCGTGAGGCCCGCGTGCCAGGCGTGGCGCACCCACCAGCCCGCCGGTTGCACCCACCAGCCCAGCGCCACAAGTCCCGCCGCAAACACCAGCCACAGCCCCAGCCGCAGCGCTGGATACGGCACCGGGAAATGCCGCTCGCCCAACCGCCAGCACAATACGGCCATCATGAAATAACATGCCAGCGTGGCAATAGCCGACCCCAGATAGCCCAGCAGCGGAATCAGCACGAAGTTGAGGGCAATGGTAAGCACTGCCCCGCCCGCCCCAATGTAGGTGCCGTAGTACGTCTTATCAGTGAGCTTAAACCACACCGACAGGTTGTAGTATACGCCCAGAAACAGGTTGGCCAGCAGCAGAATGGGTACCACCACCAATCCCTGCAAGTACTCCGGCCGCCGCAGAAACAACCGCCCGAAATCCTCCACGTTCAGGCTGATGCCCACGAAAATCACCGCGCAGCACAGCGTAAACCATTTCAAAATCATGGCAAACGTGGCCGGCGAGTTCTTCTCCGTGCTTTGAGCAAAGAAGAAAGGCTCGGCCGCGTAGCGAAACGCCTGAATGACCAGCGACATGAAGATGCTCAGCTTGTAGCACGCTCCATAAATGCCCACCGCCGTGAGGCTGCTCTGGCCGGGGTAGAAGTTATCGGGCAGCCACTTGGGCAGCAGAATGCGGTCCAAAGTTTCGTTCACCATGCCGGCCAGCCCCATCAGCATCAGCGGGAAGGCATAATTCAGCAGCGGCTTTAGCAGTGTCAGATTCAGCCGGAAGCGGAAATCCAACAGTTCGCGGCCCAGCAGCAGCAGCGTGAGGCCACTGGCAAACAGGTTCGACAGGAAAACGTAGCCCACGCCCATCGTGGGGTCGTACACCCGCGCCACCAGCGGCTGCAAAAATGCCAGCCACTTGCCGCTCATCACGGCCGGGCAGAGCACGATAAAAAACAGGTTCAGCGCCACGTTGGCGATGATGCCGGCCAGCTTGATGCCGGCAAACTTGCGCGCCTTATTCTCCAATCGCAGCCGGGCAAACGGAATGGCCGTCAGCGCATCCAATCCCAGAATCAACGCCACCCATACCGCGTATTGCTCGTGTCCGGGCGGAATCTCAAGCAAATTCAGCAGCGGGCGCGCCAGCATCATCAGCAGCACCGTGAGGCCGGCCGTGCTCACCAGCAACAGGCTCAGCACCCGGTCGTATAGCTCTTTACGGTCAGTCCCAGCCCGGTTGGCGAAGCGGAAAAAAGTGGTTTCCATGCCGTAGGTAAACACCACGTTCAGAAACGACACGTAGGCGTACAGCCCCGTCACCACCCCGTACTCCGCCGCCGAAAACGCGGCTGTATATATTGGCACCAGCAGATACGTGAGCACCCGGCCCACAATGCTGCTCACGCCATATACGGCCGTCTGCGAGGCTAATTTTTTGGCTACACTCATTCTTGTTTTTAATGAAGAACGTCTGTGGTAATAAAAGAAATCTGTCATCCTGAGCGCAGCGAAGGACCTTTTCACAGTTGAACTGTCACCGTTCAATCGTGATAAGGTCCTTCGCTGCGCTCAGGATGACAGATGAAATCCCCAATCTTATTTACCGGTGAACACCGCCGGCCGCTTTTCCACAAAGGCCGTGGTGCCTTCCTTGAAGTCCTCGCTCTCGAAGGCTCGCTCGAAAGCCTGAGCTTCGGTTTCGTAGCCATCAGCACCCTTGGCGTAGTGCGCGTTCACGCAGTCCAGCACCAGGCCCACGGCCAGTGGGGCCTTGCCCAGAATCTTGGTCAGTAGTTGGGTACAGAACGGCAGCAGTTCGGCTTGGGGCACCACGTGGTTCACCAAACCCAGACGCAGGGCCTCGTCGGCCTTCACCATGTCAGCCGTCAGCAGCAGTTCAATGGCTTTGCCTTTGCCGATGAGCTGCGGCAGGCGCTGGGTGCCGCCGTAGCCAGGGGGCAGACCCAGGTTCACCTCCGGCTGCCCAAAGCGGGCATTGTCCGAAGCCACGCGCATGTGGCAGGCCATGGCCAGCTCGCAGCCGCCGCCCAGCGCAAAGCCGTTCACAGCCGCCACCACGGGCTTGGGGCTGGCCTCAATGCGGGCAAACGCCTCCTGCCCTGCCAACGAGGCCCGGCCAGCCCGTTCCGGCGTAAGGGCCGCCAGCTCCGCGATATCCGCGCCCGCCACAAAGGCTTTCTCCCCACTCCCCGTCAGGATAATGCCGCGCACCTGCGGCTCGGCCAGCGCTTGCTGCACGGCGGCGTCGATGTCGGCTATCGTGGCGGCGTTCAGCGCATTGAGCTTGGTGGGCCGGTTGATGGTGATGGTGAGGATGCCCCTGGCGGCGTCCAGGTCGTAGAGCAGGTTTTCGAAAGAAGCAGACATAAGCAGATAGGATGCCCCGAAATGCGGTTGGCAGCGCCAAAGATAGGACACACGCCGCCCCATGCTGGTCGGGCCAAGGCTCCAGTTCAACGCTCCGGCAGCCTGCCCGAACGAAACTACCGGTCTGACCAAGCCAAAACCAGCCAGCTTTGTACCGGCAAATAGGTATAATTATTTGAATTTAAATACCTAGCTTTAGCGCCATACCTTACCCTTTTTTCACCTTTTAACCACTTACTGCGATGGGATTTGTTTCCGAATTCAAGGAGTTTATCTCCAAAGGCAATGTGCTCGACCTGGCGGTCGGTGTCATCATCGGCGGCGCGTTTGGCAAAATCGTGTCCTCGCTCACCGACGACATCATCATGCCCATTCTCAGCGTGTTCACCAGCGGTATTAACTTCAACGAGAAGTTCTTCACCCTCGATGGTAAGCACTACGACACCCTAAAAGCCGCCCAAGACGCCAAAGCCGCTACCATCGCCTACGGCAACTTCATCAATGCCGTCATCTACTTCCTTATCATCGCCTTCGTAATTTTCTGGGTGGTGAAGCTGGCCAACCGCTTCAAGCGCCCCGCCGAAGTAGTGGTAGCCACCGAGCCCGCCCCTACCAAAGACCAGCTCCTGCTGGCCGAAATCCGCGATTCGCTGCGCGCCGGCCGCGCTTAGGCAGCCCAATTCCGTTCAACCAGAAAAAACCGTGGTTTGCCGAGTGGCAGGCCACGGTTTTCGCTTTTTTGCTTCAACCAGTCATTTTATTCAAGCCACTTAATTGTTCGATTCAAAATAAGTTGCGAACTTAGGGGCATCCTAACGCCGCAGGCCTTCCTTTTGAATGCCCGCATTGAACCACCCACTTCTCTCAATCGTTAGGCCGCTATCCTGCTCCCCTCACCCCACTGCGCCCTATGAAAGTATTGTTTGTTGCCGCACTTCTTGGCGGCTTGAGTTTTGGAGCTGCTTCGGTGGCCCACGCCCAGACCGGGCCGGCATTCCCCATGCCCGGCAAAGCCACCAGCGAAGAAGGAGCCCGCGTCACCTCGGCCAACAACGCCCAGGAGCTAGCCCGCAACCAGCGCCGCGCCGCCATGACGCCCGACGAAGTAAAGCGCGACCAGCAGCTCGAGCTTCTCGAAGCCCGCACCGGCAATACCAGCTTCGGTGCCCACGGCCCCGAGCGTCAGTTCGATTCCAACCGCAGCGGCAACGGCTTCATGGTTCGCAAGTTCAAGGCCTCGCCCGGCAAGCCTGGCTACGTGAGCAAGCGCGGCACCGGCCACACCCCGGGCAGCTCCAACCCTGCCGGCAAGCCCTTGGTGCACAAGCATAAGAGCAAGCATAAATTCCTCTTCTTCTAGAAATCGGTTATTACAACTGAGAGCCCCGGCTGCTGATGCAGTCGGGGCTTTTTTGTGCATTCATGCCTTGGCTTAACTTACTGGCGACATTCCTTTCAAGTGTAAACGGGCATATCAAGCAAAAAAATCACTTCAAAACAAAGCCCCGGCTGCATCAGCAGCCGGGGCTTTTTCACCTTCGCAGGTTGCGCTTGCCTTACAGCGTACGCTTGATTTCCTTTTCTTCGAAGCCTTCGATGTTATCGCCTTCTTGCAGCTCGTTAAAGCCCTTGATGGAGATACCACATTCGTAGCCCTGGCGCACTTCGCTCACATCGTCTTTGAAGCGCTTGAGGTCCTGAATGTCGCCGGTATACATCACGATGCCGTTGCGTACGACGCGCACCTTGGTTTTGCGAGTCAGGGTGCCTTCCGTCATCATACAGCCGGCAATGGTGCCCACTTTGGTGATGTTGAACACCATCCGTACTTCGGCGTTGGCCGTCACCACTTCCTGCACCGTTGGGGCCAGCATGCCTTCCATGGCATCCTTCACCTCGTTGATGGCGTTGTAAATGATGGAGTACAGGCGGATGTCAATCTGCTCATTCTCAGCCAGCTTGCGGGCGCTCTGCGAGGGCCGCACCTGGAAGCCGATGATGATGGCGTCGGAAGCCGAAGCCAGCAGCACGTCGCTTTCCGAGATGGCGCCCACCCCTTTCGAGAGGATGTTCACCTTCACTTCCGGCGTACTCAGTTTCAGCAGTGAGTCGGAAAGTGCTTCCACCGAACCGTCCACGTCGCCCTTCACCAAGATGTTGAGTTCCTTGAACGAACCAATCGCCAAGCGGCGACCGATTTCGTCGAGCGTGATGTGCTTCTTGGTCCGGATGGTTTGCTCACGGGCCAGTTGCAGGCGCTGGGTAGCAATTTCGCGGGCTTCGCGCTCCGTTTCCATTACTTGGATGCGGTCGCCGGCCTGCGGGGCACCAGTGAGGCCGAGCACCTGCACCGGCGTTGCGGGCGGAGCCGACTTCATTTTCTTGCCGCGGTGGTCCGTCATGGCTTTCACGCGACCAAAGTGCGGGCCGGCCAGAATCACGTCGCCCACGTTCAGCGTACCGGTTTGTACCAGCACAGTCGTCACGTAGCCACGGCCTTTGTCCAGCGAGGCTTCAATCACGGTACCGATGGCACCGCGGTCAGGGTTGGCTTTCAGGTCGAGCAATTCGGCCTCCAGCAGCACCTTTTCCAGCAAGTCCTCAATACCAATGCCCGATTTGGCCGAAACCTCCTGGCTCTGGTATTTACCACCCCATTCTTCCACCAGAATGTTAATCTGGGAAAGCTCCTCGCGGATTTTCTCAGGGTTGGCGGCGGGCTTGTCAATTTTGTTGAGGGCGATGATAATTGGTACCCCAGCCGCTTGCGCGTGGTTGATGGCTTCCTTGGTCTGCGGCATTACCGAGTCATCGGCCGCCACCACGATGATGGCAATGTCCGTCACCTTGGCACCACGGGCACGCATGGCCGTAAAGGCTTCGTGACCCGGCGTATCAAGGAAGGTAATGGGCTGACCCGATTTCGTGCGCACCTCGTAGGCACCGATGTGCTGCGTGATGCCACCGGCTTCGCCTTTGGCCACACTCGCATCGCGGATGTAGTCAAGCAGCGACGTTTTGCCGTGGTCGACGTGGCCCATGATGGTCACGATGGGGGCGCGGGGCTTGAGGTCTTCCTCAGCATCGCCAGCGTCCACATCAATCTCCTCCTCTTCAGCCGACAGAAACTCTACGTCAAAGCCGAATTCGTCGGCAATCACGGTAATGGCTTCGGCATCAAGACGCTGGTTGATGGACACGAACATGCCCATGCCCAGACACACCTTGATTACCTCGTTCACGTTCACGTCCATCAGCGAAGCCAGGTCATTGGCCGAGATGAATTCGGTGAGTTTGAGGGTCTTGGCGTCGAGTTCGTTCTGTGCGCGCAGGGCCTCGCGGTCCTCCGCCAGCATACTGCGCTTGTCGCGGCGATACTTGGCGCGGTTCTGATTGTTGCCGCCCTTGTTACCGCCGAGTTTGGCGAGCGTAGCCTTAATCTGCTCCTGAATCTGCTTTTCAGCCTGTTCCGGAGTGAGCGCGGGGGCATTGGTCTTGGGAGCCGACTGGCCGGGACGCTGGCCGGCACCTCCGGGACGGTTGCCACCGGGGCCACCGTTGGGACGGTTGCCTTGGTAGCCGCCACCCTGGCCGGGAGCACCCGCCGGGCGGTTGCCCTGATAGCCGGGGCTGGGGGGCGAAGTGGTGCTGCCGGGAGGGCCGGGCAGGCGCGTGCGCTTCTTCTGGCCGGGGCCAGCGGGCAGGCCGCGCTTGCTCACATCCGATGAAGCAATGGGGCGGGGGCCACGGCCACCCGGACCACGCCGGTCGTTGTTGATGGACGATAAATCAATCTTGCCGAGCACGGTCAAACCTTTCAGCGTATCCGACTTAGCAACGATGGTGCTGGTATCCTCAGGCGTTGCCGTCGGCTCAGCCGCAGCAACTGGAGCAGCAGCGGGCGTAGCCGGAGGAGTTACAGGCGCAGCAGGGGCAGCCGGAGCTGCAGCCACCGGTTCAGCTTTTGCTACGGGCTGGGCTACAGGAGCCGGAGCGGCAACTGGTGCCGAAGCAGCGGGAGCTTCTACTTTAGGAGCGGGGGCAGCCGGGGCTTCCACTTTCGGCACGGCCGGAGCCGGGGCGGGCGTTGGAGCTGGTGCAGCAGCTACCGGGGCAGGGGCTGGAGTAGCTGGCCGGGGCGGAACCACGCGGCCTTTGCTGTCCAGCTCAATTTTACCCAACACTTTCAGACCGGGCACGCTGGGTGCTTCGGCTGCGGGCGTGGGAGCCGGAGTAGCAGCAACGGGAGCCGCTGGTGCTACAGGAGCAGCCGGGGCTGGCGCCGCTGCCACCGGAGCAGCCGCTACGGGCGCAACCGGTGCAGCCGGCTTTGGAGCCGGCGCAGGCGTAGCCACCGGCGCGGGACGCGGGGCTGGGGCAGCAGGTTTCGGAGCCGCGTCGAGGTCGCTCTGGCGCTTGGCCTGAATGACTTTCTGGGCTTCTTGACGGTCGTGGGCAGAGGCGGCGAATTCCTTCTCCAGCGAGGCCACTTGCTCACCGGTGAGCTTCGTGGTCGGCTTGTTCTCTACTTGTATACCTTTTTTGGCCAGGGCTTCTACCACCCTGTCCATTCCAATATTCAGGTCTTTGGCCGCCTGTTGTAGCCGTTTCGGGGTTGCTTCCGCCATTCTATCTTTTCTCGCGTACGATACGCTTCTAATTGCAAAGGTATTACATTAAATCTTGCCAGCAGGGCACAAACCGCGCCTGCTGGCTCGATTTGTTACCCTTGCCGTACCGGCCGCGCGGCCGTCATTGGGCTGGCTCGGCGGGAGAGCTCGCGCCCGCTTCCTCAGTCGTGGTATCAGTGGTACCCTCAGCATCGGTGGCCAGAGGCGTGTGTTCTGCGGCAGTTTCGGTGGCCGAAGCGTGCGTTACGGCAGCTTCTTCGTCGGCGGCACCGGCGTTTTTGCTAGCGGCAGCGCTGTTCTTAGCCGTTTCCAGCGAGTTCTCGTCGAGGTCTTCGTCGTCGGCAAATTCCTGGCGGATAATGCGGTACACATCGTCCACCATTTCTTCCTCCAACTCCGTGCGGCGCACGATGTCGTCTTTCTTCACTGCCAGTACGGCGCGGCCGGTGTCCAGACCAATTTTTTTCAACTCGGCCAGTACCCAGGGTTCGATTTCGTCCTGGAACTCGTCCAGCGAAATGTCTTCCTCGTAGTCGATGGCTTCGCGGAATACGTCGATTTCCATGCCGACGAGGCGGCTGGCCAGCTTGATGTTGGCACCGCCGCGGCCGATGGCCAGGCTCACCTGGTCGGGCTTCATGAACACCGAAACCCGGCCGTTCTCCTGGTTTATCTTCATAGAACCCACCTTGGCCGGCGATAGTGCCCGCGCAATGTAGAGCTCGAGGTTGTCGGTGTAGTTGATGATGTCGATGTTCTCGTTTTCGAGCTCGCGCACCACCGGGTGGATGCGGCTGCCCTTCATGCCTACGCAGGCACCCACGGGGTCGATGCGCTCGTCGTAGCTTTCGACGGCTACTTTGGCGCGCTCGCCGGGCTCGCGCACTACGTTCTTAATCACGATGAGGCCATCGTAAATCTCGGGCACTTCGAGCTCGAACAAACGCTCGAGGAAAGCCGGGGCGGCGCGGGAGAGAATGATTTTCGGCGTGCCGTTAATTACCTCCACGCGGTGTACTACGGCGCGCACGGTATCGCCCTTACGGAAACGGTCCTTGGGGATTTGCTCGCCTTTGGGCATCACCAGCTCGTTGTCGTCTTTGTCCATAATGAGGGCCTCGCGGCTCCACACCTGGTACACTTCGCCGGTTACGATTTCGCCCACCTGGTCCTTGTATTTCTGGTACAGGTTGTCGCGCTCCAGGTCTTTCACGCGCTGAATCAGCGTTTGGCGAGCCATGAGCACGGCGCGGCGGCCGAAATCCTCCAGCTTCACGCCTTCGGCTACGGACTCGCCTACTTCAAAGTCGGGCTCGATTTTCTGGGCTTCGGCCAGCGGAATTTTGTCGTGGTCCCAGATATCCTCCGAGTTATCGTCCACGATTTCGCGGTTGCGCCAAATCTCCAAGTCGCCGTTATCGGGGTTAATGATGACGTCGAAGTTTTCGTCCTGGTCGTACTTCTTGCGAATCATGGTGCGAAACACGTCGTCCAGGATGCTCATCATCGTGGGCCGGTCGATGTTCTTGCTCCGGGCAAATTCGCCGAAGGATTCAATGAGTTCGTGGCTGTTCATAGAGGCAGAACTGTATTTATTTGAAAGAGATAACAACCTTGGCCTCCTTAATGTCCCCGAAGGAATAGAAAGCGGCGGGCAGGGTGGTTTTCTTGGTTTTTTGTTTGATTACTTCCTCGATTTCCACGCCCTCGGCGGTGGCGGCGGTGAGGGTGCCGGTTTTCTCGGTGCCGTCGGCCAGCTTCAGGGCCAATGAGCGGCCGATGTGGCGCGGGTACTGGCGCGGGTCGGTGAGGGGCTGGTCGGCGCCGGGGCTGGTGACTTCCAGGGAATACGCGGAATCTTCGCCGTAGTGCTCGTCGATGCGGCGACCCAGACGGCGGCTGATGGTGGCGCAGGACTGGATGGCGAGGCCGTTGGGGCCGTCGAGGGTGACGGTGACCTTGGGCAGCACCGAATCGGACACGGTGAGGCTCACAACGAACAACTCCTCATCGCCGATGGCGTCGTGGAGCATTTCCAGCAGCAGGTTACGGTCGAAACGCATAGGATTTGAAAAAAGCGGGCAAAAAAAGAGGGGACTGCGCGTCCCCTCTTTATCAGATTGAATACCAACTTCGGGGCAAAGGTACGACAATTGGCCACGGAATGCAAGATGGGGCGGATGCGGAGGCTGGGCGTCGGAACCGCAGCCCTTCCGGAGGCCAACAGGCTTTGTACTTGAAATCGGCACCGGCTGCAACTCCGGCGGCAAGTCGCGTCTTTGGTAAACCGTGACGGCTGGTGTGGAGTTTGCAAGTCAGCAGCCGATATTCACGGCCACATTCACCCTCATTTTCAGCCTTTAATTGTCATGAAATCATTTCTGAATCTTCGTGCTGCCGCTTTCGGCCTGACGCTGGCATTGGCCGGCACCGCTGCCCACGCTCAGACGACGCCCGCCACCATGCCGGCACCCGCCCAGGGCGCGGCGAAACCTAGCCCCGCCGCCAACGCTACCGGCAAGATTGGCGCGGCCGACGTGACGGTGAATTACAGCAGCCCAGGCGTGAAAGGCCGCAAGATTTTTGGCGGCCTAGAGCAGTATGGTAAGGTGTGGCGCGCCGGGGCCAACGAAGCCACTACCGTAGAATTCAGCAAGGCGGTGACGGTGGAAGGCAAGCCGCTGCCGGCGGGCAAGTACGGCTTCTTCGTGATTCCGGCGGAGAGCGGGCCGTGGACGGCCATCTTTAACAAGGTGCCGAACCAGTGGGGCGCGTTCAAGTACGACGAGAAGCAGGATGCGCTACGCGTGATGGTGACGCCCCGCAAAACGGCGGCCGTGACCGAGCGGCTGGCGTATGAGGTGACGCCCAAGGCGTTGGTACTGCGCTGGGAGAACGTGGAGTTGCCGGTGGCTATTAAATAGTCGTCGGTTCTTAACCGGAATGGCGGCGGGCGGCCCGGGTGGGCCGCCCGCTTACTTTTGTGCCTTCGCTAGACATTATGCAACCCATGGAATACAAGCTCACCCAATACAGCCACGGCGCGGGCTGCGGCTGCAAAATCGCGCCGGCCGTGCTCGACCAGATGCTGCACACCAGCATTGCCCAGCCGCAGCACGAGAAGCTGCTGGTGGGCAATGCCAGCCGCGACGACGCGGCCGTGTATGACATCGGCGGGGGCCAGGCAGTGATTTCGACCACCGATTTCTTCATGCCCATCGTGGATGACGCGTATGATTTCGGGCGCATCGCCTCGGCCAATGCCATTTCGGATGTGTACGCCATGGGCGGGCGGCCGCTGCTGGCCATTGCCGTGCTGGGCTGGCCCGTGGATAAGCTGCCGCCTGAGGTAGCGCGCCGCGTGCTGGAAGGCGCCCGTAGCATTTGCGTCGAGGCGGGGATTCCGCTGGCGGGTGGGCACAGCATTGACTCGCCGGAGCCCATTTTCGGCTTGGCGGTGACGGGCATGGTCGACATCAAAGACCTGAAACAGAACGATACGGCCACGGCGGGCTCGGAATTATTCCTGACCAAGCCGCTGGGCGTAGGCATCATGACGACGGCCCAGAAGAAGGGCATTCTGCGGGATGAGGACGCGGCCCTGGCCCCGGCCCAGATGATGCAGTTGAACAAGATTGGGGCGGAGCTGAGCAAACTACCCGCCGTGACCGCCCTGACCGATGTGACCGGTTTCGGCTTGCTCGGGCACTTGGCCGAGGTGTGCGAAGGCAGCCACCTGACAGCTGAAATTGACTTCAGCAAAGTGCCGCGCCTTGCGGCGGCCGAGTCGTATTTGAAGCAGGGCAGCGTGCCCGGCGGCACCGGCCGCAACTGGGCCAGCTACGGCCATAAAATTGGCCCGGTGACGGACGAGCAACGGGCGTGGCTGTGTGACCCGCAAACGTCGGGCGGCCTGCTGGTATGCGTGGAGCCCAGCGGGCGCGCGGCTGTGGAAGCCATTTTCGCGAAGCACGGGCTGGCGCTGGAGAGCTTCGGCCACCTGCGGGCGCACACCGATGGCGAGGCCTGGGTGCAGGTGCAAGTGCAGGCCTAACGTGGGGCCGGATTTTCAAGCATGAAATCAACTTTTTTCCGCCCGCTGATTGAGGCGGCCGTGGTGATTTTTCTGGTGCTGGGGGCGGCGCGCTGGGTCACGGGGCTGTTTTCGAAACGCACCCACGTGTACCAGACCACGGCGGCGCGGCAGCTGCGGCTGCTGTTCTGGCCGCTGCTGGCGCTGGGCGCGGGGCTGAGCGTGCTGCCCGCCGTAGCCATGGGCGGGGCTGAAGTCAGCGGCTTCGAGTGGGGGCTTACTGCGGGATTTATGCTGTTTACGCTGGCCCTGAGTGGGCCGGCCCTGCTACTGCACTTGCGCTACTGGGTGCTGAACCACGAAACCACGCTGGTTTTTCAGCCCGTCGACAATCGGCTTGAGGTGTACGAGGCCGGGCAGCGGGCGCCGTTTGAGCGGCGCGATTTGGCCCGCGTGGAGCGCGTGACGTGTAGCGCCCGCCGCACGTTCTGGGCGAAATACGACTACCTGACGCTGCACTTATACGATGGCCGCGTCATTACGCTCACCTCCCTGCTTACGGATTTGGAGCCGCTGGCCGTTTTCCTGCGCAGCCTGCCCACGGACCGGCGCACCAAGGCGTGGTGTTGGGTGTAGCCCTTACTTCCGCTTGTACAGGCCGGGCGTGTCCGTTGGCTCGTAAGCGCTAAATATGCTGGGCAGCAATTGCTTCAGGCGGGGCACTGAGCGGCTTTGGTCGAGCAGATAGGCGGGCGGGGTGGGGCCCATTTTCTGGGCTACGCGCACCACGGCGGCGTACTCGTTGAGATGGCCAAAATCGACCTGCGACAGTGCCCAGTCGAGGTAGGGCGTGACGGGGTGGTTGTTGAAATAGGCACGGTCATCGGGGCCGAGGATTAGGAGTGTCTGGCCGCGTAGGGCGTCGTAGCGCGGGTCGGGCTCGAGGCCGAAGCGGCTTTCGGCGGGCATGTGCAGCAGGCTTTCGAGGCGCGGCACCTGGGCCCGGTAGCGCAGCACCACCACGGCGTTGATGATGAGCAGTAACAACAGCTCCAGCAGCCAGCTTTGGCGGTTGCGCTGCCACAGAAACAGGCTGAAATACGCTACCGGCGGCAGCAACAGCACCAATACGCCGGGGGCCGCGCCGCGCTCGACCGCGGCAGCCACGGCGGCCACGGCCAGCCACACCAGCATCATCTGGCGGAATTTCACCTGGAACACCAGCCCCAGCGACGTGCCCAACGACCGCAGCAGCGCCAGCGCCAGCACCAGCATGGGCACAATCAGCAGGCGCAGCTGCAGGCCGGCGGGCAGGCCGCTGGCAATGAGGTCTGTAAGGCCCGGCTGCAGGTGGAACTGCACGAAACCTGGCAGGGCATCGGTGTAAAAGAAAAACGTGCCCACCAGCGCATACGGAAAGAAAAACCCGCACAGCAGCAGCAGCGAGCTGCGGAAGGAATTGGCCGCGAAAATCACCACCGCAAACAGCCCCACTATCACAAACAGGCTCAGCGGCAGGTAGCACAGCGCGCCCAGCCCAATCAGAAACCCGGCCCGGAACAGGCGGCGGTTGTCGTAGCCCTCGCGGGAGGTGGGCAGCAGCGCGCTCAGCGCAAAAACGATGAAGGTATTGCCCAGCAGCAGCGGCGAGAGGGCATCCAAATCGGTGCTCACGCTGCCCACCAGCAGGTAGGTGAGGGCGGCCACGTAGC
Organism: Hymenobacter ruber; assembly: GCF_054783255.1. Classification (NCBI taxonomy): domain Bacteria; kingdom Pseudomonadati; phylum Bacteroidota; class Cytophagia; order Cytophagales; family Hymenobacteraceae; genus Hymenobacter; species Hymenobacter ruber. The sequence continues at coordinate 543,664 of NZ_BAAGQX010000003.1, forward strand.
CGCGCTCGGGGTGCACGTCGTAGCGGTTGAACACCAGGTTCAGGCGCAGGCCCTGGATGAACAGCAGCCCCAGCGCCACCATGCGGTAGAGCCACACGGGACGCGCCAGCACGGCATCGAGGGCGGCGAAGGTGGCGGCGGCCAGCGGCGCGGTACCGTCGTAGAGGTCGCGGTAGGGCATGGCCCCGCCGTGCAGCCGCTCGCCCACCAGCAAAGCCCGGAGCTCGGCGGCCGTCAGGGGCAGGCCCAGCCAGAGCAGCGGCAGGCGCAGCGCCAGCACCAGTAGCACCAGGGCCAGCAGCTGCGTGGACAACGAGCTTTTAAAAAAGCGAAGCAATGCGCGGGGGGATAGGGAATAAGGGAAATGGGAGAAGGCAAAGGTATCGGGAGGACGGGTTCTGCCGTCACTGACTGGCCGCAGACTCGCCGGCCTAACCCCGCTTAACGCCTTATCCCGTTTTCCTTATTCCCTATCCCCTACACCCTTCTCCCCTATCCCGTACCTTTGCTAGTCATTATGGATAGCAAACGACAACAAAAAATGGCCAGCCTCCTGCAACAGGAGCTCGCGGCCGTATTGCAGCGCGACTTACCACACCTGTTTGGCGGCGGGCTGGCCCCCAGCATCAGCATGGTGAAGGTGACTCCCGACCTGGGCCAGGCCCGCGTGTACCTCAGCCTGCTGCTGGGCAACGACGCCAACGAGCGCCTCGAAATCATCAAGGACAACGCCAAGGAAATCCGCCACGCCCTGGCCAAGCGCATCCGCAAAACGGCCCGCGTGGTGCCCGAGCTCATCTTTTTCCACGACGACAGCGCTGCTTATGCGGCCCACATGGACCAGGTTCTCGGCACGCTCTACATTCCGGAAGCTCCGAAGGAAGACACTTCGGACGACGACGACAAGCCCGCCCGCCCGCGCCTTTTCAAAGGCGAGTAGTTTTTTAGGGTATGGGGCTAGGCGGGTGTGAGGGCAAGAGTTTGTAGCTCTTCCCTCTTTTAGTCCCTCCTACCCTCCTACCCTCCTACCCTTATATCCTCATACCCTCCCTTGTACTACGACCCTATCAAGAAGACGCTCGGCCAGGTATTCAACCGCACGCCGTGGCTGCGCCGGCTATTTTATCACCTGCTCGATTTGCTGCTGCTGCGCACCTGGCACGTACACCGCGAGCTGCGCCGCTGGGCCAAGGGCCGCACCCAGGAGCCCCTGCACATCCTCGATGCCGGCTCCGGCTACGGGCAGTACACGTACTGGCTGAGCGGGCTGAGCTCAAAGTGGAACATTCTGGCCGTGGACGTGAAGGACGACCAGGTGGCCGATTCGAACCAGTTTTTCCGCCAGATTGGCCGCAAGAACGTGCAGTTTGCCGTGCAGGATTTGGTGCTGTATCAGGAGCCGAATTCTTTCGACCTCGCCCTGTCCGTCGATGTAATGGAGCACATTCTGGAAGACGTGGAAGTGTTCCGCAACATCCACGCTTCGTTGAAAGACAGCGGCATGCTGCTGATTTCGACCCCCAGCGACCAGGGCGGTTCCGATGTGCACGACGACGGCGAAACCAGCTTCATTGAGGAGCACGTGCGCGACGGCTACAACATCCGCGAGATTCAGCAGAAGCTGCGCACCGCCGGTTTTGAGCGCATCGAAGCCCGCTACAGCTACGGCGAGCCGGGCCAGGTTTCGTGGCGCCTGAGCATGAAATACCCCATTCTGATGCTGGGCAAGTCGCGCGCCTTTTTCATCCTGCTGCCCTTCTACTACGCTGTGGTGTTCCCATTCTGCCTGCTGCTAAACTGGTTCGACGCGCGCACAGCGCACGACTCCGGCACGGGCCTCATCGTGAAAGCCTGGAAGTAAATCACGGATGCGTCGGATTTTGCTCAGATTACCCGGGGTTTGTGGCCGTTATCAGTCGGCTCTAGTTTGCTAACTTTCCTTTTACGTCTTCGTTAGCGTAGCTTTCCGTTCGCAATTCCTGCGCAGTCGCCCTCCTATCACTTGAGGAGTCGTCCACGAAATCCGCCCAATCCGCGTGAAATCCGACGAATCCGTGATTTATGAACGTACCCATCCTCATTGCCCGGCGCTACTTCCGTTCCAAGAACAAGCGCAACATCATCACCATCATCTCCAACATTTCGATGATTGGGGTGGCGGTGGGCACCATGGCGCTGATTATCGTGCTGTCGGTGTTCAACGGGCTGGAGGACTTGGTGCGCACACTCTACGGCAAGTCGGACCCCAACCTCGTCATCTCCGCGGCCAAAGGCAAGGCCTTCCCCGTCGACCGCACCTTCCTGATGAAGCTGGAAAACACGCCCGGCGTGGCCCTGCTCACGGAGGTAATCGAGGACAATGCCCTGCTACAATACCACGACCGCCAGATGGTGGTGAAAATGCGCGGCCTCTCGGATAACTACTTCGGCCAGAGCCAGATTGACGCCAACATCCGCGAAGGCGACCACCGCCTGCGCCGCGACAGCCTGGAGCTGGCCCTGGTGGGTGCCGGCGTGCAGCACGAGCTCAGCATCACGCTCAACAACCGCCTGTCGCCCATGCGCCTGCTGTACCCGCGCAATACGCCCGGCAAAAAAACCCTCGACTTCAACCCCGAAAACGCTTTCAACGAGCAGAACCTGACGGCCGGCGGTGTCTTCCTTATTGAGCAGCACATCGACGACAGCTACATTTTTGTGCCGCTCACCTTCGCCCAGCGCCTGCTGGGCTACGGCACCCGCCGCACGGCCCTCTACGTGAAGGTGGGCCAGAGCTTCGAAATTGAAAAGGTGAAAGGGGAGCTCCGCAACCTCCTCGGACCCGATTTCAAGGTGCAGGATTCCGACGAGCAACACGTCAGCCTGTTCAAGGCCATCAAAGTGGAGAAGCTGTTCGTGTTCATCACCTTCACGCTCATTCTGCTCATCGCCTCGCTCAACATCTTTTTCTCGCTCTCGATGCTGGTTATCGATAAGAAAAAGGACATCGCTGTGCTGCTGGCCATGGGCGCCAGTCAGAAAACGGTGCGCCGCACGTTTCTGTACGTGGGGGCCATTGTGGCGCTGGTGGGCGCGGCCACCGGGCTCATCCTGGGCGTCACGCTGTGCTGGCTCCAGCAGCGGTTCGGCTTCGTGAGCATGGGCATGGCCACGAGCGTGGTAGACGCTTACCCCGTAAAAATGCAGGCCTCCGACCTGATTTTTACCTGCGTGTCCATTATCGTCATCACCCTGGCCGTAAGTATTCGCCCGGCGCTGAATGCGAGCAAGTTGGACTTGCGTGAGAATTTATAGCGTTTATCGAATTTCTGGTATCTTGGAGGTTGCTACGCCGTAAGGGGCTAGCAATTCGCTCCTGCAGCAAAGCGCTACGATACCAATTTCCGCTTTCTGCCCTACCTTGCGCCTTCCGCGTGCCCGGCTATGAAAGTATCTACCGCAGAACCGTTTCAAATCGTCTACTCGCTCTTCGAACACGAGTTCCTGGGCCACTTGTTTGCGGCCTACGTGGTCCAGCTCGGCCCGCGCGGCCAGCTAACGCTTCAGCACCAGACCGTTTCGGGAAAAAATGCCCACGAATTCGCGGCCGGGCTTGATGCTGCCGACTTCGAGTTGGTGGAGCTTTGCGACCAGATTCAGCAGGAAGCAGTAGTGAAAGAATTCTGGCCCCGCAAAATCGCCACGGCCGAGTTTTTCCTCAAGACTTACAACGCCGAAAAGGGCGACAAACCGCTTCAGGAGCTCATTTCCAAGTATGTGCAGACGCGCATGGCCGGCATTCTGGCGCGGCTGGCGGGCAAGCAGGTCTTCATCATGGGCCGCGATGGCGAGCCAACGTGGAAGGAAATCGGCATGGCTCCGGCCAAGGCGTCCATCCTCTTCCACTTCCGCCGCAACGAGGAGGGCACGCATTATTTCCCTACCATTCAGTACCAGGGACAGAAGCTTGATTTCCAATATAAAGACGCGGTGCTTGTGTGCCTGCAGCCGGCCTGGCTGCTGCTCAACGATTTGCTTTACTCCTTCCGCACCGAGGTGGATGGCAAGAAGCTGCTGCCGTTTTTGAAGAAGAAATTCATCGTGGTGCCCCGGCAGGTAGAGGAAAGCTATTTCCAGAAATTTGTGGCCCCGCTCATGGAGGCCTTCGAGGTGCACGCCCGAGGCTTCGACATTCGTTCGGAGCGCTATGTGGCGCGGCCCCGGCTCACGTTCAGCGATGCCCAGCCGGCCCTGCCCGCCCCCGAAGCGCCCGTGCGGCCGCCCGGCCCGCCGCGCCGGGGCCGCATTCCGCTGCCCAAGCCCATTGCCCCCCTCCTTACCGGGGCCGAAACCGAGCAGATTCATTTCGAGCTGAGCTTCCGCTATGGGCCGCACCTCATGCCGCTGGGCACCAGCAAGCCCGTGAGCGTGCACCTCGAAAAAACGGCCGACAGCTACGTGTTCCACCGCCTGCTACGCAACCCGGAACAGGAGCAAGCCACCGTGGAAGAACTGCAGGCCCGCCGCCTCGTGGTGGCCAACGGCCACGCCTCGCTGCCCAAAGCCGAAGCCTTTAAATGGCTGCACGACAACTCCCCCGCCCTCACGGAGCTGGGCTACACAGTTGAAGCTGCTTCTACGGCCACCAAAAACTACTTCATTGGCCCTACCAGCGTGCAGGTGGGCATTCAGGAGGCGGGCGACTGGTTCGACGTGCGCGGTACCGTGCGCTTTGGCGATATCGAAGTGCCATTTATCCGGCTGCGGGGGCACATTTTGCAGCGCCGACGCGAGTTCAAGCTGCCCAACGGCCAGATTGCCATCATTCCCGACGAGTGGTTCACGGACTACCTGGAGCTGTTTGCCTTCGGCGAAGAAACCGAGGACGGCCTCAACCTGCGCCGCCACCACCTCGCGCTAGTGGCCGACCTGCAAAGCAACGAGTTGGCTACCGTGCGCATGGGCCGCAAGCTGGAAAAGCTGCGCGACTTTGCCGAAGTAGAAGACCACCCGCTGCCCGCCGGCTTCCTGGGCGAGCTGCGCCCTTACCAGAAAGCCGGCTACAACTGGCTGCGCTTTGTGCAGGACTACCATTTTGGCGGCTGCCTGGCCGATGACATGGGGCTTGGCAAGACCATTCAGACGCTGGCCATGCTCCAGCACCGCCGCGAAAGCGGGGAGGCACAAGGCGCTGCATCGCTGCTGGTGCTGCCTACTTCACTGGTTTTCAACTGGCTGAACGAAGCCCAGAAGTTCACACCCGAACTGCGTGTGCTGGCCTACACCGGCACTTACCGCGACAAAAACCCCGACCGCTTCGCCGACTATGACGTGGTGCTGACTAGCTACGGCATCGTGCGGCTCGATACGGAGTTGCTGGCCGGTTACAAGTTCGACTACGTGATTCTGGACGAATCGCAGGCCATCAAAAACCCATCGAGCACCACCTCGCAGGCCGTGCGGCAGTTGCATTCCAAGCACCGGCTTATTCTCACGGGTACGCCGGTGGAAAACAGCACGATGGACTTGTGGTCGCAGATGTCCTTCATCAACCCCGGCTTGCTGGGCACGCAGGCGTTTTTCCGCAAGGAATTCCTCAAGCCCATTGAGAAAGACCAGGACGAAGGCCGTACCCGCCGCCTGCACGCGCTCATCAAACCATTCATCCTACGTCGTCACAAAGCGCAGGTAGCTAAAGAGTTGCCTGCCAAAACCGAGCAGCTCAGCTACTGCCAGATGACGGACGAGCAGGCCCACGCCTACGAGGAAACCAAGAGCTTCTACCGCAACAAAATCCTGCGCAACCTCGACGAGCACGGTCCGGCTAGCACGCAGTTTCTGCTGTTGCAGGGTCTCACGCGACTGCGCCAGATTGCTAACCACCCGCGCCTGGCCGACGAGAACTACACCCACGAATCGGGCAAGCTGCGCGAGGTGTTGCGCATGATTCGCAACGTGGTGGCCGAAGGTCACAAAGTATTGGTTTTTAGTCAGTTCGTACAGCATTTAGCGCTGGTGCGGGCCGCGCTCGATGAGCGTCAGATGCACTATGCTTACCTCGACGGGGCCACGCGCGACCGGCCGGCCGAAGTAGCCCGCTTTCAGGAAACCGAAGACCTCAAAATCTTCCTTATCAGCCTCAAAGCCGGCGGCGTGGGCCTCAATCTTACCGCTGCCGACTACGTCTTCATCCTCGACCCGTGGTGGAACCCCGCCGTGGAGGCCCAGGCCGTGGACCGTGCCCACCGCATTGGCCAGCAGCGCCCGGTGTTCACCTACAAGTTCATCACTCAGAATACGGTGGAAGAAAAAATCCTGGCCCTGCAACGCCGCAAGCTGGCGCTGGTGAGCGAACTAATTGCCACCGACGAGGCTGTGATTAAGCACCTCACCCGCGAGGATATTGAGGAACTGCTGGGATAAAACGGCGAAGTTCGCCGGCACAACCGCTCTCGCCGGCGCACCGATGCTTGGTTGTGCGATTATCAATAGGGCTCGGCCAACAATTGCCACTGGCCAAGGTTAGCAACCCATGCACGTCACCCTCCGCACCGCCGTTTCTCAATCCCCGGCCGCGGTCATGGCCGGCTTCACGCGCGAGTTATTTGTGGCCCTGGCCCCGCCGTTTCCACGGCTGCGGCTGTTGCGCTTCGATGGCTGCCGCACCGGCGACCGGGTTGAAATTGAACTGGATACGCTGGTGAAGCGTCTACCCTGGACTTCGCTGATTGTGGGCGACGGTGTGCAGCCTGACGGCACCCATTTCTTTGTGGATGAAGGCCAGATTCTTCCGCCGCCGTTGCGGTTCTGGCGGCACCGCCACCTCATTCAACCCGGCCCTAACGGCGGCAGCGTGATTGTAGATGCCCTGGAATACCGCACGGCTTCGCGCCTGCTCGATGCGGTGATATACCCAGCCATGTGGGCGCAGTTTGCCTGGCGGCGGCCCATTTACCGGCGCTGGTTCCGGTAGGCAGAGCGGCCCGGCGCGGAGCCGTACCTTTGCGGACTATGCTGAACCCCGCCACCATCGTCCTCAAAAACGGAAAAGACCACAGCCTGCGCCGCCGCCACCCCTGGGTGTTCTCCGGGGCCATTGCCCGCGTACTGGGCGAGCCCCGCGAGGGCGAGCCCGTGCGCGTCGAAGCCATCAACGGCGAGCTGCTGGGCGTGGGCCACTTCTCCAGCGGCGGCTCCATTGCCGTGCGGATGCTGGATTTCGGCCCCGAATCTGAATTGCCCACGGCGAAATACTGGGAAGACAAGCTGGGCAATGCCTACCGCCTGCGCCAGCGTCTGGCCTTGACCGGCACGGCCGATACCAACGTATTTCGCTTGGTGCACGCCGAGGGCGACGGCCTGCCCGGCCTCATCATCGACGTGTATGGCGACACCGCCGTGGTGCAGGCGCACAGTGTGGGCATGTACCGCGCCCGGCCCGAAATAGCGGCCGCACTGCGAGTGGTGTTCGGCGACAAGCTGCGCGCCATTTATGACAAGAGTGCCGAAACGGTGCCCGGCAACGCCGTGCCCGACGCCCAGAATGGCTACCTGTTCGGCGAAAGCTCGGGCAGCGAGCATATCGTAACCGAAAACGGCCACCAGTTTGCCGTGGATTGGGAAACAGGGCAGAAAACCGGCTTCTTCATCGACCAACGCGACAACCGCGAACTGCTGGCCCGCTACTCGCCGGGCCGCAAGGTGCTCAACACGTTCTGCTACACGGGCGGCTTCTCAGTGTACGCACTGGAGGCTGGTGCTGAGCTAGTTCACTCCGTTGATTCGAGCAAGAAGGCCATTGCCCTGACCGAGCGCAACGCTGAATTATCAAACCACGCCGACCGCCACGCCGCCTACCCCGACGATGTGCTGGGCTTCCTTAAAAACCACTCGGCCCAGTACGATTTGCTGGTGCTCGACCCGCCCGCTTTCGCCAAGCACATGGGCGCCCGCCACGCCGCCCTGATGGGCTATAAGCGCCTGAACGCGGCCGGCATCGCGCACCTCGCGCCCGGCGGACTGCTGTTCACATTCTCGTGCTCGCAAGTCGTGAGCCCAGAATTATTTGAGGGCGCGGTGCTGGCGGCGGCCATCGAAGCCGGCCGGCCGGCGCGCATTCTGCATCGCCTCACCCAGCCTGCCGACCACCCAGTGAGCTTGTTCCACCCGGAAGGCGCTTACCTGAAAGGGCTGGTGCTGGCGGTGGAATAGTCAACCTTATAATCAAAAGCGGCGCTCCGGCGTGGACAGCAAACGTCCGCGCCGGAGCGCCGCTTTATTTTTGGTCGCTTCGGCAAAACTTCTCCCCCCACTGCGGCGGTTAGCAGTCCAGTGTTCAAAAAGAAAAATAAAATAGCGCCTTCCCGGCAGCCCGTGGCCATTATCGGCGCGGGCATTGCGGGCATTGCGACGGCGGCGCGGCTGGCCGTGGCCGGGCACCCGGTTACGGTATTCGAGGCGGGCGCTTCGTTCGGGGGCAAGATGCATCAATTTGCGCTGCCCGGCGGGTATCGGTTCGATGCCGGGCCGTCCTTGTTTACGCTGCCGCAGCTGGTGGATGATATTTTCCGACTGGCTCAGCGTGAGCCCGCCGACTATTTCCGCTACGAGCGGCTCGACCCCATCACCAACTACTTTTTTGCCGATGGCACCCGGCTCACGGCCTGGGCTGAGGCGGCGAAATTCGCGGCCGAAGTAGAAGAGAAGCTGGGCACGCCAGCAGCGGCGGTCACGCAATTTCTGACCCGCGCCGGTCGGGCGTATGATGCCACGGCGGGCACATTTCTGCATAAATCCCTGCACAAGGCCGGCACCTACTTCAGCCCCGAAACGCTGAAAGCCATGGCCGCCCTGCCGCAGTTGGGCCTGCTGGGCACCATGCACCAGCGCCACGAAAGCGCCTTCGGACGCGACCCGCGCCTCGTGCAACTGTTTGACCGCTACGCGACTTACAATGGCTCCGACCCCTACCAGGCTCCGGCCACGCTGAGCATGATTCCGCACCTGGAGCACGGCATTGGGGCTTTTTATCCGGAAGGCGGCATTTATGCCATTGCCGAAAGCCTGGTGAAGCTGGCGACGGAGTTTGGCGTAAAATTTCGCTACAACGAGGCCGTGAAGGAAATCATCATCGCCGACAGGCGGGTGACGGGCGTGCGCACGGCGCAGGACGTGTACGATTTCGGCCGGGTGGTGAGCAACATGGACGTGGTACCCACCTACCGCCGCCTGCTGCCCCGTGAGCCCGCCCCCGAGCGCACGCTGAGCCAGCCCCGTTCCTCCTCGGCGCTGATTTTTTATTGGGGCATCACCCGCGAATTTCCTGAACTGGATTTGCACAACATCTTTTTCTCGGCTGATTACCAGCGGGAATTTGAGGCTATTTTTCAGGAGCAAACCGTGGCCGATGATGTGACGGTTTACGTGAACATCACCTCCAAAAAAACGCCCACCGATGCCCCGCCCGGCCACGAAAACTGGTTTGTTATGGTGAATGTACCCCACGACCAGGGCCAGGATTGGGCAGCCCTTACCCAGCAAACCCGGCGCGCCGTGCTGCGTAAGCTGCGCCAAGCATTGGGCACCGACATCGAGCTCTTGATTGCCACCGAGAAAATCTGGACACCGCCCGGCATTGCCGCCGATACTTCGTCGTTTGGCGGGGCGCTGTATGGCAGCTCCAGCAACAACGCGCTGGCGGCCTTCCTGCGGCACCCCAATTTTTCGGGGCGGCTCGAAGGGCTGTACTTTTGCGGTGGTTCGGTGCATCCGGGCGGCGGCATTCCGCTGTGCCTGCTATCGGCCAAAATCGTTTCGTCTTTAATTAATGATGCGTGAGTTTTAATCATTTGTCATCCTGAGCACAGCGAAGGACCTTCTCACGTCTGAACGATTGGCACTAATCTCAAATCAAGCAGACGCGAGAGGGTCCTTCGCTGCGCTCAGGATGACAGACGATTAAATTTCATCCTCCTTCAAATACATGGTTGATTACACCGAGCCACTCCCGGCCGCGACTTACCGCCGGCTGCGCGTGGCCCAGGGCCTAGTGTTGCTGTTTCATTTCACCGGTTTTGTGGGGTTGGCGTTTTCCAAAAACCCCGACTTTTACCTGCGCTTTACGCCGCTCACGCTGGGTCTCACGGCCCTGTTGCTGCTCTGGTTTCAGCCCAAGCGCGATGCCAGCTTCTGGGGCTTTTGCCTCACGGTGCTGCTGCTGGGCTTCGGGGCCGAATTTGTGGGCGTGAACACGGGCCGGTTTTTCGGACATTACACCTACGGCGACACGCTGGGATTTAAATTATTCGATACCCAGCCCTTCAAAGGCGTGCCGCCGATGATTGCCTTGAACTGGCTGGTGCTCACGTACCTGTGCGGCATGCTGGTGCGCTACCTGCCGCTGGGCGAACTGCCACGCATTCTGCTGGCAGCCGGGCTCATGGTGGGCTTCGATGCCTGCCTGGAACCGGTGGCGGGGCGCTATGATTTCTGGCATTGGTCGGCCGGCGTGATTCCGTTCCAGAACTTTCGCGACTGGTTCATCTTTGCCTGTATCTTGCAGATGCTGTTCAACCGCACCACCTTCACCAAGCGTAACCCGCTGGTGCCGCTGGTGTACATCACGCAGCTGCTGTTTTTTTTCCTGCTCGGGGCACTCTAGCCAACGCGACAGCGTTCGGCGCGAGGCCAGCCGGCCACGTTCTCTTCCTTCTGAAAATAGACTTACGCCTCCCTTGATGCCTGATTTTACGCTGCCGACGGCTTCTCTGGAAGCCGCTATGCCTGTTTTTTATCGTTACGGCCTGCATACTGCGCCCAATGCCGTGCTGGCCACAGCCCTACACACCACCGAGGCCGACCTGGTGGCCCAGTTTCCTAGCCGCGAGCTGCTAGTGCACCACGCCATTCTGGCCGATATGGAGCGCCAGAAGCGCGAACACGTAGAACTATTCGCTCAATATTCATCGGCCGTGGAGCGCCTGTATGGCTTGCTGCAACTTGGCCTGCGCGACCTGGCCGCCGTGCCGGGCCAATTCTACATAGACCTGCAAACCGGGTTTCCGCAAACGTGGGAAGCGGCCATGGAGAACGTCAATACCTATTCGGCCCCGCAGCTCCAACAGCTGTTGAATGACGGCATTCGCAACCGAATGTTTCGTTCTGACATTAATATTCAGTTGGTTACCAAGATTATTGTGGAGCAGTTGAATATGCTGCTCAACCCGCAGGTATTCCCGCCCGACCGCTACAACATGCGCGAGGTTTTCCGCAGCATTTTCCTGTACTACATTCGGGGCATCTGCACCGATGAAGGCGCGCGGATTGCGGCCGAGCATTTTGCCCGGCTGTAGGCAGCTCCGGCGTCGCGGCCGGGGGTAACTCTCTGTACCGATGCGTTTATCAAAATTGCGTGGCTGGCTGGTGCCGGCCGCCGCGAGCCTGCTGCTGGCGGGCTGCCAGGGCAAAACTTCGTCGTCGGAAACGGCCACGACGACGGCCCCCACCGAAACTGAAGCCGCCCCCACCGACACGGCCAGCGTGCCCGCTCCGAACGACGGCATCACGCCCGCGCTCATGGCACAGCACATCAAGGTGCTGGCTTCGGATGAGTTTCAGGGCCGGCGGCCATTCACGGCGGGCGAAGAAAAGGCCACGGCTTATCTGGCTTCGGAATTCAAGAAGCTGGGCTTGCAGCCGGGGGCCAATGGCTCATATTTTCAGGCGGTGCCGCTGGTGGAAATCGCGGGCCAGCCCGACTCGATTGCGACGGTGACGGGCAACGGCAAAACCTTGCAGCTGAAGTACCGGCAGGATTTCATGTTCCTGACCGAGCAGGAAAAGTCGGTTATCAGCATCAAGGATTCGCCGCTGGTATTTGCCGGCTACGGCGTGACGGCGCCCGAATATAAATGGGACGATTACGCCGGCCTCGACGTGAAGGGCAAGACGGTGGTGGTGCTCATCAACGACCCCGGCAACGCGGGCAACGACACCACCATGTTCAAGGGCAAGGCCATGACGTATTATGGCCGCTGGATGTACAAATATGAGGAGGCCGCCCGCCACGGCGCTACCGGCTTGCTCATCATTCACGACACCAAGCCTGCCTCTTACCCCTGGACGGTGGTGCAAAGCAGCAACGGCGGCGCCAAGCTGCACCCCCAGACGCCCGACCACGGCGCCAGCAAAGTGGCCCTCGAAGGCTGGATGACGCTCGACGCGGCCAAGCGCCTCTTCACGGCCGCCGGCCAGAACTACGACGAAGCCTACGCCGCAGCCAACCGTCCCGGCTTCCGCGGCCGGGTAATGAACCTGAGTTTGAGTACTACCATCCACAACAAAATCACGCGCAAAACCTCGAAAAACGTGGTGGCCGTGCTGCCCGGCACCACGCGGCCCAAGGAATACATCATTTACTCAGCGCACTGGGACCACCTGGGCATCGGCAAACCGATTGCGGGCGATTCGATTTACAACGGCGCGCTCGACAACGCCAGCGGCTGCGCGGGTCTGTTGGCCATTGCCACCGCCTTCAAGCAAGCCAAGGAGAACCCCCAGCGCAGCATCGTCTTCCTGGCCGTGACTGGCGAGGAGCAGGGCTTGCTGGGCTCCGATTATTACGCGCAGCACCCGCTGTTCCCAGTGGCCAGCACGGTGGCCGACATCAACATGGACGAGCTGCTGGCCTTCGGGCCGATGCGCGACTTGACCATCATTGGCTACGGGCAATCGGAGCTGGACGACTACGCCCGCGCCGCCGCCAAGGAGCAGAACCGCTACGTCATCCCCTTCCAGCATCCCGAAACCGGCAGCTTCTACCGTTCCGACCACTTCAGCTTCGCCAAAGTGGGCATTCCGGCGCTCTACGCCAGCGGCCAGTTTGAGAGCCGCCTGCACGGCAAAGCCTTCGCCGAAAAGCAGCGCAAGGACTTCGAAGAGAAAGCCTACCACCAGCCCGCCGACCAGTTCGACCCCAAATGGGACCTGCGCGGCGCGGCCGAAGATGCCCGCCTGCTGTTCCGCGTCGGGCAGAAATTGGCTTGGGAAACGACGTTTCCGAAATGGAAGGAAGGGTCAGAGTTCAAGGCCACGCGGGAGAAGAGTCGGGCCGGGAAATAGGGTTTATTTAAGGATGTAGAGACGCATAATTACGTCTCGTCGTTGAACGATGCCGTTGAACGGTGCAGTTCCGGCTGTTCAACGACGAGACGCAAAATGTTGCGTCTCTACAGCGCCAGCAGCCAGCCAAGCAGCGCCATTCGCGCCGTCCACGCCAGCGTCCTTATCCAGTTGGTGCGCGTGAGGCCATCGATAGCAATGTAGTCGTAGCCTTGTTCGAGGCGGTTGTGGAAGAGCCCCGAAACGAAGAACGTGGCTGCCCAGATTACCCCCACCAGGCCCAGGCTCCACCAGCCCGCGCCGCCCGGCAGCACCACCCGCCCGGCCCAGGCCAGCCAGATGGCGAGGGCCAACTCCAGCATCATTGGGACCATCACTACGTAGCTCATGCGGCGGGTGTGGGCCGCGTGGAAGGCCGCCCACGCGGCTTTCGGCACCTTGCCGAAGCTGGGGTAATGCACCACCTGCACCGTCCAGATGAGGCCGGTGAGGTAGGCGGCCACGGCGAAATTGAGCAGAAGCAGGAGGTGAAGCGACATAAGCGGAAAAATAATTTCACCGGAAACATAGCGGTTTTCGGGGGCTTGCGCGGTACGCAAACGTTCCCGTGAGAAGAAGCCGAAACCAGCACAGCGGGCCAATATTTCCGTACCCATACGCTGTTGCGTAGGTTCGCACCGCACATTTTGCCCATTACAATGGCTGTAAGCATCGAAAATCTCACCCAACTCTTTCCGCCCGACGCGGCGGCCATCCCCGAAGCCTGGCGGCTGACCGAGCCGCTGCACCAGCGCCAGTACCTGCTCGACGGTGAGCTGCGCGAGTGGGCCGGGCCCACGCAGGAAGTCATCTCGCCCATGTTTGAGCGCCGGCCCGACGGCTCGCTCGCGCCCCGCGTCATCGGCTCATACCCGCTGCTCGATGAGGCCGAAGCCCTCAAGGCCCTCGATGCCGCCGTGCAGGCCTACAACTTCGGCCGCGGCGAGTGGCCGATGCTAAGCGTGGCCGAGCGCATCGCGGCGGTGGAGAAATTCACCCGTCTTATCGTGGCCCGCAAGGCCGAAATCGTGAAGCTGCTGCTGTGGGAAATCGGCAAGTCGACGGCCGATTCGGAGAAGGAATTCGACCGCACCGTCGACTATATCCACGCCACTATTAACGCCTTGAAGGATATGGACCGCGACTCGTCGCGCTTCACCATCACCGAAGGCATCATCGGCCAGATTCGGCGCTCGCCGCTGGGCGTAGTGCTCTGCATGGGCCCCTTCAACTACCCGCTGAACGAAACGTTCTGCATGCTGATTCCCGCCCTCATCATGGGCAATACGGTCCTCTTCAAACCTCCGAAACATGGCACCCTGCTGCACTTCCCGCTGCTCCAGGCCTTCACCGAAGCCTTCCCGAAAGGCGTGGTGAACACGGTGTACGGCCGCGGCAACGCGGTGGTGCCGGCCCTGATGTCGTCGGGCAAGATTGATGCACTGGGCCTCATCGGCAGCAGCCGCGTGGCCGATTCGCTCAAGAAGCTGCACCCCAAATCCAACCGCCTGCGGGCCATTCTCGGGCTCGATGCCAAGAACGTGGCCATCATCATGCCCGATGCCGACCTGGACGTGGCGGTGAAGGAATCAGTGCTGGGTTCGCTGAGCTTCAACGGCCAGCGCTGCACCGCGCTCAAGCTGTTTATGGTGCACGAGAGTATTGCCGGGGATTTCGTGCAGCGCCTCGCCGCCGAAATCAACAAGCTGAAACCCGGCATGCCCTGGGACGCGGGCGTGAACATCACCCCCCTACCCGAGCCCCAGAAGCCGAACTACTTGGCCGAAGTCATTGCCGATGCCGAGGCTAAAGGTGCGCGCGTGATGAACGAAGGTGGCGGGACCACGGCCGGCCCGCTGGTGTACCCCGCCCTGCTCTTCCCCGTGAAAAACGGCATGAAAGTGTGGCGCGAAGAGCAGTTCGGCCCGGTGGTACCGGTGGCCTCGTTCGCCAACGTCGACGAAGCCATTCAGTACATCATTGACTCCGACCACGGCCAGCAGGTAAGCATTTTCGGCAGCGAATCGCAGGAAGTGGCCGACCTCATCGACCAGCTCGTGAACCAGGTGAGCCGCGTGAACATCAACGCCCAGTGCCAGCGCGGGCCCGATACCTTCCCCTTCACCGGCCGCAAGGATTCAGCCGAAGGCACCCTCTCGGTGTATGACGCGCTGCGCTCGTTCAGCATCCGCACGGTGGTGGCTACCAAGCAGACCGAAGCCAACAAGCATCTCTTCAACGAGATTGTGGACGGCCAGGAAAGCAGCTTCCTCAGCACCCGGTTTATTTTGTAGGCCCGGTCGCGGCGGCTTCGGCCGCCGCGACTACGGTTGCCGTTTGGTCCTGCGGCAAAGTCACCACAAACTCGGTGAACGCGCCTTCCTCGGAGCGCGCCGTGAGCGTGCCGTCGTAGCCGTTGGTGATGATGTCGTAGCTCAGCCACAGGCCCAGGCCGGTGCCTTCGCCGGGCGGTTTGGTAGTAAAAAACGGGTCAAAAATCTTGTCCAGCACCACGGCCGGAATGCCGGTGCCGTTGTCGCGCACGTGCAGCTCCACGGCGCCGCTCACGCGCCGGGTGCGCACCCGCACCGAGGGCGTATAGGCCGGCCCCAGCAGCAGGGCCTTCTGGTGTACCGCGTAGAAAGCGTTGGTGAACAGGTTGAGCAGCACGCGGCCCAGCTCCTGCGGCACCACGTGCAGCGCACCGAGGGCGGGGTCCAGGTCGAGGGTGCGGGCTACGGTGAAGTCGCGGTGGGTGTTTTGCAGGCTGTGGTAGGCCAGGCGCAGGTAGTCCTGGGCCAGGTCGTTGAGGTCCACGGGCTGGCGCTGGCCGGGGTCGGCGTGGGTATGCTCCAGCATGCCGCGCACAATGCTCGCCGCTCGATTGCCGTGCTGGTTGATTCGGAGCAGGTTTTGCTTCAAATCATCCAGCAGCGAGGCTTCCAGTTCGGGGTCTCGGGATGGCTCCTGCCGCTCTGCTTCCAGCTCCGCCAGCATTTCCAGACTCACCTCCGAAAAGTTATTCACGAAGTTGAGCGGGTTCTGAATTTCGTGAGCCACGCCCGCCGTGAGGGCGGCCAGCGCCACCATTTTCTCGCTTTGCACCAACTGACTCTGGGCCACTTTCAGCTTGGTGAGGGCCTGGTCGAGGCGGTCACGCTGATGGGCAATCTGCCCGTTTTTCTCGTTCAGCACCCGGTTGGCGCGCTGCTTGAGGAAAATGTTGCGGGCAAGCAGGCCGGCCAGTAGCAGCAGGCCCGCCAGGCCGGCCAGTAGCAGCAGGCCCGCCAGGCCGGCCAGCAGACCCCGCATTTCCTGGCGCTGCTGGTGGGCCTTTTGCTCCTGCAACTGCTGGCGCTGGGTGAGCAACACAATCTGGTCCTGCTTGCGGGCCAGCTCGTAGCCGTAGCGCAGGGCGCTGGTGCGGCGCTGAGTTTCGATGCCCGCCACCGAATCTTTGTACGCCACCCACAGCCGCTGGTACCGGTAGGCGTTGGCAAAGTCGCCGCGCCGGGCGTAGGCCTGGGCCAGAATGTCGCTGCCGTTGCGCAGGCTCTCGTTGCTGCGCGACGGCTGGCTAAGCGCAAAGGCGTGTTCGGCCAACGCCACGGCGCTATCGGTGCGGCCCTGTAGCAGGTACACCCGCGCCACGGCCAGCTCGGCGGGCGGCAGGTTGTAGATGTCTTTGGTGGCTTTGGCTTCGGCCCGTGCCTGCGTGGCGTAGTACAGGGCCTGCGGCAGTTTGCCCTGCCCGGCGTACAGTTCCGACAGCCTTATTTCGTCGCTGAGTGCGTTTAGCACGTCGCCGGTTTTGCGGTTCAGCTGCACGGAGCGGCGCAGGTAGCGCAGCGCTTTGGGCTGGTCGTTGAGCTGCCGGTAGCAATTGCCCACCATATTCAGGGCCGAGGCCACCATGTGCTCATCACGCAACGCAGCAGCATTGCGGAAAATGGGCAGCAGCACACCCAGCGCATCCTGATAATTACCAAGCTGCGCATATACTCCGCCAATGGCTACCCGCGTCCGGTTGACAATCTTCAGGTTACGCGACTTCTCGGCGTAGGTCAGCCCCCGGAGCGCCGCCCGCAGCGCAGCCGCGGGGTTGGCCTGCTCGTTCTCAATCAGGCTCCATTGCAGGAACGTGTTGGCCAGCCCCACCATATCGCGGCGCTTGGCAAACAGAGCCTGCGCCTCCTGCGTGCGCTGCCGGGCGCGGCCATAGTCGGCCCGGCGGCGGTAGCGCGTACCCAGCCCCAGCAATTCCTGCCCCAGGCCCACGGAATCGCGCAGCTGCCGGCTCAGGGCCAGCGCCTGCTCCAGCACGGCCGTTGACTGCGCCGCATCGTCCATAAACAAGGCCCCGCTCAGGGCTTGCAGCTGGCGCACGCGCGTGGTGTCGGGGCGAGGATTAGCCCGCAATACTGCCTGTAGGCTATCCGCGGTGCGCGGCTGGGCCCACAAACCCAACCTTAGGCCAACAGCGAGAAGCAGGATAAGCCAGCATTTCACGGGCGAAAGTGCTAAGCGTGACGCATGATAGTAGCAATGTAAATCCGTACTCCAGCGTCAGCTTATGGGGGGTAAGGAGGATTTACAATCATCCCAAAATCATCTTTCACTTGAGTAAGTTTATTGTCTTTAT
This sequence comes from Hymenobacter ruber, assembly GCF_054783255.1. Classification (NCBI taxonomy): domain Bacteria; kingdom Pseudomonadati; phylum Bacteroidota; class Cytophagia; order Cytophagales; family Hymenobacteraceae; genus Hymenobacter; species Hymenobacter ruber. Next base: position 561,443 of record NZ_BAAGQX010000003.1, read on the forward strand.
CGCTAATTGGGGTATCCGTATGCATAACGACTCGCCAAGCCCTTTTTCCATTAATCGGCTTGTCCAGAACCGTATCTTGTACGATTGTTGCGCCCTTCTTTTTGAGTTCGAGGATTGCAGTACCAATAGCGGCCGCGTTTGACGCATCATCGGTTTCAGAACTCGCATCTATCTCATAGTATGGAACTTTCTTTCCGTTCGATTGCACCGAAGGCTGGGTAATGAAGCGCACCTCATATTTCTTACCCAGTAGCCATTTCTTATCCTTAAAGGAATAGACCAATGGGTCGGTACTCACCGGAGTTGGCTTATCTCCTTTGTTGTACTTGGTTGCGGCATCCGTACACGCGGCATTAGTAGCGTACTGAAATTCTTCTGATGCGACCCTCCCGAACTTAAGCTTATCCGAAATATAAATGTATTCGTTTGTCGTACAGGAAGCGACACTCAGCGCGAATAACAGGCAGGCAACCAATGAATAGAACTTCACAAACCAAATATGCAAATTATACTATAAATATTCATTATTAGAATTATTAAATTGAAAAATAATTTAGCCTTGCGCTCCTAAAGTCAATGGGCGCGCAAGCATCCTTTGTAGCTTGGTAATTGTCGTTGCCCGCCAACTTTGCATGCTGGCTTATGGCCTGCCTCTGCTACTCTTCTCATCATCAACCGCTGCCGTTTTTCCCGCATGAAAAAATCCCTCTTCCTGCTTCCTCTGCTAGCCGCGGCCGTTACCGGTTGCCCATCAAATTCCTTGAAAACGGCCAGCACCGCCGATAAGCCCGACATCCTGCACGCGGCCCTGGACACGACCGTGGCCCCCGGCGACGATTTCTTCACCTACGCCAATGGCACCTGGCTGAAAAACAACCCCATCCCGGCCTCGGAAAGCAATATGGGCATCGGCAAAAAGGTGCAGGACGAGATTTATACCCGCCTGCGTCAGACCAGCATCGAAGCTGCCGATGCGAAGGCTACGGCTGGCAGCAACCAGCAGAAAATCGGCGATTTCTGGGCCGTGGGCATGGATTCAGTAAAAGCCGATAAGCTGGGAGCAACACCGCTCAAGCCAGAGCTGGACCGCATCGCAGGTATGAAGGCCGTGGCCGAAGTGCCGGGCGTCATCGCCCACGAAATTCCACTGGGCGTGAACGCGCTCATCGGCCCGCGCGTGGGCCAGGACGACAAGAACAGCGACAAAATGGCCCTCTACCTACGCCAGGCGGGCCTGGGCCTGCCCAACCGCGATTACTACTTCAACACCGACTCGCGCACCAAAAACATCCGCGCCGAGTACCTGAAGCACGTCGCCAATACCTTCAAGCTGCTGGGCCAGGACGCCGCCACCGCCCAGGCCAACGCCGCCAAGGTGATGGCCCTGGAAACCACCCTGGCCAAGCCCTCGCGCAAGCTCGAAGCCCTGCGCGACCCCTATGCCAACTACCACAAGATGAGCATCGCGCAGCTTGACAAGCTCACGCCTGGCATCGACTGGAAAACCTGGCTCGGGCAGATGGGCGTGGCTAAAGCTGACACCGTCATTGTGGGCCAGCCCGAGTTTTACCAGACCGTGGGCCAGCTGCTGAAAACCACGCCGCTGGATGACTGGAAATCCTACCTCGCCTGGCACGTGGCCCACGAGTTTGCGCCCACGCTCAGCCGCCCGTTTGTGGATGAGAACTTTCATTTCTACGGCACGGTGCTACGCGGGGCCACCGCCATCCGTCCGCGCTGGAAGCGGGTGCTCGACATGCAGGAGAATGCCCTGGGCGATGCGCTGGGCCAGCTTTTTGTGAAGGAATACTTCAAGCCCGAAGCCAAAGCCCGCTACGACACGCTGGTAAAAAACGTGGTTTCGGCCTTCGCCGAACACATTCAGAAAGTGGACTGGATGAGCGCGCCCACCAAAGTAGTGGCCCTGGACAAGCTCCACAAAATCACCCCCAAAGTAGGCTACCCCAACAAGTGGAAAGACTACTCGGCCCTGACCATTGACCGCAGCTCCCTGGCCGCTAACGTGATGCGTGCCAACCAGTGGCAGTATAACTACGAGCTCAACAAGCTGGGCAAGCCCGTGGACCGCACCGAATGGGGCATGACCCCACAGACCTACAACGCCTACTACAACGGCTCGAACAACGAGATTGTGCTGCCAGCGGCCGCCTTCGCCATCCCCGGCCTGCTCGATGCGGATGCCGACGATGCGCTGGTGTACGGCTACGCCGGGGCCAGCACCATCGGCCACGAACTCACCCACGGCTTCGACGATGAGGGCAGCCAGTACGACGCCCACGGCAACCTGCACGAGTGGTGGAGCAAGGACGACCGCAAACGCTTCAACGAGCGCGTGAACGGCATCGTGAAGCAGTTCAACGGCTACACCCTGCTCGATTCGCTGCACATCAACGGCAAGGCCACGGCCGGCGAAAACATTGCCGACCTCGGCGGCATCGTCATTGGCCTGGATGCCTTCAAAAAGACCAAGCAGTACAAGGAAGGCAAGAAAATCAACGGCCTCACGCCCACGCAGCGCTACTTCTTAGGCTATGCCCTGGGCTGGCAGATGCACGTGCGCGACGAAAGCCTGGCCTCGCAGCTGCTCACCGACGTGCACTCGCCCGCCCAGTACCGCGTGAACGGCCCGATGGCCGACGTGCCCGCCTTCTACGAAGCCTTCGGTATCAAGCCCGGCCAGAAGCTCTACCGCCCCGACTCGACGCGGGTGGTTATTTGGTAGAGCGATGAGGCATAAAATATTGAGCATAAGACTGTCATCCTGAGCGCAGCGAAGGACCTTTTCACGTCAGAGCAATTTGTGCGAACGTGATAAGGTCCTTCGCTGCGCTCAGGATGACAGTCTTTTCATTGAGCCACACTTAACCCTTCCCCTCCGCAACTACTTAGCCGCTGGCATGCTCACCGTCACGTTGGTACCCGCGCCGGGGCGGCTCTGAATCACGAGTGTGCCGCCGTGGCGATGCACGAAAGCGCGGCACAAAGCCAGGCCCAGTCCGAGGCCGGTGGCCTGGGGCACCGGCGACGGTTCGGGCAGCGCCGGGCCGCTCATGAGCGATGATACGGTGGCGGCGCTCATGCCCGGCCCGGTATCGGTGCAGCTAAGCAGGACCATGCGCGGGTCATCGGGGTCGGGGGCGGCTTCGAGGTGGACGTGGCCGCCGGCGGGCATGAATTTCAGCGCGTTGCCCACCAGGTTGCGCAGGATGGTGCGCGTCATGTTGCGGTCGGCCAGCAGGCGCAAATCCGGCGGGGCGGCCATGGTGATATGCTGCCAGCTGGCAGCGGCCGTGGTCTGGTACAGGGCCTGGCACTCGGCAAAGAGCTCCGTGACCAGCAGGGGCGTGGGGCGGCAGTCGAGTTCGCCGGTCTGGCTCACAGCCCAGTTCAATACGTTGTCGAGCAGGCGGTTGAGGCTGTCGGAAGCCTGGCGCACCAGCGCGGGTAGGCGGGCCAGGCCGGCCTGGTCGTTCTGGGCGATGTAGGAATCAATGAGACTGGTAACGCCCGCAAAGGCCGTGACCGGGCCGCGCAAGTCGTGGGCCACAATGGCGTAGAGCTTGTCCTTGAACACGGCCACGGCGCGCAGCTCCTCCGACGCTTTTTCCAGGGCGCGGTTGTTGGCGGCCAGGGCGGCGCGGCTGCGGCGCAGGTTGCGGTGCAGGTACACGGCCACCAGCAGACCCAGCGCCAGAATAGCCACGGCCGCTCCCAGCACGCGGTTGTGCCAGCCCTGCTCGGCCTGCTGCGCCGTGAGCTGGCGCAGGCGGCGGGCGCGCTCCTGGGTTTCGTAGCTGACCTGGGCCGCTGCCAGGGTTTGCATGGTCTGGCGGTTGTTCAGAGTATCGTTCAGGTCTACGTAGCGCTTGTTCCACTCGTAGGCTTCGCGGTACTTGTCGTGCTCGGCGGCTTCGGCGGCCAGAATGCTATAGGCGTCGAGCACGCGCTCCAGGTAGCCGCTTTGGCGGGCCAGCGCCAAGGCTTCGCGCACGGCGGCATCGGCCCGGTCGGGCTGGTCGGTCTGGATGTAGTACATCGCAAACAGAATCAGCTGCTCGGCTTGGTTGCGGGCCGCATGCTGGCGGCGGCTAATGGCCAGCGCCTGCGTGAGCAGCCGTTTCACCCGGGGCAGGCGGCCCAACTGCATCTGGTAGGTTGCCAGACTGGAGAGGTAGGTCGATTCGGCCGTGGAGTCGCTTTCGCGGCGGGCCAAAGCCAGCGCCAGCGAATCGAAGTGCAGGGCCTGCGGCACCTGCTTCCGAAAAAAGAACAGGCTGCCTACGTTGCCCAGCAGCTTCATGCGGGTGTGCCCGCTCACCCCGGGCCGCTGGCTGAGCTGTAGCGCCCGCTGGTAGTGCCGCCAAGCCGTGGTGGAATCGCCGCGCTCGTGGTAGATGCTGCCCTGAGCGGTGTACACGCGCATCAGGGCATCGGTGTCGTGCTGGGTGCGGGCCAACTCTTCGGCTTCGTTCAGCAGGCTCAGGGTCTCCGGGCCGTTGGATAGGTTGGCGTAGCAGCTGGCCAGGGCCAGCAGGCTGCGCAGCAGGCCGGGGGACTGCTCATCGGCGGGCAGGGTGCGGGCCAGGGCCACGGCGGCCTCGCCGTAGGGCAGGGCACGGGTGGGCTGCTCGTCGTGCAGGCGGTAGCACATGGCCGTGAGCAGGCGCAGCCGGGTGGTATCGGGCAGGCCGGTGGCCAACTGCCGACGCAACACCTCGGTACTGACCGGCACAACGGCCCCGGCTTGGGCGGGCACTAAATGCACCAGCAGCCCCAAGGCTATCAGCCATCTCAGCAAAAAACCGGGCCGCGTCATAAATGGCTGCATAGTGCTAGTCAAAGATAAGCACTGCGCCGTTAACTTTCACGCTTTAATGCTATTTCAGCATTGCGATATATTCCCAATTTGAAACTCTACGTCAGGCACAAAAGGCGCACAAGCGGGATAACAATTGATTTTATCTGATTAATTCTACTGCCCGGCAACTCCAAAACTGGATTCTGGGTACGATGATACAATTTCTAACCCTGAAGTTCAACGAGCCGCCAAGCCGGCAGCCACGCCTGTCAGCCCGGTTAGCAGCCGAACTTATTTCTGCCCCGCATCGCGCTCAGCCTGCCGGGCCAGCTTGGCGTTGAGGCGGGCGGCATCGCCACGGCGCACCACGCGGGCAATGTGAATGCTGAGCTCGTAGAGCAGCAGGATGGGGATGGTGACGATAATCTGGGCCGAAATGTCGGGCGGGGTGATGACGGCCGCGATGATGAGGATGACCACAATGGCGTGCTTGCGGTAGGTCTGCATGATTTCGGGCGACACAATGCCGGCCTTGGCCAGGAAGAACACAATCATGGGCAGTTCGAACACGAAGGCGCACGACACGCTCATGGTGGTGAGCGTGCTCAGGTAGCTCTGCATGTCAATCTGGTTTTCGATGCTGGCATCGACCACGTAGCCGGCCAGGAAGTTGATGCTGAGCGGCGCGGCGATGTAGTAGCCGAACAGCAGCCCCATGATGAACAGCACCGACACGAAGAATACGGCCCCCTGCGAGTTCTGCCGCTCGTGCGGGTACAAACCCGGCTTCACAAAGCGCCAGATTTCCCAGAACAAATACGGAAACGCCAGCAGAATGCCCACGATGAACGAGGTGCTGATGTGCATGGTCAGCTGCCCGCTCATTTCGCGGTTCTGAATCACGAAGCCGATTTTGTCGATGCACAAATCCGGCGCGTGCACCCACTGCCCGAACTTGCAGAACATGCGGTAGGTCCAGAAATCGGGCCGCGAGGGGCCCAGAATCAGGTCGTGAAACAGGAAATCCTTGGCGAAAAACGCGCCGGTGGCAAACACCACCACCGAAATAGCCGCCCGGATGATGTGCCAGCGCAACGCCTCCAGGTGGTCGATGAAGGACATTTCGTGCTGTTCGCCCAGCGGTTGGTTGGTTTGTTGAGGTTGCACGGAGGGGAATCGATAATAAAGGGGAAATAAATATCGTCTGTCATCCTGAGCGCAGCGAAGGACCTTATCGCGCCCGCAGCAGCTGGATTGCGGCCAACCGTTCAGCGGTGATAAGGTCCTTCGCTCTGCTCAGGATGACAGACGATTTCATCCTATACGCAGAAACCTACGCAAACAGCGGGTAGTCCTGCAGCCAGGTGTTCACCTGCTGGCGCACCTGGCCGATGCGGGTGTCGTTGTCGTGGTTCATCAGGGTTTCGTCAATCAGCTCCACGATGCGGTGCATGTCGGTTTCGCCCAGGCCGCGGGTAGTTACGGCGGCCGAGCCGATGCGGATGCCGCTGGTTACGAAGGGCGACTTGTCGTCGAACGGCACCATGTTTTTGTTGATGGTGATATCGGCGCGTACCAGCGTGTTTTCGGCCAGCTTGCCGCTGAGGCCCTTCGACCGCAGGTCAATCAGCATGAGGTGGTTGTCGGTGCCGCCCGAGATGATGTCGTAGCCCAGGCCCACGAAGCCTTTGGCCAATGCCTGCGCGTTGCGCGCTACCTGCTGGGTGTAGGTTTTGAAGTCATCGGTCAGCGCCTCGCCGAAGGCCACGGCCTTGGCGGCGATGACGTGCTCCAGGGGGCCGCCCTGGGTGCCGGGGAACACGGCCGAGTCGAGCAGGGCCGACATGGGGCGGATTTCGCCTTTCGGGGTTTTCAGGCCGAAGGGATTGTCGAAGTCTTTGCCCAGCATGATGAGGCCGCCGCGCGGGCCGCGCAGGGTTTTGTGCGTGGTGGTGGTCACGATGTGGCAGTGCTCGAAGGGCGAGTTCAGCAGGCCAGTGGCGATGAGGGCCGAGGGGTGCGAGATGTCGGCCAGCAGCAGGGCACCCACTTCGTCGGCGGCTTCGCGCAGGGTTTTGTAATCCCAGTCGCGCGAGTAGGCCGAGGCGCCGCAGATGATGAGCTTGGGCCGCTCGCGGCGGGCAATGTCCTTGATTTTGCTCCAGTCGATGAGGCCGGTTTCGCGCTCCACGCCGTAGAAGCTGGGCTGATAGAGCTTGCCTGAGAAGTTCACGGCCGAGCCGTGGGTGAGGTGGCCGCCGTGGCTGAGGTCGAAGCCGAGGATTTTATCACCGGGCTGCAGGCAGGCCAGCATCACGGCGGCATTGGCCTGGGCACCGGAGTGGGGCTGCACGTTGGCCCACTGCACGCCAAAGAGCTGCTTGATGCGGTCGATGGCCAACTGCTCCACTTGGTCCACGATTTCGCAGCCGCCGTAGTAGCGCTTGCCGGGAAGTCCTTCGGCGTACTTGTTGGTGAGCACGGAGCCCTGGGCGGCCATCACCTGGTCCGAAACGTAGTTTTCGGAGGCGATGAGTTCGAGGCCGTGGGTCTGGCGGGTTTTCTCCTGCGCGATGAGGTCGAAAACGGCGGTATCGAGAAGGCGGGCGGGGGCGGCTGTTTGCATGGGCGTAAAGGTAAGGGGGGATAAGGGATAGGGAATAAGGTCCGTCTGTCTGTACGGCTGTCCTGCCGGCTGTCATCCTGAGCGCAGCGAAGGACCTGCCCACGTCAGCGCCGACTGAATTACTGTAAACCCTTCTAACGTGAGCAGGTCCTTCGCTGCGCTCAGGATGACAGCCGATTTTCCTGGCTATCTCTTGAAGCTGCTCCTATTCCCCGTTTCCGTTGTTACTTGCTATGGCCTTTACTTTCTGCTATGTCCACTCCTCTTGCCGAAACCCTTACTCAGCTGCGCATCGGCAATCAGAAATTCCTGATTGACTTTTACCAGCGCAGTCGGCACCTGTTTGCCCGCTGGGCGCAACGCAAGCACCAGCTGCCCGCCGACAAGGCCCACGGCCTGCTCCAGGACACGCTGCTCGATTTCTACGACCACGTGGCCGACGGCCGCATCACCCGCATGCCCGACGACCTGCGCGCCTACCTCTACGGCATGGCCCAGGAGCGCATTGCGGCCCATGTGCCCGCCCACCAGCCCCTGCCCGCCGCCGAGGCCAGCCGCCGCCAGCGCCTGCTGGCCCAGTTCAATCAGCTCAGCACCGACTGCCAGCAGGTGCTCACCTACTTCTATTTCCGGGGCTACCATTTTGAGAAGATGGGCGGCAAAATGGGCTTTCCCAACGCCACCGTGGCCCGCCGCCAGAAAAGCACCTGCCTGCGCAAGCTCTACGACCTGGTGCGCGGCGGCTATGAGCCGATAACCGGCGAGGTGGCGTGAATGGAGGCTGAACGAAACAAGCACGACAAAAAAACCGGTCATGCCGAGCGCAGCGAAGCATCTTTACCGCGCCACTAATCCTTTTGATTGAATTACTATTGCGGTAAAGATGCTTCGCTGCGCTCTGCATGACGTTCTTTTGTAAAGCAGCCTGACGCTTTCACCCCACTTCTCCTCCCCTTCGCCCCGTGGCCATAGACCTCCGCCCTTATTTCGATGAGCTCGAACGCTTCGCCGATGGCCAGATGAGCCCGGCCGAGCAGGATGCTTTCGAGCTACGGCTGGAGCAGGACGAGGCCCTGGCCGACGCCCACGCCGCCTACGAGCAGCTGACCGCCGACCTGCGCTGGGCGGCCGGCCACGACACCCTGCGCCAGCGCCTACAGTCCCTCGACGACCGCATGAACGAGCGCGGCACCGCCCTGGCCCGCGCCCACCACCTGGCCCAGCGCCGCCAACGCCGCTGGGTAGTGCTGGGCACTTTGGGCGCGCTGCTGCTGCTAGCCGGCGTGGCTGCCTGGTACGTGGTTCGCCCCACCCAGGCGCGCCCGGCCCGCAACTGGGAGGCCTACTACCAGCCCGACCCCGGCCCCGCCGTGACCACCGGCCTGCTGCACAGCCGCCCCCTGCTGGCCGAAGCCCTCGACCAGTACCAGTCGGGCCACTACCCGGCCGCCCTGCACTCGCTGGGCCGCGTGAGCCCCACCAACGTGGGCGCCGATACCCTGCTCTACCTACGCGGCCTGATGCTGCTGCGCCAGGGCCAGGGCAACGCCGCCCAGCTCTACCTACGCCGCGTGAGCGACGACAGCGCCGCCACCGGCGCCCTGGCCCGCCGCGCCCGCTACCACCTCGGCATGGCCTACTGGCAGGCGCAGGAGCTGGCCCCCGCCTTGGCCACCCTGCGCGCCGTGGCCGCCGACTCGCTCAGCCCCTACCGCGCCTCGGCCCGGCGGGCAGTGGCGGCGGGCGTGCTGGATGGCAAGTAAACCAGCCGAAGAACGCCACAAATGGCACAACTGGCGCGAGTGTAGCGCCGCGTAACTCGCGCTAGGCGGGGAGTGATAGAATCAGAATTTGGCGTCGAAGCGCCCTTGCGTGATTTTGAGCGTGTCGCAGCCGGTACGCGCAATTATTGCGTCGAAAGTCCCGGCTATGATTCGACTATTAATGTCAAATCGGGTGATGTTTAGCGTTGCCTTCCTGTAAGTCACGTCACGACTATCATACATAAAACCGCATGGTTGTACGCCCCCGCTGGAATAAAGCACCTCCCCAATCCCTGTACTCAGATTCAAGGAGTAATTACCCGGAGTATTTGCCGGGGCAGCATCGATACTATAGGTACTTAGTGAGTCCCCCACCCTCTAACCGGTAAGTCTCAATCCCCAAAGCTCCACCTCTAAAAGTTGAGTCGTAAGACACGTAAAGATTACTCATCCCATTATTGCCTTTAGGCGTGTAAGCTTGGCCATTGACGAGGCAGCCAAAGGTATTGGCCCCGGTCTGGGTGGCGGGGGGCAGTTGGCTGGCCGGGTCGGGGTCTTTCTTCTTGCACTGGCTCAGGCCCAGCAGGGCGGCCAGCAGCAGAATGGCGGCTTGTTTATTCATGGCTGGAAATGGGTAGAATCCGAGATGCCGCAGTGCCTGACGGGGGAGCGCCAGTACCCATCAAACGTAAGGGGCTTTTCGATGGAAATCAATTAAATGTTTCTACTCATTAGACCTTTAAACCGGCCTGTCGCCCGAGCTTTCAGCTGCTTTAAGTGCCTTCCGGCGCACTGGCGGCCCATTGCTACGCATGAAAAAGGACTTTAGCGACTTGAATACATCGCCGGATTATGCATCAAAAAGCCCACGCCTACCCCAACAAGAAGCCCCGGCCGCTGGCGCATCCGGGGCTTCCGGAAACAGGCGGAAACGCGCGGGGCGCGGCCCTCGCCTCAGTCTTTCACCACGCGCTGGCGCAGCACCTGCCCGCCCACGGTGGCCGTGAGGATGTAGGGGCCGGCCGCGCAGGTGGGCTGCACCCGCACGGGGGCCGCGCCGGGCGTGAGGGCCTGCTCCTGCTGCCACACTTCGCGGCCCATGGCATCGAGCAGGCGCAGGGTGGCGGTGGTGGCGGTGGGGTGGTTCAGGGCCACAGTCAGCTCGGGGCCGAACTGCGTGGGGTAGGCGGCCAGCGTGGCCGGGGCCGCGTCGAAGCGCAGCAACTGGGGGTCGTAGTAGTGGACGGTGCCGTCGCGGTCGTCCTGGCGGAGGCGGTAGTAGCGGGGGCCGGCCTTGCCCTCGGCGGCATCCACGAAACGGTAGGCGCGGGGGGCGCTGCTATTGCTGCCCTCGGCGGCCACGAAGCCGATTTGCTTGAAGGCGTGGCCATCGAGCGAGACTTCGAGGCCGAAGCCGTGGTTGTTCTGCTCGGTGGCAGTGGCCCAGGTGAGGACGGCATTGGCGCCCTGGCGCTCGGCCCGGAAGGCGGTGAGGCCCACCGGCAGTGGCGCGGTGAGGTCGCCCAGCGTCCAGCGCGAGAAGCCGCTCACGCCGCTGAGCGTGGCAAAGCCGCTGCCGGCGCTGGTGAGGCCCTTGTTCTGCCAGGTCACACCGTTGTCCACCGACTTATAGAAGCGCAGGTTGGCGGGGGCGATGCCGTTCAGCTCGTGGGCGAAGTAGCTCATGGTCAGGCCCAGGTTGAGGCCCGTGATGGTGGGCGCGCTGATGTCGAAGTAGCGCAGAATGCCTTGGTGGCCGGCCACGCCCACCGGCGCGGTGCCCGTGATGCGCGTTACCTGCGTGGCACCTGGCAGCGTGGAACCCACGGCCGGCAGCATGGTCAGGCCCACGCCGCCGAAGTCCTCCAGGTCGCCCTCAGTGGGGGTGCGGCGCACTTCCACGCGGCCCAGCACGTAGCTGGCGTCGGTTTCGGAGAGGTTGGCCAGCGGGTCAATCTTGAGGCGGTAGGGGCCGGTAGCCAGGATGCCGCTCAGCATCTGCACACCGTTGTACACCTCGGCGTCGTCGGTAAAGGTTTTCACGCCGCCGCCGTTCACTTCCAGGTTGAAGTAGAAGCCGCCGCTCACGGTCTGGTTGCCGGCCCCGGTCAGCTTCACCTTGCCGGTGGAGCAGGTGAATTGGCCGGTATTCAGCATGTTGCCCTTCACTTCCAGGTCGCCCAGCGTTTGGGCGAAGGTGCCGGTGCTGGTGTTGGTGAAGTTGCCGTTGATGAGAATGTCGCCGCCCGTATGGTTAAGCACGCCCGCGTTGGTGAGGTCGCCCAGCACCACAGTCAGGCCGCTTTCCACCACCATCAATTGGCCGTTGCTCACCGAGAAGGAGTTCAGGATGGTGGTGGCCTGGCTCACGAGGCTGTTCACGCCGCTGGTGCCGGTGTTGGTCACGTTCGTGACGGTGTTGCCAGTGAGCTCGGCGCGGCCCGCCGCCACGCCCATGGCCGTGAGGGAGGCGCTGCTTACGCCGGTCAGGCTCACCTGGCGCACGGTGTTGCCGGTCACCTGGTTGGTGAGCGTGGTGCTGTTGCCGCAGCTCATCACAATGCCTTTGAAATTCTGGGTGCCCGCGTTTTCCCAGATGCCGCCGGTGGCCCCGGCCGTGCGCCCACCAATGAAGTTGCTGCTCACCAATGCCCCGTTGGCCCCGGAACCAGGACGGAAGTCGATGGCCGTCTGGGCGGTGGTGGGCACCGCCGTGGCGTTGTAGTAGAAGCTGTTGCCGCTGATGGTCCACTGGTCGCCGTTGCCGGCCCCAACGAATACGCCGGCGCGGCTGAAGTTGAAAAGCTGGCTATTGAGCAGGCTGAAATTGTCGTTGGTGCCGCCGCCTGCATTGGCCGCGTACAGCAGGTTTGCGGGCAGTAGGGCTGGGTCGGCATTGCCCACGAAGCTTTGGATGATGGTGTTGTTGTCGTTGCCGCTGGTTAGGCCGCCGCCGATTACTACCACGCCGCTGGTCAGCAGCGTATTCGAACCCAGCACGATGGCCTCGCGCACCTCGTTATTAGAGGCATCATTACCGAACACCACGGCCGGGGCCGTGAGGCTGGGTTGACGCACCGTGAGGGCGCGGGAAATGGTGCCGTTGTTGCCATTGAGGCTGGCAAATGCGCTGCCGGCCCCGAAGGTGAGCGTGCCCGTGAGCACCGTGCTAACGCCCGCCGCCGGCCCGATGACAAGCGGGTTCTCAGCCGACCCGGTTTTGGTTAGCAGCACGTCTTCACTATAGGCAGCATCCAGCAGGCGCAGCTCGTAAGGCTGCGTGAGGGGCGAGGGCACGGCTACAAGCGCCGCGCCGATAGTGGTATAATTGCCACCAGCACCCACCGTGATGATGACGTTGGCCTGCGCCCGCACGCCCATCATCAGCAACATGCTCAGCAACAGCCCTACCAGCTGCCAGCGCCGACGCACCCACCACGGCTGGGCCGGCAACGCTCCAAACGAGTGCGCCGGGGAAATAGAGGAGACGAAGTGTTTCATATAGCGGAATAAAAAAATGAGGAAAGCATTAGGGCAGATTACCCGACGGTTTGCTATTTGATTCGACCAGGGTTCGACACAACTGCTGTGCTTAAACCAGCTCCGGATAACCATATTATTTGTTTCTGATTTCCGGCATCATCCGGAATACCTGAACCATATAACGGATTATCATTAATAGCATTTATCAAACGTAAACCCTCCTCATAGCCCTTGCAACAACCCAGTCAATTACTCAAAGACATAATGCAAATTCAATGTAATTTTCTATTCATCATCCTATCAATATCGTATATTGGTGCCATTATTTTTTTATTATTTCAATTATTCCACCCTTTTTGGTAAATCCAGACAACATCAATAAATCGTGCACCTGCAATCACTGTCGGAGTTCTTTTTTATAATTATTATAATACAGCCCAACTCACAAATATCATATCAACTCGTCATCATCTACAAAACAACTCCCTTCATATAGTCATAATACAAAACCACCTCTGCCGATACGGGCAGAGGCGGTTTGGAACAACAGCATTTGGGATTTGGCCCGGGCTACCGCTTGCCGATGGTGTAGGCGGGCTCGCAGTTGGGCACTAGGGTCAGTTTCCAGGTATCGAGGTTGAGGGCGGCGAGGTGGGCCAGCTCGGGGTTGTGGCGGTACACGCAGCCGGTATCGAGGCCCAGCGCGCCGGGGTGCAGGGCCGCTTTGGCACGCACCTGGGCCGTGGGCGTGGGCACGTGGCCGTGCAGCAAGCGGCGGCCGCCCAGCCGCACGGGGTCGTACACGTAGCTTTTGGTGTTGAGCATGGTGGAGTAGTCCTGGCGCATCTCGGCGGGAGGCAGGGCGAAATTGTAGCCGGCGTGCACGAGCATGAAATCGGGCAATTCAATCTCATATGGCAAGGTGGCCAGCCAGTTGAGATATTGCGCGGGGATATCGGAGAGGCGCGATACGCCGAAGCTGCGCAGCGTGGGCAGTCGGCCGCGCGGCCCCAGCCAGTCCCAGCGCCAGCGGTGGCGGGCGGCATCGAGCAGGGCCTGGTCGTGGTTGCCGCGCAGGCAATGCACCTGGTAGCCGGCAGCTTGCAGCCACATCAGGTAGTCGAGCACGCCGCGGCTGTCGGGGCCTTTGTTCACGTAATCGCCCAGCAGGTAGAGTTCGTCCTTCCGGCTGAGATTTAGCTCTTCTTCAACCAAGTGGCGAAAGGTGTGCAGGCAGCCGTGGAGGTCGGTAGTGGCGTAGCGGCTCAAAGTTCTCGGGGATTGGCGATTAACAAAAAGAACGTCATGCTGAGCGGCACCAAGGCATCTTTACCGCAATAGTAAATAAATTACTGCGGGAGGGATGCTTCGGCTTTGCTCAGCATGACGTTTCTTCTTAATTAGCAGCTTACGCCACACTGGCGCAGCTAATGGCCGCCGCCGTAGGCGGGCTTGTCCAGGTCGGGCTTGTCGTGGTTGCGGTTGGGATGGCGCTGGCCGGCGTCGAGCGCATCCTGCTCGAGCTGGTCTTCGGTCTGCTCATCAGCGGAGTTTACGGGCAGGGCGTCGGCTTTGGCCGTGCCTTCCAGATTGCGCTTGTCGGGATGCTCGCCGGTTTTCTGGTCATTATGGTGCGTAGACATAGCGAAAGAAAATTAAGGTGAAAAGAAAAGGCCGGCCAACGGCCGGATTATTATTGGTCGATGGCCGAATCCGACGCGTTGGGGTCGGTGAGCTCGGCGTTGGTATCGGTGCCGGTAATGGGCTGGATGGGGCGGGGCTCCATCTGGCCCATGCCCACACGGGAGTTGGGGTTCAGCATTTCGTCCACGCCGGGGCGGAAGTCGTGCACGTCGAGCTCATCGACGGGGCGGCCGCTGGGCACGATGGTGTCGGTATAGTCATCGAGGGGCGGCATGTCCTGGTTGGCGCGGCCGGCGCGGCCCTCGTCCTGCGAGCGCATGTTGTCGGCGGGCGGGCTCATGTTGTCGGCGGTTTCGTTCACGCCCACGGCCGTTTCGCCGCCCGAAGTATCGGAGCCGAAGCCTTCTTTGCCGTCGCGGTTGCCGAAACCGCCGCGGGCGGCCTCATTCTTGGGCGGGTCGGCGTTGGGAATGTGATGGCCGGCCTCCATTTCTTCGTTGGTCGTGTCGTCGTTGATGACGCGGATAGGGCGGTTGTTGGGGTCGATGGCCATGGGAAAAGAGAAGTGAAGAATTGATGGTGCGAATAGGGAAAGGTGTACTTTGGTTTAAGCATTTGGGTTGTCTATCGCCCGGCTCGCCTCTTCTTTCCCCAATCCTTAAATATAGTAAAAATCATGTGGAGTAACGTCGACAATAGCCTGTGTCGCAGCTTCCAGTTCAGCGACTTCAAAACGGCCTTCGCCTTCCTCACTGAAGTAGCCGCCGAGGCCGAGCGGCTCGACCACCACCCGTGGCTCAGCAACGAGTATAATGTGGTGGAATTCCGTCTCCGCACCCACGACGCGGGCAACACCGTAACCGCCCGCGACCACCGGCTGGCGGCGGCCATTGATGCTGTAGCGGCGCGCTATGAGGTGAGTTGAACGCCTGTCATCCTGAGCGCAGCGAAGGACCTTATCACAGTAGCTCCGATTGAATTACTGCAAATTG
This sequence comes from Hymenobacter ruber, assembly GCF_054783255.1. Classification (NCBI taxonomy): domain Bacteria; kingdom Pseudomonadati; phylum Bacteroidota; class Cytophagia; order Cytophagales; family Hymenobacteraceae; genus Hymenobacter; species Hymenobacter ruber. Next base: position 576,770 of record NZ_BAAGQX010000003.1, read on the forward strand.
GCCAGCCGTGATAAGGTCCTTCGCTGCGCTCAGGATGACAGATGCCCTACTAATCCCACCTTACCTTTGTCGCTATGCCCAACACGGTTCTGTACCTCGTGCCCACGCCTATTGGCAATCTGGAAGATATTACCCTGCGGGCCATCCGCGTGCTGGGGGAAGTGGGCACCGTGCTCTGCGAGGATACCCGCACCAGCGGCCGCCTTATGCAGCATTTGGGTATCAAAAAGCCGCTTCTCTCCTACCACCTGCACAACGAGCACCAGCAAGTGCCCCGCCTGCTGGAACGGCTGGAAAAAGGCGAAACCATGGCCCTGATTTCGGATGCCGGCACGCCGGGAATCTCCGACCCCGGGTTTCTGTTGGTGCGCGAGTGCCTGGCGCGGGGCCTGGGCGTGGAGTGCCTGCCGGGCGCTACCGCCTTCGTGCCGGCGCTGCTCAAGTCGGGTTTTGGGGCCGAGCGGTTCACGTTCGAAGGATTTTTGCCGGTAAAGAAGGGCCGGCAGACGCGTCTGCAGCAACTGGCTTCGGAAACCAGAACCATGATTTTTTACGAGTCGCCGCACCGCATTGTAAAAACCCTGGGCCAGTTGGCCGAGGTGTTGGGGCCAACGCGGCCGGCCTCGGTCAGCCGCGAATTGACCAAGTTATTTGAAGAAACCGTGACCGGCACGCTGGCCAGCCTTGAGGCTGACTTCGCGGCTCGGACTGCCATTAAAGGAGAAATTGTCGTTGTCGTCGAAGGAAACCTTGCCCCGCCCCCCCGCGAGCCCCGCCCCGGCCGCGAAGACCGTTACCGCCGCGCTGCCGACGACGACGATGACACCGACTACGAGGACTAGTCCGCTGCTCCAAAAGCCGCTGGTGCTGGCCGTGCTCGGCGCGTTGCTGCTGAGCGGCGGCTGGGCCCCGTGGCCCACGGCCTGGCTGGCCCCGCTGCTGTTCATCGGCTGGGTGCCCTACCTGCTGATGGAGCGGCAGCTCACGCTGACCGGGGCCCGCAAAGGCCGCGTATTTGCCAGCACTTACCTGCTGCTGGTGCTCTGGAACGCCCTCACTACCTGGTGGGTAAGCTACGCCGACCTGCCCGCCGGTATCGCCGCCGTGGTACTCAATGCGTTGCTCATGTGCCTGCCGCTCATGGCCTTCCGCCAGACTAAGAAGCGACTGGGCAACCGCTGGGGCTATTTGTCGCTGCCCATTTACTGGATTGCGTTTGAGCAGCTGCACCTGCATTGGGACATCACCTGGCCCTGGCTCACGCTGGGCAATGGCTTCGCGGCCGCCCCGCAGTGGGTGCAGTGGTATGAATACACAGGTTTCCTGGGCGGCTCGGTGTGGGTGTGGGCGGTGAACCTGCTGTTTTTTCAGGCGCTGCTGAAGCATTTGCCTGCACTGGCTTTTCGGCTGGCAGCTGATGCACCTGCTGCAATGCCTCGCTCTGAAACGCGGCAAAAGTCTGCGTTTGAATGGCATGCGTCATTCAACACACCTCTTGCCCTCATCCTGCTGCCCATTGCTTTTTCTTATTTGATAAGCGCCACGTACCAGGAAAAAGGCCCCACGGCCGAAGTGGTAGTGGTCCAGCCCAACTTCGACCCCTACGTGGAGAAGTTTGAGGGCGGTCCCAAGTTCATTCCCTACGACGAGCAGCTCACGCGCCTGATGCAGCTTTCCGAGCAGCACCTCACACCCGCCACACGCCTCGTGCTCTGGCCCGAAACCGCACTGGAAGAACCCTATTGGGAAAACACTTTCGAAAGCAACCCCAAAATCCGCCGCGTGCGCGAGTGGCTGGGGCGGCACCCCGGCGTGGCGCTGCTCACGGGCATCACCACCCTCGGCTCTTACCCAAACAAGGAAGCAGCCAGCGAAACCGCCCGCTACCGTGACGACCTCGGCTACTACGATTTCTTCAACACCGGCGCGTTCTTCGCCGATGCCACCGCGCCGGTGGTGTTCTACCACAAATCGCGCCTCGTGCCCGGCGTGGAGAAGATTCCGCCCGTGCTGGCCTCGCTCATCGCGCACATCGACCTGGGCGGCACCGTGGGCAGCGTGGGCAGCCAGCCCGAGCGCACCGTGTACCCGGCCCCGGCCAACGCGCCGGCCCTGCGCGTGGCCCCGGTCATCTGCTACGAATCCATCTACGGCGACTTCATCGGCGAATACGCCCACAACGGAGCCACCCTGCTGGGTCTCGTCACCAACGATGCTTGGTGGCACGACTCGCCCGGCTACCGCCAGCTGCTGAGCTACGGCCAGCTGCGCTGCATCGAAACCCGCCGCGACCTGGCCCGCTCCGCCAACACTGGCTTCACCGGTTTCATCAACCAGAAAGGCGAAATCACCCAGCGTGAAAAAGCCTGGATTCCGACCGCCAGCCGCGCCACAGTGCATCTCAATAACGAGATGACGTTTTACGTGCGTTTTGGGGAGTTGATTGGGCGTGGCGCGCAGGTGCTGGCGGTGCTGTTGCTACTGGTAGCTATTGTGGTGGGGTGGCGCAAGAAGGGGCAGGATTCAGTAGAAGGCACGATGTAGAGACGCAATATTTTGCGTCTCATCGTTGAACAGCCGGAACCGCGCTGTTTAGACAAATAATTAAACAACATCAGCAACGACGAGACGCAAAATATTGCGTCTCTACATCGTTCTATTCCTCATCCATGCCCCTCGATTTCACCCAACTCTCCCACGACCTTGCCGCCCTGTGCCGCACCACGGCCGAATTCATCCGTGAAGAAGCCGCCGTTTTTGACCGCGCCAAAATCGAGCACAAGGGCGTGCACGACCTCGTGAGCTACGTGGACCAGGAAACCGAGCGCCGCCTCGTGGCGGGCCTGCGCCAGCTGCTGCCCGAAGCCGGCTTCATCACCGAAGAAGGTACCGCCGGCCCCGATGCGCACACTGAGGAATTCGTGTGGATAATCGACCCGCTCGATGGCACCACCAATTTCGTGCACGGCCTACCGGTGTACTGCATCAGCGTGGCGCTGGTGCAGCACCGGGAGCTGGTGGTGGGCGTGGTGCACGAGGTGGGCCGCGACGAAAGCTTCCGGGCCGTACGCGGCGGTGGCGCGTTCTGCAACGACCAGCCCATCCACGTCACCGATGTGGCCGAGTTGAACAGTTCGCTCATCGCCACCGGCTTTCCCTACAAGGACTTCGACAAGATGGAGAACTTCCTGCACATCCTCGGTGAGTTCTTTACCCGCAGCCACGGCGTGCGCCGCCTGGGTTCCGCCGCGGCCGACTTGGCTTATGTGGCGGCTGGCCGCTACGAAGGCTATTTCGAGTTCAACCTGAATTCCTACGACGTGGCGGCGGGCATCCTGCTGGTGCGCGAGGCGGGCGGCCACGTCACCCAATTTCTGATAGATGGCGACCCATTATTCGGCCGCGAGATAGTGGCCAGCAACCAGCTTATTCATGCCGAGATGCAGGCCACCATCGGCGAGTTCTGGCGGTAGCGCAAACTATTCTTTTTCCTGCTTAGTTTACCTATCATGCTCCTGCTTGCCATCACCTCCGTCGAAATCCAATACCTGCTGATTGGCGCGCTGTTCATTGCGGCGGCGTTTTACGTGGGTCGCATTTTCTACCGGGCGTTTTTCAGCAAGACGGCGGCCGGCTGCGCCAAGGGCTGCGGCGGGGCCTGCGGGCAGCTTGATGTAGAGAGTCTGCAGCGCACCATCGAGGCGCGGGCGGCGGCTAAATAGTGCGGCCCGCTAAGGCATAGCACTTCCGCATTTTTTCTATGGCTTTGGTATAACCCGCCCCCGCCCCGGCTGCGTATAGCCGGAGCGAGGGCGGTTGGCATTTGAGCCGGCCCGCCCCGCTTCATCCTTACCCAAACACCCCCACCGCCATGCAAGACAAAGAAGAAGAACGGTCCCTTGTCAACGTTGAGAGCAAACTGACCAAGGACGGCTTCACCCAGGATTTCAACGTCGTGGATGGCCGCCTACATACCATCGGCAGCGACTCCAACAAGACCTACGCGCCTGATGAAGTGACCATCGTAGACTTTTACCGTTTCGAAGGCGAGAGCGACCCCGACGATATGTCCGTCCTCTATGCCATTGAGGCCAATGACGGCACGAAAGGCACCATTTCGAATGCCTACGGTACCTACGCCGACACCGACACCGACGACTTCCTCAAGCAAGTTGAGGACCTCGGCAAGAACCTGACAAAGAAGGATAAGTAGGACGCTCAGTCCGAAACCAGGCCGTCATGCTGAGCGGAGCTGAAGCAGCTCTACCGCGCCACTAATCAGAGTTAGTATTGCGGTAGAGCTGCTTCGGCTCCGCTCAGCACGACGTTCTTTTTTGCCCATTTTGCTTTCTCAGCCCCAAACCTTGGTGCCTTCTGAGCAGTTGCGGCACATCTCAATCTGGTCGCGGCCCTTGAGGAGGCTGCCGCGAAACTGTTGATACTTGGGGCCGCGCCAGAGCTGGCGGAAGGTTTCGGTTTTGAGGTCGCCCTGGCGGTATTCGGCATCTTTGTCGAAGCAGCAGGGCACCACCAGGCCATCCCAGGTGATGACACAGGAGTGCCACATTTTCCAGCAGTGGTCGACCAGCTTGTTTTTCAGGCTCCAGGTGTTGTCGCCATTGTTCTGGTAGCGCGAGTAGTAGTCGATGGTGGGGATAAGCGGTGAGCCCTGCGCGTGGTCGTAAATCTGGGCAGTTTTGAACCATACATCATCTACGCCCAGCGCCTCGGCCAGTTGTTTGGCGTCGTCAATCTGGTGCTCATTCGGCCGCACTACAAGGAACTGGAAGATGATGCGCGGCGTGCTCGATTTCAGCTCTTTGCGCCATTTCACCACGTTGCGGGTGCCTTCTAACACTTTTTCCAGCTTGCCGCCCACGCGGTACTGCTGGTACACATCCTGCGTGGTGCCATCGAGGGAGATGATGAGGCGGTCGAGGCCGCTTTCCACCGTTTTGCGGGCGTTCTGGTCGTTGAGGTAGTGGGCGTTAGTGCTGGTGGCGGTATAGATGCCCTTATCGGCCGCGTACTTCACCAGTTCCAAAAATTGCGGGTGCAGGTAGGGCTCGCCCTGGAAGTAGAAAATCAGGTACCACAGCCGGCTGGCTACTTCGTCAATCGTCTTCTTAAATAAGTCACCCTGTAGCATACCCGTGGGACGCGTGAACGAGCGCAGGCCGCTGGGGCACTCCGGGCAGCGCAGGTTGCAGCTGGTGGTGGGTTCGAAGCTCAGCGCCATGGGCAGGCCGCGCAACCGGGCCTTGCCCGTAATCTTGCTCAGAATGTAGGAGCCGATGATTTGTGTCGCGTTCCAGACCCGCAGTGGGGTGGCTTTCGACAAAACATTGAGGCTATCGGTGAGCACGGACATAGGAAGGGGCTAAAAAGCAGTAGCGCGAACTTGGTAGCTCGCGTCCCAGCGCCGGACGGGGTTTCGGTGGCGCGGAGACGCGAACTACAAAGTTCGCGCTACTTCGGTTGCGTTCAGTCGAACGCTTATTTCTTGGTGGCCGGGAAATCGATGGCGCTGGTGTAAGTACTGGCCTTGCCGAACGACTGGTTGATTTCATCCACGGCGGCGCGGCTGCTCAGGCGTTTAGGCTTGGTGTTGAGGAAGGTACCGTCCTCACCCACCAGCATATACGTCGGCACTTCCTGCAAAGCGTACTCTTTTGCCACCATCGAGCGCAGGCCCCCACCGGGGACGCGCACTTGCACGCCGGGCAATTTTTTCACGGTCACCAGCTGCTTCCAAGCCTGCTCGTTCTCATCCAGCGCAATGTTGATGAAGGTGATGTTCTTGCCTTCAAACTTGCGCATCAGCTCCTGGGCATAGGCTAGGTCACGCAAACACAGGCCGTTGGTGCTTTTCCAGAAGTTCAGGTACACCAGCTTGCCGGCGAAGTCGTGCAGGTGTACGGTATCACCGGTGGCGCTGGGCAGCTTGAAATCGGGAGCCGGCGCACCGATGGCGAAGTCCTTGTGCAGGTTGAAATCGGCTTGCAGCGTGGGGTAGAACTGGTTTTTGGGGTCGTAGTTGCGGAAATCGGCCAGCATGGCGGCCGACTGCTTCACGTGCCCGAACCGGAACGATTCCTGCAATACGCGGCCCAGAATGATGGCCCGCGACGGGCCGGTGAGCTTCTTGCTGGCCAGCGCGTAGCAGGCCGGGTAAAAATCCGGGTCGGAGCGCTGGTGGTGGTCCTGGCTCACGGTGAAGTGCACGTAGTTGAGCAGGAATTCGTGGTAAAGCTCGCTCTGCACGGCGTTGGGCTCGTTGAGCAGGCCGGGCTCACGCAGGAAGTTGTAGTAGTCGGGGGCCATTTTCAGGCGGCCTTCGGTGTTCACCACCTGCTCGCGCAGGTCCTGGAAAGTGAGCTTGTCGTTGGCGTAGGCATACACCACTTCGGCGTGGGCGTAGTTGTAAAACTCCTGCGTGAACGACTGCTTAGCCGCGTGGTCTTCCAGAAACTCGTATTCGTGCTTGCGGCGGTACTCCAGAAAGGACAAGAACGGGGCTTCGTAGAGCTGAATATTATCGGGCAGCACCTGGAAACCATCGTTTTCCACGAACTGCGCATCGGCTTCTACTAGGTAGTTGTTGGCGTTGGCGGCTTGCTGGCGGTGGCGCTGCTCCTCAGTCAGGTTCGAGCGGTTACGTAGCTTGGTGGCAAAGCCGGAGGGCACGTCGTTGGGCTTAAAGCGCAGCGTACCCGACATGTCGCTGCCCTTGAAGCGCACATCCATGTCGGTGCCGGGGTCGAGGAACAGGGGAGCCACGTCGTCGCCGTACACGAGGTCGGCCTTGGTAGCACCGCCCACGGGCACTACTATCTTGAAATCGCCCTTGTCGTTGAGCGGCACCCGAAATAGCTTTTCCTTGGGGTCGAGCGGGTTCTCGCGCAGCGAAATCGCAACAGAATCAGTGGTAGGCCCACTCACCCGGCCGGTGAGGGTGGCCATGCCCGCCGAAGTAGCAGCCGCGACCGGGGCCGCTTTGGCGGCGGCACCCACCACCGTAGTCGTGCGGCCCTGGGCATGGCCCAGCAGCGGAGCCAGGAGCAGAGCCGCTCCAGCCAGCCGACGTGCACAAGTGACAAAAGATAATATCATGACAATAAAAACCAGCTCTGAGTAGTTGGTAACAACCCCAGCAGCTAATTGGACAATGGATAGAACTGACCAGATTTACCAGGCCATTCGCGGTAAAACCCTATCAGCAATCCGAAGATAAGGCTTTTTCGTTTATAAAATCCAAATCAAAATTTCGGTCTTTCGCCGCTTTCCCGGCGAGCTGGTATTTCGTTGCCGTAAAGGTTTGTGGGCACCGGCTGATAATCAAGTGGCTTTTCGCTACCCGAATAAACCGTTCAGCACTTCATCGAGCCGGCTCACGGCGTGCACTTTCAAGCCAAACCGGGCTAAGTCCAATCCCTTGCCGTTGAACTGCGACACGTACATCTGCTGAAAACCGAGTTTTTCGGCTTCAGCAAGGCGCTGGTCGAGGCGGCTCACGGCTCGGATTTCGCCGCTTAGTCCTACCTCGGCCGCCAGGCACACGTTGCCAGGGATGGGAAGGTCGTTGAGCGAAGAAACTACGGCGGCGCACACGGCCATGTCCAGCGCGGGGTCGTCGAGGCGCAGGCCGCCGGCGATGTTTAGGAATACGTCGTGCTGGCCCAGGCGCAGGCCGGCCCGTTTTTCGAGCACGGCCAGCAGCATTTGCAGGCGCTTGGCGTCGAAGCCGGTGCTGCTGCGCTGCGGCGTGCCGTAGGACGTAGGTGAAACCAGCGCTTGCACTTCCACCAGCAGCGGGCGGTTGCCTTCCAGCGTAGCCCCGATGGCCATGCCGCTCAGGCTCTCGCCGCGCTGCGAGAGCAGGATTTCGCTGGGGTTGCTCACCTGACGCAGACCGTCGCCCTGCATTTCGTAAATACCTAACTCTGAAGTGCTGCCGAAGCGGTTTTTGGTGGTGCGCAGGATGCGGTAGCTCATGTGCCGGTCGCCCTCGAACTGCAGCACGGTATCGACCATGTGCTCCAGAATTTTGGGTCCGGCAATGCTGCCATCCTTCGTGATGTGGCCGATGAGCAGGACCGGCGTGCTGGTTTCCTTGGCGAATTTCAGGAACTCGGCGGTGCATTCGCGCACCTGGCTCACGCTGCCCGCGCCGCTCTCCACCAACGTGGAATGCATGGTCTGGATGGAGTCGATGACAAGGATATTGGGCTGCACCTGGTCAACCTGCCGGAAGATGTTCTGGGTGTTCGTTTCCGTAAGGATGTAGCAGCCGGAATGCTGGCCGTCGGCCATGCGCTCGGCCCGCATTTTTATCTGAGCTTCGCTTTCTTCGCCGCTCACATACAGCACTTTCATACTCCGGAGGCTGAGGGCAATCTGGAGCATGAGCGTGCTCTTGCCAATGCCGGGCTCGCCACCAATGAGGATGATGGAGCCCGGCACAATGCCGCCGCCCAGCACGCGGTTCAGCTCGCCGTCGGGGGTGATGATGCGGGGCTCGTCTTCGGCCAGGATGCTGTTGAGCGGGACCGACTTGGCGGCTTTGGCCACGTTGCCGCCGGGCACGGTGCTGGCGGGTTTCCACTGGCCGGTGGTGGTGGCCACGGTTTCTTTCTGGACGACTTCCTCAACGTAGGTATTCCACTCGCCGCAGACGGGGCAGCGGCCTATCCATTTCGCCGATTGGGCGCCGCAGGATTGGCAGAAAAAGACGGTTCTGGCTTTGGCCATAGGGGTAGATTTCGGAGACTAATGGGGTGTAATTACAAGGCCAATCTGCCCGAAAAAGTTGCTTTATAAATGGGTTTGCCCGGCTATTTGCCCCCGGCAAAGTGCGCGTTGTATTCCCGCACCAGCTGCGGCATGTTTTTATAGCCGGCATCGGGAGCCTGTTGCCGGACGCGGGCCGCCAGCTCCGGATAATCGGCAAAGGCGGTAGCCATCAGAGTGGCAAAGGCTTTGTCGGAGCGGGGCACTTCCTGAATAATGCCACCGGCGGGCTGCACGTACCAGAAATATTTATCGTGCGAACCCACCGGGATGATTACGGGCACCACCGGCAGTGGAATGGGAATGTACATATTGGCTTTGGTGATGAAGTAGCCGTAGGTTTTGGTGCCGGCGGCGGGCGTCATGTTTTCGGCCAGCATCCCCAGCGGCTTGCCATTTTTGGTGAGGGCATCCAGGGTATGGCCTTCCACTACCATGGTTTTGATGCGCTCGACGGCCATCTCCTTCATGGGCGGAGGCGGCAGCTGGTTGGGCGGCAGCTCGTAGCATTCCACCTTGTCGTGCATGAAAAGGTCGTAGCTGGTCACGTAGCCGCGTACCTGCTTGCCACTGAGCATTGTGAAGACAACAGGAGAATACGTAATAGGCGCGTTGCGGGCCGCGCGGAGCGAGTCGACCCGGGTGGCTACCCGCGCCGGACGCTGGGCGTGCACAGCCGTCACGCTGCCGGCTGTTAGCAATCCGGCCGCGAGCAGCCGGGAGGTTTTTTGCAGAAATTCTTTCATCAGAACAATTACTATTGAACCCGCTTGCGGCACGGCCTCGACTTAACGAATTGGCGAAAATACACCCGGGCCCGCACTGCTCCGCACCAACTTTCCGCCTGCCCCGGGGTTATTCAAACATGGCTATTTCTACTACGCTCACCACCTCCGACCTCTCCACCATTACCGCCTTTGCCGGCCTGCCCGCCGACACGCTGGCCTGGCTGATAGCGCACGGCGAAGGCCGCACCTATGCCGCCGGCGAAACCATCTTTGAGCCCGGGGCGCCCGCCGAATTTATGACGGCGGTGGTGCAGGGCGGCATTCAATTCTACGCCGTGAAGGGCGCTCAGCACGACCCAATATTCCGGATTGATACCGCCCAGGTATCCGGGGTGCTGCCCTATTCGCGCCTCCGCACCATTGCCGGCCAGGGCGTGGCGGCCGGCGAAACGGTGCTCTATCTGCTGCACCGCGACCATTTCCCGGCCCTGGAGCAAACCAGCCCCGAGCTGGTGCAACGCCTCGTGGGCATCATGAACGACCGCAGCCGCGACCAGGTGCGCGGCCAGGAGCGCGACGACAAGCTGCGCGCCCTGGGCAAGCTCTCGGCCGGCCTGGCCCATGAGCTGAATAACCCTGCCGCCGCCATTGCCCGCGCCGCCCAGGCGCTGGCCAACCGCGTGGGAGCCAAGCCAGCGCTGTTTGTGGAACTGGTGAGCCACTGCCCTTCGCCCGAAGCCATGCTGGCCCTCACCGGCCTGGCGGTGCCTAGCGCCGAAGCTCAGCCCCCGCAAAGCGCCCTGGCCCGCGCCGACCGCGAAGACGAGCTGGCCGACTGGCTCGCATCGCACAACGTGCCCAACGGCTACCACCTGGCCCCGGCCCTGCTCGAAGCCGGCGTGACGCCCGCCGCTCTGGCCAACGTGGCCGACTTGCTGCCGCCTGCCGCCCGCCCGGCGGCATTTGCCTGGCTAGAAGGCCAACTCACCACCATGCAGCTGGTGCATGATGTGCAGGAAGCCGGCAGCCGCATCAGCAAGCTGGTGGCCGATGTGAAAACCTACTCGCATATGGACCGCGCCAGTGGTTTCGAGCCCATTGACGTCACTGCTGGCCTGGAAAGTACGCTCAACATCCTGGGCTTCCAGCTACGACAGAAGAACATTCGGGTGGTCCGCGACTTTGCGCCCGGCCTGCCCCCCATTCGCGGGCAGGTGAGCAGCCTCAACCAGGTGTGGACCAACCTGCTCGACAACGCCATCGATGCGCTGCCCGCGCAGGGCGGCGAAATTACCATCCGCACCCAGCGGGAAGGCGGCTTTGTGCGCGTATTTTTGATTGACAACGGCACCGGCATCCCGGCCGATGTGCTGCCGCACATCTTCGAGCCCTTCTTCACCACCAAGCAGGCCGGCGACGGCTCGGGGTTGGGCCTCGATATTGCCCAGCAGATTATCCGGCAGCACGACGGGCGGCTGGAAGTACATTCCGAACCCGGCCGCACCGAATTCTGCGCCTGGCTGCCGGTCGCTAATTAATTCAGCCTCTTCATCATGCCCGACAAAAAACCCATCATCCTCGCCGTTGATGACGACCCGCAGGTGCTGGCCGCCATTGCCCGCGACCTGCGCCAGGAGTTCAGCGAGGACTACCGCATTCTGCGCGTAAACTCCGGCCCCGAGGCGCTCACGACCGTCAAGGAGCTGCACGAAAAGGAGGAACCGCTGGCCCTCATCGTGGCCGACCAGCGCATGCCCGAGCTGGAAGGCGTGGAGCTGCTCACGGCCTCGCGCGAGTTCTTCCCCGACGCCAAGCGCGTGCTGCTCACCGCCTACGCCGACACCGAGGCCGCAGTACGTGCCATCAATTCGGCCCGGCTCGACCATTACCTGATGAAGCCCTGGGACCCGCCCGAAAACCTGCTTTATCCGATTCTGCACGATTTGCTCACGGCCTGGCAAGTCACGCACAAGCCCAAGTTTGGCGGCATCCGACTCATTGGTTTTCAGTGGTCGCCGCTCTCGCACGAGCTCAAGGATTTCCTGAGCGGTTACATGGTGGGCTACCAGTGGCTCGACTACGAAACCAATCCCGAAGCCAAAGAATTGGTGAAAGCTCGCGGCTTCACCTCCACCGACTTACCGCTGATTATCTGTGCCGACGGCAAGGCCGTGGCAAACCCCACCAAAACCGCCTTGGCCGAACATCTGAACATCGCCAACCAGCCCCTGCAGGCTATGTACGATGTGGTGGTGGTGGGCGCCGGGCCTTCCGGGCTGGCTGCTGCCGTGTACGGGGCCAGCGAAGGCCTCAAAACCCTCATCGTGGAGCGCCAAACGCCCGGCGGACAGGCCGGCACCAGCTCCCGCATCGAAAACTACCTGGGCTTCCCCACCGGCCTGAGCGGGGCCGAGCTGGCTTTCCGCGCCTGGACCCAGGCCGTGCGCCTCGGAGCCGAGTTCCTGGCCCCGCAGGAAGTAGCCGACCTCTGCATTCAGGACGGCTACAAAGTACTGACTTTGAGCGACGGCCGCGAAATCAGCACCAAAGCCGTGGTCCTCACCACCGGCGTGAGCTACCGCACCCTCGATGTGCCCGGCATGGAGCGCCTGAGCGGCGCGGGCGTGTATTATGGCGCGGCCCGCACCGAAGCCCGCAGCTGCGACGAGCAGGACGTGTACATCGTGGGCGGCGGCAACTCGGCCGGGCAGGCGGCCATGTACCTGGCCACCTACGCCCGTAAGGTGTTCATTGTCATTCGCGGAGCCGACCTGGCCGCCAGCATGTCGGCGTATCTCATTGAGCAGATTCGCACTACACCCAACATCGAGCTGCTGCCGCATTCCCAAATCAAGGAAGCCTGCGGCCAGGACCACCTCGAAGCCGTGATGGTGGACGTGAACGGCACCGTCGAAAAACGCCCAGCTCGCGCCCTCTTCGTCTTCATCGGCGCCAAACCCAGTACCGAATGGATTTGCGACCAGGTATTATGCGACGGCAAGGGCTTTCTCCTCACCGGCCGCGACCTCGTAACCGACCCACGCTACGCCGAAGTCTGGAAAAAAGACCGGGAGCCTTATTTACTTGAAACCTGCGTGCCCGGCATTTTCGCGGCCGGCGACAGCCGCGCCGGGGCCATGGCCCGCGTGGCCTCCGCCGTGGGCGAGGGCAGCATGGCCATCAAGTTCGTACACCAGTATCTGGACGAATAACGCCTGTCATTGCGAGGCCGCAGGCTGTGGCAATCCATCTTCTCCATGCAGAAAGCCTGATAATGTGACACGCCCTGTTAGACCCCAAAGCCCCGACTCTACTCCAGAGCCGGGGCTTTTCGCATTTCAAGGGCTTTGTACATCGGGAGGACGAATTGCCACGGCCTGCGGCCTCGCAATGACAGATGACACTCCTCCTTACCGGCCCTACCCTTCCATCAGCAGTTGCTCGGGCAGGTTCATTAGGTAGTCGCCGTAGCCGCTTTTGCGCAGCGGGGCGGCAATGGCGCGCAGTTGGTCGGCGTCAATAAAGCCCTGGCGGTAAGCCGCTTCTTCGATAGAACCTACTTTCAGGCCCTGCCGCTGCTCAATCACCTTCACAAACTCGCCGGCCTGCATCAGGCTTTCGAATGTGCCGGTGTCGAGCCAGGCCGTGCCGCGGCCGAGAATGCCCACTTTCAGCGTGCCCCGGCGTAGGTACTCCTTGTTCACGTCCGTGATTTCGTACTCGCCGCGGGGGCTCATTTCGAGGTTCTTAGCAATTTCCACCACGTCGTTGTCGTAGAAATACAGGCCGGGCACGGCGTAGTTGCTTTTGGGCTTGGCCGGCTTTTCTTCAATGCTAAGGGCATTTTTATCGGCGTCGAACTCCACCACGCCGTAGCGCTCGGGGTCGTGCACGTGGTAGGCGAACACCACGCCGCCTTTGGGGTCGTTGTTCGACTTCAGCAGCTCTTCCAGGCCAGCGCCGTAGAAAATATTGTCGCCGAGCACCAGGGCCACGCTATCGGTACCGATAAAATCAGCGCCCAGCACAAAAGCCTGAGCCAGGCCGTTGGGTACCTCCTGCACCACGTACTGAAAATCACAGCCCAGGCTTTTGCCGTCGCCGAGCAGCTTTTTGAACTGCTCCTGGTCGTGGGGCGTGGTGATAATCAGCACTTCCCGAATACCCGCCGACAGCAGAATCGACAACGGATAGTAAACCATCGGCTTGTCGTACACGGGCATGAGTTGCTTCGATACGGCCAGCGTGAGCGGGTGCAGGCGGGTGCCGGAGCCGCCGGCGAGGATAATTCCTTTCATTAGGTGAGAATTGTAGCCTGGACTCTGCGAGTCCGGGCGTTGGAGAATCTGGACTAACGCCCGGACTCGCAGAGTCCAGGCTACAACTTAATTACGTTCGGCAATAAACGCCTGATTGGCCTTAAACCACTCCAGCGTTTTCTTCAACCCCTCACGAATGCGCACCTGCGGCTGGTAGCCCAGCAGCCGGTTGGCCTTCGAGATATCAGCCAAGGAATCGCGGATATCCCCGGCGCGGTTGGGGCCGAATTTCGGCGCCAAATCCGAGCCGGCTTCTTCGCGCAGGATGTCGTACATCTGCACCAGCGAAGTGCGGTCGCCCACGGCAATGTTATACACCTGGCCCAAGGCCTCCGGGTTTTGCACCAGCGCGGCGCGAATATTGGCTTCCACGCAGTTTTCCACGAAGGTGAAGTCGCGGGTCTGGCCGCCGTCGCCGTTCAGCGTGGGCGGCTCGTTGCGCAGAATGGCATCGATGAACAGCGGAATCACGGCTGCATAGGCTCCGCCCGGGTCCTGGCGCGGGCCGAAGATGTTGAAGTAGCGCAGGCCAACGATTTCCATGCCGTAGGTTTTGGCAAATACGTCGGCGTAGAGCTCATTGGCGTACTTCGTCACGGCATAGGGCGAGAGCGGCTTGCCAATACGGTCTTCTACCTTGGGCAGGCCGGGGTGGTCGCCGTAGGTTGAGCTCGAAGCGGCGTACACAAAACGCTTCACGCCCGCATCCTTGGCAGCCGTCAGCATCTGCACGAAGCCGCCCACGTTCACGTCGTTGGTCAGCACCGGGTCTTTGATGGAGCGCGGCACCGAGCCGAGAGCGGCCTCGTGCAGCACCACATCCACGCCCTCGCAGGCGGCGGCGCAGGTAGCCGCGTCGCGGATATCGCCTTCAACAATTTCCAGGCGCGAATCGCCCGAAAACAGCGCCAGGTTCTTGCGGAAACCGTTGGAATAGTTGTCCAGAGTCCGCACTTTCTTCACGCCGTACTTCAGCAGATACTCCACGATGTTGGAGCCGATGAAGCCCGCGCCGCCAGTCACGAGAAAAGTCAGGTTATCGAGCGGCTGCTCGTGGAAGGGGTTTTCGTACATAAGGTCAGTTAACAGTTATCAGTGAGCAGTGAGCAGTGAACAATTATCAAATGACTAGTGAACGACACTGCTCACTGATAACTGAAGCGTAGGGCTACCGTCCTGCGTACTGCTTCGCGTTATAATCTTGATATGCGCCGCTCGTTACGCTATTGAGCCACTCTTCGTTGGCGAGGTACCAGTCTACAGTCTGGGCCAGGCCCTGCTCGAAGGTTACGGAGGGTTTCCAGCCCAGCTCGTTCATGATTTTGCTGGAGTCGATGGCGTAGCGCATGTCGTGGCCGGCGCGGTCGGTCACGAACTTGATGAGCTTGCGCGAGGTGCCCTGTGCCTGGCCGGTTTTCTCGTCCACCACGTCGCAGAGCAGTTCGATGAGCTTCAGGTTCTGCCACTCGTTCACGCCGCCGATGTTGTAGGTATCGCCGTTTTTGCCCTTGTGGAACACCGCGTCGATGGCCGTGGCGTGGTCTTTCACAAAGAGCCAGTCGCGCACGTTTTCGCCTTTGCCGTACACGGGTACCGGCTGGCCGGTGCGCAGGCGGTGAATGGCCAGCGGAATCAGCTTCTCAGGGAAGTGGTTGGGGCCGTAGTTGTTAGAGCAATTGCTCAGCTTGATTGGCATGCCATACGTGTGGTGCCAGGCGCGCACAAAGTGGTCGGAACTGGCTTTCGAGGCCGAATAGGGCGAGCGGGGGTCGTAAGCCGTTTCCTCCGTGAACATCTCGGGGCCGAAGTCCAGCGAGCCGTACACCTCGTCGGTGCTCACGTGGTAGAACACGTGGTCGTCGTAGCCGCCGGGCTGCCACAGGTGGCGGGCCGCGTTCAGCAGATTCACGGTGCCGATGACGTTGGTTTTCACGAAAGCCATCGGGTCGGTGATGCTGCGGTCCACGTGCGACTCGGCCGCGAGGTGAATCACCGCGTCGGGTTCCTCGTTGGCAAACAGCTGGTCGATGAAGTTCTGGTCGGCAATGTCGCCCTTGATGAACTTGTAGTTCGAGGCATTCTCAATGTCGCGCAGGTTCTCCAGGTTGCCAGCGTAGGTCAGCGCGTCAAGGTTGATAATCTGATAGTTCGGGTATTTCGTTACGAAGAGCCGAACTACGTGAGAGCCAATGAAACCGGCGCCGCCAGTGATGAGGATTTTCATGGTGTTGCTTGTTTTTCGGCCGCGCCATGCGCCGCCGAGTTCTATATAATCTGTTTATTTCTTAGCCAATGCCTGCTGCCATTTCCAGGCGCTGGCCAACGAATCCGCCAGAGAAGTTTCGGTTTTGAAGCCCAGCCCTTCTGCTGCCTTTGTGGCATCGGCGTAGATGGCGGGCACATCGCCGGGGCGGCGCGGGCCGATGCGGTAGTTGAGCTTCTGACCGCTCACCCGTTCGAAGGTTTGCACCACTTCCAGCACCGAGTTGCCCTGGCCGGTGCCTACGTTGAAGGTTTCCACCGTTTCGCTGCCTTTGCGGTCGAGCAGGCGTTGCACGGCCACCACGTGTGCTTTGGCCAGGTCCACGACGTGGATGTAGTCGCGAATATTGGTACCGTCCACGGTATCGTAGTCGCCGCCGTTGATGGTCAGTTGCTCGCGGATGCCGGCCGCCGTCTGGGTAATGAACGGCACGAGGTTGTTGGGCACCCCGAGGGGCAGCTCACCAATCTTGGCCGATTCGTGGGCTCCGATGGGGTTGAAATAACGCAGCAGGATGGTGTGCAGCTCGTTGGTCGGGGCGGCCGAGACGTCGCGCACCACGTCTTCGCACATTTGCTTGGTGCGGCCGTAGGGCGACGAAGCCGGCTTGGTGGGCGTATTTTCCGTCACGGGCAGGGCGTCGGGGATGCCGTATACAGTACACGACGACGAGAACACCAGGTTTTGCACCTTAAATTCGGCCATTACGCCCAGCAGCGTCAGCAGCGAGCCCACGTTGTTTTGGAAATACATCAGTGGCTTCGCTACCGATTCGCCCACGGCCTTGTAAGCCGCAAAGTGAATGACGCCCTGAATATCTTTCTCGGCCTCAAACACGCCGCGCAAGGCGGCCGCGTTAGCGCAGTCGATGCGGTACGTTGGCACTTTTACGCCCAGAATTGACTCGATGCCAGCCAGCGCCGACTCTTCCGAATTACTGAAATTATCGACGATAACCGGCTGGTAACCGGCCTGCTGGAGCGCCACTACCGCGTGGGAGCCAATGTAGCCGGCGCCGCCGGTAACGAGTATCTTACTCATATTCTGCGTTATCAATTACTACAGGCTCCAGTATTGCAGTTCCTTCATCTTGCCGCGGTACAGGCCTTTGATGTCGACCAGCACGGCATTGTCGGAGGTGATGGACTGGAAGTAGGCTTCGTCCTTGGTGGCGTAGGGCTGGTGGCTCACGGCCACAATCACGGCGTCGTAGTCATTGCGCACGTCATCGTTGTGGGTCAGACGGAAGCCGTACTCGTGGTGCAGCTCGTTGGAATCGGCGTGCGGGTCCACGATATCCACGTTCACCGAGAAGTTTTTCAGCTCCTGAATCACGTCGGCCACCTTGGAGTTGCGGATGTCTTCCACGTTCTCCTTAAAGGTAGCGCCCATCACCAGCACGCGGCTTTTGGCCACGTCCTTGCCTTTTTTAATCATCATCTGCACCGTTTTCCGGGCGATGTAGGCGCCCATGTTGTCGTTGGTGGTGCGGCCCGAGAGAATCACCTTCGCATCGTAGCCCAGCTCTTTGGCCTTGTAGGTCAGGTAGTAAGGGTCGACACCGATGCAGTGGCCGCCCACCAGACCGGGCGAGAACTTCAGGAAGTTCCACTTGGTGCCGGCGGCTTCCAGCACTTCGTAGGTGTTGATGCTCATGCGGTCGAAAATCATCGACAGCTCGTTCATCAGGGCGATGTTGACGTCGCGCTGGGTGTTTTCGATGATTTTGGCAGCTTCAGCCACGCGGATGCTGCTGGCGCGGTGCACACCGGCCTTCACCACCAGCTCGTAGACCTTGGCGATGGTATCAAGCGACTCTTCGTCGCAACCACTCACCACTTTCACGATGCGCGTGAGGGTGTGCTCCTTGTCGCCGGGGTTGATGCGCTCGGGCGAGTAGCCTACTTTGAAATCGGTTGGAAATTTCAGGCCCGAGAGGCGCTCCATCACCGGAATGCAGTCTTCCTCGGTGCAGCCGGGGTACACGGTGCTTTCAAACACCACATAGTCGCCCTTTTTCAGCACCTTGCCTACCGAGCCGGACGCGCCAAGCAACGGCTTGAGGTCGGGCTGGGCGTGCTCGTCGATGGGCGTGGGAACGGCCACGATGTAGAATTGCGCCTGGCGCAGCACTTCCAACGAATCGGTGAAGGTGATATCGCAGCCTTCGAATGCTTCTTTATCCAGCTCGCCGCTGGGGTCGATGCCTTCTTTCATCTGGGCCACGCGGCCGGCGTTGATGTCGAAGCCAATCACCTTGAGTTGCTTGGCAAACTCAAGGGCGATGGGAAGGCCCACGTAGCCGAGGCCGATGACGGCCAGGGTGGCCTCTTTGCGCAATAGTTGGTCGTACACGAGCGTAATGTTCAGTTGCTAATTTTCACGGTTAGTTGCTGATTTTCGGCAACTTATTGGCAGTACGTCCCAGTGGCCGAACCGTACGGCCGTCGGGACTCAGTTCATACTTTTCGGCGCTTTCGGGGCAGGTGGCATGGCCGTGCTGGTCGAACGTGAGGCGGTGCCCGTAGGCGCTCATCCAGCCCTGCGGGCGGGCGGGCGTGCCGTATACGAGGGCATAGGCCGGAACGTCGTGCGTGACCACGCTGCCCGCGCCCACAAAGGCGTAGCGGCCCAGCCGCGTGCCGCACACGATGGTGGCGTTGGCCCCAATGGTAACGCCTTGTTCCAGATGCGTGGTCTGGTACTGGCCGGGGCCTTTGCGGGGCACGGCGCTGCGCGGGTTTTTCACGTTGGTGAATACCACCGAAGGGCCCAGGAATACGTCGTCTTCGCACACGACGCCGCCGTAGAGGCTCACGTTGTTCTGTACTTTCACGTTGCGGCCCAGGGTCACGCCGTCGGCCACGAATACGTTCTGGCCCAGGTTGCAGTCTTCGCCGATATCGGCCCCGGCGCACACATGGCAAAAGTGCCAGATGCGGCTACCCCGGCCTATCTGGCACCCCTCGTCGAGGATGGCCGTGGGATGGGCGTAATAATCGGGGGTGGCGTGGGGCATTCGGGGCAATCGAGCGGTTCAGCCCGCAAAGGTAAGGACAAGGGCGGGGTTGGCTTCGTACTTTTGGGTAATTCCCTTATTGTGCTTGCATTATGGCTCAGCCCGCCTTCCAAACCGAACCTGCCAGCTACGTTTCGCCCGAAGAATACCTGCGCCTGGAGCGCGAGGCGGAATTTAAACACGAATATTTTCAGGGCGAAATCCGCGCTATGGCTGGGGCCGGCTATGCGCACAACCTGATTTGCGCGAACCTGACCGGCGAACTTTATAGTCGATTACGCGGCCAAGGCTGCTCGGTGGTGGGCAGCGACCAGCGCCTCCAAATTATGAGCGGCAGCGCCTTCGTGTACCCCGACCTGACGGTGGTGTGCGGCAAGCCGGAATTCAACGAAGAAAAAAAGCCCGATACGCTATTGAATCCCACGCTGCTGGTGGAAGTGCTGTCGCCCACTACCAGCCAGTACGACCGTAGCGAGAAATTCATGCTTTACCGTCAGGTGCCCAGCCTGCGCCAATACTTAACGCTGGATGCCCAGGCCATTCACGCGGAACTGCATACGCTGGACGACCTGGGCCGCTGGGTGCTCACCGAAACCCGTGACCTGAACGCCGTGCTGGATTTGAGCAGCATCGGCTGCCAGGTGCCGCTGGCCGAGGTGTATGCGGGCGTTCAGTTCTAAAGCTTCACGCACACATTCTGCGCTTCGGTGAAAAACCGGAGTGCCTCCAGCCCGCCTTCGCGGCCCACGCCGGAGTTTTTCATGCCGCCGAAGGGCGTGCGCAGGTCGCGGTGCAGCCAGGTGTTTATCCAGACGATGCCGCTGTGTAGCTGGTGGGCTATGCGGTGGGCGCGTTGCAGGTCGCGGGTCCAGAGGGTAGCGGAGAGACCATAGTCGGTGCTGTTGGCCATCATCAGGGCTTCCTCGTCGGTTTCGAAGGGCGTGAGGGTGACCACGGGGCCGAATATTTCTTCCTGGTTGGTGCGGCAGTCGAAGGGCAGGTTCTCGAATACCGTGGGTTCAAGAAAATACCCTTCGGCGCAGCGGCCGGGCACGGTGGCGCGGTGGCCACCAGCCAGGAGTGTGCCGCCTTCTTCGTGCGCCAGCTTGATGTAGGTCAGCACTTTATTCAGGTGAGCTTCGCTAACCAGCGCGCCCTGTTTGGTGTCAGCTTCGATTGGGTCGCCGATTTTCTGGTCCTTGAGCTGCTTCAGAAATTCGGTTTTGAAGGCCTCGTAAATCGGGCGCTCGATGAAGATGCGCGAGCCGCACAGGCAAATCTGACCCTGATTAGCAAAGCTGCTGCGGATGCTGGTGGCCACGGCGGCAGTCAGGTCGCAATCGGCGAAAATGATGTTCGGATTCTTACCGCCTAATTCCAGACTCAGCTTTTTGAACATGGGCGCGGCGGTGGCGGCCAGGTGCCGCCCGGTGGCCGTGCCGCCCGTGAAGCTGATGGCCTTGATGCCCGGATGCTCCACGATGGCCTGCCCGCAATTCGGGCCGTTGCCGTGGATGATGTTGAGCACGCCCGCTGGCAGGCCGGCTTCGATGCACAGTTCGCTCAGCAGAAAAGCCGTCGCGGGCGTGATTTCCGAGGGTTTGGCCACCACGCAGCAGCCCACGGCCAGGGCGGGCGCAATTTTCCAGGTAAAAAGGTAGAGCGGCAGGTTCCAGGGCGAAATGCAGCCCACCACTCCCACGGGGTGGCGCACGGTGTAGTTCACGGCCACCCCGTCCTGCACATGGGCTTCGGTGGCGAAGTGGCCGGCGGCAGTGCCGAAGAAGTGGAAATTGGAGGCTGCTCGGGGGATGTCCATCACGCGGGCCAGGGCTAGGGGCTTGCCGTTGTCCTGGCTTTCGGCGCGGGCCAGGCGGTCAAGGTTGGCGTCGATGAGGTCGGCGATTTTTACCAGGAGGCGGCCTCGTTCCTCGGCCGAGAGGGCGCGCCAGGCGGGCAGGGCGGCTTCGGCGGCGGCCACGGCGGCGGCTACGTCTGCAGAGTCGGAGTCGGGAATCTGGCCGTAAACCTGGCCGGTGGCGGGGTCCACGTTGTCGAGGTAACGGCCGGCCAGCGGCGGCACCAACTGGCCGTTGAGGTAATTCTGAATGCGAAGCATAGGACGAACTTACGACCCGCCCGGCCACCGAATTTGCTTAGCTTCGGGGCGCAGCCTCCGCTAAATCCGGCACAGCCACGGCGGGTAGGTTGGTATCGGCAATAAAATAAAGGGGACGCTGCCGCACGTTGGCCGACATGCGGGCCATGTATTCGCCGATGATGCCGATGGCAATGAGCTGCACGCCACCCAAAAACAGGATGCTCACCATCAGCGAAGCCCAGCCCGGCTCGTAATCGTGGCTGATAAACCGGGAGTAAAGTGTGTAGAGCATCACCAGAAAAGCAATGCCCGACACGGTGAAGCCCATGAGCGTGGCGGCTTTCAGGGGCACGTCGGAGAAGGCGGTGATGCCATCCAGCGCCAGCCGAATCATCTTGCGGTAGGTATAGCCGGTTTCGCCCCCGGCGCGCTCGGCGCGGTCGTATTCTACAAAGGTCTGGCGGTAGCCAATCCAGGAAATCTGACCGCGCAGAAACTTGTTCTGCTCGGGCATCCGCCGCAGGCCTTCCACTACTTTGCGGGAAATGATGCGGAAGTCGCCGGTATCGACCGGTATGGAAACGTTGGTGATGCTGGCCAGAATGCGGTAGAACAGACGGGCGGTAAACTTTTTGGCCACGCTTTCGCCCTGCCGCGAGCGGCGCTTGGCGTACACCACTTCGTAGCCAGTGCGCAGCTTGCGGTAGAGCTCAGGGATGAGTTCGGGCGGGTCCTGCAGGTCGGCGTCGATGATGACGACTGCCTCGCCATTGGCGTTATCGAGGCCGGCCGTGACGGCAATCTGGTGGCCGAAATTGCGGCTTAGGTCAATGTAGCGCACCCGGGCGTCACGGGCGGCCAAGTCCAGGAGCATGGGCAACGACTGGTCGCGGGAGCCGTCGTTGATAAAAATCATCTCGTACCCGCCGGCCAGGGCCATGCCTTCCAGCACGGTGCGCACGCGCGGGTACAGCTCACCCAGGGTGCTTTCCTCGTTGTAGATGGGGATGATGACGGATAGCTCCAAGGGGGTAAACACTTCAGCGCGGTAACAATTTGGTCCCAACCACACCGGCCAGACGGACAAATATACTCGGCTCTTCCTGACCGTTGGGGCAGTGGCGGCACCAAGCAGCAGGGCTTACTACCGTGGCCTTTTGATGGTTTCGGAGGGCGCCAAACGGTGATTGCCAGAAATCAGGTCACCACCGCAGCGGTGTTCTGTTGGGATTTACCGCGTCTTTTCGAAAATTACTGACTGAAACGTGGCTCCGCCCGGATTCGATAAATCCATCGGGATAGCGCCTTTCCACAACTGCTTGAAGCGACTGTCCTTTTGTAGGAGCTCCAACGGCAAGTGGCTCTCTACTGGCGAGAACCATCCGTCCCAGTACACATAAGTCCCCACCGGAACGCCATCCAGATAGGGCGCATAATCTTTGGTAAGCGAGGGCTTTGCATCGGTATCGAAGATGTCGACATTCATGGGCACAGCAAAATAGAGGTGCGAGAATGCGATGGGGTGCCACTTGTAGCCCGCGTCGTGCTGCTTCAGCCAAGCGGCAGCCTGGTCAGCCAGCATCATATCGGTGCTTTCCTGAAAATCGCGGCGCCAGTGCAAGGTGCTCCGCCAGCCAACATTGATTCCGCTTTCGGCGTTGTAGCCGTAGTCGCGAGAAAAGAGCAGGACCACAACGGCCGCTACGCCAGTAGCCGCAATCAGGCCGCGCATGCGACCGGAACGCCCCAGCTGGCTTAGCCAGGCCAGCCCACTAAGCGCCGCCACCACGCACAGGGGCGTAAGCACCGCCAGCACCCGCGTCATGCCAAAGGAACCAAACAATCCAAGGGCCCAAAAGGCCGATTGCATAACCAAAAACGCCACAATGCTGCCGTAAATCAGCAATAGCTCGGCCCTAAACAATGGCTGCAACCATTCCTTTACTTTAGTAGCACGCCACAGCATCCGTAGGCCCCCTACTATTGAAAAAAAAGTCAGCGGCCAGCCCAACAGTGTCGGCATACTCTCTACGAAGCGTCCCCACAAGCCATGGCCGTATTGCGAATGCAGGCCATACGGGTTTTTGGTGAAGACCCACGTGAAGTCGCCAAGCACCAAGCCACCGACAAAACTGTACACCGCGTAGCCAAGAAACAGAAAGGGCAGGGCGCGCCAACTACGGTTCCAGACCAGGTAGACCGTCCAGATGCCCAGAAACATGGACCCTTCTGAGCGAACAAACGGCAAAAAGGAGAGCACCGCCGCCGACCAAACGGGCCGGTTGGTAACCGCCAAAGCGACCGCGGCAATCAGTACCAGCCCAAAAGTAGGCTCCGTCAACCCCGAAAACTGAATTCGAAAATAGTCGGGGGCCGCGTAGCAAAACAGAATGGCCAGGGCCGGCCAGGGCAGCCGCAGCTGCCGCGCAGTGACGTAGGCCAGCCGGGCTGACACCGCCACCACCGCGCATTGGAGTAACTTCATTCCCAAAAATCCGCCTTGCGACGGAAGCGCCGCGAGCAGGGTAAAAACGGGTTTGGCCCAGGGGTCAAGCAGGTTTTCGGGATGTTGCGGTACGGCCTTCGCGTACAGAAAATGCAGGATGCTGTCGCCGCTATCATAGGTGTTTTTTGTCAGGAACGCCACCAGTACCGAAACCCCAAACAACGCGACAGACAGCAGCCGTGCGATGAGCTCATTGTTCAGCAGCACCCGCAACCGCATATCATAAGCCGTCGTTTGGCGCGTTCCCTCCCGTGCAACCACCTGGCTGTTCCAATCCGATATTTTTATCATAAAGTAGAAATTGTGTAGTCCAGCGTTTGGGGCGCGCCTTGAGCAGGAAAGGTTAAAAGCGTCCGTGCGAGGTGGGCCGGCAACAGGCTATCAATAATGGCCTTATTATGCTTTTTTTTGGTGCATAAACAGTTCGCTGCAATTTACGACCTCTTGGCCGATTCAGCCGGTGCTACCGGCCGTAAGCGAGCCCCTTGATAGAGGCTCTTTATGAAAAAAATCAAGGTAACATCGACAGCGAGGGTCACCCAAACCCTCCCGGAGGCAACCGAAATTTAGCAGTTCCTGCGTGTACATTTAAGGCTGGCATCCATACCCACCATCTACCCAAAGCCGCAACCATGAAAAGTCTTTTTTACTGGCTGTTGGTCATCCGGCTGGCTTTAGTGGCAGGCACGGCCCACAGTCAGGCTCCCCCTGATACCCTGCGGCACACCAACTGGCGGCTCTACTGGGCCAACGAGTTCAACACCCCCGGCGATAGCAGCGTGGTGGCTGCGCACTGGCAGTTTGCCTACCCCTGGGGACGCAACCTGGGCGGCTCCGAAGGCCAGTACTATACCGGCGAGCAGGTCACAGTCGATGCGGAGGGGCTGCTGCACCTGCGCGCCCGCCGCCGCGAGACGCTGCGGCCCTACCGGGCACGGCAGCTGCGCTACGACTCCGGCATGCTATTCAGCCGGTCGGGCAAGGATTCGCTGGCCTTGGTGGGCTGCGACAATAGCCGGACGGGGTTCACCTACGGCTTGTTTGAGATTCGCTGCCGGCTGCCCCGGGCCGATGCCCCGTCACCCGCTTTCTGGCTTTATGGTGCCCCCGACGAAGTAGACGTTTTTGAAGCGGGTGCGCCCGAGGCAATCTCGAACAATATCATTCTCTGGAACCACGAGTTCTGGCGTCTCGGGCAGCCGGGCATCGCCAACGAGGCTTCGCAAAGCTTCTTTTACTGGACCGGGCCGGGCCGCCTCACGGATGACCTGCACACCTACGCCGTGAGCTGGCAGGCCCAGGAGCTGGTATATTATTTCGATGGCGTGGCCATTCGGCACGAAACCCGACTGCTCCCGCTGGGCTGCCCGCTCGACGTAATTTCCAACCTGGGCATGAGCTCGTGGGCGCAGACCCCGGCGGCCTCGCTCGACATCGACTACATCCGGGTGTATAAGCAGCCGCGGGGCACCGTGGCCCGCCCGCCGGTGGCCCCGGTGGCACCCGCCCCGGGCATCCTGCAATTTCCGCGCACTACGGCCGGGGTACTGGGCGCTACCGCTCCCGGAATGCGCTGGCGCTGGCTGGAGCGCCCCAACCAGCGCCCCCGGCTCGAACTAGCCTACAACCGCAACCCGCACGACTTTGCCTCGTTGCCGCTGCCGGTGAACGGCCGATGGCTGGCCCCCCTCGTGGCCTTCAACGACACGGACTCGCCGCGCCACTGGGTGGCCTCGCCCGACAACGGCCGCTCATCGCTCAGCTGGACGCTTTATGACCTGTGCGGCCAGCCGGTGCGCAGCGGCCAGCAACTGCCCGCTCCCGCCTGGGAGTTGGCCTGGCCTGCACTGCCGCCGGGCGCTTACTCGTTGCGCCTGCGGGCCGGTGCCCGGCAGGTGCGCCAAATTGTGTATCAGCTGGGCCGCCCCGACGACACCGTGTTTACGCCGGAGTGGCTGGCCATGCCGGTCTCTCCCGACCTTACCCCGGTACACTAACGGGCTCCGCAATGGCAACCGGCACCGGCTGCGCTACCTGCATGCGCTGCTGGCGGAAGGCGTCAAAGTATTTTTTCAGGCGCAGAATGGGCTTTTCCACCAGCTCGTAGGAAGCGGCGGCTACCAGCAGCGTGCCCAGCATCACCCACAAAATGAAAAGCGGGGTGTGAAACATGGGGAAGACCCGCACGAAGGCAAAAATCACGAAGCCGTGAAACATGTAGATGCCGTAGGAAATCTTGCCGAAGTAGTGGAAGATGGTGCGCCCCCGCCACTTCACTGCCGAGTCAGGATTGAAAAGAACGTTGCCGATGAAGAAGGCAATGACGCCCAGAAACACGTATTTCTTAAACGAGAGCAGGAAGACGTTGTCCCAGTTGCCGTAGGAGTCGCTGGCAAAAACCAGCAGTGTGGCGCCGTACAGCATCCAGCGCAGGGCCGCTGGCACGCGCGGCAGCTGGTAGCCGTAGAAATAGGCGTAGGCAAACAAGGCCCCAATGGCCAGCGCATCCCACCGGCACAAGGTATTCAGGTACAAGGCCATGTATGAATCCGGCACGAAGTAGAAGTAGTACAGCCGCGTGAGAAAGCTGAGCAGGATGACGGCCCCGAAAACGGTAGTGAGCTTGTGCCGGGGCACGAAGGCGATGAGCAGCGGCCACACCAGGTAAAAATGCTCCTCGATGCAGATGGACCACAGGTGGTTGACGGCCGTGGAGCCCCAGCCGTGCTTCATCAAATCGAAGTTGCCCAGAAACAGCAGGTGAGCCGGCATGTTGGCCGCCGGCTCGCCGGCGAAGTGCGAAAGCACCGGGGCCATGGCCACGCAGAAGTAGTAGAGCGGCCAGATGCGCAGCACCCGGCGCATGTAGAAGCTTTTGATATCGATGCGGGCGTAGCGCTGCTTTTCGGCCAGCAGCAGGTAGGTAATGAGGAACCCGCTCATCAGGAAGAAAATGTCGACCCCGATGTTGAAGCTGCCCACGAACAGCTTGAGCTTGGTGGCCCACCACGCGGGCTGCCCGCCCCAGTCGACCATGGTGGCCGCTACCTGAGGCACATCGGTCCAGTGCTCGTAGCTGTGTGTGATGAGAATAAGCAGCGCCGCCACGAAACGGACAATATCGAGGGGCTGGAAGTAGGGCACGGCCGCCGCCGGCGCTGCAGTGGTAGGAGCAGTATCTGCGGGAGAGGAAATCGACACGGGAGAGGAAAAAATTAAATTGGCCCCTAAAGTACAATCCAACCATTATTCAGCCGGCCCACTCACTCGGCTATCCCACATTCTACCATACCTTTGCAGTGCTACAAAAGCGTTTGTTTTCAATTTTTTTCTATGAAAAAATATACTTTGCTTCTGCTAACAGCAGCTACTCTGGCTGGTTGCGGCGACAAAAACACTACTACTCATCCGGCAAATTATCTAACCGGTAATGATTTCGACCAATTGGACGGCTGGATTGGTGACATTCCCCAGCCCTCCCTGACCAAAGAGAAGGCTCACTCCGCTCCCTACTCTGCACACGTGGGCCCGGGCATTGAGTTTAGCAATGGATTCATCGGCACTTTGGGCAAGCTCAGCCCTACCCGCCTCACCCAGATTAAGGTGAAAGGCTGGGTGTACGTACCCACCGGCCCCGTGACGGCGAGCATCGTAACCCAACTGGTAGACCCCGCCGCTACCGATGGCAAGCCCGCCATGTGGGAGGCCCTACCCCTGGACAAAGCCGTGAAGAAGCGTAACGAGTGGGTTGAGGTTGAAAAAACCCTGACCCTGCCAGCTAACGCGGGCTCCAACTTCAAGCTTTACATGTACCTGTGGAGCGGCGGCTCGCAGAACGTGGCCTACCTCGACGACGTGCAGATTCTGCGCCCCTAATTCTGCTTCCAACGCAACACCGGGTTCTTGGTAATGAGCTGCGGCCGGCGGGCCGCCTCGTTGCCAGGGGCCCGGTGTTGCGTATTTCGCTTTATCTACTTTCGGGGCACCCCTAGGGCGCATCGCGCCGCTGGCCTTGGGTGCTCCGTGCTTTAGCAGCCATGTCTAATGATTAGCTCTCCCCGCTCCACGAGTTCATCCCGAAACGGCATTCAATACCTGGTGTATGCCTTGTTTGCCGCCGAGCTCGTGCTTTTTAACTGGAAGCGCAATTACTTTGGGCCTTATGTCAGTCCGGTCATCCTGTACCTGCTGGCTATCGGAGTAGTGCTGAGCACGCTGGCTTTTGCGCGGGGCCGTCGGTGGGAGCTTGCCCCGCCGCTGCCCAGCTGGCCAATGGCGGCGTGGGCACCAGCCGCGTGGCACCGTCTGCTGGCGGTGGCCGCCGGGGCGCTGGCAGGCGGCTGGTACAACACCAACCTGGTGAAGCGCGAAATATGGAGCTACCGCCCCATCCTCGAATTTGCCGATATTATTCCGGCCCTCCAGGCCTACGCCCGGCGCTGGCTGAATGGTTCCGAGATTTACACGCCCCTGACGTGGGAGCTGGGCTACTTCGAACTGCCCACCTACCTGCCGGCCATGTGGTTTCCCTTCATCCTGGCCGAGTGGCTAGGTTTCGACTACCGCTTTGTGGCCTGGGGCATCTTCCTGCTGGGCGTGCTGCTCTACGAGTACCTTGTGTGGCGCCTGCACCAGCCCTGGCCTCAGACGCTGGCATTAGCCGCGCTGCCATTCGTGGTTTTCTATGCGCTCGTAACCACGCAGTGGGCCTACGTGGGCATCACCGTCGAATACATGATACTGGGTTACTACACGCTGCTGGTGGTGGGCATTCTGCTTCGCTTCTGGCCGTTGCAGGCGCTGGCGCTGCTGCTGTGCGTGCTTTCGCGGTATTCGCTGATTTTTTGGGCACCGCTGTACCTGGGGCTGATGTTTTTCTATGACTCGAAGAAGAATGCGCTGCTGATTGCCGGTACAGTGCTGCTGGGCGTCATCGGCTTATACATTGTGCCGTACCTGTCGCACAACTGGGGCCTGTTTATGGAAGTGCAGCGCTCGTACACCGACGCCGCCGTTTTTGAGTGGAAGCATCTGGGCGATGATGGCCTGCCGATACACCCCTTCAATGGCCTGGGCTTCGCTTCTTTCTTCTATACATATGCGCCCGGGTCACTCTACGAGAAGATTGGCCTGCTCAAAACCATACATGTGGGCCTGCTGCTGACGGTGGTGGCCGTGGCTGCCGTGGCTTACGTGCGGCAGCGGACGCGCCGCATCGACTACCGGGTTTACCTCGTGACCATCCTAAAGCTGTATCTGGCTACGTTTTATGCCTTTCTGCAAGTGCCCTATCCCTACCTGGCCACGTTGGGCCTGTTCATGTCGGTGTTTCTGGTGCTCATGACGGTGGGCCTGCGGCCAGCGGCGGAACCTGAGGCTGAGCTGGTTACTATCAGTGCATAAGCTTAGCCTACTGCGCGTTTCTACTGGCCCAGCAGGCCGTATTTGAGGATGCAGTAGATGGCGCGGAAGCCATCGCGCCAGCCTATTTTCTTGCCCTCGGCGTAGGTGCGGCCGTAGTAGCTGATGCCGACTTCGTAGATGCGGACGTCCTTGACCCTGGCCACTTTGGCGGTCACTTCGGGCTCGAAACCGAAGCGGTTTTCTTCCAACTTCAAGCCCTGAATGATGTCGCGCCGGAACATCTTGTAGCACGTTTCCATGTCGGTCAGGTTCAGGTCGGTCACCATGTTCGAGAACAAGGTGAGCCAGTAGTTGCCGATGCTGTGCCAGAAGAACAGGATGCGGTGCGGGTTGCCACCCATGAAGCGCGAACCGAACACCACGTCCGCAAAGCCTTTGAGGACGGGCTTAATCAGCAGGTTATACTCCTCGGGGTCATATTCCAGGTCGGCATCCTGAATGATGACGTAGTCGCCGGTGGCCTCGCGGATGCCCGTGTGCAGGGCCGCCCCTTTGCCCTGGTTCACGGTGTGCTCCAGCAGGCGCAGGCCCATTTCGGGGTAGCGCGCGGCGTAGGCCCGAATGGTTTCGGCGGAGGCATCGGTAGAGCAGTCGTTGACGAGAATTATTTCCTTGCCGATGTTATTCACCAGCTTCAGCTCACGCAGCAAATCCAGAATTTGATGAATGGTACGGGCCTCGTTGTAGACCGGAATAACGATAGAAAGCGTGTCGAATTTTACCACAGGAAAGAAGTTGGACGCAGCCGGAAAGAAGCAAAGGTAAACGCTTCGCCTAACGAGGGATTAAGAATGAAACCGTGGAAAGGGGAAAGTGCGCGAAATTCCTCATTGGCTGACGCCTTCCTTCGATTCTTAATCCCTCGTTAAAGCCGAAAGCGTTACAGGCTGCCCGTGCGGCCACCGTCTACGGGCACGCTGGTGCCGTTGATGTAGCCGGCGGCGGGCGAGGCCAAGAAGACCACGGCGGCCGCCACCTCTTCGGCGTGGCCGAAGCGGCGGGCCGGAATGGTTTTCAGCATATCGGCCTCGATGGCTTCGGCCGACTGACCGGTTTGGGACACTTTCTTCTCGATGAGGGAGGTGTGGCGCTGGGTGAGCGTGGCCCCGGGCAGCACGTTGTTGACGGTGATGCCGTCCGGCCCCAGCTCGTTGGCCAGGGTTTTGGCCCAGCTGGCTACTGCTCCGCGAATGGTATTGCTCACGCCCAGGCCCGCCAGCGGAATCTTCACCGAGGTGCTGATGATGTTGATGATGCGCCCGAAACCGGCGGCCCGCATGCCTGGCACCACGGCCTGCGCCAGCAGGTGGTTGCACACAATGTGCTGGTTGAAGGCAATGCGCAGGGCCTCGACCGGAGCATCTAGCAATGGGCCACCGGCTGGGCCGCCGGTGTTGTTCACCAGAATGTGGAAGCCTTCGGGGTGCTGCGCCAGGTAGCCCTGCACTACGGTATCGAGCTGGCTGGGGTCGTCGAAATCGGCCACCAGGTAGTTGTGCCGGGCATCGGTGGGCGTGGGCAGGGCGGCGGCTACTTCGCGCAGCCGCTCTTCGTTGCGGGCCAGCAGCGTCACGGCGCAGCCTTGCTCAGCCAGCAGTTGGGCCACGGCCCGGCCAATGCCCTGGGTGGAGCCGCCCACAAGGGCACGGCGGGAAGCAAAAGGAAGACTCATAAATAATTGATTATTCGATGATTAAACAAGAATCGTCGGCGTTTTTCACTTAGCTGGCGGGGCCAGCAGCACGTAGCCACCTACCAGTTGCTCGCGGTAGCCATAGGGCTGAAGCAGCTGGCGCAGGTAGGCGTGGATGGACTGGTCGCGGTAGGCCGGGCTGATGACGAAAGCGGCGGGGTCGTACTTATGGAAAAATGCCCGGAGTTGGCGGGCGGTGGGCGGCG
The DNA here is from genome assembly GCF_054783255.1 of Hymenobacter ruber. Classification (NCBI taxonomy): domain Bacteria; kingdom Pseudomonadati; phylum Bacteroidota; class Cytophagia; order Cytophagales; family Hymenobacteraceae; genus Hymenobacter; species Hymenobacter ruber. The sequence goes on from NZ_BAAGQX010000003.1 coordinate 607,819, forward strand.
CCGGCTGCACGGTGTCGGGGTTAGTTTGCAGGCGCAGCAGCGGACGCAGCACCGCATCCTGGTCGAGCAGTGCAAATAACGCAGGACTGACGCGGGATAAGTAGCCGACGGGCAGTTTTTTGCGATGCAGGGTTTGGTAGAACATCTCGCCCGCTTCGAGGTGGCCCACCTGCCGGTTGCCATCCAGAATGCCCAGGGGAATGGGGATGAGCGTGGTGCCCGGCAGCTTCGCCACTTCGACATACACGGCCGGAATGCTGGCGGTGGACTGCCGGGGATAGGGCCGGGGCCAGAATTCAGCCAGGATGATGGCGGCCAGCAAAACGGTTAAACCGACCTGGCCAGCCGGGCGCAGCCGCCCCTGCCACGCCGCCTCCAGCGCGCTGAATGACACGATGGGCAGTAGCAGGCCCACCATCATAATCCAGCGGGTGGGGCAGCGGATGTTGTTGAAGAAGGGCACGAAATGCAGCAGAGCAGTGGGCAGGTTCAGCCGCTCGTGGCCCAGAATGCGGAGCGACGGCACCGTCAGGAGCAGAAATATCACCAGCACCCAGGCCAGCGGGCGGCCCTGCGCATCCTGGGCGCGGGCCGAGGCCGGGCGGCGGCGGGTCAGGCGCATTATGCCCAATACTAACGCCAGCAGCGGCAGGGCGTAGCCGATGAAAAGGGTATTTTCGATAGAGCCCGGCAGGTTGAAGATTTTGGGGCTGTGGGCCAGCCGCGCGGCCCAGTCCCAATACATCAGCCGGCTGGTGGGCGGCGGCAACAGGTACGCCACCAAATCGCCACCCCACCAGATGCCATTATCCTTCAGACCAGCCAAATGCAGCATTCGGATGAGCACGTGGCTGGCCACCAATATGCCCACCAGCCAGGCCCAGGCCGGCCACCGCCGCCACTGAATACGCCCCAACCCAAACCAGAACCACGCGGCATAAGCCAACGAAAAGTAGATGAGGCCGAACAGCACGTAGTAGTCGCTCAGCAGCGTGACGATGCCCAACGCCACGCAGCCCGCCACGGCCCGCCAGCTGCGTACCAGCGGCAGAAACTGTCCCTCCCGAAACGTGAAGGCCCGCAAAAACAGCAGGATATAAAATGGCACCGTGGCCGTGAGCACCAGGTTATAATGCTCGGGCAGGCGCTGCAGTTTGTAGGGAGAGTAGGCGAAAACGAAGCCGCCTAGCAACGCCAGCAGCGGGCTCTTCACCCAGCGGCGTGCCAGCAAGTAAGCGCCGGTGCCCGATAGCGCGTAGCTCAACAGCAGGGCCGTATTGATGGCCAGCATCTCGTTACCGAGCAACAGGCTGAGCACACCAATCAGGGGCGTGTAGGCGTGCATCAGCAGGCTTGAACCTTGGGGGTAGAATAGCCAGTTGGTGAAAAACGGGTTGTGGCCGCTAAGCACGGCTTCGCGAAAATGCCAGGCGTTCCAGAAAAACTGGGAAGTATCCGGGCCGGGCACCGCCACGAAGGAGGTGCTGAAATGCGCCCCCAAGGGCCAGGTGAAAACGACAAAAAACGCCCCGTACACCAGCAGCAGCCACGGCCAGAGCAGCCGGTTTTTCACCTCCATAAGCAATTATTGAACCCTTCGATACCGAATGAGTGACAAAGGTAGCGCCGCCGGTTGGCGCACAGCAGCCCGGGAAACAGTCGCCTGGGCCGCCGCAATATTTGGCAACGCGGGCCAATCCGACCGCTGGGCCAAAGGATTGTTGCGTTGTTTTGTACCGTTGAGCCTTGTGGGCTGCCGGTCGCTTATTATCGGCGGCTCCTTCCCACTCCCTTAGCCAACGCATTTTCTGCTGCTCCCCCCTCCCGATGTCGCAAGTTTTACCCGCTCGTACTTCTTCCAAACGCCTGACCATTATCTGGGTACTGGCCGCGTTTGGCGTGGCCTATGGGCTGCTGGCCCTGGTCAACCACTACTTATTCCGCACCTACGCCTTCGACCTGGGCATTTATAACCAGGCGGTGTGGGACTACAGTCACCTGCGGCTGAACGCCAACTCAGTGATGCGCTACAACAACCTGCTCAGCGACCACCTCACGCTGGTGCAGCCGCTCTACGGGCCATTATTCTGGTTGTTTGGCTCTTACACGCTGTTATTGGTGCAAATCGGGCTCATACTGCTGGGCGGCTACGGGGCCTACCGCCTGCACCAGCTGCGCACCAACGGCACGCAGCCGGGCACCTCGCTGGCCCTCATGGTCATGTTTCTGAGCACCTGGGGCATCTACTCGGCGCTGGCCTTTGATTACCACGACAACGTGCTGGCGGCCATGCTGCTGCCCTGGCTGCTATACTGGCTGGAGGCCAACCGGCGCGGCCGGGCCGCCGTGATGGCCCTGCTCATGGCCCTGAGCAAGGAGAACATGGCCCTGTGGCTGGTTTTCATTGCCCTGGGGCTGGCGTGGCTGCATTGGCGCGAGCCCGCGAAACGGCGCTGGGCGCTGGCCATAGCGGCGTGTGCCGCCCTTTACTTTTTGGTAGTCGTCAAGTTCATCATTCCGGCCCTGGGCTCGGGTGATGCCTATGTGTACCAGCAGCAGTATGCGGCGCTGGGCCGCACCACCGGCGAAATGCTGCACACGCTGCTCACCCGGCCATTCTACGTTATCGGCCTGCTGTTTCGCAACAACTTGCCCTCCGCCGATGGTGACTATGCCAAGCTGGAGCTGCACGCCATGGTGCTGCTGTCGGGTGGCCTCGCCCTGGTGCGCCGGCCCGCCTACCTACTCATGCTGGCCCCCATTTATGGCCAAAAGCTGCTTTCGGCCAACGTGGCCCACTGGGGCATCAACTATCAGTATTCCATTGAGTTTGTGCCGGTGTTGCACGCGGCCGTGAGCCAGTGGCTGGCAAATGTGGAGCCGCAACGGGCCCGGCGGTGGGGCATTGGCGCGGCGGTGCTGGCGCTGGTCGCCACGGTGGTGTCCATGCAAGTGCGGGTGTCACCTTACTACGATAAGAGCGCGACGAAATTCTTCAGCGGCAAGCACTACCACGTCGATTTCGATGCCGGCTCCGTGCATCGTGGCCTGGCCGTGATTCCGGCCGACGCGCGGGTGAGCGCCACCACGGCGCTGGTGCCGCACTTGGCGGCGCGGCGCTCCATCTACCAGTTTCCTTACGTGGCCGATGCCGACTACATCGCGGCCCTGCCGCCGGCCTCCATCTACCCCCTGAGCGCACCCGAGCTGGCCGCCCAGCTGCAAGCCTACCAGGCCAGCGGGCGCTGGCGGGTGGTGTCGGCCCCCGGGGCGCTGCTGGTGTTGCAGCGCGTGCGCCCGCTGCCAGTGCCGGCCGTGCAGCCCTTGTTCGAGCGCCGGGGCCAAGGCGGCACCGACACCGCGCGCGGGCCGGGCGCCCGGCAGTAGATTAGCATTCCCAACCAACCCCCTCCGCCCATGATAGCCCGTCCGTTTAATTTCCAGAAGTGGATTGATGAGCACCGCCATTTGCTGAAGCCCCCGGTGGGCAACCAGCAGGTTTTCAAAGACAATAAGGATTTCATTGTGATGGTAGTGGGTGGCCCCAACGCCCGCAAAGACTACCATGTGGACGCCGGCGAGGAGCTGTTCTGGCAAATCGAGGGCACGATGACCGTTAAAATCATCGAGGATGGTAAGCCGGTTGACATCACCATCGGCCCCGGCGAAATGTTTCTGCTGCCGCCCCACGTGCCGCACTCGCCGCGCCGCCCGGCCGGCACCGTGGGCCTAGTGCTGGAGCGCTACCGCACTACTGATGAACTGGATGGCTTCCAGTGGTACTGCGAAAACTGCGGCCACAAGCTGCACGAGGAGTTTGCGCTCATCACTGACATAGTGTCCCAGCTGCCGCCCATCATGAACAAGTTCTGGGCATCGGAAGACCTCCGCACCTGCAAAAACTGCGGCACTGTGATGCAACCGCCCGCGCCCGTTACCGCCTGATTTTCGTCCCCACCCGCCCGCCCCGCCGTGTTGCCCCATCCCCTCAGCATCGACATCCACACCCACATTCTGCCCGAACGCTGGCCCGACCTGCGCGAACGGTACGGCTACGGGGGCTTCATCCGGCTCGACCACCACAAGCCCTGCTGCGCCCGCATGATGCAGGACGACAAGTTCTTCCGCGAAGTGCAGGACAACTGTTGGGACCCCGCCGTGCGCATGCGCGAGTACGACCAGTTTGGCGTGCAGGTGCAGGTGCTGAGCACGGTGCCCGTGATGTTCAGCTATTGGGCGCAGCCACTCGACTGCCTGGACCTCAGCCAGCTGCTGAACGACCACATTGCCGACGTGGTACGGCGCTACCCCACCCGTTTCGTGGGCCTGGGCACCATCCCGATGCAGGCGCCCGACCTGGCCATCCGGGAGCTGGAGCGCTGCATGAAAATCGGCCTAGCCGGCGTGCAGATTGGCTCCCACGTCAATGACTGGAACCTCGACGCGCCGGAGCTTTTCGAGGTTTTCGCTGCCGCTGAGGAGCTGGGAGCCTGCGTGTTCGTGCATCCCTGGGACATGATGGCACAGGGCAAAATGCCCAAATACTGGCTGCCGTGGCTGGTGGGCATGCCCGCCGAAAGCACGCTGGCTCTCTGCTCATTGATATTTGGTGGCGTGCTGGAGCGCCTGCCCAATCTGCGCGTAGCCGTGGCCCACGGCGGGGGCTCGTTTGCCAGCACCATCGGGCGCATTGAGCACGGCTGGCAGGTGCGGCCGGACTTGTGCGCCATCGACAACCCCCACAACCCGCGCAAATACCTGGGCAAGTTCTGGGTCGACTCGCTGGTGCACGACCCGCTGATGTTGGAGTACCTGGTGAAAACCTTGGGGGCCGACAAAATCACGCTCGGCACCGACTACCCGTTTCCGCTGGGCGAGCTGGAGCCGGGCCAGCTCATCAAGTCCATGCCTTTTTCAGATGACATCAAAGCCCGGATGCTGGGCCAGAACGCCTTAGACTGGCTGGGGCTGGCCGCCGAACAGTTCGGCCACACGGCAATGCCAGCTACCGCCCGCCCCCTGCGGAGGCCATAACCTTTTGTTAGTATCGGCGTGGCCTTTGCCCCGACCTTTGCGCTTATGACTCCCCCATTTTTGTCCACCCCCGCCGCCCACCTCGACGCTACCGACCCGCTAGCTGCTTTCCGCCAGGAGTTTCACCTGCCGCCCGGCCCCGATGGCCGGCCCTGCGCTTACTTCTGCGGCAACTCGCTGGGCCTGATGCCCAAAGCGGCCCGCGCCGCCGCCGAGCAGGAATTTGAAACCTGGGAGCGGCTGGGCGTGGAAGGCCATTTCCACGCGCCCTCGTTCTGGATGCACTTCCACGACACCCTCACCGAGGCCACGGCCCGGCTGGTGGGCGCGCTCCCCATTGAGGTGGTGGTGATGAACAACCTGACCGTGAACCTGCACCTGCTGCTGGTTACGTTTTACCGCCCCACGGGCTCGCGCTACAAGATTTTGATGGAAGGCGGCGCGTTCCCATCGGACCAATACGCCATCGAAAGCCAGGCCCGCCTGCACGGCCTCGACCCCGATGAGGCCATCGTGGAACTGGTGCCCCGCCCCGGCGAACACACGTTGCGCACCGAGGATATTCTGGCCAAAATCGCAGAGCTGGGCGATTCGCTCGCCACCGTGCTCATCGGCGGGGTGAACTACTACACCGGGCAGGCTTTCGACATGGCCGCCATTGCCAAAGCCGGCCACGCGGTGGGCGCCTACGTGGGCTTCGACCTGGCCCATGCCGCCGGCAACCTACACTTAGAACTGCACGACTGGGATGTGGACTTTGCCTGCTGGTGCACCTACAAATACCTCAACTCCGGCCCCGGTGGCACCTCGGGCGTATTTGTGCACGAGCGGTTTGCCAACCGCCCCGACCTCGTGCGCCTGGCCGGCTGGTGGGGCCACGATGCCTCGGAGCGCTTCCAGATGAAAAAAGGTTTCCGGCCCATGCCCGGCGCGGCCGGCTGGCAGCTCTCCAATGCCCAGATTTTCCCGATGGCCATCCATCGCGCCAGCCTTGAAATTGTGGACCGGGCCGGCGGCATGGCTGCGCTGCGCCGCAAGAGCGAGCAACTCACCGCCCGCCTCGAAATCCTCATCCGGGGCTTGGGACTGCCGGCGAATAAACTCGAAATCATCACCCCTGTCGACCCTGCTCAGCGCGGCTGCCAGCTTTCGGTGCTGGTGCACGAGCGGGGGCGCGAGCTGTTCGATTTCCTGGCCGCGCAGGGCATCATCGCCGACTGGCGCGAGCCCAATGTTATCCGCCTGGCACCCGTACCGCTCTATAATTCGTTTGAGGACGTGGAGCGGGTGGGCGAAGCGCTGGCACGCTTCTTCAGTTAAGAGTTAGGAGTTGAGAGTTAAAACTGCTTTGCCGCCGGTAGCTGCCAAGCGCCGTTTTCATTCCGCAACTTCAATTTCCAACTCATAACTTTTAACTCATAATTCTTAACTAGAAAAAATGGAAGATTACGCCGCCAAGATGCTGCTCAAGGCCGACGCGGCCCTGCGCGAGTACGTGACCGGCCATGTCCAGTACCGCGAGGCCGCCGTGCTCGCCGCCCTCGATGAGCTGCGCCGCCGGGGCCAGCCCGCCCCCGAAGAAGCCGCCCTACGCCCCAACCTCGAAGCCGGAGCCGCTGCCCAGCGCATCATCGACGAAGCCGCCGAAGCAGAGCGCCGCAAAGACCAGCCGGCTTCGACGCCTGAAGCTATTGAGGCCGACGAAACCGCGCCCGCGCTGTATTCGCCCGTGACCATTGTGCTGTTTTCCATTCCGTTCACGCTGCTGGCGGGCGGGGTGCTACTGGGCCTCAACCTGTGGCGGCTCGGCCGCAAGCGGGCGCTGCTGAGCCTGGCGGTTTTCATCGTGGCTTACCTGCTGGTTGGCATGCTGGCCCTGAGCTGGGCACTGCCCCGCTACGGCCTGAGCCCGTGGTACGGGCCGCTGTTCAACCTGCCCGCTATTCTGGCTTATGTGCTGTGGTTCTGGCCGCGCTACGTGGGGCAGCCGGTGTACCGCAACCGCAGCTGGCTGCCGCCGCTGCTGGTGTGCTTTGCCCTGGCCTACGGGGCTCAGCGCTTTCAGTCCTATATGCTGCAGCAGCAGCCCAAGGAAGTGCAGCAGGAATTTGAGCGCATGATGCCGAAGCAGTAGGCCCGCTTGCCTACCACTGGTGCAGCACCGACAGAGCCGTAATACCGTAGGGTTTCACCGCATATATTTCGCCGCCCAAGGTCTCCGTATAAGGCTCAGCACGGGTGCGATAAGCTCCGAGAAAATACAGCGTTGGGCCGGCCTCTACCCACTGGCCAGGTTGCCATACGTGGAAGCGCGCCCGGATTTCCGGCTTTATGATGGCTAAGTTGTTCTCGATAACGCCGTCATTCTGGGCCATTACATTGAGCTGGGGGGCGGAGTCGTGCGCCGCTATCCACTCCAAGCCCTGCCGGTATGACAGGCCCCAGTAGTCACGCTCGAACAGCTGTTCTGCTTGATGGGGCGCTAGAAAGGAAAAGTAAACCTGTTCCTGCGGATGCGCCTGCACCATGCGGCCAACGGTATAAGCCATCTCCAGGCCGGCCAATGAGGCGGCGCCTATTGCAACCGGTCGCAGCCAGCGCAACAGTTGGCCCTGCTGCCACAACGCCCATGCTCCACGCAGCGCCACCAGCAGCAAGGCCGGATACACGAAGTACAGGTGCCGCCAGCCATCATATATCACTGAATTCAGGGCAATTACCAAGATAATGGGCAGGGCAAACCAGCCCATAAACATGACATCCAACCGCCCCTCAAAGGTGCGCAGATAGGTCATGGGCCGGCGCAGCAGTGCGTAGCCAATAGTCGCCGCCCCCAGCAAAAAGGCCACGATGTAGGCGATGGGCGTGGTAATAATAATCCAGACCGGGGCGTAGTGCCACGGCAGGGCCAGCGCCGATTCGAACGCGCCCATGTACAGGACCAAGCCGCCCCAACGGAAGCGCTTCATATTGTCGAGCGCGGTCAGGAAGTTGTCTATCGGGGCATCCCACAGGTAGGGCCACCCCACCACCACGACCACCATCGCGACCAAGCCAAAAAGGGGTAGCGCTTTGGCGAATTGTCGGCGGCGTGCCCGGTCGGCGGGTTCAAACAGCAACTCCAGTCCGACCATGCCTACGGTGAGGGCAATGAGTAAAACGCCCAGGATGCGCACATCGATGGCCGCCGCCGTGGCCACGCCGTGCGCAGCAGCACGGGCCAGCGACGGCCGTTGCAGCAGGCGCACCAGGGTATAGGCTCCCAAAATGAAAAACGCCATAAAGACAATGTCCTTGCCGTTGTAGAAAGCCTCGGCAAAGAAGCGGGGAGATAGCACCAAAAGGGTGCTCAGCAGCAGCCCCAATCGCCAGCTATTGAAGCGAATACGCCCAATATTATACAGGGCCCAGGCACCCGCCATAAAGACGGCAAACACCGCAAAGTGCCGCATCAGAAAGGACGTCCGCGAGTCGCCGATGCTAATAATCTGGTCGAGTAAAGCCAGTGGCATCTCAAAGAATACCCCGTGGTCATTGTCGAGGTAGCCATGAATATCAGGCGTGTTGGGAAAGTGCCGGTCGGCCCACCCGGGCGCCACAAATCCGGCCACGTATTTAGCACTCACCATGCCGTTGCTGCGGTCAGCCGGTTCATCCCACGATACGCCAAAATCCTTGTAGCAGCACAGGCCCAGCACCAGCAGCAGGCCAAAGTAAATCCGTACGTAAAACGAGTGCCGACGAGCAGCGAGAAAAGTGCGCAGGTTGAAAGGAGGCATGAGCAGATACCCTGATTGTGGAAGGGAATTGTTGGGAAGACACAAGTCAAAAACTCCTCAAATCTACCCTCACCAGCGCGTAGTTAGCCCCAAATCGGCCAGGCATTTCCTATTTTGGCTCTTCGGGCCACAGCTTTCCGCATTTTGCGAAGCCTCGGCTGGGTCTGTACGCCTGGTTGCTTTCCATTTACCATGACTTTAGCCAAACTGCCCCTCCCCCAAGCCGAGCTGTTGTTCGACCCCACTTTTCTTCCGGCGGCCGAGGCGGAGGCACTGCTCGCGCAGCTCACCGCCAAAGTGGCCTGGGAGCAACGGTCCATTCGCCTTTTCGGGCAGGATATTCCGCAGCCGCGCCTCACGGCCTGGTACGGCGATGCCGAGGCCCGCTACACCTACTCGGGTCTGGCCTGGGAGCCACGCCCCTGGCTGCCCATCCTGCAAGCGCTGCGCCAGCGCCTCGAAACGGCCGCCGGGGCCCATTTCAACAGCGTGCTGCTGAACCTGTACCGCGATGGCCGCGACAGCATGGGCTGGCACGCCGACGATGAGCCCGAGCTGGGACCCACGCCGGTAATTGCCTCGCTCAGCTTGGGGGCCACGCGCCGCTTTCGCCTGCGCCCCCGCGCCGGACTGGGCCATGCCCCGTTCGGCCTCGACCTGCCCAGCGGCAGCCTGCTGCTGATGCGCGGCCCCACACAGCAGCACTGGCAGCACGCGTTGCCCAAAACGGCCCGGCCCATCGGCCCGCGGCTGAACCTCACGTTCCGGTGGGTGGCGGGGGCGGCGGACTAGTAGCGAATTTGTGGGTGGCCAAACAACTGCGGACAAAATCCGCTGCCAACCTCATACTCTCCCACCCGAAAAACCTGGGGCAGACTGACTTTTGCCCCGCCAGCCCGCTCAGCAGTGGGAGGCTCGTTTACGACAATTGGCGAATCGGCTACGGCAGCGGGCGCAAGCCGGCGGGAAGTGGCGGAACGGGGCATAAATAGGGCGAATAATAGCGGTGAGAAGCGCTGGTTACCTCAACCGTATTCAGCTACCTGCAGCTGCGGCATCCGGGCTTTTACAAGGAGCGTACCAGCTTGACTACCAAGCGCCACCGTAGCCGTAACTCATCATTCAAGGCCAATGAAAAAAGCCCCAACCAGAACCTAGTTGGGGCTTTACAGCAATAATGTTCTTTTTTACTTGATGTCGAACAGCAGCCCGAAATAGCCGATGCGACCATAGCTGGGCGCGCCGTACACCTGCAGGTTATTCGTATCGAAAAGGTTGGTGACGCCGGCTTGCAGCGTGGTGTGCAGGCCCTTGAGGGTGTAGCCCAACTGGGCATCCACGGTCTGGGCCGTGGGCACGGTACCGGTGGCGAAGGTGGACTCGTAGAGGAAGCTGTCGACCCAGCGGTAGTTCACGTTGTAGCTCAGGGCGCGGTTCAGCAGCTGGCCGTCGAGGCCGAGATTGAACTTGTTCTTCGGCGTGTTGAAAAACGACTGCGTGCCGGCTTTGAAGTCTTTCGTAATGAGGTCGTTGTAGCTGTAGTTGCCGTTCACGGTGAGGCCCGGGGCAAAGGCGTAGCTCAGCGTGATGCCGGCACCCTGGCTCTGCACGCGCTGGTCCACGTTGGCCGCAATTTGAATCACGCGGGTATTGTTGGCCGTGCCATTGGCAAGCACCGGGCTCTGGAAACGGACGCTGCCACCAGAAGCAATCTGGGTGGCCGTGGGCCGGCTGCCGTCCACGTTGCCGATGAAGTTCTGCGTGGCAATGAAATTGTTGTACACGTTGTAGAAGTAGTCGATGTCGACGTACAGCTTCTTCGCCAGCTGGGCACGGTAGCCCACTTCGTAGCTGTTCACTTCTTCAAGTTTGAGCGCCGGGCCGTTGTATTCGTAAGCGGCCAGTTCCGAAGCCCGGGCGGGCGTGAGGATAGTGGGGTCGGTAGTCACGCGGCTGCCCAAAGCGGGCGTGTAGCCCTGGAAGCCGCCGCGCACGTTGCCCAGCAGGAAGGCGCGGCCCACGTCGAGCCGAATGTACTGGTCGTTCTGGGTAGGTGCCCGGAAGGCGCGGCTGAAGCTGGCGCGGAAATTCTGGAGCTTATCGGCCCCCAGCGAGTACACCACCGAAGCCCGGGGCGAGAAAGCAGTACCGAAATTCTGGAACCGGTCGACACGACCAGCAGCGGCCAGCTTGAGGTGGTTATCGAACAGGGTTTTGGTTGCCTGGGCGTAAGCCCCGTACTCGTAGTTCTGAATACGGTCGCCGCCTTTGGTGTCTTCAAACAAGCTGCCGTCCGAACCCAGCAGGTACTGGCGGTAGGCCGCGCCTACAGTCAGGTCGGCAATGTTGTTGTTGAAGGTGTACTGGCCGCTACCTTCGTTGAGGATGGAGCGGATGAACAGCCGCGCCCCCTGGCCTGGCGTCTGGTCATGGATAATCTTGTTGCGGGCATCGTTAAACGCCTGGGTGCCGGGCTGTAGCAACGGCGCATATTTGTCGGCCTCCTGGCGCGCCGTCTGGGCCGCCAGGTCGGCATTTTGCCCATTGGTGGCATAGGCCGTGTTGTAGCGGGTGGCGTAGGTGCTGATGTAGCGGGCACCGTAGCTCACGGGGCGGCCGTTGGCATCGACTTGCAAGATGGGTGCGCCGCTGGCATCGTACCGGGCGTTGCCGTTGGCATCCACCGCAATGGCTTGCTGCGCTTGCAGAAAAGCCCCCAGAAAGCCCAGGTTATAGGAGCCATCCTGTTGCGGGTCGCTCTTGCCCGAGAAATCGTGCGTGGTGAAACCGCGCACAAACCAGTTGCGCCCTTCCAGCTGCACACGGCCCTGGTGCGCCCCGCCGTCCACGAACCGGTAGCGGCTGGCACTCTGGTAAGACGTGGTAGCGTTGGTGTACTTGTAGTCTATCGTAGCTTTTACGCTGTTGGTAAGCAGCACGGCCAGGCTGGGGGCCACTTTGTACGAATGCGTTTTGTTGTCGCCAGCTACCAGGTCGCTTTCGCTGAAGCCGGGCAGAAACACGGTTTTGTTGGCCAGCAGTGGGCCGGCATAAATACCACCGACGGTGGTGGGGCTGCTGGCAAACGTAGTGCCCACGTCGCCGTAGCGGCTCACCGCGTCGTAGCCCAGGTTGGAGCCGGCGGGGTTGTTGGCCGGCTCAATCAGGGCCGAAGTTGCGTCCATATTGGTAGCCAAGAAATCGGTGGCCGTAGTGGCGCCGCCCGATATTTTGAATGCCACCCGCTCGCCGATTTTGGTGGCGTAGCGCAGCTGGCCGTCCAGCAGGTCGCGGTTGCCGCCGCGCAGACGCACCGTCAGGCCGGGGTCTTTGAAGGGGTCTTTTGAGTTAGTGAGCAGCACGCCGTTGAAGGCGTTGGCCCCGTAGAGGGCCGAGGCCGGGCCGTGCACAATCTCCACGCTAGCTACGTCCAGCACCGGCGCGCCCAGCAGGTTGCCGAAGTAGCTGCTCAGGCTGGGCACCTGCGTGTCCATGTAGTCCGAAAGCTGAATCACCCGCTCCGAACGCGACGAATTGAAGCCCCGGGTGCTGAAGCTGGTGGTGAGCATGCTGGAGCTGCTCACATCGATGCCCTTAAAACGGCCCAGGCCGGCCACTAGGTCGGGGGTCGTAATCTGCTCCACCTGGCGCTGGTTGAGCTTTTCCACCGTCACCGGCACCTGGCCAATGCTTTCCTCCACGCGGGAAGCCGCCACCACCACCTGGTCGAGCACGGCGCTGGGCCGGAGCGTTACCACCAGCGCATTGTCGGGCTGAGCGAGGGTGAGTACCTGCGTTTCATAACCCACAAACGAAATAGACAGCACCTGCGGCCCCTTAGAAAAATCCGCTTTTATCTGAAACTGGCCTTCCTCGTTGGTGCTGCCGCCGTTGTAGGTGCCTTTGAAGAAAATAGTGGCCCCGGGCAGGGGCATTCCGGCCTCCGTCTGCACAGTGCCGCTAATGGTTTGGGGAACCTGCGCCCAGCTGTTCAACGCCAGCATCAGGCATAGGATAAGAAAGAAGTATCGTTGTTGCATTATTCGGGAATTTTTAAAAAATAGTATGCAAACCTACTACTTTTTCCCGATACCTTATGCGGCATCCACCTATTTAATTGTCCTAATTGTCGAGTTATTCCAGCTGAATGATAAATAGTTAGTACCTGATATCGGGATGACCGGTCAGTTGCGGGTCGCTTTCTTCGCCCACCAAGTAGCTACCCACCTGCAACATGAGGCCGATGGGTGCCAACGGCGCTACTGGGGGCGGCGTGCGCCGCCACGCCGCCATGCTGGGCGCATACCGGGCATCGGCCGGCAGGGGCAATGGCCGCAACGCAATGCGGGCCCGAACCGCCCGACGACGCCACCGCATATACCCTGCCCGCTTGTACCGAAATCGAAAATGTGTCATAGCCAAAGTTGTTTTAGTTCTAATTCGTCAAAGTTCTGGCAAACGTTGCCTGACCGGCAGATTTTACGACCAATTATAAATTTTAGGCGATGAATACAATTGATAGCTCGTCGGCTTTTTGCGCCTGAATGGCTAAGCGCACGGGCCGTAGTAGCTTCGCCGCTGCTTCCTGCCCCCCCGTATTACAAGCACCACCCTCCTCATGGCCTCCCCTGCCCCATTCTCTCCCACCACCGAACGCCTCACCGTGATGGGCGCCGGGTTGGTGGGCTCCTTGCTGTCGTTGTATCTGGCCCGCCGCGGCCATGCCGTGGAAGTCTTTGAGCGGCGGAACGACCCGCGCCGGGCCGGCTTCCAGGAGGGGCGCTCCATCAACCTGGCGCTGTCGGACCGGGGCTGGAAGGCCCTGGGCGGCGTGGGCGTGGCCGACGACATCCGCCAGGTGGGCATCCCGATGAGCGGCCGCGTGATGCACGACGTGCACGGCAACCTCACCCGCCAGCCCTATGGGCACGACGGGCAGGCCATCTACTCCGTAAACCGGGGCCACCTCAACCGCCGCCTGCTCGACCTGGCCGAGGCCCAGCCCGGCGTGACGCTGCACTTCGGCCAGCAGTGCCTCGGCATCGACCTCAAAGCCAAAGAGCTGCACCTGCGCGACACCGTTACCCAGCAGGAGCACCACGAACCCTACACCCGCCTGTTTGGCACCGACGGGGCCTTTTCGGCCGTGCGCAGCACCTTGCAGCGCACCGACCGCTTCGATTACTCGCAGGACTTTCTCGACTACGGCTACAAGGAACTGACCATTGCCGCCGGACCGGGCGGCGCGTGGCAGCTCGAGAAAAACGCCCTGCACATCTGGCCGCGCGGGCAGTACCTGATGATTGCGCTGCCCAACCTCGACGGCTCCTTCAACGCCACGCTGTTTTTTCCTTTTGAAGGCCCCGAGAGCTTTGCCGCCCTGCAAACCCCGGCCGATGTCACGGCCTTTTTCGACCGCGTGTTTCCCGACGCCGTGCCGCTCATGCCGGCCCTGACGGAGGAGTTTTTTGCGCATCCCACGGGCTCGCTCGTCACCGTGAAGTGCTTTCCGTGGAAATACGGCGACGACGTGCTGCTGCTCGGCGATGCGGCGCATGCCATTGTGCCCTTCTACGGCCAGGGCATGAATGCCGGCTTTGAGGACTGCACCGTGCTCAACGCCTTATTCAACGCGCACGGCGATTCGGCCTGGGACGTCATTTTTGCCGAGTTCCAGGCCCAGCGCAAGCCCAACAACGACGCCATGGCCGACCTGGCCCTCTACAACTTCGTGGAGATGCGCGACCGCGTGGCCGACCCTAACTTCCTGCTGCAAAAGAAAATTGAGGCGAAAATATCGGCCCAGTTTTCCGGCCGGTGGGTGCCGCTATACTCGCAGGTTACGTTCTCCGACACGCCTTATGCCGAGGCTTGGGCCGCTGGGCAGCGCCAGGATGCCATCATGGCCCGCCTTATGCCCCACATCAAGGCCGAGGCCGACTATGACCTGCCGGAAGTGCAGGCGCTGGTGCAACAGGAAATGGCTGCCACGAACCAGCCGGATTCAACACCGGTTGATTAGCGCAGGGCCAGCTCGCTGCTGTCAAGTGGCAGCAGGGTCTCGGTCTGGTGCTGGCACAGCACGGCGTAGGCATCGCGCTGGCTGGGGGCCAATACGCGCCGCACAGCCTGCCGGTATTGCTGTAGAGCTTCGGAGGTGTCGGCGGCGGTCACGGCCAGCGACAGTGCCTGAAATTTGGCGGTGGTATAGGCCTGCACGGCGTGCTGCTGGGCATTGTTGAGCACCAGGGCATCGGCCAGAAAACTGCTGACGCGTCGGGCTTCGTACAGTTGTCCCGAGAAGCTCGGGGTGGCCATTTCATTGCGGGCTTCGGCTTGCGCCGTGGTGAGCGGCTTGGGGTGGTCGGCGGCCCGGGCTCCCGCAGCAGTCATCCATCCCATCAACAACAAGCCAAGCGTACGCGTCCAAATCATAACCAAAAAAGCTGGAGCGGCAGGTCAGATAGCCGCTTTATTTATTGCATTTTATCCTTGTCAAAACTAAACAGTACGTATTTCGGTAGCTTATCCTTACAGGCGATTGGCATGTTTTGCCCCCTGAGTGGTTACTTTATATCGGCGAAGAATTTGACACCTTGCTCCATTAACTGAATCCTGCTCTTTCTTTTTACTATCCTATGATGACTTGCGCCATTATCGACGACGATGAAATCAACCGGCTTACGCTGGAGCATTACGTCGAGCTAACGCCCAACCTGAAGCTGGTGGCCTCGCTGGCCGACGGCATTGCCGGGCTCACGTTTTTCCGCGAAGGCAATAAAGTCGACGTCCTGTTTCTGGATATTGAAATGCCGCACCTCAGCGGCCTGGAGCTGCTGCGCGTGCTATCCGACCCGCCCGAAGTCATTATCACCACCGCCCGGCAGGATTTTGCCGTCGACGCCTTTGAGCTGCGCGTGACCGACTACCTGGTGAAACCGTTTGACTTTGCCCGCTTTACGCAGGCGGTGCAGCGGGTGGCTTCGCGCCGTGCGCCGGCAGCCAGCACCGCCGCTCCCGCCGCCGATAGCCCCACCAGCGCCGACCTGTTTGTGAAGGTAAACAGCCGCATGGTGCGCATCAATTTCGATGATGTGCTGTACGTCGAAGCGTTGTCGGATTACGTCAACATTGTGACGCCCAAGCACAAGTACATTGTGTACACTACGCTCAAGGCGCTGGAAAACCGGCTGGCCTCGTTCCCGAATTTCATGCGGGTACACCGCAGCTACCTGCTCAACACCCAGCACATCGAATCCATTGAGGACAACACGGCCAACCTGAGCGGCGGCCATTTTGTGCCCATTGGCAAGTCGTATCAGGAAGCCTTTTTCAAGGGCTTGCAGCGCATTTAAGCTTCTTCGGGCGCTTCGGGTATTTTGATGGCTGGCACTTGCTTGTACACCGGCAGCTCGTAGAACGGGCGAAGCAGGCGCACTACGTCGAGGGCGTCGGCCAGGGCCTCGTGGGCCACTTCGCGCTCCAGGCCGGCCCGGGCCTTGCAGATGCTCATGCTGGGCAGGCGCGAGTCTTTGCGCCAGTTGAGGTAGAACGCGGCGGGGTCGAGCATGGCGGGCTCGGCGCGCACCAGGGTGCCCCAGCCGGGCAGCTCTTTGAGAAAGCCCAGGTCGAACACGGCAATGTTTTTGCCGGCCATGGTCACGCTCACGCAATCGTGCTTATCAGGCCGGAAGCCGTGGAGCAGCAGGAATTCGCGCAGCTGGGGCAGCAGCTCGGCGGGCGTGCACAGCTCGGGGTTGGGCTCTTTCCGGGCCAATTCCTCAAACAGGCGGGCATTGAGGGCAATGGCCCCGGCAGTGCCCGCGTACTCGGGGTGGCGCACTACGCGCCGGAAGGCTGGCAGCTCGGCTAGCGGCAGCGGGTGGCGGGAGTCTTCCACCACGGCGGCCAGCTCCAGAATCTGGTGACGGGTGGGGTTCGAGCCGGAGGTTTCGAGGTCGAGGGAAACGTAGCGCATAAGGAGCGGGTGTACGGAAGTGGGCAGCTGGCCGACGTGTCGGAGCGGCGATGCCGACCGGGGCCATCTCTGGCTCAGCGCGTGGCTGAGCATTGGCGGTCGTTCGGCCAAGGCATTGCAGGACGGGATTAAAAGGACATTAAAAACAACGAACTGAGTTCAACGGCTAAAAATGCGGTACAGCCCAGCTCGCAATTTTACCGTTTCCCAATTCGTTCTTATTCAGGCAAAACGCAATCGGCGGAATTGGATATCTGCTAATTGGCTTACCGCCAGCGGCCCATAGGCGGCGCAGCCTGCGGGCGCAGGGCGCATTTTCCAAGCTCTCTCACCTGACATTCATTATCTTCGACTCTTAGGTTGATGCCGCAGTCGCTACCCCGATGAGCATTTCAGCCAGTTGCCTTTCCTCCATTGCTTTTTTACGGCATTGCGCACCCTCCTTCAGCTAGCACGGCCGGAGCCATGGCGAGCTATGTTCTTTTGCCTCCTGCGGCCCGGCCCGTAGAGCCACCTCCTCTCTGACCATGAAAACATTCTACATTTCACTGCTGGCACTTCTGTCCATGCTGGGGCGTAGTGCCCCGGCCCTGGGCCAGCAACGGCCGGCATCGGAGCCCCTGGCAGCCGCCGTGGAGGCTGCTACCGCCCGGTACAACAAGTCCTTCGTGGGGTCGCCGCAGCTGTACAACGGCCCGGAATACGTGGACTACTCCCTGCGCTACCACGCCCGCACAGGCCACCAGTTTTTTGCCACGCCGGACAAAATGCCCGGCAGCGTGTACTACAACGACCACTACTTCCCCAACCTGCGGCTGGCTTACGATGTGGTCCTGGAGCAGGTAATAATCACGCAGCCGACCAGCCCGCTGAACTTGCGGCTCATCAACGAGCACGTGCGCAAATTCACCATTGACAACCATCATTTTGTTCGTATTCAGTCAGATAGTAGCACTGGCCGGGTGCTGAACACGGGCTACTACGAACTGCTGGTGGATGACAGCCGCCTGCAGGTACTGGCCAAACGGGCGAAGAACCTGCAGGAGGTACCGGCCCAGGGCTTCCTCAACGCAGAGTTTATAACAGTCGATAGGTTCTACCTAAAAAAGGCGGGGGTTTACTCGCCCATCAATAGCAAGAGCGCCGTTTTGCGCGCGCTTGCCGACCACAAGAAAGAGGTGCAGCAGCACATCCGGGAGAAAAAGCTGCGCTTCGGCAAAGCCGATTTCGGCGCCTCCGTGACGGAGTTGGCGCTATACTACGTGAGCCTGCTGCCGCAGCCGTAACGCGGCAGTTGTGGTCCCGCACCTTATCCAATAGCCTTTCCGTTCCTTTTATCTTCTCGATTCGATGAAGCAAGCTTATACCTTAGTGTTGCTGTTGTTGTTTGGCCTGCTGGCACTGCCCGGCCACGGGCAGCAGCAAGCGCCCAAACTGGTGAGCGGTACGTTCAGCCACATGCCGTTTGGACAGTTTGTGGGCCAAGTGGAGGCTCAGACGGGCCTGAAGTTTTACTTCGACCCGGCGGCTGTCGACAGCCTGTTTGTGACGGTGCAGGCCCAGAGCCAGCCCGTGGCCACGGTGCTGGAACAGGCGCTGCAAAACACGAAATTCCACTTCACCACCGACAACGAGGGCCGCGTATTCGTGTACCAGGGCAAGGCCATTGAGCCGATGGTGATGGCCGACTTTCTCAGCCCGCAGCCGGTGGAAGCTTCGGATGTGGCCGCGCGCCCCGACAATACTGACCTGCCGGCCACGCCCACCGGCCGCTCGCGCTACGTGAGCGCCGCCGAGTACAAGGTGTATGAAATTGGCAGCGGCGGCACGGGGCGGGCCACGCTAGCCGGCCATATCCGCGACCTGAAATCGGGCGAGCCGGTGATTGGCGCGTCCATCTACTCCGAATCGCCCAACGTGGGGGCCAGCACCGACCAGTTCGGGGCCTACTCCCTCACGCTGCCGGTGGGCCGCTACGACCTGAAAGTACGGGGCGTGGGCATCAAGAACACCATGCGCAAGGTGGTGCTGCGCGGCAACGGTAAGCTGGAGATTGAGGTGGAGGAAGACATTGTGACCCTGAAGGAAGTGGTGATTGAGGCCGAGAAGGACAAGAACGTTTCGGGCATGCAGATGGGCCTCGAAAAGATTGACATCAAGACCATGAAGCAGGTGCCCACGGCCTTCGGCGAAACCGACTTGCTGCGGGTGGTGCTCACGCTGCCGGGCGTGAAATCGGTGGGCGAGGGCAGCACCGGCCTGAACGTGCGCGGCGGTGCTACCGACCAGAACCTGATTCTGTTCAACGATGCCACGCTGTATAATCCGTCGCACTTGTTCGGCTTTTTCTCGGCCTTCAACCCCGACATTCTGCAGGGCGTGGAGCTGTATAAAAGCGCCATTCCGGCCAAATACGGCGGGCGGCTGTCGTCGGTGCTGGACATCACCACCCGCGAGGGCAACAAGAAAAAATTTGCCGGCTCGGGCGGGGTTGGGCCGCTCACGAGCCGTCTCACGCTGGAAGGGCCGCTGGTGAAGGACAAAAGTGCCTTCATTGTGAGCGGGCGCGCCAGCTATTCCGACTGGATTTTGAAGCAGCTGAACGACAAGAACTTTGCTAAAAGCTCGGCTGCATTTTATGACCTTACCGCCTACGTCAGCCACGAGTTCAACGACAAAAACTCGATTTATGCCACGGCTTACATGAGCTCGGACCGGTTCCGGCTGGCCAGCGATACCACGTACCGCTACCTCAACCAGACAGCCAGCCTGAAATGGCGGCACACCTTCAACAACAAGCTGTACGGCGTGCTGACCGGGGCCTACAGCCACTATGACTACAACGTGAGCAGCGACGGCAACAAGGTGAATGCTTACGAGTTGAAATACAGCATTGACCAGCCGGCGCTACGGGCCGATTTCAGCTTTTTCCCCAACTCGCGCCACACGGTGGACTTTGGCGTGAGCTCGCAGTTCTACCGCATTGCGCCGGGCAGCTTCACGCCGCTGGGCACCGAGTCGCTGGTAACGCCCAACGTGCTGCCCCGCGAGCAGGGGCTGGAAAGCGCCATCTACGCTTCTGACCGGTTCGACATCACCACGCGCTTTTCGCTGAGCCTAGGGTTGCGCTACTCTCTGTACCAAGCCCTGGGGCCGCGCGATGTGTACCAGTACGCCCCCGGCGAGTCGCGCACCGAAAATACGCTGCTCGACACCCTGCACTATGCTTCGGGCAAAACCGTGGCCACCTACCACGGCCCGGAATACCGCGTGTCGGCGCGCTACTCGCTCAACGACCGGTCGTCGGTGAAGGCGGGCTACACGCGCACCCGCCAGTACATTCACCAGCTCACGAACACGGCCTCCGTGTCGCCCACCGACATCTGGAAGCTGAGCGACGGCAACGTGCGCCCCCAGATTGGCGACCAGTTTTCGGTGGGGTACTACCGCAACTTCAAGTCGAACACCATTGAGGCCTCCATCGAGACCTACTACAAGTCGCTGCGCGATTTTGTGGACTACAAGAGCGGGGCCACGCTGGTCCTCAACCCGCACATCGAAACCGACATCATCAATGCTCAGGGCAAAGCCTACGGTGTGGAAGTATTTGTGAAGAAGCTGACCGGCAAGGTGAACGGCTGGGTGAGCTACACCTATTCGCGCTCGCTGGTGCGGGCCAATGCCGGCACCCCGGCCGATGTGATTAACGGCGGCAACTACTACCCGAGCAATTTCGACAAGCCCCACGATTTTACGATGGTGGGCAACTACCGCTTCAGCCGGCGCTTCAGCTCCTCGCTCAACTTTACGTACAGCACGGGCCGGCCCATCACCCTGCCCCTGGCCGAGTACTACGTGGGCAACTCGCTGCGCGTGTACTACTCGGACCGCAACGCCTACCGCGTGCCCGACTACTACCGCGTGGACCTGGCCCTGAACATCGAGGGCAGCCACAAGGTGAAGAAGCTGGCCCACAGCTCCTGGACGGTGGGCGTGTACAACCTCACCGGCCGCCGCAACCCGTACTCCATCTACTTCAAGGCAACGAACGGGCAGATTAAAGGGTACCAGCTGTCCATCTTCGGCCAGCCCATCCCGACGGTGACATACAACTTCAAATTCTAGCCCGCTATGCGTCCTGCTTTTCCTTTGGTGTGCCGGGGGCTGGCTTGGCTGCTGGTGTTGTTGCTACCGGCCTGCGTCGACCCGTACTCGCCCGAGATTCTGGCCGCCAAGCGCAGCTACTTGGTAGTGGATGGCTTCATCAACAGCCAGGGCGTGACCACCATCAAGCTCTCGCGCACGTTTGCCATCTCCTCGCTGCCCAAGGTGCCTAACGAAACCCGCGCCACGGTGTACATCGAGGACGTGGCCGGGGCCCGCTTTCCCCTGGCCGAGGGCGCAACCGGGACATACACCTCGGCTTACCTGATGCTTACCACAGGCCGCACCTACCGGTTGCGCATTGCCACGGCCGCCGGCGTGCTCTATGCCTCTGATTTCGTGCCGGCCAAAACCACGCCGCCCATCGACGCGGTGGACTGGCGGGCCGAAAGCACCGGCCTGGGCATTTACGTGAGTGCCCACGACGACACCAAAGCCACCCAGTACTACCGCTGGGAATACGAGGAGACCTGGGAGATTATCCCGCCGTTCAGTCCTTCCATTGAATTCGCAAACAATACAATACGGCCCATCCGGGTGCTTTACCCGGCCCAGTGCTGGGGCAATGAGCGGGCCGCCGCCATCCAGCTGGCCAAAACCACGGCCTTGAGCAAGGACATTGTATCCGACCTTTTATTGCGCCGCCTGGCCCGCACCTCCGACCGGCTTTACCGCCGCTACAGCGTGCTGGTGCAGCAGTACGCCCTCACCAAGGAAGAATACACCTATTGGGAGCTGCTGCGCAAAAACACGGAAAGCCTGGGCACGCTCTTCGACCCGCAACCCAGCCAGCTCACCGGCAACGTGCACTGCCTGAGCAACGACACCGAGCTGGCGTTCGGTTTTGTGGGCGCGCACTCGCTGGTCCAAAAACGCATTTTTATTGAACGCGGCCAGCTGCCCTTCGACTGGCCGTTTGTGAATGGCTACGAAGCCTGCGTGCCGCCCGATACGGCCAAAGGGAATTACATCCCGCTGCTGCGCACAGGCTTCGTAGTGCCCGTGAGTGAGGTCAGGGATGGCATCACCGTTTCGTCCCTGGACTGCGTCGACTGCCGGCGACGGGGCTCTTCTAACCGGCCGGCGTTCTGGTGAAGGCGGCCGCACCTGCTACTTCAACGCCCGGCCACGCCTTTGGCAACCTGCCCGCGCCAGCCGAGTGATTTTGCTTCTACTTTCCACTTCAACTTTCCGATGCGTATTATCTCCCCTTACTCCCGACTGCTGGTGTGGCTGCTGGTGCTGCTGCTGCCGGCCTGCGTCGACCCATACTCACCTGATATTCTGGCCGCCAAGCGCAGCTACCTCGTTGTCGATGGCTTCATCAACAGCCAGGGCGTGACCACCATCAAGCTCTCGCGCACGTTTGCCATCTCCTCGCTGCCCAAGGTGCCCACCGAAACCCGCGCCACGGTGTACATCGAGGACATGGTTGGAGCCCGGTACAACCTCACCGAAAGCCTGACCGGCACATACACCTCGGCTTACCTCACGCTTAATCCGGCCCGTACCTACCGGTTGCGCATTGCCACGGCCGCCGGCGTGCTCTATGCCTCTGATTTCGTGCCGGCCAAAACCACGCCGCCCATCGACGCGGTGGACTGGCGGCCCGAAAGCACCAGCATGGGCATCTACGTCAGCGCCCACGATGATGCCCGCGCCACCCAGTACTACCGCTGGGAATACGAGGAGACCTGGGAGATTATTCCTTCCGTTAGGCCTGTACTGGAGTTCTACAACAATGCCATCATTCCCATTCGGGTGCCCTATCCTACGCTGTGCTGGGGCAATGAGCGGGCGGTAGCCATTCAGCTGGCCAAAACCACGGCCCTAAACAAGGATGTCGTGTCGGATTTCCTGCTACGCCGCCTAGCCCGCACTTCCGAGCGGCTGTTTCGCCGCTACAGCATCCTGGTGCAGCAGCACGCCCTCACCAAGGAAGAATACACCTACTGGGAAGCCTTGCAAAAGAATACGGAAAGCCTGGGCACGCTCTTCGACCCGCAGCCCAGCCAGCTCACCGGCAACGTGCACTGCCTGAGCAACGACACCGAGCTGGCGTTCGGTTTTGTGGGCGCGCACTCGCTGGTCCAAAAACGCATTTTTATTGAACGCGGCCAGCTGCCGCTCGACTGGCCGTACAACAACGGCTACGCCGGCTGCTCCCCGCCCGATACGCTGGACCCCAAAGTTCGCCCCATTCCATTTTTTACCGCGGGCTATTCCGTACCGGTTAGTCAGATTCCGGGAACCTACCTCATCTCGTCGCCGGACTGCGTGGACTGCCGCCGCCGGGGCTCGGCTACACGCCCATCGTTCTGGTAATCCATTTGTTTTTGCGACTTTGTTTATGATTAACACTTTCATCGCATCCCGCCAACGGCGCTCTCCGGCTTTTGCCAGCCTGTTTGTGGCGGGCCTGGTCGGCGTGGCTCCGGCCTGGGGCCAGGCCGATACGCTGGCCAGCCTGCCGCGCCAGCTGGCGCGCTATGAAAAGGCCCGGATTCAGGAAAAACTCTTTCTGCACCTGGACCGGCCCGTGTACCTCAGTGGCGAAACCATGTGGTTTAAGGTGTACGCTGTGGACGGCACCTACTCGCGCCCTCTCACGCTGAGCAGCGTGGCTTACGTGGAAGTACTCGATGCCAAAAATCACCCTGTGCTGCAGGGTAAGATTGCGCTGAAGAATGCCGTTGGGCAGGGTTCCTTCGTGGTGCCGGCCTCGGTGGCCTCGGGCAGCTACACTGTGCGGGCCTACACAAGCTGGATGAAAAACTTCGCGCCCGAAGCCTACTTCCACAGCCCGGTAACGGTGCTGAACACCTTTGTGGCGTCGGGGGCGGCAGCCCGCCCGGCCAAGGATTCGGTGGCTTTTGAAGCGCAGTTTTTTCCGGAAGGCGGCAACCTGGTACAGGGCCTGCGCAGCAAAGTGGCCGTGCAGGTAACCGGCCCGGCCGGCCGCGGCGTGGCCGCCACCGGCAAAGTGCTGAACCAGAAAGGGGCCGTGGTGGCTACATTCAGCACCCTGCGGCTGGGCATGGGCAGCTTTCTGTTTACGCCGACTTCGGCCCAGGACACCTACACGGCGGTGCTCACGCTGGGTCCAGGCCAAACCATCAGCCGGCCGCTGCCCCGCGTTTTCGCCCAGGGCTACGTCATGCACCTGGAGCGCAGCGACCCGAACCAGCTCACGCTGACTGTTGATGCCACGCAACGGCCGACCGAAACCCTGTTTCTGCTGGCGCACTCCCGGCAGCAAACGGCGCTGGCCACCCGCATGCAGCTGGTGAACGGCCACGCTATCTATGTTTTCCGCCCCGACCAGCTGCTCGGAGGCGTGTCGCACTTCACCGTGTTCAACGAAGCGCAGCAGCCCGTGGCCGAGCGGCTGTATTTTCAGCGCCCCACGCCGGGCCTGACCCTCACGGCCCAGGCCGACAAGCCCCAGTATGGCCCGCGCGACAAAGTGCAGGTGCAGCTGGCACTGGGCGGGCTGGCCCCCACGGCCAACGCCAGCCTCTCGATGGCCGTGTACCGCCTCGACTCGCTCGCGGCCACGCCGGCCCAGTCCATCGACCGGTATCTGGGCCTGACCTCGGAGCTGAAGGGCACCGTGGAAAACCCGGACTATTATTTCACCGCCAACGACCCCGAAGCCGCCGATAATCTGATGCTGACCCAGGGCTGGAGCCGGTTTCGGTGGGAGGACGTGCTGGCCCAGTCGCTGCCGGCGCCCAAGTTTCTGCCCGAGCCCAACGGCCCCGTGGTGCAGGCCCGGCTCACGCGGGCGGGCACTACCACGCCGCGCCCGGGCGTGATGACCTACTTATCCTCGCCGAGCCGCATCATTCGCCTGACCAATGCTGTGAGCAACGAGGAGGGCCTGGTGCAGTTCGAGATGCACCATTTCGATGGCCCGCAGGACCTGGTGGTGCAAACGGACCCGCAACAGGACAGCACCTGCCAGATTCAGCTGATTGAGCCGTTCTCGACGCGCTACCGCAGTGGGGGGCCGGGTCTGACGTATGGCCTCACGCCCCTCTTCCAGCCCGACTACGAAAAACGCCACCTGCAGGCACAGGTACAGAACCTCTACTTCGGCAAGTACCGCAACCTGTATGCCCGCGAGCGGGTCGACAGTCTGGCATTCTATGGCAAGCCCGACGAAACCTACCTGCTGGATAAGTACACCCGCTTCAAGGTACTGGAAGAAGTGCTGCGCGAGTATGTGCCCGGCGTGGTGGTCCGGATTCGGAAGAACGGCTTCCACTTTCTGGTGGCCGACAAGGTGAATAAAACCCTGCTCGAAGAAAACCCCATGGTACTGCTCGACGGGGTGCCCGTGTTCAACACCAATAAGATGATGGCCATGCCGGCCATCAAGATTCGGAAGCTGGAAGTCGTTGACAGTCGGTATTTTCAGGGACTGGCCGTGTACAACGGCGTGGTTAGCTTCAGCACCTACAAAGGCGACCTGGAAGGCTTCCAGCTCGACCCGCGGGTGCTGGTGGAGCGCTACGAAGGCGTGCAGCGCCAGCGCGAGTTTTACGCCCCGCGCTACGACACGCCCACGGCCGCCCAAAGCCGCCTGCCCGACCTCCGTAACCTCCTCTACTGGAATCCGAATATCACCGCAACCGGCGCTCAGCCCCAGACGCTCAGCTTTTTCACCGGCGACCAGGCCGGCCGCTACCTGGTAGTGATGCAGGGCCTGACTGCTGATGGACAGCCGGCCAGCCAGCAAATGGTGCTGGAAGTGAAGCCGACACTATAGGTTTCCGTTTATCCGCCAAACACCTTCTTCAGCAGCTCAGTGGTGCGGGCCACGGGATTCTGGCGAATGTTGGCCTCCTCCTGCGCAATGAGCGTGAACAGTCCGTCGATGGCCTTGCCGGTGGCGTACTGGTTGAGGTCGGTTTGCACGGGCTGCACCAGCGGCAGTTTGTTGTAGGTGCTGCTCAGACTGGTGTAGTAGCGCGTGGCCCCCACCTTGTCGAGGCTTTGCTGGATGATGGGCTGAAACGCGGTGGTGAGCTGGCCCGTGGTAGTGCGCCTGAGGTACTGCGTGGCCGCGTCTTTCTGGCCGCTCAGAATGTTCCACACATCCGTGAAGGTGAGGCTTTTGATGGCGTTCAAAAAAATGGGCTTGGCGCTTTTGGCCGCGTCTTCGGCGCCCCGGTTCAGGCTTAGCTCGAAGGCATCGACCTGGCTGCCCAGCCCGATGGCCCGCAGCCGGGTGGCCACCTTCTGGGCATCGGGCGGAAACGGGATGCGAATGAGCGAGTTCAGATTGAAGCCGTCCGTCTGCGAGGCCTGGTCGGCCCCCTTGCTGATGCCCTGAATGAGGGCTTCCTTGAGGCCGTTGGCGGCGTCGGTGTTGCTCACGCCACCGGGCGCGGCCGTGGTGCCGACCTTGCCAATGGCCGGTATTTTAACGTTGCCGATTTTGGGCAATGTGAACTGCGCCGAGGCGGAGAGCGAAACGGTTAACAGCGTCAGCAAACTGATAGTGAAAGACTTCATAGTTGACCAGAAATAGCGGGAAGTAGAAATCACCCATTGAGTAGTATCGGCAAACCTAGCCGCTGAGGCCTGGGCTTCGTAACGTTATCGACCATCGGGCCACCTCTCCCGACCGGCGGCCGCCATTCGTCAGCCGGGCCGTGTGGCTCCGCCAAACCCGTTCCGTACCTTCGCCCCTATGTCCGATACCGCTCCCGCCGCCCCCAAGAAGCTCTTCCTGCTCGACGCGTTTGCCCTCATCTACCGCTCGCACTTCGCGTTCAGCAAAAACCCGCGCATCAACTCCAAAGGCATGAACACGGGCGCCGTGCTCGGCTTCACCAACACGCTGGTGGAAGTGCTGCAAAAGGAAAAGCCCACCCACATCGGCGTGTGCTTTGATGGGCCGAAAAAGACCTTCCGGCACGAGCAGTTTGCCGCCTACAAGGCTCAGCGCCAGGCCATGCCCGAAGACATCGGCATCGCGCTGCCCTACATTAAGAAAATCATCCAGGGCTTCCACATTCCCATCCTGATGCTGGACGGCTTTGAGGCCGACGACGTGATTGGCACGCTGGCGCAGAAGGCCGAGAAGGAGGGTTTTGAAGTATTTATGATGACGCCCGACAAGGACTACTGCCAGCTGGTGACGGAGCACATCAAAATCTATCGCCCCGCCTTCATGGGCAACGCGGCCGAAATCCTGGACGTGCCGCACGTGCTGGCCCGCTTCGAGATTGAGCGCGTGGAGCAGGTGATTGACATTCTGGGCCTGCAGGGCGACGCTTCGGATAACATTCCCGGCATCCCCGGCATCGGCGAGAAGACGGCCAAGACCCTGATTCAGAAGTACGGCTCCGTCGAAAACCTGCTGGCCAACGTGGACGAGCTCAAGGGCAAGCAGCAGGAAAACGTGCGCAATTTCGCCGAGCAGGGCCTGCTGAGCAAGGAGTTGGCCACCATCCACGTGAATGTGCCGCTGGAATTCGAGCCTGAAAAGCTGGTGCTCGATGCGCCCGACGAAGCCACCCTGCGCGAGCTGTTCGAGGAGCTGGAATTCCGGCAGCTAGCCGCCCGCATCCTGAGCGGCGGCGGGCCGGAGCGCACGCCGGCCGGCGTGGCCGCGCCCGGCTCCAAGCCCGTGCGGCGGCCCAAGCTGGTGCCCGGCGGCCAGGCCTCGCTCTTTGGCAACCCCGGCGATGAGGCCGTGGCAATTGGCGCGGAGGAAGGCGAAACCGGCCAGTACGGCGCCCCCGCCGGCCCGCGCAAGCGCCTCGAAGACGTGCCCTACAACTACCACCTGATGGACACGCCTGAGTTGCGCAAGTCGCTGCTTTCGTTTCTGTTGCAGCAGGAGGAAGTGAGTTTCGACACCGAAACCACCGGGCTCGATACCATGACGGCGCGGCTGGTGGGTCTGAGCTTCGCCTGGCTGCCGGGCGAGGCGTATTACGTGCCCGTGCCGGCCGACGACCAGGCCGCCACCCAGGCCATTGTGGATGAGTTCTGCCCGTTTTTCGAGTCGAAGACGATTTTGAAAATCGGCCAGAACATTAAGTACGACCTCACCATCCTCAAGCACTACAAGGTCAATATTTCGGGGCCGCTGTTCGACACGATGCTGGCCCACTATCTCATCGAGCCCGACATGCGCCACAACATGGACGTGCTGGCCGAAACCTACCTGCACTACTCGCCGGTGCCCATCACGGACCTCATCGGCCCCAAAGGCAAAAAGCAGATAACCATGGCCGACCTGCCCCCGGCCGCCGTGAAAGACTACGCCTGCGAAGACGCCGACGTGACCCTGCAACTCAAGCACGTCTTCGAGCCTATGCTGAAAGACCTGGGCCTGCTGGGCCTGCTCAACGACGTAGAAAACCCGCTGGTACCTGTGCTGGCCGACATCGAGTACGAGGGCGTGAAGATTGACAGCGTGGCGATGGGCGAATACTCGGCCGAGCTGCAGGGGTACATCGCGGAGCTCGAAACCCAGATTTTCCGCGAGGCCGGGCAGGAGTTCAACATCGGCTCGCCGAAGCAGTTGGGCGAGGTGCTGTTCGATAAAATGGACATCGGCAAGGGCAAAATCAAGAAAACCAAAACCGGCCAGTACGCCACCGGCGAGGAAGTGCTGAGCCTGCTCGCCGCTGAAAACCCCATCGCCGCCCTCATCCTCGAATACCGCCAGCTCACCAAGCTGCGCAGCACCTACGTGGAGGCCCTGCCCCAGCTGGTGAGCGTAGTAGATGGCCGCGTGCACACCAACTTCAACCAGGCCGTGGCCGCCACCGGCCGGCTCAGCAGCACCAACCCCAACCTGCAGAACATCCCCATCCGCACGGAGCGGGGCCGGGAAATCCGCAAAGCCTTTGTGCCGCGCGACGATAAGCACGTGCTGCTGGCGGCCGACTACTCGCAGGTGGAGCTGCGCATTATGGCCGATTTCTCGGGCGATAAAACCATGATTGAGGCCTTCCGCCTGGGCCAAGACGTGCACACCAGCACCGCCAGCAAGGTGTTCCGCGTGCCGCTGGAGGAAGTGGACTCGGAGATGCGTCGCAAGGCCAAAACCGTCAACTTCGGCATCATCTACGGCATTTCGGCCTTCGGGCTGGCCCAGCGCATTGGCATCAGCCGCAAGGAAGCGACGGACATTATCGAAACCTACTTTCAGGAATTCCCGTCGGTGAAGGCGTTTATGGACGACAGCATCAACCGGGCCCGCGAGCTGGAATACGCCGAGACGCTGCTCAAGCGCCGCCGCTACCTGCGCGACATCAATTCGCGCAACGCTACGCTGCGCGGCTACACCGAGCGCAACGCCATCAACGCCCCCATCCAGGGCACGGCCGCCGACATCATCAAAATGGCCATGATTAACATCCACCACTGGCTGCGCGAGGAGAAGCTCGGCACCAAGATGATTCTGCAGGTGCACGACGAACTCGTCTTCGACGCCGTGGCCGAGGAGGTGGAGTACATCACGCCCAAAATCAAGGAGCTGATGACTACGGCCCTGCTCCTGCCCCACGGCGTGCCGCTGGAGGTGGAGGTAGGCTCGGGCAAGAACTGGCTGCAGGCACACTAAACAACAAGCCCCGGGCTTTCTAAAACCCGGGGCCTTTTGCTCTTGATAAATTTCGTATTTACTCTGCTTTAAAAGTAGTGTAGAAGGTGCTCACGGTTGTTCCGTTCACTATCTGGTTGCTCACTTTGAGTGTGTTAGCAGACAGCTCCTCGATTTTAAATGCCCAATAGCCCTGATATCCTGTCAGGTATGAAGCAACGAGGGTTTGGTCTTTCTGGTCGATGTACCACTTGCCGCTACCCGCAGCTGACCCATAATAGGTGCATTGTAGTGCACCTTCATTTCTATCTAGCTGATGATTCGGCAAAAAGGCGATGTAGTCATCGCAATAGCATGAGTTAGGAGTACTGCAACGCGATGGGGAATTGGTAATTACCGGCGTACCGCCTGCAACGACATCCACCCGCTGTTCGGCAGTCACTTTCCAGTGACTAGCTTGTAAGAGTTCTTCTTTTGTGCGCGTGTCTTCCTTCTTGCAGGCGCTTAGCATGCTGACGGCGGCCAGCACAAGGAGTATTGAATTGCGAATCATGGCAGGTAATTGCTGGAAATGGAAAAGAGCAGCCTATAGCGCGCTGAAGGTATATTCGTCCGTAACGCTCACGGGGAAAGAGGACTGACTGTAGTGAGAGCTTATTTTCAGTTTTAGGGTCGAATCAGTCAGGTCCACTAGTTCATATTCCAAAATTGAACCGTAGACATAATTCTGTCCCAACATTGGATACAGACCATCCGTCAGCAGGGTACCCTCGTCTTTTGTCAGGTACCAGTGGTTGTTGAAGCTGGCCGGCTCGGCCGAAGAACAGTGCAAGCTCCCCGTGTTGGAGATGGCCTGATTGTCGTTCTGAAACGTCAAGATATTGTCGCGATAGCAAGCATTGTAACGGGCGTAACTGTCCTCAACAGTAACAAAAGGAGCACCAACAATAACTTCTTGCGCCTCGATATGCTTGTGGGCCGTGGTGCGCCAGGGATGAGCGACCAGCATTTTCGTCTTGTCCGGAGCCGACGCATCCTTTTTGCAGCTGCTCAACGCGCAGGCCATCGTCAATAAACAAAGCAGGGTTGTTTTCATCGTGGTAGAGGCATTCTGGTTTATACGGTGCTCAAGCTACGCTCAAAAAGCCACATTACTTTTTACTGGCAGAAGAGCTTTCGGGCTGCCCCACAGTACGAAAGCCTAATATTCATTATATCAGGCACGTATTCGCACACCTTCTTCTGTGAGGGCATCAGCGTGTGTACCCCAACGGCGCGCCGGCCGTATAGCTTCTGCACTCAACCAGAAAGCCATGCGACAGCACGTTCACACCACTACTCTTCAAAACGTGGCCCGCGGGCTGCTGGGCACTTTTATGGTGGTGGCCGGCACCGGCCACCTCACCTTTGCCCGACAGGATTTTCAGGCCCAGGTGCCCGATTTTGTGCCGCTGGACAAGGACACCGTGGTGCTGCAATCGGGGGTAGTTGAAATTGGCCTGGGACTGGCGCTGCTGTTCTGGAAGCGGCGGCGGGTGGCCATGGGCATCGGGCTGGCGGCATTTTACGCGGCGGTGTTTCCGGGCAATGTGCACCAGTACACCGAGCATATTTCGGCTTTCGGCCTCGACACCGATGCCAAACGGCTGGCCCGGCTGTTCTTCCAGCCCGTGCTGATGGGCGCGGCCCTGTATTCGACCGGGGCTTTGACGGCTTTGCAGCAGCGGAAGACACACCGGAAATAGATTCTGGCCAAGCAATGCGGGCTTCATTCCGTCTGCTTTAGGTTTTCCGCCGACCTTTGAGCCGCGCGCTATTGCGCCGCTTTATCGGTTATGAAATTTCCTTTCCTATTACTGCTGGCGCTACTGGCCGGCACGGTTTCCCGCGCCCAGCCGGCTCCATCAGCGGCCACAATCCGGGCCTTAGTGCACAAGGCCAACGTGCCGGGGATGCAGCTGGTGTACACCCGCGGCGACAAGACGCACGCTTACGCGCTGGGCCAGCGCACCGCCGGCCAGCCCGCCGCCGTAGATGCCACTACCACCTTCGAAGCTGCTTCGCTGGGCAAGGCGGTGCTGGCCTACGTCACGCTGCGCCTGCTCGACCGGGGCGTGCTCAGCCTTGATAAGCCGTTGCTGACGTATGCGCCCTACCCCCGGCTGCAGGGCGCAGCCAATGCCGACAAAATCACGCCCCGCATGGTGCTGGGCCACACCACGGGCCTGCCCAACTGGGCCGCCAACCCGCTCAGCCCAGACTGGTCCACTACGCCGCTGTGCCTGAAATACGCGCCCGACAGCTGCTGGAATTACTCGGGCGAGGGCTACATATGGCTGCAAAAAACCCTGGAGCACCTTGCCGGCAAGCCGTTTGAGACGCTGGCGCAGGAGGAAGTTTTCGGACCGCTGCGCATGATGCACAGCCGCTTTGTGTGGCAGGAGAAAATGGCCGCCAACGCCGCTTCGGGCCACGACGGCCAGGGCCGGCCCACGCCCATCACGCGCTTTCCGGCGGCCTACGGGGCATTTAGCCTCCTCAGCACGGCCGCCGACTACAGCCTTTTTCTACAAGCCCTGATGACGGGCTGGGGCCTGAAACCTGTCACGGCGCAGCTCCTGCTCACGCCTGCCAACGAGGCCCGGCGCTGCGGCCAGCCCACCACGGCCACCGACCCATTTGTGGCCTGGGCCTGCGGCGTGGGGCTGGCCACCACCAGCCACGGCCTGGCCCAGTGGCAGTGGGGCGACAACGGCAACTTCAAAGGCTTCTACATGACGCTGCCCGCCGAAAAGGCCACCCTGGTGTTCCTCACCAACAGCGCCAACGGCCCCAAAATGACCGAGGAGCTGCTGCGGCTATTTTTCGGGCCGGGCGAGTACCGGGCCGCGCAGTGGCTGGCCGAGTAGGCCGGGCCGCGGACAACACTAGCCAAGCAACCGATTTACATCGAAGTTAGTAGAACATTTATGGATAGACCCGACCAAAAAGGCCTGCTGGCCGAACTAACCAGTCTCCTCACGAAGGGCAACGCCCATGCTACCTTGGAGGATGCCTGCGCCGGCCTCACGCCCAAAATCTGGAACCAGCGCGTGCCCGACGTGCCCTATACCATCTGGCAGCTGGTGGAGCACATTCGCATTGCGCAGTGGGACATTGTGGAATTCTGCGTCGAACCTGAGCACAAATCGCCGGAATGGCCCGCTGGTTACTGGCCCACTCCGGACGCCACCGCCGATGAGGAGCAATGGCAGGAAACCCTCGACCATATTCGGCAGGACCGGCAGCGGATGCTCCATCTGCTGCACGCGCCGGGCACCGACCTGCTGGCCCCCATCCCGCACGGCACCGGCCAGACCATCCTGCGCGAGGCCATGCTCATTGCCGACCACAACGCCTACCACACGGGCGAAATCATCTTGGTGCGCCGCCTGCTGAAGGCGTGGAAATAGGCCGTTACGCCTCCACGCCCACCGTGCGCCGAATGCCCAGCTTTTTCATGCGGGCTTCCAGCGTTTTGGGGTTGATGTCGAGCAACAGGGCCGCGCCCTGCGCCCCGCTCACCCGGCCGCCGGTGCGCGTGAGGGCCGCCAAGATGTGGTCGCGCTCCTGTTCCTTCAGCGTTTTGATGGGAGCCGGGGATTGAGTGGTTGGAGCGGCAGCGGCCACCATCAGCGGAGCCCCGGCAAAACCGGCAAACTCCAAAAAAGGCCCCTGGCTCACGATGATGGACTGCTCCAGCACGTGCTCCAGCTCGCGGATATTGCCAGGCCAGCTATAGGCTTGCAGCGCGGCTAAATCAGCGGGGCGCACTTGGCGGATGGGTTTGCCCAGGCGTTTGCTCAGCCGCTGGACGAAGTGGCGCAGCAGCGGCTCAATGTCTTCGCGGCGCTCGCGCAGCGGGGCCAGCTCGATGGGAAAAACGTTGAGGCGGTAGTATAAATCGGCGCGGAAGCGGCCGGCGGCCACTTCGTCGGCCAGCACGCGGTTGGTGGCGGCGATGACGCGGGCATCGGAGTGCAGCACCTTGGTGCCGCCCAGGCGTTCGAACTCCCGTTCCTGCAACACGCGTAGCAGCTTGGCTTGTAAATCAAGCGGCAGCTCGCCGATTTCATCCAGGAAAATACTGCCGCCGTTAGCCAGCTCAAACTTGCCGATGCGGCGCTCTACCGCGCCCGTGAAAGCACCTTTTTCGTGCCCAAACAACTCACTTTCAATAAGCTGTGCCGGCAGCGCGGCACAGTTGAGCTTGATGAGGGCGCGGGCGTGGCGGGGCGAGGCATTGTGCAGCTCGCGGGCCACCAACTCCTTACCAGTGCCGGTTTCTCCCGAAATCAATACCGTGGTATCGGTGGGAGCTACCTGGCTGATGCGGAGCTGCACCCGCTGCAGGGCCGGCCCACTGCCCACAAACGCGCCCGAATCGGCCCCGAAACGGGCGGAGGTGTTAATTTCATCGACCAGATAAGTGCGCTCCTGCTCCACATGGGCCTTGAGCTCCTCAATCTGCTCAAAGGCGAAGAGGTTTTCCAGCGCCAGGGCGATTTGCGGGGCCAACGACACCACCGTGTCCAAGTCTTCGGGGCGGAAAGCCAGTGGGTTAGATGAGGCCAGGATGAGCACGGCCGCGCCATCGGTCCGCTGCCAGATGGGCACGATGAGCATGGCCCGTGTGCCGTATTCCTCGTATATCTGGCGCAGCAACGGGTAGCGCTGGGCCTGGGCCCGAAAATCATCGGCGGTGTACAGGCCGGGGGTTTGCAGCAATTCGTTCAGCTGATGATACATGGCCGAGCGGTCCAGCTGGTTCAGCCCGTTGCTCCGGTTGGGGTCGAGGGCCAGCATCGGGGCCATCAGGTCGCCGGCCGTGCGCGAAAACTCTGCGAAACCCTCGAACGGCTCCTGTCGCCCGGCCCGCTGCACCCGCAGGCCGAAGTAGTCGAACGGCACCACTTTGCTC
Source organism: Hymenobacter ruber (assembly GCF_054783255.1). Lineage (NCBI taxonomy): Bacteria > Pseudomonadati > Bacteroidota > Cytophagia > Cytophagales > Hymenobacteraceae > Hymenobacter > Hymenobacter ruber. Next base: position 642,306 of record NZ_BAAGQX010000003.1, read on the forward strand.
AGGCCCTCGGCCACGGCCCGGAACAGCGGTTCGCGCTGCTTGATGCTGAGCAGGGCATTGGTGATGCTGAGCTGCAGGGTGCGCTCCTGCTCCCGGCGCGCTACCTCCTCGAATGCCAGCGTGTTAGCCACCGCTACGGCGATGAGGGAGCCGAGTTTGCCCAGCAGTATTTCATCGGCCGCCGTGAGGTTGGGCACCCGCCGCGAAGCCAACGTGAGAAAGCCCGTCAACAGTCCGCCAATGTGCAGCGGCACCGCCGTTATGTGCTTCACGCCCAGCTTATCAAACTTGTTGAACGGCGCGTAGTTCGGGTAGTCGGCCAGGTATTGCTGGGGGGTGAACTGCTGCACGCGCGGCGCGGCCACCAGCTTCTCGATGGGCGAGCCGGCGATGGGCGTGAAGTGGTCGAGGCCGGCGGGTATTACCGGTGCTTCGTCGGTGCCGTAATAGTCGCGCAGAAACAGCCGCTTCATCTGCAACTCCTTATCAAACACGTTGATGCCGATAAAATCGAACGGAAAAATCAGCCGCAGCTTGGTCGTGACTACCTTGAATAGTTGGTCTTTGTCGCGAATGGTCGCAATGGCCTCGTTAAGGTGCAGCAGCAGGTTTTCGTCGTTGGTAGGCACCGGCTTGAAATTAAAATTCCCTTAAATATGAGGAATAAAATTGGGGTAATTCCTGCTATTTGAGGAACAGATAAGATGACGTTTCCCTTTTCAATTTACTTCAGAACTTCACAACTTAATTTTAATTATCTAGTATTCAACGGGTAGATAGGTAAAAACTTTCTCTCATTGGTGCTGGCATGGCTTTCGGTAAGGGCGGTGCACACCCTATGCCACTTGGCCTTATGTTTTCTCATCAACACCTCAAGGGTTTTGCCGGTTTGTCGCTGTTTGGCGGCTTGCTGCTGGCCCAGCCGGCGCTGGCCCAAAACCAGCCCAGCGTGCCGGCCGCCGCTCAGGCCATTGGCCTGGCCAGCGACTCCCTGACCCTCGGCGCGACGCTGCAAGCCGTACTCGACGCCAACCCCAGCATCACCAACCTCACCGAGCTCTCGGCCGCTTCGACCAGCCGCCTGAGCCAGACGCGGGCGGGTTTCCTGCCTCAGGTAACGGGCACGGCCACCTACACCCGCATCGACCCGGTGGTGAAGCTGCCGTTTAATGGCGAAACGCTCCAGTTTGCGCCCAACAACAACTACGACTTTCACCTCACCGCGCAGTACCTGTTGTTCGACTTCGGCAAGAACGACGCGACGGTGAAAGTGGCCGAGTCGCAGGTGCAGACAGCGCAGGACAACATCACCGTGGCCCGCCGCGACCTGGCTTTCAACGCCGCGCAGGTGTACTACAACATCCTGTTCATGCGTGAGAGCATCAAGGTACAGGACCAGCAGATTGCCTCGCTGCAAGCCCACCGCAACGAAATGAACAAGCGCGTGGAGGCCGGCGTGAGCACGAAATTCGACGTGACGACGACTGACGTGCGCATCACCCAGGCCCAGAACACCAAGCTCGACCTGCAAAACCAGCTGCGCAACCAGCAGGTGCAGCTGGCCCGCCTGCTGCACAAGCCCGCCCAGGCCGACATTCCGGTGAAAGGCCGCCTCACCTACGAGCCCCAGGCCGTGAACCTGGAAGCCGAGGTAGCCAAAGCCAGCAACAACCGCCCCGAAGTGAAGCTGGCCCGCGATGCCGAGAACACGGCCGCGCTGCAAGCCCGCCTCATCGAGAAAAGCAACATGCCCAGCCTCGGCGCGGGCGTGCAGGCCGGCGCTAAAAACGGCTACATCCTGCCCGACATCGACCGGTTGCGCTTCAATACGGTAGGCGTGCTGCAGCTGTCGGTGCCGATTTATGACGGCAACAAGAACAAGAAGCAGCGAGTAGAGGCAGCCGCCATCTCCCGCGCCGCCGTGGCCCGCACCGCCGACACGCAGGAGCAAATCCGCGCCGATGTACGGCAGGCCGTCAACAACATGGATTTCAGCCAGGCCCGCCACGAGAATGCCCAGCAGCAAGTGGCGCAAGCCACTGAAGCTCTGAGCAAAGCCCGCGACCGGTATCGCTATGGCGTGGGCCAGAACCTCGACGTGCTGGACGCTGAAACCCAGCTCGCCCAGGCCCGCCTGGCCTTGGTGCAGGCCGAGTACAACTACACGCTGGGCCAGTACCAGCTGCGCCGCGCCACCGGCGAGCAGATTTGGCAATAGGCTGTTAGTGACCACCACAATGAACCTCACCACCATCCTTTGTCCGCTCGATTTCTCGGCCGCGTCGGCTGGGCTGGTGGCCTATGCGGCGGCCCTGGCCGTGGCCACGGGCGCCGAGCTGCGACTGCTGCACGTGTGCGAGCCGCAGGAGGACCCCACCGGCCAGCGGCCCGATGCTACGGTGTTTGCGCCCTGCAAAGGCCGGATGCAGGAGCTACGCAACGCCGCCGAAGCCGCCGGCGTGACGCTGGTGCACACCGGCATGGTGCGCGGCGAAGCCGCCCCGGAAATTGTGGCCGAAGCCGACCGCCAACAGGCTGATTTAATTGTTATTGGGGCACACGGCCAAACGGGCCTCACCCGCTTTCTGATGGGTACCACGGCCGAAATCGTGCTCCGCACCGCCCGGTGTGCCACCCTGCTGGTGCGCGCCCCGCTTCAATCCGAACCCGCAGCGAACCAGGCCTAACGCCGCCGCTGCCCTCCTTTTTTCGTAAAACACCGCCCCCGAATAGTTAACTAAGATGGCCCAGACCGAAACTTCCCCCGCCGTTCAAAACGCCCCTGCTCCTTATCCAAATGCGGCCGCCGAAGGCGAGCACCTGGAGGAGCCCAAAAAGCGTAACCCGCTTGTTCTCATCATCATGCTACTGGTATTGCTGGGCGGCGGCTACTACGGCTTCACGCGCTACCAGTTTGCCAAAGCCCACGAAAGCACCGACGACGCCCAGGTAGAAGGCGACGTGTACCCGGTATTGCCCCGCGTGGGCGGCCCGGTGCTCGAAGTGAAAGTGGACGACAACATGCCCGTGAAAAAGGGCGACGTCCTCGTAACCATCGACCCGGCCGACTACCAGCAGCGCGTGAACGCCGCTGAGGCCGCCCTCTTCGCTGCCCAGGCCCAGGTAACGGCCGCCCGTGCCGGCGTGGCTACCGCCAGCGCCAACGTTCGCACCGCTCAAACCGGCATCGGCGTGAGCCAGGCAAACCAGGAGCGCCTGCAGAAAGACCTCAAGCGCAGCGAGTTGTTGCGCAAGCAGGACATCATCCCGCAGAGTGAGTACGATGCCGTGCAGGCCAACCTGAAAGCCACCGCCGCCCAGCGCGCCACCGCTACCGACCAGGTGAGCGTGGCTCGCCAGCAGGTAGCCGCCGCCTCGCAGCAGATTGCCGTGGCCCAGGCCGTGGTGAAACAGCGCCAGGCCGACCTCGACAACGCCAAGCTGCAGCTCAGCTACACGACCATCACCGCCCCGCAGGATGGCATCATCAGCAAGAAAAATGTGCAGCCCGGCCAGGTGGTAGGGCCCGGCCAGCAGCTGTTCGGCATTGTGGGCAGCGCCCGCACCTGGGTAGTGGCCAACTTCAAGGAAACTCAGCTGGAAGACATGAAAGTGGGCCAGCCCGTGAAACTGGAAGTGGATGCCTACCCCAAAGAGGAGTTCCAGGGCCACATCGAGAGCCTTTCGGCCGCTACCGGCGCCCGCTTCGCCCTGCTGCCCCCCGACAACGCCAGCGGCAACTTCGTGAAAGTGACCCAGCGGATTCCGGTGCGCATCGCTCTGGATAAGGTAGACCCCCAGCACCCGCTCCGCGCCGGCATGAGCGTGAATGCGGTGGTGCAGGTGAAATAGGTAAAAAGGCAGTGGCCAATAAGGCCGTCATGCAGAGCGTAGCGAAGCATCTTGCCCGCAGTAAGTAATCCAATTTATTAGGATTAGTTGAGCAGTAAAGATGCTTCGCTGCGCTCTGCATGACGGCCTTTTTTAACACTTAAACAGCTAGTTAATGGAAACCGGATTTACCAAGTGGATTATCGTTGTGACGGTGGTCCTCTGCGTCTTGCTCGAGCTGATTGATACCAGCATCGTGAACGTGGCCCTGACCCAGATGATGGGCAACCTTTCGGCCACGCAGCAGGAAGTGACCTGGGTGGTGGCCGCCTACGGCATCGCCAACGTGATTGTGATTCCGATGACCGGCTTTCTGGCCGAGCAGTTCGGGCGCAAAAACTACTTTTTCTTCTCCGTAGTGCTCTTTACGCTGGCCTCCATGGCCTGCGGCCAGAGCACCAACCTGTGGGAGCTGGTGGCCTTCCGCTTCGTGCAGGGCATCGGCGGCGGCGCTTTGATGGCCACTTCGCAGGCTATTCTGATTGATACCTTCCCGCCCAAGCAGCTGCCGCTGGGCCAGGCCCTGTTTGGCATGGGCGTGATTATCGGCCCCACCATCGGCCCCACGCTGGGCGGCTACATCGTGGATAACTACGACTGGCCCTGGATTTTCTACGTGAACGTGCCGGTGGGCATCCTGGCCGCCATCTTCACCCTCGCCTTCATCCGCGACCCCGAGCGCATCAAAAACGCCATTCCCCGGCCACTGCGCGAGATTGACTGGGCCGGCATTTTCCTGCTGATTTTGGGTGTGGGCTCGCTGCAGCTGGTACTGGAGCAAGGCGAAACCGAGGACTGGTTCGAAAGCGCCTACATCAACAGCTTCGCGCTGCTGGCGGCCATTGGCCTGCTGGGCTTTATCTGGCGCGAGCTGACGGCGAAGGCCCCGATTGTGGACCTGCGCGTGCTGGGCAAGAGCCGCAACCTGGCCGTGGGCTCGGTGCTGTCGTTTGTGCTGGGCTTTGGCATGTTTGCTTCGGTATTCATTCTGCCCATTTTCACGCAGCGCATTCTGGGCTTCACGGCCGCCCAAACGGGCTACATGCTACTGCCTGGCGCGTTGGCTTCCGGCTTTATGATGCCCGTGATTGGCAAAATGCTGCAGGCCGGCATCCCGCAAAAGGTGATGATTCCGACGGGCTTCCTCATCTTCTTCGGCTTCACATTCTGGATGGCCAACGTCATTTCGCCCACCGCCGGCGAGTCCGACTTCTTCTGGCCCCTGATGGTGCGCGGCCTGGGCATGGGCCTAATTTTCCTGCCTATCACCACCATGAGTCTGGCCGGTCTGAAAGGCAAAGACGCTGGCCAGGCGGCCGGCCTCACCGGCATGATTCGCCAGCTCGGCGGCTCGTTCGGGGTGGCCATTGTGGGCACGTACCTGGAGCGCAGCATTGCCCAGAACCGCATCAGCCCGCTGGCCCACATCTCGCTCTACGACAACGCCACGGTGCAGCGCATCCAGGCCTTCACGCAGAACTTCATGGCCCACGGCTTCACGATGGAACAGGCCCAGAAACAGGCTTATGCCGCGTTGGAAGGCATCCTTATGAAGCAGGTTTCCATCATCACCTATTCGCAGGTGTTTGCCATGATTGGCCTGTTCTTCGTGTGCTGCCTGCCACTGGTGCTGCTCATCAAGCGCGCCAAGAGCACCGAGAAAATCGACCTGAACGCCGCGCACTAAACCGACAAACCACTATGCTATGTGGCTTGATTAGGTGACGATTGAATTATATTTATAAATAACTAAAAAGGGCTTCCTGCATTTAGCAGGAAGCCCTTTTTAGTTGGTCTGGTTTACAACTACTGGTACTGGATGTACAGCGGCTTGGGGTTAAGCTGGCTCAGCACTTCCACGGGGGTCATGATGTGGTGGGGAGCGGGCCGGGCATCGTACTCGTAGAACAGCTTGAAGCCGGTGTATTGCACGGGCTCGGTCTGAATGTAGTCGTGGTACGAATCCTTTTTCAGGGTGGGCTCGCCGTGGCCGTCCATGTGCATCACCACCTGCACGCGGGGGTCGAGCTTGATGTTTTTGTAATTGGTCAGCATCTTCCGGGTGAAGCGGTGCACGGTGAGCACCTTGGGCGGCAGGTGGTTTTCGCTCACGATGCGGGCCAGGAAGTTGATGGTGAAGTTCACGTCCTTGGCGTCGAGGGTGCCGATTTTCTGATTCGGGCGCACGCCGGGCATGGTGGCCAGCGAAAACTCGGGGTCGATGCCGAGGTGGATATCGGGCTGCTTCAAGTATTCCTCCAGCTTGGGCAGTTCGGTCTGCAGGGTGCTGTGGCCGGGCTGCACATCCAGAAACAGGATGCATTTGTGTTCCCGGGCCCAGGAAATCACCTCCTCAATGGTGGCTTTGGAATTCATCAGACGCCATTTGCCGTCTTTGCCGGGGGAGCCCTGGGCCGTGATGGTCACGTTGTGCAGCGCGGCTTGCACCGGAATGCTGGGGTCGGCGGCCTGCCACTCCTTCAGCACGCCGGCAAACTTGCGGAACATCTGTTCTTTGGGCTCGCGGCCCAGAATACCCATGCCCTTCGAGCGAATATTGCCATAGAAAGCCACGATGCGGTGGCCCGGCAGGATGGCGCCCGGCAGCTGGCCGGTTTTTTTGGCAATGCTGTCGGCCTTGAGCGAGTCGCGGCGCATGGCCTGCATCTTCAGCTTGATGGTGTCGACGGGGGCGGGCTGGGCGGCGGCTTCGCCATCAGCAGCAGCGGTGCTGGCAGCACCTTTTTCGCCCTCGGCGGGGCGGGTGGAACAGGCGGGCAGGGCCAGGGCCGCCATCAGGCCCAGAGTAGCGACGAATGCGCTAGAGGTTGCGTTTAAAGACACTGATAATGGGGAACAAAGCGAGCAATAGTTACCTCAAAGGTAAGCGTTTCCGTTGGGCTGTTTCTGGCCTAGCAATTAAAACCAGCTTAAATCCTGCGTCTCGGTTTAGGAGCTAGCGCGAAACCGGCGTCAGCGTCACCTCAAACCAAGTGGCGGGGTCGGCAAGCGGGTCGGGCACCTGCGCGGGCAGCGGCGTGGGCGAATAGAGCGCGCACAGCGAGTTCTCGACTTGCACCAGCTGGCCGGTGGCCGTGGCGGGCAGCCCGTCGAGCAGGCCAGCCAGCACTTCCCAGCGCGGCTCGCCGGGCTGGCGGCTGGCATCGTGCCACACCACGGTAGTGTTGGGGCCTACCAAGTGCTCAAATACCCGCTTCGTGTCGATGCGCACGGCCTCGTAGCGGTGGTCGCCATCGATGAAAATCACGTCGAACGGCCCGCCCAAACTAGCGAAATCGTAGGTGGCCGAGTTGCCGTGCAGGTGGCGCACATTGGGCAATGGTTTCGAGAAAAAACCGTGCAGCTCGATGTAGCGCTCGGGCAGACCGAGGGCGCGGATTTCCGCATCCGACAGGTTCAGAGTGAAAACTTCGGCGGCGACTTCGGCCACGTTGGCGGCGCTTTCGCCGCGCCAGGTGCCAATTTCGAAATAGGCACCGCCCGGCACGCGGCGGGCCAGGGCGCGCAGCAGCAGCAAATCAGTAGGCAGGGAACCGCCCTCGCGGAAGGCAAACGGGCGCACCGTGGTATCGGTCGGGCTCAGGAACGTGGCCAGCGGCACCATGGGCAGGCCTTTGGCCGTGAGTTGGCGACGCCCAGCGTGGGCAAGCGCCCGGCGCTGCCATTCGCCCACATCGCCGGCGATGACGTGGTTGAGCAGCGAGGGAGTGCGGGCCAGGCTGCGCAAAGCCTGAAGGGCAACGGAGAAACGGGACATAGCGGGTGGTCGGGTACTGGTTGTCAGTTGGGCGGCCTTCGACGGTGCGAGCAAAACCCGGCAACTGACAACAAACCCCTAATAACTAAAAAGCAGCCCTAACAGCCACTTCCGGCCCTAAAGTTACTTCGGTGGCTGCGCTTGGCTTTCTCCCAGAGCCTTCAACGCAGAAAGGCCCCGGCGCAGGCTGGAGCTTTTCGAGCGGTTTCTCTCGATTTTTATTGATGCCGGAATATGTCTCCGCTAGCAGCCGGCGCCAGAAGATGGTATTTCCCACCCTCGCCAGTCAAGCCGCATGGCCCCAGAAAAGCCTACCGAATTTTTCCAGGCAAAGCGAACGGGCACGGTGAAGCTCACGGCCACGGGTTTCTTGGGGCCGGTTTCGGCCGGCACACGCTGCATGCCGGGCGTGAAACGGGGCAATTGCAGCACGGCCTGCACCACGGCGGTGTTATAAGGCGCAGACAGACTCTTCACCAAATTCACCGTTTCAGGCTGAACAATGCCCTTTTCGTTCACAATGAACTGCACGAATACGGTGCCATCAACCCGCTCGGCGGCGGACAGATTGGTGGGATATTTCAGGTGGCTCTGAATGAATTCGACAATGGCCCGGTTGCCCCCTCCGCCGACCAATTCGGGCATTTGCTCCACGTAGGTGTATACAACGGGTGGCGGTGGCGGCGGGGTATCCGAGCCGGCATTTGATACCAACTTCGGGGGCGGGGGCGGAGCCACCTGGGCATCGGCCGGCGCGCTGGATAAGGCCGGCTCGGCGGGCGGGGCGGCTTTCTCGCAGGCTACGGCAACGACTAACATGCCTGCCAGCGGCAGGACAAGCCACTGTTTCCAGCGGCGTATAGGATTGGTTTTCTGAATCATGGCAATGCGACTGAGGGTTTGGGAATGGGAGAAGGAGTGCGCAAGCGGAACCGAGAAACCGAGGCGGCTGGCCACTTGCCGGGCCAGCAGTTGGGAGTAGGAAGTGGAAAGGGAAGGAGCAGGCGAGGAGTCATCGTGCAGGGCCGCCTCATCGGCCAGGTACTCGTGGGTGAGGGCCAGGGCCCGCCCGCAGAAGTGCACGAAGGGGTTGAACCACAGCGCCGCACGCAGCATCTCCAGCAGCAGCCGGTCGTAGGTGTGGCCTTGGCGCACGTGGGCCAGCTCGTGGCGTAGCACCTGGCGGGCCTCGGCCGGGCTCAGGGCCAGGGTTTCATCCCAAAACACGACCCGGCCGAAGGAGCTAGTGGGCAGCTGGCCGTGGGTTTCGGCCAGGGTGTAGCCCGCGTGGGCCGTGCGGGGCAGGCGGCGGGCAGTGCGCCACAACCGGCCCAGCCCGTAGGCCAGGCGGGCCAGCATCAGGGTTGCACCAGCCAGGTAAGTCATTAATAGCCAGAAACCCCAATCTGAACCAGTAGCCACGGCAGCCGCGCCGGGCGCACCCACCTCCACAGCTGGCAGCAGCACGGCGGCTACCCCGGCCAAGCCTGCCGGGCCGGTGCCCCACCAGCCGGCCGGCCAGGCCAGCGGCAGCAGTGGCAGGCCGGCGGCCAGCACCGGCCCCAGCACCAAAAAGGCCCGGTTGTAGGCAAAGCTGCGCTCCGGGCGCAGGGCCAGGCGGTAGCACCCCCACCACGCGCCAAGTAGGGCGGTGCTGAGCAGCATCCAGTTAAGCAGGCTGAGTTGGTTCATGGTCGGCGGGGTTTTGGGGGTGGGCGGCGTGGCGGAGTAGTTCGTCGAGCTGGGCGGCGTCGAGGTTTTCTTCCTTGGCAAAAAACGAAACGAGGCGGCTGAACGAGTTGCCGAAGTGCCCGCCCAGCAGTTTGCGCAGCGAGAAGCGGCGGTAGTCGTCCTGGGCCACCAGCACGAAGTAGCGGTGCGTGCGCCCAAAAGCTTCGTGGTCGACAAACCCCTTGGTTTCGAGGATGCGGATGATGGTGGAAACCGTGTTGTAGGCCGGCTGGGGGGCGGGCAGCTCGGCCAGCACGTCCTTCACGAAGGCGGGGCCGAGGCGCCAGAGCACCTGCATCACTTGTTCTTCGGCGCGGGTGAGTTCGGGGAATGCGGAGGGGTCCATGGAGCGGGGTTGGGTCAGGGTAATGCAAACGTATAACTAATATTTTAGTTTACAAACTATTCATTTAGTTTATGCTGCACCCAGAATGTTATTGCATGAAAATAAAGGAATTGAGTAGCTTGCAGCAGCCAGCCCACCTCAGCAGAAAAAAGCTGCACGAAGTGGCGGCAGGCGCTGCGAAGCCAAAGCCGCTACCCACCGTAAACCCACCCTGAACCCGACCCTGATACACTGCCGGGCAGCTTCGCCCTATTCTTTCTTCGCTCTTCGCTCATGCTGAAACCTCTATTCTGCTCGCTACTCGGCCTGCTGGCCGCCCAACCCGTCTGGGCTCAGACCGAAACCGCCGCCACGCCATTAGTAGCTGCGAAGCCCACCGCAGTGCCGCTTTCGCCCCGGCAGCTGTTTCCCGGGCTGTTTGAGGATGTGCAGCTGGGCCGCATTTTCCCCGACAACAAGACCTTCGTGGATGCCGCGCCGAAGCAGCGGCCGGCCACCATTCTGGCGGCGTGGCGACGCGAGAAAGACCGGCCGGGCTTCGACCTGAAAGCCTTTGTGGAAAGCCATTTTACGATGCCGACCAGCACGGCAGTCCCCTTCACGAGCGACCTGAAAGCCGGCCTGCGCCACCACCTCGACACGCTGTGGACGGTGCTGGCCCGCCCCGCCGCTCCGGCCGCCGATGCTCAGGATTCACTGGCCCAGTTCCGCTCGCTGGTGCCGCTGCCCAAGTCCTACATCGTGCCGGGTGGGCGGTTTAGGGAGGTGTATTACTGGGATTCCTACTTCACGATGCTGGGGCTGGCCGAGGCCGGCAAAACGCAGCTGATGAAGGATATTACCGACAATTTTGCCTACCTACTGGGCCGGTTCGGCTTCATTCCCAACGGCAACCGGACGTACTACCTCACCCGCTCCCAGCCGCCTTTCTTCGCCGATATTGTGAAACTGCTGGCCCAGGACCTGGGCAACGGTGAGCTGCTGCGCTACCGCCCCGCCCTCGAAACGGAGTACCGCTACTGGATGCTGGGGGCCGAAACCGTGAAGCCCGGCACCGCCGCCCACCGCGTGGTGCGCCTGCCCAACGGCGACTTGCTGAACCGCTACTGGGACGAGAGCGACCAGCCCCGCGAAGAATCCTATGCCGAGGACGTGGCCGCCGCCAAAAAGAGCAAGCAGCCGGCCGCGCAGTTCTACCACCACATGCGGGCGGGCGCGGCCTCGGGCTGGGATTTCAGCAGCCGCTGGTTCAAGCCCGGCGGGGGCTTGGAGACCATTCAGACCACCGATTTGGTGCCGGTTGATTTGAATTGCCTGCTGTATAACCTGGAAATGACGCTGGCCGAAGCGGCCCGCGTGGCCGGCCAACCCGCGCAGGCCCGCCTGTACGAGGGCAAGGCCGCCGAGCGCAAAACCGCCCTGCTGGCCCTGAGCTGGGACCCCAAAGCCGGCTGGTTCCAGGACTACAATTGGCGCCTGAAGCAGCGCTCCACGGTGCGCAGCCTGGCGGGCACGTACCCGCTGGCATACGGGCTGGCCACGCCGGAGCAGGCCAAGCGCGTAGCCACCGGGCTGCAAACCAACTTCCTGAAACCCGGCGGCCTCGTGACCACGCTATCGGCCACCAAGCAGCAGTGGGACGCGCCCAACGCCTGGGCCCCGCTGCAGCATCTGGCCATTGAGGGCCTGGCGCGCTACGACCAAAAAGCCCTCTCCGACACCGTGGCCCACCGCTGGGTGCGCCTCAATACCCGCGTGTACGGCCAGACCGGCAAGCTGCTGGAGAAGTACGATGTGGAGAATGTGAACCGCCCCGCCGGCGGCGGCGAGTACCCGTTGCAGGACGGTTTCGGGTGGACGAACGGGGTACTGCTGCGGCTGCTGAACCGGGAGCAGCCGCGGTAGGGGCAGTTAAGCGGGGATGGCGCGGGCCTGCGGCCCGTGCCGGCTATTCGCGGGCCTCTGGCCCGCTACGTTAGAACGACGCGATTGCGATGCCATTCGAAAGATTGCAGGCCGGAGGCTTGCGAACAGTCGGCACGGGCCACAGGCCCGCGCCATCGGTCCTGGCAAAAAAAACTTTCGTCCTCCGCAGCAGCCTTTTCGGGCGGTAACTTGTCTGCCGGGCAGCACCCGGCCGGGCTGCGCCGCTTTCCTGACTAAATGCCCCTTTCTACGGAACTGGACGCGCTTCTTGCCGCCTGCCGTCGCCGCGAGCCGGCGGCGCAGCGGGCGCTCTATGCCCGCTATGCCGGACGGATGCTGGGCGTGGCGCGCCGCTACGTGCGCTCGGTGACGGAGGCCGAGGACATTTTGCAGGACGCTTTCGTGAAGGTGTTTACACATTTGGGCGAGTTCCGGGCCGAGGGCTCTTTGGAGGGCTGGGTGCGGCGTATTGTGGTGACCACGGCCCTTAACCACTGGCAAAGCGGGCAGCACCGCCGCCAGCAATTGCTGCTCGACGACGTGCCCGAGCCCTTCGCGCCCGATGCCGATGCCTTCGACCGCCTGGGCGTGGCCGAAGTGCTGGCCCTGATGGAACAGCTGCCCGATGGCTGCCGCATGGTCCTCAACCTCTACGCCGTGGACGGCTACACGCACGGCGAAATCGCGGAGCTGCTGGGCATTCAGGAGAGCACCTCCAAGGCCCAGCTCAGCAAGGCCCGCAAACAACTCACCCTGCTGCACCAGCGGCAGGCCAACTACTTACGACTATGATGCCCGAACCGGAAGAAAACCGCCTTGACGAGTCTTTGCGCAGCAAATTCGAAGACTTCGAGCTCACGCCGGGTGCGCCGGTGTGGGCCGGCATTGAGCAGCGCCTGCCCCCGCCGCCCCGGCTACGCAAGCGTCGCCGGCCGGTGCTGGTGCCGCTGCTTTTCGTGCTCACGGGCCTGCTGGCCGGGCTGGGCGGCTGGCTGCTGCCGCATGGGCCGGCTACTTTGGTGGGGGCAAACCCAACGAACAGTATTGCCTCGAATAATGCGCAGGCGAAGCTCCAGAGCTCCGGAACGACCATTTCCGAGCAGCAAAGCCCGCTCTGGAACTCCGGAGTGACCAATTATGAGCAGCAAAGTTCCCTCCGGACCTCCGGAACAACCATTTTTGAACAGCGAAGCCTGCTCCGGAACTCCGGAGGCACCATTTCCGGACGACAAAGCCCCCTCCGGAGCTCCGGAGTCGTTAAATCGACGCGAACCATCCGGGCCGCACCTTTGCCGGATGATAGCGCCGCTACTATCGCCCCAACAGCAACGGTAGCGGCCCAGGTTTCGCCAAGCATTTCGGCAGGTACTCCTACCCTTCCGCTCGCCGCCGAAGCCCTGCCCCCTGCCCTGCGTCCCCTCGCCGCCTTGGAACGCCGGACGCTGGAGCAGCTGCCCAGCATCGGCACCCTCGCGCCTGGCACACTGCCGGCCGATGGCCGCGCCGCGCTCCTAACCAACCTGCGCACCGAGCGGGCCGAGCTATTCCGCCTCCAGCGCCGCACCGACAGCCTGCTGCTGGCCCTTGGCGACCTGCCCGGCGCGGCTCCGGTTGCTCCCAGCGTGACCGCCTCCGCGCCCGATACTGCCCGGCCGCGCCCACTGGTCCACCGCTGGAGCGTTGTGCTTTCGGCCACGCCCGAGCAAAACACCCTCGCTCTGCAAGGCCCCGAAAACGACTCGCTCACGGCCCTGCGCCGCAACCACGAAACCGGCCGCGCCGGCCTCAGCGCCGCCCTCACGGCCGAGTACAAGCTCACGCCGCGCCTGAGCGTGGGCGGCGGCGTGGGCTACACCGCCTTCGGGGCCGACCTGCGCATCACCAACAAAACCACCGACGTGCTGGTGAGCTACAACACCACGACCACGACCAGCACCAACGTCTTTACCTCCAGCTACCAGACGCATTCCATCCGCGTCATCCAGGTGCCGCAGCTCTCGCCCATCTTCAATGGCAGCGGCCAGGTCATTCGCTACGATACCGTGTATGTGCCGCGCCAGGACACGGTGTTCAGCACCACCGTGCAGCACGACACCACCCATACTACCCGCAGCGTCACCACGCCCACCATCACCAAAAAGGAAACCCTCACCACCAAGCTGTTGCAGCCCAACTACCGCTTCTTCACGGTGCCCGTGCTGCTGCGCTACCGCCTGGCCGCGCCCGGCACCAGCCGCCTCTGGACCGACGTAGCCGTGGGCGCGCAGCTCCAGTTTTTCCTGGGCGGCACGCAGGTGGTGACGAACGATGGCGAGAACTTCCGCACCGAGAAAATAACCGCCGGCACCGGCCCCTTCCGGGCCCTCAATGTGGCCCTGGCCGGCTCGCTGGCCCTCAACTACGCCCTCACGCCCCGCCTGAGCCTGAGCGTGGCCCCGAGCATGCGCTGGCAGGCCCTATCCCTATACAAGCCCGAGACGGGTCTGCGCCAGCAGGCCACCTCCACGGGGCTGATGTTCGGGGTGCGGTTCGGGCTGTGAGTAGCAAACCTGTCCTCCTGAGTGCAGCGAAGACCCTTCTCACGGCTGAGTCATTCAGGATTCTGCGGCCAGCTCAAGTATGAAAAGGGCCTTCGCTGCACTCAGGAGGACAATTACCAAAAGAATTTCTTTCGTATCGGCAGCCTTTTCGGGGGGCGGCTGGTCTGGGCTTTTGAAACGCGGTGCCGCGCTCCGGCCGGGGCGGCACCGACAGGCGTTTCGCGGCGCGAGGCCCCGCTTCCGGCTTTTCACTTTCCATTTTTTGCAGCTGATGAAAATATTACGCCATTGCTACCTGCTGGTGCTTTTTCTGTTCGTGGCCGGCCTGGGGTCAGGGCGGGCACAGTCGTTTGGCTGGGCCCATCTAGTTCGGGGCGCCAATGATACCACTGCCGTCCGGCCACAAGCCAGTGCCACCGATGCGGCCGGCAATACCTACCTGGCCGTGAGCTATAAAGACAGCCTGCGGGCCGGCGGCAGCCTGTTCACCGGCTTCGCCTCGCAGGTTATGCTCAAATACGACGCGACGGGCACCCTGGTGTGGGCAAAGGGCCTCCATTTTATCCAAATAACCAAGATGGCTGCCGACAATAGCACGGGCGGGGTGTTTCTGACAGGCACTGTTTACGCCAACGGCGTGGCCAATTGGGGCGGCGTCAACGTACCCATTACCCCAGGCTCGACCTTTTATGCCAAATGCTCGGCCGTAGGCACGCTGCAGTGGAGCAACCCGTTGCCCACAAATTCTATTTTTGGCAATAGAGCCACATCTGTGGTGGCCGACAACGCCGGCAATGCTTATTTCAGCGGCACGGTGGGTGCCAATAGTACCCTGGGCACTACCCCGGTGAGCTACCCCGATAACTACGTGTTTGCCACCAACGGCGCGGGCACCATGCAATGGGTCCGTGTGCTGCACACCACCTCTATTTTCCCGCTCTACCTGACCCTGGGGCCCAAGCCGGGCGGCGGCTGCCTCCTGAGTGGCACCATCACCAACACGCCGCTTTACCTGGGCGCGGGTACGGGCACGGCCCTGCTCCCGGGCCGCCTGCTGACCGACGGCTTCGTGACCAGTTTCGATGCGACCGGCACCCACCAATGGACGCAACTGCTCGGCACGGCGGGCTCTACCGTGCAGGGCTTTGTCAATCCGTATGCGCAAGCGGCCGATGCCGCCGGCAACTGCTACGTGACCGGCACCAGCTCTGGCTCGGTGCAAATGGGCGGCAACACCTTGGTCAGCGGCATTTTTCTGGCAAAATATAATGCGGCGGGCACGCTGCAATGGGTGCGGGGCGGGCAAACGACTACCAGCTCGGCGGGCTACTATCTGGCAGTAGGCACTACGGGCCCCACGGTGGTTATCAATGCCGCGCCGCCATTAAACGTGGGCGCCCTCACGCTGCAAGCGACATACAACTTCGTTCATTTCAACGACCAGGGCGTGGCGCAGTGGACTTCGGCCGATGCCTGGCCGGTGGCCACGGCCTACAACTTCTCGCCTACCGGGCTGGGCATCGACACCCAAGACAACCTGTACCCCGTTGGCCTGCCCAGCAGCCCGTTCAATAACTTCTCCGTCATCCTGCTCGGGGCCCAAACCACGGTGGGCAAAGGCACCATCCTGAGCCGCCTCAACGCCTACGCCAACACGCTGCGCGGGCAGGTGTACTTCGACCAGAACGGCAACGGCCAGCAGGATGCCACCGAGGGCCTGTTTCCGCGCCAGCTCACGGCCGTGCTTACCCAGGGCAGCACCACCGCCTACACGCCCGTAGACAGCTACGGCGGCGTGCAGGCCTATGCCAACCCCGGCACCTATTCCCTGAGCCTGGCGGCCATCCCCGCGCACTATACCCTCACGCAGCCCACCAGCGGAACGTATGCGGGCACGTTCAGCGGCAATAATCAGCTGATAGCCGGGCAGCATTTTGGCATTGCCCCGGTGGCCAACCAGACTGATTTGCGGGTAGTCCTCACGCCTTACAACACGGCCCGGCCCGGCTTCACTACCCGCTATCACCTCGCGGTGGAAAACGTGGGTACCACTACCGTACCGGCTGGCACGGTCACCCTCGTCCTCGACAGCCACATGACCTACGTCAGCAGCACGCCCAGCGCCAGCCGCACGGGCCAGACCCTGACGTGGAGCTATGGCAGCCTGGCCCAGTTTGGCCGGCAGGATTACGACATCCTGTTCAGCCTGCCCACCAATGTGGTAATTGGCACCGCGCTGGCATCCACGGCTGCCGCCCCCCTCACCGGCGATGTAGCGCCCGCCGACAACACCGCCACCCTGGCCCAAACCGTGGTGGCCTCCTACGACCCCAATAGTATTGAGGTGAACTACGAGCGCCTCACGCCGGCCCAGGTGGCGGCCCGGCAGCCGCTCGACTACATCATTCATTTCCAGAATCTGGGCACGGCGGCCGCGTCCACGGTTATTCTGAGCGACACGCTGGATTCGCAGAAGCTCAACCTGAGCAGCCTGGACTTGATAGCGCAGTCGCACAGCTGCATCTGGAGCCTCACCAGCACCGGGGCCAATACCGGCCTGCTCACGGTGCGCTTCCTGAACATCAACCTGCCCGAGCGCAACGTCGATGTCATTCGCTCGCAGGGCTTCGTGCGGTTCCGGGTGCAGCCGCGCCCCACGCTCACGGTGGGCGAAATCATCCCCAACCACGCCGGCATCGTGTTCGACTACAACGCGCCGGTCATCACCAACACGGCCACCACCACCGTGTTCCTGGCCACCGCCGCCCTGGCCCGCCATGACGACGCGGCCTGGACTGCCTACCCCAACCCCGCCACCGAAGCCATCAGTCTGGATGCCGACCTGGCCACCGCCGGCCCGGTCGCCATCGAGCTGCTCGACGTGCTGGGCCGCCCCCTGCGCCGGCAGACGCTCACGGCCCCCGCCGGCCCGCTGCACCAGCTGGTGAACCTGCACGGCCTGGCGGCCGGCGTGTACCTGCTGCGCCTCACGCCGCCCACCGGCCCGGCCACCAGCCGCCGCGTGGTGCTCCGCTAGCTTCTTCTTCCTTTTTCCACTTTCCACTTTTTCCAGCCCCTAAGCCGGGCCGCTCATTTGGGCGGTCCGGCTTTCTGCGTTTTGAGCAGGGCCGGGATTGGTCGATTTCGTGCGGCTATTAATCCGGGAATTATCGGAGTTGGTCAGCTAAGCCGAAAAAAGGGGCCGGGGCGGCGAGCCTCTGAGCAGCGGTTTGGCACGGTTTTGCAATGTATCCCTGCATCGGCCCAATAGCCGGGCCGGGAGTCCGGCCCCGAACGGCCGGTTTCTTTCACTCGTTTCAACCCTTGCTGGTTATGAAAATTTCACGCCTTTCGGGCGGCCTGGCCGCGGCTTGCCTATTGATTTCGGCCACCTTCACCACCGCCTCGGCCCAAGGTGCCCGCGATGCCTACGGCAACCCCAAAGCCGCGCCCTCGCCCCGCCCCATGGGTTCGTCATCGACGCGCCGCGCCCCTAGCTACTCCAAACCCACCTATTCGACTTCCAATAGCACTTCCACCTCCGGCGTGCGCTTCGGCTTCCGGGCCGGCCTGAACGTGGCCGACCTCCAGGGCGATGCCGTGAACAGCTTCACCAACCTGACCGGCTACCTGCCCGATGGCGCCATCACGAAGCAAATGCGCCCCGGCTTCTACGCCGGCCTGTACGCCACGCTGCCCATCGGCCCCGGCTTTGCAATCGAGCCCGGCATTACTTACGCTGAAAAAGGTGCGGTGCTGAAAGGTACGCTGCCCTTCCCGGCCCTCGATTTCCTGAATGCCGGCGTGACCGGCACGGCCCGCCTGGCCTATGTGGATGTGCCGGTGCTGGCCAAGGTGTATATCACGCCGGGCTTCTACCTCTACGCCGGCCCTCAGGCCTCGTTCCTCGTCAGCGGCAAGGCCCGGGTGGATGCCAGCGTGCTCGGTTTCTCGGCCTACAAGCAGGATTTCGACGTCTCGGACCAGTTGCGCAAGGTTGATTTCGCCGCGGTGGCCGGCCTGGGCTACCAGTTCGACAACGGCTTCGGCCTGAGCGCCGGCTACGACTACGGCCTCACCTCGCTCGACGCCAACAACCGCTTCAGCGCCTACAACCGCGTGGCCAAAGTCGGCCTCAACTACTCCTTCTAAATTCTACGGCTGATTATCGGCCATCTTATTCCTCGATTTTTAGCTTCCAATTTATTCGTCATTATCCGAGATATATTAATAAAAAAGGCCCTTCCGCTGCAACGGAGGGGCCTTTCTGGTTTTGAACAGTAGCAGGATGACAGGGTGAGTCCGCCGCAATTATTCCCGAATTACCTCCAGCCAGCCCTTGTAGCTGGTGTTGGTAGCGGCCTGTCGCAACAGGTAGTAGTACTGGCCGGCGGCGGCATCCTTCCCCCAGTCGTGGTGGTAGGCGTTGGTGTGGTACACCTGGCGGCCCCAGCGGTTGTAGAGCGTCAGGGCCCAGTCGCCGCTGGTGAGGTTCTGAATCACGAACAGGTCGTTTTGCCGGTCGTTGTTGGGTGTAATAACGTTGGGGACCACCAAGCAGCTGGTGTAGGCCACGCGCCGCCGCAGCGTGAGGCTGTCGCAGGGCGTGCGGATTTGCAGGGTGTAGGTGCCGGCCTCGCGCACGGCCAGCGTGGGGCCACGGCTGCCATCGGACCAGCGAAACGACACGCTGGGGCCGGCCACCGCCGGAGCCCGCAGCAGCAGCGGCTGCTCCAGGCACAGCGTGGTATCGGCCCCGAGCGTGAGCGCCGGGATGGCGGGCACCGCCAGTACCTGCAGCGAGTCGCGGCTGGTGCAGCCGCCGGTGTAGCTGAGCACCACGCCGTAGGTGCCGGGCTGCGTCACTACGATGGTGGGCGTGGTGGCCCCCGTGTTCCAGCGGTAGGCAATAGCATCGGGGTTGAGGGCCGTGAGCGTGAAATTGGCCCCCGGGCACAGCAGCGTATCGCCGCTCACGGAGGCCACACTGGCCACGGGCGGGCCCACGGTGTGGGTGGCCGTGCGCTGGCAGCCATCGGCAAAGGTGGCCGTGACCTGGAACGTGCCGGCCTGCCCTACCAGCAGCGTGGGCGTGGTGGCACCCGTGTTCCAGCGGTAGCCCACCACGGCCGCGCCGGTAGCCGCTGCCGTCAGGGTGGTGCTCTGGCCCGGGCACAGCTGCAGGCGGCCATTGATATGCAGCTCGTTGCCCACTACCACCGCCTGCGCCGTAGCGGTACAACCCGAGCTGAAAGTGACCGTCACCAGGTAAGTACCGGGCTGCGTGACGGTGATGCCGGGGGTGATAGCACCCGTGCTCCAGCGCCAGCCCACGGCCCCCGCTGCCACGGCCGTGAGCGGAAGCGGCGTACCGGGGCAGAGGAAGCCTGCATTGCCCGTAATTACGGCGGTAGGCGGCGCAATGCTCCGCACCCGAAATGTCTCCGACAGGCTGTAGCCGTTGGCAAAAGTGGCCGTGGCGGTATAGGTGCCGGGCTGCGTGACGGCGATGCTGGCCGTGGTAGCGCCGGTATTCCAGCGCCAGCTAATGCCCGCACCGAGAGTGCTGGCCGTGAGCCGGGCGGTGCCGCCGCCGCACAGCATGGAGTCGCCGACGATACGCAGCCGGTTGGGTTGCATGCGGGCTACGTGGGTGGAGCCCGCAAATATCGCCTCACCGGGCACGGTAATGGCCCCAAAGCTGAGGGAGGAACTGAAATGCTCGCCCACGGTATAGGGAGTTGCAAAAGGCCCCAGGGCTAGGCTGGTACTCCAATCGTCCTGCTGGCCCCCGGCGGGCACCGCCCACAGCCAGTTGCCAGTGGTATTGAGCTTAGCTACGTAGATATCGTGTGTGTTCAGGCCAGTATTTTGTGAAACCAACGAAGTCCCCCCGAACTGAGTAGCCCCCCGAAACTTTCCGCTGATATAGACCCCACTGCGGTCATCAACCACGATGCCGGTGCAGTACGCTCCCCATGGCCCCCCGGCCGTGCTGGCCCACTGCCAAGTACCAGCAGCATCAAGCTTGGCCACGAATACATCATCGAGGGAAACTGTGGTGCCCATACTGCTGATGGTATAGCCTCCAAAAGTGAGGCTACCGAGGTAGCTGCCGGCGAGGTAACACGCGCCGGCGGCATCAACGGCCAGCCGGGTGATAGATAGCCCACTGGTAAAAACGGTAGCAACACTGGGGGCAATAGGGGTGACCCTCTGGTAGGCTCCGGTCCCGGCATCGAGCTGCGCCACAAACATTGCCTTGGGCAAGGGATACGAACCCAACTGCCCGTCGGCCGTCAGCAGCCCCGTTACGTAGGCATGTCCACCGGCATCCAGGCCCACGTCGGTGGCCACATCATAGGTGCTACTGCCACCGCGCACGGCCCAGCGCCAGGTACTGTTGGCATCCAGGCGGGCCACGAATAAGTCCTCCATTCCTGCACTGGGCAGAGCCGTAGCGCCAAAGGTAGCCGTACCGGTAAATTGGCCGCTGAGGTAGGCGTTGCCACTGCCATCTAGGGCCATACCGGCTAGTCTTTCGCTGCCTGTTCCGCCGGCCCGCACCGCCGACAGCCAGTTGCCATTCGCATCCAGTTTGCCCACAAACAGGTCGCTGCCACCCGCATTGGTGAGCGTGGTATTACCCAGCGTGAGCGTAGCGCCACTAAAACTACCCGCCACATACACATTGCCGCCAGCATCAACGGCCAGGCTGGTTTGATTGTCACCCGTCAGCCCAGCCCCTCCAATATCGGCGTAGGTATCAAGGGTCACAATCCACCGGTAGCTGCCGGTTGCATCTATTTTAGCAACATAGGTACTGCCCCTGTTCACCGATGAGAGGACAACATTATTGAAGCGGGCAGTCCCTGCAAATTGGCCGCTGATGTAGCTGTTGCCTGCGGCATCAACCACCACATCGTGGGAAGTGGGCCGGCTGTTGGTCCCCGGGGCCAGCACGCGCACGGCCATATCGAAGGTGGGCGGCGTTTGAGCGCGGGATAATTGAGGCAGCAGGCAGCTCAGTACGAGCAGCCAGCCAGCGGGCAAAAGCCAGCTGGTGGGTAGAAATTTCAACAAGGCGTAGAAGGGTAAAATGGAAAGGGGACACAGGTGAGGCGGCCTCACCCGGAATCATCAACGCAAAGAAACGCCGGGTATTTTATGGGAATTTCGTTTCCATAAAATACCCGGCGTTTGGGTGTGAATGCTTTCGACCGGCTCGGGGCCCGTGCGGACGGACTCGCAGCGTCCGCGCTAGCTCATCGCACGCCCACGCTGCCGCTGCCGCTCAGGCCGCTGGCCAGCCGCACCAGCCGCACGAACTCGGCGCGGTAGCCGTCGGCGTCTTTGCCGCGGGCCCCGTCGGCCAGCTGCTCGGTGGCGGCCCAGGTGGCGGTGCCGCGCTGCTCGCTCTGGCGCAGCAGCATGCCAAACTGCGCCACGGCGGCGGCAAAGCGGAAATCGGGCGAGGCATTGGCGATGGCGACCGGGGCACCTACCAGCGGCTGGGCTAAGAGCTTGCTGTTGCTGCCCTGCGGCTCTTTGTAGCGCAGCTTCACGGTCAGCACTTCGTTTTGAGTGGCAGCGTGAGGGAGCGACTGGGTGTTATTGGGCTGGTATTTCAGGTTGTCGATGAGGGGCTGGGTGCTGCCCACGGGCACTATTTCGTAGAGGGCCGTGACGGTGTGGCCTGCCCCGAGCTCGCCGGCGTCCTTGCGGTCGTTGTTGAAATCCTCGGCTTCGAGCAGCCGGTTTTCGTAGCCCACCAGGCGGTAGTTGGCCACGCGGGCGGGGTTGAATTCGATTTGCAGCTTCACGTCCTTGGCCACGGTGAAGAGCGTGCCGCCGAACTGCGCCACCAGCACCCGGCCGGCCTCGTCGAGGTTGTCGAGGTAGGCGTAGTTGCCATTTCCCTTGTCGGCCAGGGTTTCCATGCGGCTGTCGCGCAGGTTGCCGCGACCGCAGCCCAGCACCGTCAGAAACACACCGCTTTCGCGCTGGTCCACAATCAATTGCTCCATGGCCGCATCGGAGCTTTCGCCCACGTTGAAATCGCCGTCGGTGGCCAGAATCACGCGGTTGTTGCCCTCTTTCTGAAAGCTTTGCTTGGCCGTGGAATAGGCTAGCCGCAGCCCCGCGCCGCCCGCCGTGGAGCCGCCGGCCCGCAGCCGCTCAATGGCGTCGAGGATGACCTGTGGCTGATTGCCGGGCGTGGGCGGTAGTACCAAGCCGGCCGCACCGGCGTAGGCTACCAGCGCCACGTGGTCCTGAGGCCGCAATTGCTTCACCAGCAGCTTCAGGCCGGCCTGCACCAGGGGCAGCTTGTCGGCCTCGTCCATCGAGCCCGATACATCGACGAGGAATACCAGGTTAGCGGGCGGCAGCTTGGCCGTTTCAATGCGTTTGGCCTGAATGCCGATGCGGGCCAGCTGGTGGGCCGGGTTCCAGGGGCAGGCGGCCAGCTCGGTGCTGATGTGCACGGGGTCGGGCGAGGCGGTGGGCGGCGCGGCGTAGTCGTAGCGGAAGTAGTTCAGCATTTCCTCCACTCGCACGGCATCGCGCGGAGGCAGCTGACCTTCGTTCAGGAAACGGCGCACGTTGGAGTAGGAGGCGTTGTCCACATCGAGCGCGAAGGTGCTGAGCGGGTCTTTCTTCGCCTCGAAAAAGGCATTTTCCTTGATGTGGGCGTAGGTATCGCCGGCGCCGGCTTCCTGTTGGGCGGGGTAAGGTACCCCAACAGGCGCTGACGCGTAGGGGCTGTTGGAATTAACTGCTAAGCCTGCCACGCGCCCTTGCAGGGCCCGGGCTGCTGATTTAGATTTTTTATCAGCCCTCGATTCCGTCATCGTCACGGTCGAAACCGAGCCAGCTATGTCACGATGTGTCGTGGTTCCGTAGCCCGTCACCACCACTTCCTCCAATTGGCGGGTATCTGTTTTCAAACTCACATCCAGGGTATGATGCACCCCTATCCGTTGCTCTACAGGCAAATAGCCAATGTAATTAAAAAGCAGCACGGCCCGCGCCGCGCCCGGCACCATGAGCGAGTAGCGGCCCTGCGCATCGGTGCTGGTACCCAGATTGGTGCCTTTGACGAGGACCGTAACGCCGGGCAGCGGCTGTTGATTGACTTGGTCGGTGACCACGCCGGACACGACCCAGTTTTTGGTGGTGTTCTTCGAGGCTGGATGAGCAACTTTGTGGGGCGTCGATTGAGCGGCGGCGGGCGGCGGGGCCAGCAGCACGGCTAGGAGCGGCAGCAGCAACAGGTTTCTCATGGCATCGGCGTTAGGGGGTGAAGTATGCCCCGTTGATGCCCGTGTTTGGTTGATTGCACAACGGAGCCCAAAAAATAGTTGTAGCCCTATCCCCGGCCGTCGGTCGCCTTCAATGCCGGCGGCGGGCGCTAACTTCCCGGCCCGATGTTCTTCCGCCGCTCCTCGTCGCCCGCTGCCGCTGCGCCACTCTCCGACCAGGAGCTGCTGGCCCGCTACCGCGCGCACGGCAACGTGGCCGACCTCGGCCAGCTCTACGACCGGTACCTGCCCGAGGCCTTTGCCGTGTGCCGCCGCTACCTGGCCCCGCCCGACGAAGATGCCCAGGATGCGGCCATGCAGCTGTTTGAGCATCTGGTGAAAGTGCTGCGCACCCACGCCCCCGAAAATTTCCCGGCCTGGCTGCACACCACCGCCCGCAACCACTGCCTCATGCAGCTGCGCGCCCGCAAGCGGGCCGGCCCCAGCGCCGGGCCGCTCGTGCTTAGTTTTCCGGATGCGGCCGATGTGGAATTGGCCGCCGCCCGGCATCTGCCAGACGAACAGGCCGCCGCCGAGGACGCCGAAACCGCCGAACTACGCCTGCAAAGCATCGAAGCGGCCCTGGCGGAGCTGCCCCCGGCCCAGCGCCGCTGCCTCGAATTATTTTACCTCGAAAAGAAAAGCTACCGCGAAATCGCCACCGAAACCGGCCTCGAACTAAACCTGGTGCGCAGCCATTTGCAAAACGGCAAACGCATGCTGCGCCGCCAACTGGAGCCGCCCACGCCCGCCAAAATCGCCATTCCCCGCCCCTCACCACCCGCCCCCGACGCCAACAACCCCCGCCATGCTGCCCGCTGATTCGCCTTTTGCCCGCTTGCCCGCCCCCGGCCCCCACCCGGCCCCAGCGGAGCTGCGCGCCTACGCGGCCGGCACCCTGCAGCCCGCCGAGGAGCACCGCATTGAGGCCCACACGCTGGACTGCGAACGCTGCGCCGACCTGCTGACGGGCTTTTCGATGAGCGACCCGGCCACCACCGACCAGGCCGTGGCCGAGTTGCGCGCCCGCCTGCAAACCCGCGTCGGGACCGAAGAGCCGGCGCCCGTAGCCGGCGGCTGGGCCTGGCCGCGCATTGCGGCCGCGGCGGCCGTACTGGGCGTAGTAGCCGGCGGCATCTGGACCTGGGAGCAGCACGAAACCGCTCCGCCAGCCGCCACGGCCCGGCTCGAAACCACCGCAACGCCCCCACCGGCCGCACCCGCTGCACGCCCGGCCCCGGTGCCAGAGCCAGCAGAAATGGAAGCTGCCAGTGCGCCAGAAACCGCAGTAGCCGTAGCGCCAGCACCGCCAAAAGCTGCCGCAAAAGCTGCTGATTATGCAGCCGTCAGGCCGGCTCGTTCGCGGCGGGCGGCACCGCTTGGCCGGCCAGGTGGGCAGGCTATGGAGGCCGCCAGCACCGATGCAATGGCAATGGCCGATGCCGCTCCGGCCCCGGAAGCCCAAAAGGAATCCAGAGTTGCCGCCGCTGCCTCGACTATAGCCGCTGTGACCACCGCCACCAGCGCGGTCGATTCTGTGCCCTCCAAACCCTCCGCTCTTACCGAGATGGCCGCACCCGACACGCTGGCCAATGCCAAAGCTGCCCGGGCCAGCCGGTCGTTCGCCTCCAAAGCCAAAACCCCTTCCTCCGGTCAGCTAACCGACAACACTGCCAGTGTGCGCGTGGCCAACACGCCCATGCCGGCCACTCCGGCCATCAATCCCGCCCCGGTGGGCGGCACGCCAGCCTTCCGCAACTACCTGCATCGCGAAGCCGACGCGTTCGAGCCGGGCGAGGGTCAGCTTCACCTTCACGGCACGGTGCGCCTCCGGTTTATGGTGGGAGCCGATGGCAAAATAAGCAGCCTGAAAGTGCTGCGCAGCCTGCGCAAAGACTATGATGACGAGGCCCTGCGCATGGTGTGCGAAGGCCCGGGCTGGCAGCCGGGCATTGCCGGCGGCGGCCGTACCGACCTGCCCATCGAGCTGACTGTGACGTTTTAACGTAGCGCGGGCTTTAAGTCTGCGAGTAGCACACATAACTCGCGGACTAAAAGGCCCTCCGGGTACGACCGCGCTACAGCGCCGCGCCGGGCTGCACGGTGCCGGCATCCACCGCTTTCAGGAACTTGATGAGGCCGGTGAAATAGGTTTGCTGGTCGTCGTACATGCTCATGTGGCTGCCTTGGGGGCAGATGAGAGAGTTACCTTTCTGCACCTTGGTGGCAATCATGCGCATGTGCTCGGGGTCCATGGTGTCGTACTTGCCGCCGATGCTGAGCACGGGCACCGCGAGTTTGGGCAGGTCGGCCACCCGGTCCCAGGTGGTGAGTTTGCCGGAGATACCAAACTCGCTGGGGCCCTGCATGGTGACGTAGAGCGACTGATTAATCTTGCCCATTGAGCGCGTCACGGGCTCGGGGTTGGGCACGATGCGGCACAGGTGCTCGGCGTAGAAATTGGGTTCGAGCAGGCCCATGTAGCGCGGGTTATCGAAGTCTTTTTTGGCTTCGAGCTGCCGGATTTCGGCCAGCACTTCGGGCTTCATCTGCTTGGCCAGCACGTCCTGGGCGTAGCGGCCGTAGTCGGGGCAGCTCATCATCATGTTGGAAATGATGAGGCCCTTGAGGTTTTGCTGGTACTTGAAGGCGTACTCGGCGGCCAGGATGCCGCCCCAGGAGTGGCCCAGCAGGTAGAAATTGGTGTTGTCGAGCTTCAGGGCCTGGCGCACCTGCTCCACTTCCTCCACGTAGCGCGGCAGGCTCCACATGGAGGTGTCTTTGGGGTTGTCGGAATTGCCGCAGCCCAGCTGGTCGTAGTAAATGAATTCGATGCCTTCCTTCGGCAGGAAATTCTCGAAGCACTCGAAATATTCGTGCGTAGCCCCCGGCCCGCCATTCAGCAGCAGCACCTTGATTTTGGGGTTGTTGCCAAAGCGCTTGGTCCAGACTTTAAATTGGCCCTTGGGCGTGCTGATGGGAATAACCTGCACGTTGCCGGTTTGCACGCCGGTATCCGAATCGGCAAAGTAGCTGGTCAGCGTGGCGGCCGGCGCGGCGCTGGTTTCGGGCGCTTTGGGTTGGTTGCAACCCATAAAACCGGCCGTACCAAACAGCAGCGCCACCGCGAGGCGCAAGGGAGTCGAAAGCTTCATTTTACGCAAGGCAAGAGGCACAGAAGTATGCCGACGAAAGATAGGCGCTGCTTAACCTGTTTGGTAATCCCCAAACGTTTGTCATCCTGAGCGCAGCGAAGGACCTTATCGCGCCTGAACGAATTGCTCAAACATGAGAGGGTCCTTCGCTGCGCTCAGGATGACAAACGCTTGCCGTTTTAGTGAAGCTTGTTAAGCCCTACCCGCTGTAGCCGCCGCCGCTGCCGGGTTCGGTGGCGCTGCCGTTTTCGGGTTCGGCGGGGGTGGGCAGGTCGGGCTGGGTGTGCAGGTTGAGGTGGCTGTAGTCGGGCGCGCCGTTGCCGCCCGACACGGGGGCTTCGTCGTAGGTGCGCTCCAGCTCCGAGAGGTCGAATTCCTCCGTGGGCGTGCCGAAGCTCACCTTGGCCGTGATGCGGTACTCCACAATGCGGTTGGCCTGCACTTTGCAGCTCTGGTCTTTGATGTAGATGGAATTGATGTTTGGCACCGAGCTGCTGAGCTGGGCCACGGCGCGTTGCAGGGCGTCTTCAAAGCTTTTTTCGGACGAGGCCAGGATTTCGATGACTTGTTTGATGGAGGACATGCGGGTTGGGGAATTATGGGATTGGTGGGCTGGTGGAGTGGCGCGGCAGGCTTCACCAGCGCCTTTTTGCTGTACGCAGGAAGCCTTTGGGCGGCTATTTCTGTTCGGGTAAAAGCCGCGCTACGGCGGCAACGTACTTTTGCATTCGGGCACGGCGGCGGCAACGCTCCGCCCACCCACTACTCCACTAAATCCACCAACCCACCACCTAATGGCTTTCCGCACCGAAAAGGACACCATGGGCACCGTTCAGGTGCCTGCTACCGCGTACTGGGGCGCTCAGACCCAGCGCAGCATCGAGAATTTCCCCATCGCCCAGGACATCAACCGGATGCCCAAGGAAATCATCGCCGCCTTCGCCTACCTCAAGAAAGCCGCCGCCCTCACCAACCGCGACGCGGGCATCCTCTCGGCCGAGAAAGCTGACCTGATTGGCAAAGTGGCCGACGAGATTCTGGCCGGCAAGCTGGCCGATTCGTTCCCGCTGGTGGTGTGGCAAACCGGCTCGGGCACGCAGAGCAACATGAACGTGAACGAGGTGATTGCCTACCGCGGCCACGTGCTGAACGGCGGCCAGCTCACCGACGAAAAGAAGGCCCTGGCCCCCAACGACGACGTGAACAAGAGCCAGAGCTCGAACGACACGTTCCCGACGGCCATGCACATCGCGGCCTATAAAATTCTGGTCGAGACGACTATTCCCGGCATCGAGAAGCTGCGCGACGCGCTGAAAGCCAAGTCGAAAGACTTCATGCACATCGTCAAAATCGGCCGCACCCACTTCATGGACGCCACGCCGCTCACGCTGGGCCAGGAGTTTTCGGGCTACGTGAGCCAGCTCGACCACGGCCTGAAGGCCATTAAAAACACGCTGGCGCACCTGAGCGAGCTGGCCCTCGGCGGCACGGCCGTGGGCACGGGCATCAACACGCCCAAGGGCTACTCGGTGAACGTAGCCAAGCATATTGCCGAGCTCACCGGCCTACCCTTCATCACGGCCGAAAACAAGTTTGAGGCCCTGGCCGCGCACGACGCCATCGTGGAAGCCCACGGCGCCCTCAAAACCGTGGCCGTGAGTTTGATGAAAATTGCCAACGACATTCGCATGCTCAGCTCCGGCCCCCGCGCCGGCATCGGCGAAATCGACATTCCGGACAACGAGCCCGGCTCCAGCATCATGCCCGGCAAGGTGAACCCCACCCAGTGCGAGGCCATGACGATGGTGGCGGCTCAGGTGATGGGCAACGACGTGGCCATCACCGTGGGCGGCTCCATGGGCCACTTCGAGCTGAACGTGTTCAAGCCGGTGATGATTTACAACTTCCTGCACTCGGCCCGCCTCATCGGCGACGTGTGCGTGAGCTTCACCGACAAGTGCGCCGTCGGCATCGAGCCCATCAAGAAAAACATCCAGAAGCACGTCGATTCGTCGCTGATGCTCGTGACGGCCCTCAACCCGCACATCGGCTACTACAAAGCGGCCGAAATTGCCCAGACGGCCCACAAAAACGGCTCGACGCTGAAGGAAACCGCCATCAAGCTCGGCTACGTGACTGCCGCCGAGTTCGACGAGTGGATGAAGCCGGAGGAAATGGTGGGCGAGATTAAATAATACCGTCTGTCATCCTGAACGCAGTGAAGGACCTTATCACGTTGCCCGGCTCGTTCGGACGTGATAAGGTCCTTCACTGCGTTCAGGATGACAGCGGCTTTTCTTTTTTCCCGGCATCTTTGCAGCCCTATGGATTTTTCCGCCCAAGTAGTCCTTGAAAACAACCGCGTCCGGCTGCGCCCGCTCGAGCTCACCGACTTTGAAGCCCTCAAAGCCGTGGCTTTTGATGCCGATATCTGGAAATACACCCTCACGCGGGGCGACGATGCCGTGAGCCTGGCCGCCTACCTGCGCCAGGCCGTGGAAGCCCGCGAGCAGGGCCTGCGCTACCCCTTCGCTATCGTCGACCGCGAAACCGGCGAGCTGGCCGGCAGCACCAGCTACTACAACGTGGCCGAGGCCGACCAGCGCCTGAGCATCGGCTACACCTGGGTGGGCAGCAAGTTCCAGCGCTCGGGCCTGAACCGGGCCTGCAAGCACCTGCTGCTCTGCCACGCTTTCGGGCAACTCAACTGCGAGCGGGTGGAGCTAGAAACCGACTCGCGCAACCACAAGTCGCGCACGGCCATGGCCCGCATGGGGGCCACCGAAGAAGGCACCCTGCGCAGCCACCGCCTCACGCAGGGCGGTGTGCGGCGCGACACGGTCATTTTCAGCATCATCCGGCCCGAGTGGCCGGCCTTGCGCAATTCCACGTTCAAAGAATTTGAAACCCGTGGCTGAGCCCACCTCACCCGCCCCCGACCGGCTGCGCCCACCCGACGGCCTGTGGCGACGGCGCGTGGCCAGCTTTGGCCACGCCGGACGCGGCGTGTGGTCGGCGCTGCGCTCCGAGGTGCATTTGCGCTTTCACGCCTTGGCTACCGTGGTGGTCATTGGGCTGGGGCTCTACTGCCGCATCACGCGCCTGGAATGGGCGCTGGTGGCTATTGCGGTGGCTTGCGTATGGTCGGCAGAACTGGTGAATACCGCCATCGAAGCCCTTACCGATTTGGCTTCGCCGGCCTGGCACCCGCTGGCCGGCAAGGCCAAAGACGTTGCCGCCGGGGCCGTGCTGCTGGCGGCGCTGGGCGCGCTGGTGGTGGGGGCGCTGGTGTTCGGGCCCTACTTTTTTAACGCCTGATTGCGGCCTTCCCTCAACTATTGGCCGCGCCGGGCGTACCCATAAGCAGCCCCCGCTCGTGGGCGCGCCTTGCTTCTCCCCCATTCCTATGCGTTTGTTCTCTTTCGCTGCTGCTTTGCTCCTCACCACGGCCTGTGCCCACCAACAGGTGAGCGTGACCACGCCTACCTCGCCGCCGCCCAGCGGCCAGGTGAGCGCCACCGACGCGGCCCCCACCAGCGCCAACACCGTGGACCCCGTGTACGCCCGCATTCCCGAATCGGACACCACGGCGCGCCCGCAATGGCTGAAAGCCCGCATCGCGGCCGTGCTGGCCGAGCGCAAGCGCAACCCCATCACCCGCATTCTGCGCTACCAATACGAGGGCCAAACCGTGTACTATCAGTCGGCCCCGTGCTGCGACCAGTTTTCGCAGGTCTTCGATACCCAAGGCCGGCTGATTTGCAACCCCGACGGCGGCATCACGGGCAAGGGCGATGGCAAGTGCCCGGACTTTGAAAAAAACAAAACCAACGAGAAGCTGGTCTGGCAAGACCCCAGGTAGAGTTAAGAGTTAGCAGTTAAAAGTTAGGGGTTGAAAATGGCAGCTTGCCGGCTCAGCATCCGATTCTTCAACTCCTAACTCCTAGCTCTTAATTTTTAACTCCCTATGATTAACACAATTGCCAAGCTCGGCGCTTTCAACGTTTGGGCCAACGAGACTCTGCTGCGCCGCCTCGATTCGTCGGTAGCGGCCGGCCAGGAAATTCCGCAGCCGGTGCTGCGCTTGTTCAGCCACGCCATCAACGCGCAATGCATCTGGATTGCCCGCATCACCGGCACCCAAAGCCCCGTAAAGGTGTGGCAGGAGCACGATTTGGCCGGCATCCACCATTGGCACGAGCAGTCGTCGGAACGCCTGCGCGAACTCTGTGAAATCACCGACGAAGCCGAACTGGGCCGCCACATTCAGTACACCAACTCGCAGGGCGATGCCTACGATTCGCTGGTGAGCGACATCCTGACCCACGCCGTGACGCACGCCACCTACCACCGGGCCCAGACAGCCACCAAAATGCGCGAAGGCGGCCTGGAGCCCGTCAACTCCGACTTCATCACCTACTGCCGCGAAATGAGCGGGCAGGCGCAGCCGCAGCTGTAAGGCAGGTTTCGAACGAACGCAACAGGCAGTCTGGCAATTTGGTCCAGGCTGCCTGTTCTGCGTTTAGCTTGCACCCGTATAGCCGCGCATAACCTTCTGCCTTATGAAAATTCTGCTGGTTGAGGATGAGCCCCCGCTGGCTTCATTCGTCAAAAAAGGCTTTGAGCACGAAGGCTACGACCTGACCGTGGCCTACGACGGCCGCACCGGCTGGTCGCTCTACGAGCAGCAGCCCTACGACCTGGTTATTCTCGATGTTAACCTGCCTTATGTCAACGGGGTGGAGTTGTGCCAGCGCATTCGGGCCAACAGCCGCCTGGTGCCCATCCTGCTGCTCACCGCCCTCGACAGTCTCGACGACAAAGAAGCCGGCTTCGCGGCCGGGGCCGATGATTACCTCGTCAAGCCATTCGAATTCAGGGAATTATTGATGCGCGCCCGTGCGCTCACCCAGCGCTACGCTGCCGCGGCCGGCCAGCGCCAGGAGTTGCGCATGGCCGACCTCGTGCTCGACCTCGACGCCAAAACCGTGACCCGCGCCGGCCAGCGCATCGACCTCACCACCCGCGAGTATTCGCTGCTGGAGCACCTGCTGCGCAACCGCGGCCGGGTCGTTTCGCGGGTCGACATTGCCGAGCGGGTCTGGGATTTGGATTTCGACACTACCACCAATGTTATTGACGTGTACGTGAGTTATTTGCGTAAGAAGCTGGACCGGGGGTTTTCGCCCAAGCTCATCCATACCGTGGTGGGTATGGGCTATGTGATGCGGGAGGAGTAATTTCTTTTAGCGCTTGAGGTTATCTGTCATCCTGAGCGCAGCGAAGGACCTTCTCACGTTGAGAAAGCTAGCAGTAAAAAGTTGCTGTAAACCGTTCAGGCGTGAGAAGGTCCTTCGCTGCGCTCAGGATGACAGACGACACTAAGCACCAAAAATATGCTGATTCGCAATAAGCTGATGCTGCGGTTTACGCTGCTGGTGCTGGGCATCCAGCTCGGCTTTTCGGTGTTTATCTATTACTTCAACGCCAACACGCGGTTTCAGCGCTTTGCGCATCGGCTCGAAACCAGCGCCACGCTGGCGGGCCGGCTGCTAGTGCGCAGCCACAAGCTCGAAGTGGGCACGATGGGCAGCCTGCGGCGGGGCGACCTGCTCACCCTCAGCGGCGAGCAAATCAGCATTTACGGGCCGGATAACGCCCTGCGCTACAGCAGCGCCGACAACATCGACCAGGCCGTGAACCGGGCGCGGCTGGCGGGCTTGCAGCCGGGGCAGCGCATCAGCTACCCGGCCGTGGGCCAGCGCGAAACGGTAGGCATGGCTTTCGAGCACGAGCACGAGGGCCAACGGAGGGTGTACCGCATTTTCGTTTCGGCCGAGGACCGGGTGGGCTGGGCGTGGCTGCAGCAGGTGCGCCTGTTGCTGGCGCTGGGCAACGTGGGAGCCCTGGGTCTCACCATTTTGGCGGGCTGGTATTTTGCGGGCGCGGCCCTGCGGCCGGTGGCGCGCATCAGCCGGCAGGCGGGCCGAATTTCGGCCACCAGCCTGGGCCGGCGGCTGTCGGAAGGCAACGGGCGCGACGAGCTGGCCCAGCTCGCGCACGTCTTCAACACCATGCTGGCCGGGCTGGAGCAGGCTTTTGATGCCCAGAAAAGCTTCCTGGCCCACGCCTCGCACGAGCTGCGCACGCCCCTCACCACCCTCACCGGCACTCTGGAAACGGCCCTGGCCTATGATGCCTCCCTGCCCGAGGCGCGGCAGAGCCTGGCGCAGGCGCTGGAAGCCTCCCGGCATCTGACAGCCCTGACCAGCAGCTTATTGTCATTGGCAAAGGTCGACGGTGCACTGCCGGAATTTGAGCCGGTGCGGCTGGATGAATGCCTGAACCAGGCGCTGAGTTTTGCCCGCGCCAAGTACGCGGGGCGGGAATTTCGGCTGGCGTTCGGCGAATTGCCGGCCGAAGCCGAAACCGACGTTTTCATGGTGCCCGGCAATGCCGAGCTCCTGACCACCGCGCTGCTGAACCTGCTGGACAACGCCGGCAAATATTCGGCCGGTCCGGTACAGGCGGAACTGGCTTACGAAGGGCCAACGACCTTGCGCGTCCGCATTGCCGACGTGGGGCCCGGCCTCACCCCCGAGGAGTTGAGTCGCATCTACGAGCCGCTGTACCGGGCGGCGGGCGCGGTGGGCCGGCCCGGCTACGGCCTGGGGCTGCCGCTCACGCAGCGCATTGTGCAGCGCCACGGCGGCCGGCTGGAGTTGTCCTCGGTGCCTGGGCAAGGCACTACGGCCACGGTGTGGCTGCCAGCCGCCTAGCTTGTGGCGGGCCCGGCGCACGCCCGTTAAGCTCAGCATTTCGTAAAGAAAGGCCGGCAACTGTAGCCACCGCCGGAAGCCTCTAATTGGGCTTTATTTTCAACGTATTACCTTTTTTTTTAAATCAATCAGGCAGGTATGAGTTTCATCGTCATGGGGGTTTCGGGCTGCGGCAAAACAACGGTGGGCGAGTTGCTCGCCCAAAAAATCAACCTGCCATTCTACGACGCCGACGACTTCCACTCACAGGCCAACATCGACAAAATGGCCCACGGCACGCCCCTCACCGACGAGGACCGGAGCGGCTGGCTAGCCACGCTGGCCACCAAGCTGGGCGAATGGGAAAAAGCCGGCGGCGCCGTATTGGCCTGCTCGGCCCTGAAAGAGAAATACCGCGACACCCTGCAAAGCCAGTCGACGGAGCCGCTGCACTGGGTTTTCCTGGACGGCCCCAAGGAGCTGCTGCTGGAGCGTATAGGTGGGCGCAAAGGCCACTACATGCACTCCAATATGCTCGATTCGCAGCTGGCGACACTGGAGCGGCCGGCTTATGCCCTGCGCCTTTCCATCACAAGCACGCCGGAGGAACTGGTGAACCAGACTGTGGACGCGTTGAAAGCGGACGCGGCGGTAGGCACGAAGCGGTAGAGACGCCTAATTGCGTCTCGTCGTTAAACGATGTCGCCCAGACGGCTCGAATAACGAGACGCAATGGTGCGCCTATCCAGCGGCCACGTGCCGTTTTCATGTATTCTAATACGGTTCTCATACCGTTTTAATGTCGGGTTGGGTGCTTTGCGGGCAGTTGCCACCACCGCAAACGACAATGTCCACCCAACTCCGGCCCCTTAATTTTCTGGTTCTGCTCCTGGCCGGGGCCTTGGCGTTGTCGCTGGGGCTCAATGGCTTCCTGCTATACAAAACACCCGCGCCAGCGGGTGACTGCGAAGACCTGCAGGAAACCGAAGCCGACCTGCGCCTAACGCAGCGGCTGCTGGCGCGCTGCCAGGCCGCCCATCAGCAGCAGGACAGCCTGCTGGCCCTCCGCCCCACCATTTCTAATGCTTTGCCTACGGCTACTGCCACGGCCCGCTAGCGGGCGCGTGGCTTTTCCCGTCTATTTCCCCTTCCCATGAGCCCCTTTTTGCGTCGCACTTTCTTTCCCTCTTTTGCGCTGGCGGCGGCAGTTGGCCTATTGGCCGGTGGCCTCAGCGGCTGCTCGGCCAAGGCCGAAAAAGAATCCGTCGAGGTACTGGTCGAAGTGCCGGTGGTCACCCTGAAAACGTCCAGCCAAGCCCTGCACCGCGACTACGTAACCGACATCCAAGCGGTGCGCAATGTGGAAGTGCGGGCCCAGGTGGCGGGCTTCCTCGAACACATTTACGTGGACGAAGGCAAGCCCGTGAAGAAAGGCCAGCCACTGTTCCGCATCAACGCCAGCGCCTACCGCAACAAGCTGAGCCAGGCCCAGGCGGCGGTGGCCAGCGCCCAGGCCCAGGCCGCCGCCGTGCGCGTGGAAAGCGACCGGGTGAAGCTGCTGGTCGATAAAAACGTCATCGCCAAAACCGAATTAAAGCTCACCAACAGCAAGATACGCGAGGCCGACGCCCGCGTAGCCGATGCCCGCGCTGGTGAGGCTGCCGCCCGCCTCAGCCTGAGCTACACGTTGGTACGTGCTCCCTTCGATGGCGTGATTGACCGTATTCCACTCAAAATGGGCAGTGTGGTGGAGGAAGGCACGCTGCTCACCACGGTGTCGGATTTGAGTTCGGTATTTGCCTATTTCGACGTGGCCGAGGGCAGCTACATGAACTACACCAAGGCCCGCCGCGAGCACCCCGAGCTGCACTCCGATTCGGTGCACCTCACGCTGGCCAACGGCGAAGTCTACCCGCTCACGGGCCACATCGAAACGGCCGAGAGCGAGTTCAACCCCAATACCGGCTCCATTGCCTTGCGCGCCCGCTTCCCCAACCCCGACCGGCTGCTGAAGCACGGTGCTTCGGGCAAGGTGCGCCTGACTGACCAGCTGCCTACGGCGCTGCTACTGCCTCAGAAAGCAGTGTTCGAGATTCAGGACCAGAACTTTGTGTACGTGGTGGACCAAGCCGGCGTGACGCACACCCGCAGCTTCAAGCCGCAAACGCGGCTGGGCGATTTCTACGTGGTGAAGGAGGGCCTGAAACCCGGCGAGCGGGTGGTGTACGAAGGTGCGCCCGAGCTGCACGACAAGCAGAAAATCAGCCCCAAAGCCGTGCTGCTGGATACGGCCGCGGTAGCGGCGCAGTAGGGGAGTAGCGCGGACTTTGTAGTCCGCGTTTGCCGCCGCAATCATCAATCGACCCAGTATTATTCCGCCCGGACGCGGACTACAAAGTCCGCGCTACTGTTCTGCTTATGTTCGACATCTTCATCCGCCGGCCGATTCTCTCGCTGGTGATTTCCGTTTTTCTGGTGCTGCTGGGGGCGCTGGCGCTGTTCACGCTGCCCATCACGCAGTTTCCCGACATCGTGCCGCCGTCCGTGACCGTGACGGCCAAGTACACCGGGGCCAACGCCGAGGTGTGCGCCAAGGCCGTGGCCACGCCGCTGGAACGCGCCATCAACGGTGTGCCGGGCATGACCTACATGAACTCGGTGAGCTCGAACAACGGCGTCACGCTCATCACGGTGTTCTTCGAAGTGGGCACCGACCCCGACCTGGCCGCCGTGGGCGTACAGAACCGCGTGACGACGGTGATTGACGAGCTACCGGAGGAAGTTATCAAGGCGGGGGTGACGACGGAAAAGGAGGTAAACTCCATGCTGCTCTACCTCAACATTACGAGTGACGACAAGACGGCGGGGGAGCAATTCATCTACAACTTCGCCGATATCAACGTGTTGCAAGAGCTCAAGCGCATCAACGGCGTGGGCTTTGCCGAGATTATGGGCTCGCGGGAATACTCGATGCGGGTGTGGCTGAAGCCCGACCGCATGGCCGCTTACGAAGTGGGCACCGACGAAATCGTGGACGCCATCCGGGCCCAGAACGTGGAAGCGGCCCCCGGCAAATCGGGCGAAAGCTCGGGCGGCAAGGCCCAGCAATTGCAGTACGTGCTGCGCTACACGGGCAAGTTTTTCGAGCCCGAACAGTACCGCAACATCGTCATTCGCTCGAACCCCGACGGCTCGGTGCTGCGCCTGAAAGCGGTGGCCGACGTGGAATTTGGTACGCTCACCTACGGCATGTCATCGAAGAACGACGGGCAGCCCTCGGCGGCCATCATGCTGAAGCAGCGACCCGGCTCAAATGCCAGCGAGGTTATCGAAAACGTGAAAAACCGCATGGCCGAGCTGCAAAAAACCAGCTTCCCGCCCGGCATGAAATACAGCATTGCTTATGACGTGTCGCGGTTTCTGGACGCCAGTATTCACGAGGTGTTGCGGACGCTGGTGGAAGCTTTCGTACTGGTTTTCATTATTGTGTACTTGCTCTTGCAGGACTGGCGCTCGACCTTGATTCCGGCGCTGGCGGTGCCGGTGGCCCTCATCGGCACGCTGGCCTTCATGCAGATGCTGGGCTTTTCGATTAACCTGCTCACGCTCTTCGCCTTGGTGCTCGCCATCGGTATTGTGGTCGATAACGCCATTGTGGTGGTGGAAGCCGTGCACGCTAAGATGGAGGAGAAGCACATGGACGCCCGCAGCGCCACCTTCGAGGCCATGCACGAAATCAGCAGCTCGCTGATTGCCATTACCTTGGTGATGTCGGCGGTGTTTATTCCGGTGTCGTTTATGGACGGGCCGGTGGGCGTTTTTTACCGGCAGTTTTCGCTCACGCTGGCCATTGCCATCGTCATTTCGGGCGTGAATGCCGTGACGCTCACGCCGGCCTTGTGCGCGCTCATGCTCAAGACGCACGAGGGCGAGCGCACGGGCCTGCTAGGCCGGTTTTTCAAGGGCTTCAACAACAAGTATGAAAAGCTGGCCGGCGGCTACCAGGGCCTGCTGGGCGGCATTGCTGGCCGCCGCGTGGTGACTATCGGGGTGCTGCTGCTGTTTTTCGGAGCCACTTGGGGCATCAGCAAGGTGCTGCCCTCGGGTTTTATCCCGACCGAGGACCAGGGCATGGTGTACATCAACGTGACCACGCCCGCCGGGGCCACCGTGGAGCGCACCGAGGCCGTGCTGGCCCAAGTGCAGCGCATCGCCCAAAAGCTTAAGCCAGTAGAATCGATTTCGACCCTGGCCGGCTACAGCCTCGTGAACGAGGTGGCGGGCTCCAGCTACGGCATGGGCATGATTAACCTCAAGGCCTGGGACGAGCGGGAGCAGTCGGTGGCCGAGTTCATCAAGGAGCTGGAAGACAAGACCAAGGGCATTGCCGATGCCGAGATTCAGTTTCTGCCGCCGCCCACGGTGCCCGGCTTCGGCAACAGCAGCGGCTTTGAGTTCCGCCTGCTGGACAAGACGGGCAGCGGCGACTTGCAGAAGACGGCCCAGGCCTCCAAAACCTTCCTGGCGGCGCTGCAAAAGGAGCCGGCCATCAACGGCGCGTTCACCGGCTTCGACCCCAACTTTCCGCAGTACCTCATCCACGTTGACCAGGACATGGCCGCCAAAAAAGGCGTGACCGTGGACCAGGCCATGAGCACGCTGCAAACGCTGCTGGGCAGCTACTACGCCTCTAACTTCATCCGTTTCGGCCAGATGTACAAGGTGATGGTGCAGGCCGGCCCCGAGTACCGCGGCCGCCCCGACGACCTGCTGGCCCTGCACGTGAAAAACAACCGCGGCGAGATGGTGCCCTTCTCCACCTTCGTGAAGCTGGAGCGCGTGTTCGGCCCCGACCAGCTCACGCGCTATAACATGTACACCTCGGCCATGATTAACGGCGACGCCGCCGCCGGCCACAGCTCCGGCGACGCCATCGCGGCCATCGAAAAAGTGGCGGCCAAGGTGCTGCCCAAAGGCTTTTCCTACGAGTGGAGCGGCATGACCCGCGAGCAAATCCTGAGCGGCGACCAGGCCCTCTACGTCTTCGGCATCGTGCTGATTTTCGTGTATTTGCTCCTCGCCGCGCAGTACGAAAGCCTGCTGCTGCCGCTGCCGGTGCTGCTGAGCTTGCCCACCGGCATATTCGGCGCCTTCGTCAGCCTCAAGCTGTTGGGCCTCGAAAACAACATCTACGCCCAGGTGGCATTGGTAATGCTCATCGGTCTGCTGGGCAAAAACGCCATCCTCGTCATCGAATTTGCGGAGCAGCGCCGCCGCGCCGGGGCCACCGTGCTCGAAGCCGCCGTGCAAGGCGCCGTATCCCGCCTGCGCCCCATCCTGATGACCTCCTTCGCCTTCATCGCCGGCCTGATTCCGCTGGTAGTAGCCAGCGGCGCGGGGGCCCTCGGCAACCGTTCTATCGGTACGGCGGCAGCGGGCGGCATGCTCATCGGCACCGTCTTCGGCATGGTGCTGATTCCGGGTCTGTACGTGCTGTTCGCCAGCTTCGAGAAACCAAAGAATCTGGAAGCAGATGCAGCGGTGGTGGAGGAAAAGGGGTTAGTGGCGCATTAAGTGCGACCAGCCGAATTGTAGCGCGGACTTTTAGTCCGCGAGTTGCCCGAATAGATAATCCACGCGCGGACTAAAAGTCCGCGCTACATCGCCCACGCCACGGCTCACTTCTCCGAAGAAGGGAGTCGCGGGTAATGCGAACCGCCAGAACGACCTATCTCATGCGCTTTCTAACCGCTGCACTTGTCTTACTCCTAGCCGCCGGCTGCCGCGTAGCCGCTCCCAACGGCCCGGCCGCCAGCCCCACCACACCCAAAGCATTCAACCAAACCAGGTCCGCCACCGATACCATCAGCGTGGGCAGCACGCCGTGGCGGCAGTTTTTTCAGGACCCCGCGCTAGCCGGTCTTATCGATACGGCCTTGCAGCAAAA
The DNA here is from genome assembly GCF_054783255.1 of Hymenobacter ruber. NCBI lineage: Bacteria > Pseudomonadati > Bacteroidota > Cytophagia > Cytophagales > Hymenobacteraceae > Hymenobacter > Hymenobacter ruber. The sequence continues at coordinate 681,680 of NZ_BAAGQX010000003.1, forward strand.
CCTGGATTTGAAGGTGGCCGTGCAGCGCGTGGAGGTGTTTCAGGCGCAGTACCTGGCCCGGCGCGGGGCGCTGTTTCCCACGGTTTCGGCCACGGGTACGGGCGCGCTGGACCGCTACGGCAAGTACACCATGACGGGCGTGGGCAACTACGACACCAACCTCTCGCAGAATATTGTCGACAACCAGCGCGTGCCCACCAACCTCACACCCGACCTGTTCGTGGGCCTGCGCAGCTCCTGGGAAATCGACCTCTGGGGCAAGCTACGGAGCCGCCGCAAGGCCGCCTACCTGCGCGTGCTGGCCTCGGAGCAGGGCCGCAACCTGGTGGTGACCAACCTGGTGGCCGACGTGGCCCGCGCGTACTACGAGCTGCTGACGCTGGATAATCAACTAGCTATTCTGCAACGCAACACTCGCTTCCAGCAGGAGGGCCTGCGCCTTATCAAGGTGCAGAAAGAGGCTGGGCGCGTGACGCAGCTGGCCGTGCAGCAGTTTGCCGCCCAGGCCCTGCGCACTGAGAGCCTGGCCTACGAAACCCGCCAGCGCATCACCGAAACCGAAACCCAGCTCAACCAGCTGCTGGGGCGCTACCCGCAGCCCATCCGGCGCGGGCCGGCGCTGCCCAACCAGTCGGGCCTGCCCACCAAGCTCTCGGCCGGCCTGCCCGCCACCGCCCTGCTCCGCCGCCCCGACGTGCGCCAGGCCGAGTTGCAGCTGCAAGCCGGCCGTGCCGAGGTGGATGCCGCCCGCGCTGCCTTTCTGCCCAGTCTCACCCTCACGCCCTACGTGGGTCTCAACGCTTTCCGCGCCGACCTGCTACTCAATCCTAGCTCTATCGTGTACGGGGCTGTAGCGGGCCTCACCGGCCCCATCCTCAACCGCGCCCAGTACCGGGCCGATTTCCGCGAGGCCGTGGCCAACAACTACGAGGGCTACTACCGCTACCAGCAGGCGCTGCAAACTGGCTTCCGCGAAGTGGTGGTGGGCCTGCAAGGGCTCGAAAACTTCCAGTCGGTAGCTAACCTGCGTGCTCGCGAAGTTGAGCAGCTCACCAGCGCCGTCGCCACCTCCAACGACCTGTTCGTGGCCGGCTACGCGTCTTATCTGGAAGTTATCACCGCCCAGCGCAGCGTGCTCGAAGCCGAATTGAGCCTCGCGGAGTCGCGCCAGGCACTGCTGCTGCAGAGCGTGAACCTGTACCGTGCGTTAGGGGGCGGCTGGCAGTAATACGAGCCATTTAGCCCGTCATGCCTTGGCTCGGCGTGACGGTCTGCGATTAAAACACCCCTATTTCTGCACCCCATCCACCGAGCGGGTGCCGGCGTAGTAGTAGAGTTCGGCCCGCGACTTCTCGTAGCTGGCGCGTAGGCTTTCCTGCTTGATGCGCAGGTCGATGAGCTTGGTTTCGCGGGCATTGATGAGAAAGATGGTGCTTTCGCCCAACTCGAACTTTTGCAGCTCGGCCTGAAGCAAAAGTCGCTGGTTGGCAATAGTTTGGGCTTGCAGGGCGAGCTGGCGCTCGTAGGCGCGCAGGGTGTTGTACACGGAGTTCACCCGCGTCACAATCGTGCGCTGGCTTTGCTGGCGTTCCAGGGTGGTTTCTTTTACCTGAATGCGGGTGTATTGCAGCTTGCCGCGCTCGGCCCGCAGGAACAGCGGAAAGGAAAAATCGACGCCCACCTTATAGTTATCCATCCCAAAATTGTAGTATGAGGGCACTTCCGAGCGGTAAAAATCGCCCTGGCTGAGGAGCACGCCGCTCACGTTGAGCTTGGGTTTGAGCATCTCGCGGCGGTACCGTTCCTCAATGCCGAGCTGGCTGATTTTGGCTTCCAGCTTGCGCAGCGTGGGGTGCTGAGCGGCGGCAAAATCGGTGAGGCGCTGCAGCTCCGCGCGGCTGACGGTATCGAGCGCCGGCGATTGGGGCACGGCGTAGACGGGCAGCTCGGCGGGCTGGCCATCCTTGGTCCAGAGGTGGTTGGAGAGCACAAGGCGGGCGTTGAGCAGGTCCACGTCCAATTGCGCGGCCTGCACCTGGCGGTCCTGCACCGTGATTTGCGCCTCTACCGAGTCGATAGGGGCCTGGTCCCCAATCTGGGCGCGGCGGGCAGTGCCCTGGAAGCGGCGGTCGGCCAGCGCCACGCCTTCCTGAATGAGGGCCGCCTGCTGCACCGAATAGTACCAGGTCCAGTAGTCCTTCACGGCTTGCAGCCACACTTCGTTTATCTGCTTCACGCGGTCGGCCTCGGCGGCGCTTTGCATGACTTTGGCCTGGCGCAGGGTGCTGCGGCGGGCGTCAATCAGCAGCCCCGCGCCTATGGGTACCGACAGGCCCACGCCCGCCAGCCCGCCAACCGGCGTGCGGCTTTCCGGGTTCACATAGGTGCCCACGTTGCGGTCATAAACGGCTTTCAAATCGATGCCGCCCAGCCAGATGGGGACTTTCAGCTCGTTGCCCCAGTTGTTGTAATAGTCGGTGCCGCCGAACTGCTTGCGGTAAAAATCGGAGCCGATTTTGGGGTCGAAACCGCCGCGGGCCTGCAGCACCTGGCTGCGGGCCTCGTCGCTGAGCAGGTCGGCCTGCTTCACAATTGGGTGATTGGCAAATAGTATATCGGCCAGGTTTTGCAGCGAGAATATCCTGGCCGTATCACCGGGCTTCACAATGCCCAACTGCGTGGTTTGGAGCGGGGCTTTTTCGAGGCCGGAGCGGCGGGTGGGCAGGTGGTGGTCCTGGGCCAGGGCCGGGTGTGCGAAGGCAGCAAGTAGCAGCAAGAGCAGCAGCCAGCGGCTACGGCATTGGGATTGAAAAAACTTGTTGAATAGGATGGATAACATCTTGCTTGATAGAAGTTGTATTGACGGAACGACGTAGGGGCGGGGCCCCCGCCCACCGTGCGCGCCGTTCGGGGCGTTGTGCAACGATGGGCGGGGACAAGCCCTACCGGGTACGACCCCGCCCCTACGTCGTTCTTACTTTCCCTTCACCGGTGCTTCTTCAGGCTCGGCGGCAAGGGTGGGTGGGAAACCGTTGAGCTGCCGCCAGATTTCGTACCACACCGGCACCGAATCCAGAATGACCCAGCCCTGCACGCCCGAGCCCAGGCGGAGCTGCCGGGGCCAGGGCTGGTCGCCGGCCTGCGGCTGCGCGGGGCGCACCAGCAGGCGGTACTTGCCACCGCCGCTGCTCACCACGTCAATCACCGACACGAAGCCGCCGAACGTGCCCACAGCCGCCGAGGGCCAGCCCGAAAACTGAATGGCCGGCCAGCCATCAAATTGCAGCCGCACCTGCCGCCCGCGCTGAATGAGCGGCACGTCCATGGCCCGCACGTAGATTTCGGCCGCCAGCAACGGCGATTCGGGTTGCAGCATGGCAATGGATTCGCCTTCTTTGATGGTTTCGCCGATGCCGGCCTTGAGGGCCCGCACCACGTAGCCCGTTTGGGGCGCGCGCACCACGTAGAGGCCGCGCCGCACTGCCACGTTGCTGATTTTGTTGCGCGTGGCGGCCACTTCCCCCTGCGAGCTGGCACGGCTCGATACCGCCGTGCTGCGGTCCGATTGTGCCTTTGCCAAGTCCTGGGCGTACTTGGCGCGCAGGTTGCTCAGTTCGATGCGGGCGTTGGCCAGCGCCTGCTCGCTGCTGGCTACTTTGTTGCGGGCCGAGGTTACCTTGGCCAGGTCTTCCTGTAGCTTGAGGCGGCGGGTTTCGATGTCGGTGAGCGAGAACAGGCCGTTTTTGTAGCCTTCCTCGTAGCGCGCCAGCCGGGCGCGGGTCGTTTCGTAGAAGTTGGTGACGGCCACCTGGTCGGCGCGGTCAATGTTGAGGTAGTTGGCGGCCTGCTCTACTTTGTTGCGCGCGGCTTCGAGCTGCACTTGCAGCGTGGTGCCGAGGGCGGCTATCTGGTGGTCGGTGGCTTCGATTTTGGCCCCGTAGGCATCTACGTTGGCGCGTTTGGCGGCCAGTTGCTCGCTCAGGCGCTCGGGCAGGTTGGGGTCGAAGTATTCGTCCTTGATTTCGGAAATGGTCAGCAGCGTGTCGCCCTTGCGCACGAGCTGGCCCTCGCGCACGTTCCAGTGCTCGATGCGGCCCGCAATCTGGTTCTGCACGGTCTGGGGCCGGTCCTGCGGGGTGAGGGCGGTGAGGCTGCCGGTGCCGGAAATCGTCTGTCGCCAGGGCAAAAACAGCGCAATCAAAAACAGCACGCCCACCACCAGCAGGATGCGGCTCAGCCGCCGGCTGGCCTGGATGCGCAGGAGTTGGGGCCGCGAGAGGCGAGGCACTTTCTGCCACACCTCCTCGGCCACGTGTTGGTTCGAGAGGTTAAGCATGAGTGGGGGCGGTGTGGTGAGTGACGAGGGGTAAATCGGTGACGGCGGCCATTTTCTCCACGCCCGTCAGCACGTCGAAAATGGTGCTCACGCCGGTCATCAGCTTCTCAATCGAACCGCTGATTTGCACGATGAGCACCTCCGCGGCCACGAACTGGCCCAACGTCATCTGGCGCGACACCACGAACAGCGTACCCGCAATCAACAGGCTGGCCGTGAGCAGCGTGCGCAGGGCCGTAGCGTAGCTGTAGTAGCTTTTCAGTACCCGAAAGTGGCCGTTGCGGGCGTTCAGGTAGGCGGCGGTTAGCTCGTCGGTGCGGGTCAGGGCCTCGTCTTTCCGGGCCTCGCTGCCGCGCACTTCGGGCAGGCGGTCGGCCACCTGCTCCAGCCAGTCCACCAGCTCGTACTTGTAGGCCGACTCGTCGATGCTGGTGCGCAGCGCCCGGCGGTAGTTCAGCACGAAGATGAGCACCAGGGCCAGGATGGTGAACAGCCCAAGGGCAATGAAAATGGGATGATAAAACGCCAGCACCAGCGCCCCGAAGATGATTTGCATTCCCGCAAACATCAAGTCAATCAGCAGCTTGGTGAGGCCTTTCTGCACCGTGAGCACATCGAAGAAGCGGTTCACCAGCTCCTGCGGGTTCTGGCCTTCCAGCGCCTCGGGCTTGATGCGCGGCAGGCGGTAGGCAAACTCGATGGCGGCCTTGGCGAAAATACGCTGCTCAATGGCCTCCACCAGCGTGAGCTGCCCAATGAGCAGGACGCTGCCCAGCAGCACCCCGCCCACCACCACGGCAATGAGCAGGTAGGTAGAGCCGAACACGGCCCCCGTTGAAACCAGGTTGAAAACGGCCTGCGTGCCCAGCGGCAGCGACAGGCTCACCACCCCCGCCACGGCGGCGTACCAGATGATGTGGCGAATGGTATTGCGCTCGGTGTCGAGCATCCGCGTGAGGCGTTGCCAGGGCGCGGGCGGCGGCAAAGCAGCAGCGTGTGAAGCCATTTAAACAGGGTTAAAAAAGGGTTAATGCATCCGGCCAGCCCAGCATCTGGGCGACCTATTTCAGCACATAAATGGCCTTTTCCCGCCCTTTGTTGCAGCATTTTTTCGAATTAATCCGCTTTTAACTAGCTGTTAATCCGCTTTTAATTTTTAGAATGAGCAGCTTTTTACTATGCATTGAACGGCTGCGCTGCGTCTGTCGAAGCATGCCATATGGCTCCCGTTCAGCAGTTGCTGCGGGCCTGCTTACCGGCAACAAAAAAGCCCAACCGTAATAGGTTGGGGCTTTTTACTAAGTGAGGCGCTAGCCGTCTAGTTCAGGGAGGTGGTACCCAGCTCTTTCACTTGGTCGCTGACGATGGTGATGCCCGTTAGTACCTTGTTCTGATAGGCCGGCAGGCCGGTTGGGGCCGTAGTCGTCGGGAAGAACTCCACTCGGTAGGAACCCGCCGCCAAACCGCTTATCCGGAACTCGCCCGAGGCATCGGCGGCCGTGCTCACCGTATCGGGCGCCAGCAGGCCCGAGGTGCGGATGGCCAGAATCTGGGGACGGGACGCGGCCGGGCTCACCGTGCCGTGCAGGCCCGCGCGCAGGTCCTGCGCCACCACCCGAATAACCGGCTTCAGCAGATACCGCTCCTTTTTGTCGTTGCCCGGCTTCCAGTTGCCGCGCTCCACAATGGACTTGGCTACGTCGAAATCAAGCAGCAGCTGGTAGGTTTCGCGCAGCTTCAGGGTGGCTTTTTCCAGCTTCAGCTTCACGCCGGAGGTTTGGCCGCTGGGCGTTTTCAGGTCGTACTGCTGGCCGTCGCGACCAATCACGTAGCTGTTCGGTCCCAGGATGAGGCGGATTTCCTTGAGGTCGCCGGGGGCAAAATCGTCGTTCACCAGCAGGGCCGAATTCCCGTTCACGTACTCCAGCATGTTGATGGTGCGCGGACTGAAATTCAACGTTTTCCAGCCATCCGGGTCGCCCTCTTCCTTGAGGTGTACTTCCACTTGGCGCACATCGAGCAGCACGCTGCGGAAGTCGCCGGGCGCATCCATCAGCCGCACTTCGAGCTTGGACGTGTTGGCGTTTTCGTCGGAGCTTTTGGAGCAGCCCGCCACGCCCAGCAGGGCAATGGCAGCGAGGGGAAGCAGGCGTTTGAACATCATAGCGTTGGCGTTAGACAATTATTGAATTAATACAAAGTCCCGACTATCAATCAGATAGTCGGGGCTTCTACTCCAACAATTCGGCCAAAGTTGCTTTCCGCCCAGCTTACGGCTTGGTGGTATCGGCCGGCTCCACGGCCTTGGGTTTGGGTTTCGGCTTGTTGAAGAGGCTGTTGAAACCCTTGGCCAGCTGCTCCTTGGCCTTGTTGGCGGCGTCAATGCGCTGCTGCTTTTTGTCGAGCTCGGCCTGGGCAGCGGCTTCTTCGGCCGTCTGGCCGGCGCGGCGCACGCTGTCTTCCTTGCTCACGGCGCGGGGCTTCACGCCCAGCAGGTCGAGGGCTTTTTGCTTGGCCACGTTTTGCACCAGCACTTTGCCCTGGTCCTTCATGCTGCCGCTGGTGAGCTTCACCACCGGGGCCTTCACCGTGCCGCCGATGTTCAGGCCCAGCGTCACGCGGTCGGTGCCCTGGATGTTGCTCACGCCCGTGAGGCGGGTGAGCTGGCTGCTCATGGCCGTGCCCAGCCGGCCGGTGGGCACGTTCAGGGCCGTGACGTAGGACAGCACCCCAGCCAAGCTGTTCGAGCCGCCGATGTTCATCTTCACATCGCCAATGGTCAGGTCAAACGGCTGCACGACCAGATTGCCGTTCACAATGTTGGCCTGAATTTTCTTATCCACCACCACCAGCGTTTTCAGTTCGGGCAAGGTGGTCAGGCTGGCAATCTTGGTCATCACCTCCGATTGGTTGATGGCCGCTTTCACCACATCAAAAATGCCCTTGCCGCTCAGCGTGGCCAGGTTCGGAAACATATCCGGCCCCATCTCGCCGCTCACATTGAAGTTGGTGCCAAACACGCCCTCCACCTGACTGGCCAGCGGCACCAGCGTCTTAATGGTGTTGAAAGCCGAGAAGGCTTTCTGGAAGCTCAGGTTATTGATGTTCAGCCCAAAGTTGAACTTGGGATGCGATAAATCCTTGCTGCTGTAGCTGCCCGTGGTGCCAAAGTTGCCGCCCAGCGTATTAAACGTCAGGTTTTTGAGCGTGGCCGTCTGGTCGTTCACCGTCACCACGCCCTTGGCGTCGGTCAGCTTCAGGTTGTCATAGGTCACGTTGTCAACGTGGCTGTTCAGCACAAGGTCAAAGTATTTCGGAATCTGCAGCACGCCTTCCGCTTTGGCCGGGGCCTTACCGCCCGTAGCCGCCACCGTGGGCTTGGCCGATACCTCGTCCACCATCCACTCGTTAACGTTGAAATTGCGCGAGTTAACGGTCAGGTTACCCTTCAGCGACTGCCCCGGCGTGAACAAATACCCCAGGTAGTTGCTGATGGTGCCCGATGCCGCAAAATCGGAGCTGCCAGCCACACCGTTCACGTTCTGCAGCGCAATCTGGTTGTTGTTGAAAGTCGCCGTGCCGCTGTTGATGCGTACCCCCTGCGGCAGGTCTTTGCTTTTGTAAGTCACGTTGGTAGCCTTCACGGTGCCGCTGGCCACCACGTTCTGGTAGCGGCCGGCTTCCACGTCGGCCATGTTGCCCTTGGCAGCAATGTCGCCGGCCACGCGGCCCGTCACGGTCATGCCCTGCAACGGGAAAATCTTCGTGATTTTGGTCAAGTCCACCGTCCCGCGCACGTTGGTGTCGAACACCGGCTTGTCGATGTTGTGGGCCGTGAGGCGGCCTTCCAGCGGCTCGCCCTCCAGCACCATTCGGAATTGCGGCAGGTTAATCTGCGTGTCATTCACCTGACCCGTAGTATTTACCACCGTACCGCTCAGGTTAATATTCTCAATCGGAGCCGGGAATTTGGCCGATTTCACAAAGCCATTGCTCAGGCGAATGGCTGCATTCACCACCGGCATCTGCGTTTTCGAGTAAGTCCCTTTCGCCGTGCCGTCCACGAAAAACTGCCCGCGCATAGCCAAATCCTTCACCGGGTACACCTTCAGGGCTTCCTCCAGGTTCACGTTGGCTTTCACGCGGCCGTCCACCTTCATCGGGTTCAGCCCGTCGATGGCAATGTTGCCGTCCACCGGGTCGGGGCCAAGGTCGAGGTGAAACTGCGGGATGTTGACTTTCACATCGTTCGTCACGCCCGTGGGGTTGCTCACCTGCATTTTCAGGTTGATGTTTTTGGCCGCCCGGGGCAGCTCGGGGTATTTGAACTGGCCGTTGGTCACGGTCAGGTTCACACCGTAGCCGGGCAACTGCGTGGCGGTTTGGGTGCCTTTCGCAAAGCCATCAAACGCCACCTTGCCGCTGGTTTCGATGTTCTTAAACTTATCAGTATAAGCGCCCGGCACCAGACTGAGAAGCGTTTTGAAGTCCGTTTCCAGCGCCTTAAACGTGATGTCGTAGGTGATGTCCGTCGCATTCGGCAGGCCAATAGCTCCGGCGAAGCTGAACGGAAAATCATTGAGCTTGAATTTATTATCCTTGAACGTGTACAGGTTCTTGTTCAGGTCCATGTTCAGCGTCACGTCGGCGTCGAGCTTCTTATCCGTCACGTAGGCCACGTTGTTATAAGTCATGTCCAGGTCGGCGGCCGTGGTCTGCGACTTCATGTCGAACACGTTGCTGGCAAAATCGCCGCTGCCGGTGTGGTTCACGCCGCGCGCCTCCATGCGGAAGGGGAGGGTCAAATCCTCGTAGCGCAGATGCGCGTCCGTCAGCTTCCAGCCCTTGATGGCCAAACGCACTTGGCTGGTATCCTGCCCCTTAGCCGCAGCGGCCGAATCCGAAATCACCACGTCCCAGTTGGCCAGGCCGCTTTTCAGGCGGCGCAGGCTCAGGTCGGGCCGCTCCAACTCCACGTTGTTAATCTTGATTTCCTGGCCCTTAATCACGGTCATCACATCCAGGCCCACGCGCAGGCTGGGCAGGTAGGCCAGCGTGTCGCGGCTGAATGAGTCGAGCCCAATCACCCGCAAGTTTTTGATATCCAGCGTCAAATCCGGGAAGGAGTGAAACACACTCACGTCGATATCGGCCGGATTATAGAGCACCTTGGCTCGCACGCGCTGGGCAATCTGCTTATCGGCCAAGGCACGCAACCTGTCTTTAAACAGAAACGGTGCCGCCACCGCCGCCACTACCAGCACGATAACCACGGCCAGCAAACCCAACAAAATCTTTCGCATAGCAAGTCCTCTTAAATTGATTAATCTCAACAAAGGTAAAACGCTGACTGTACCACAATTTGCGGCCAAATCGACGGGCAACCCATTTTAATCGAGCAGTAACAACGAATATAAGCTCAGAAGTTAGCCTCAGTGCCGCCCAAACCACCGCCAAGCCAAGCGTGGCATTTAGCTTCAACCAAGACAATACTATTAGAAAAGTCAAATTAGGTGATTAGATTAATTACAAATAATTATCTAATTATTCTAAACGATTTTTTGCACTATCTTTGGCCTGACATGGACGTTGTAGGTTTTATCTGGCAATTAATATTTGTTTAAGCCACTGAAAAAAAGTTGGCTAAACGCATATAATAGCTAACGAGACATATAGTATCCATTTAAAAATCAAAAAGATGTCTTTTCTGGGCTTCGCCCATTCATTTCTGCAATACAAGCATGAAGCATTTTTTACCGGCTATTCCGCTGGTTATGCTGGGTTGGCTGGTAGGAACGGCCCAGCCCGTGAAGGCCCAAAACCCGGTCATGAGCCTGGTAGGCAGCGTGCAATCCGATTCGCAGGCCCCGTTGCCGGGGGCAGCCATCACGGTCATTCACTTGCCGTCCGGGGTGCGCCACGCGGCTGCTACCGATGCGGCCGGCCGCTTCACGGTTGCTAATCTGATGGTGGGCGGCCCCTACCTGATACGAGTGGGCGAAGGCGGCTACCGCCCGCAAACGGTGGAGAATGTTTTTCTCGAAACGGGCAAAACCGCCAATTTTACCGTCACGCTCAACAAGCTTGGCGATGCGCCGGCCAAAGCCAGCAGTAGCCGCAACAGCCCCGCCAGTTCCCCCACGCTGGCTCTGGCCAACGAAGCAGTGGTGGGTGGCCCCGTGCTGATGACGGCCCTCAGTACTCCCGCGCACACCGCGCGCCCCGTAGCCAATGGCAAGCCAACGGCCGCGCACGTAGCAAGCACGCCAGCCACCCCGGTTGCTGCTCCAGAGGTTTCGGTCGCCCCACCTCCGGCGGCGCCCGTGGCACCTCCCAATGCTTCGGCAGGGGCATCACGGTATGCGCGCTACAACAACAGCCGCTACCCGGCCCACCGCCCCGCCACCCGCGTGGCCGACCCCATTGTGCCGGGCCACTTCGATGCTAAAACCGGCAACTATTTTTACGAAACCGGCCAGCCTACCACTCTAAAACTGCCCAGCGGCGGCGCCATCACGAACGTGGGAGTCAACTCGACCGAGAGCTACCTGTTCCGCTTTCTGAGCGACCCACAGGTGCAAGTCGACACCGTGGACCTGACCCAGGGCTGGTATAATTTCGACCGGGTCTATTTTGAAGCCGGCAAGGCCACGCTCACGCCGGAGTCCGTCAGCCAGTTGCGCAACATCGCCACGCTGCTACGCGCCTACCCCAAAGCCCGCCTCAAGCTCGGTGGCTACACCGACGACACCGGTACCTACAAGGTAAACAAGGCGTTGAGCGAAGCCCGCGCCCGCACGGCCTGGGCCAGCTTGGTCGAAATGGGCGTGAGCCCCAGCCGCCTCGACGCCCGCGGCTACGGCCCCAACTACTCCATCGCCTCCAATGCCACCGAGGAAGGCCGCGCTCAGAATCGCCGCCTGAGCGTGAAAGTGCTGCAAAAATGAGCCCTGGCCGCTCCCGGCTTCGGTAGGTCGGGCCGTATCTTCGCCAGACCGGCGCACTATTTCGCGTCGGCTTGGCGTTATGCCGGTCCGTATGCCAGTGTCTTCCTCCTCGTTGTTTAGCAAGCTGATACGCCCTGCCTCGCTGGCCGGGCTGCTGGCGGCGGGCACCACCGTTGGCGTACGGGCTCAGGATGTCTTTTTTTCCCAGCCCTTCGCCACCCGGCTGCACACCAACCCGGCTTTCACGGGCCTGGTCGATGACTACAGCGTCACGCTGAGCTACCGCAACCAGTTTCCCAGCCTGGCGGGCTCATTCGTCAGCACCCAGCTCGGGGCCGACCTGCGCCTCAACACGCCGGGCCAGCACCACGCCCTCGGCCTGCTCATCAACCAGGACCGCACCGGCTCCGTGGGCTACACCCGTCTCGAAATCGGCGGCCTCTACGCCTACCACACCCGCCTCACCGAAAAACTAGCGCTGAGCGGCGGCCTACGCACCAGCTACGGCCGGCAGCGCGTAGGATATGACAATTTTGTGTTCGGCGACCAGATTCGGGAAGATGGCAGCGTGGGCGGCCCCTCGGCCGAGGCCCTGGATTTTGTGCCCGTCAACTACTTCAGCGTGGGCACCGGCGTGGTGGTGTACTCCGAGCAGGGTTGGCTTAGCCTGGCCGGCCAGCACCTCAACCAGCCCGACCTGGGCTTTCGTCAGCAAAGCCAGCTCCCGCTTTCGCTCAGCGTCTCCGGCGGTTATAAGTTCTTCGTTATCAAACCCGGACCAGGCATTGCCACCCGCGAAGTCAGCTACACGCCAGTGGCGGCCTATACCCGCCAGGGCGGTTCGCAGCGCATCGAAACCGGGGTGTACCTCACGGCTTCGCCCGTTACGCTTGGCGCGGTGTATCGCAATATTTCGGTACCTGGCAGCGTTAGCCCCCAACACGTACTCGCTGCGGTGGCGGGCATTCAGGCCGGGGGCCTGCGCCTGGGCTACAGCTACGACGTGGGCCTGAGCCGCCTAAGTGCCGATTTGGGCGGTGCCCATGAGGTTACGCTGGCACTACGGGCATTTGACCGACTGGAAAATGCTCATCGTCGCCTAAAAAGGCGCGTTTATCCGGCATCCCCTTGCCCGGTATTTTAATATTTTGTATTATTGCGTCCTAATTGCGCTAGCTAACCCCTCCTCACCCATACTGGTTTTAACTTTGTTATGAAATTAAATAATTATCTACGCCTAGTCTTGGTGGGCGCAGTAGCCCTCACCAGCTGTGGCAAAAAGGGTCCGGCTACGGCTTCGAACCCTGGTAAATATTCCTCTACGACGGGTATCGAATACAATACCGAGAAGGGCATGGCAGTAGCCAACTTCAAGAAAATTCCCGAAGGCCCCGGCCTCGTGTTTATTGAAGGTGGCCGCACAGTATTGGGTTCGCAGGAGGAAGACGTGACCATGACGCACGACAACATCGAGCGCACGGTAACCATCGCCTCGTTCTACATGGACGAAGCCGAGGTGGCCAACATTCACTGGCTGGAATACCTGCACTTCATCCGCACCGACTCGGCCGAAGAGTTTTACCGCTCGGCCCTGCCCGACACCACGGTGTGGGCGCGCGACCTGTCGTTCAACGACCCCTATGTGACTTACTACCTGCGTTACCCCGGTTTCCGCTTCTTCCCCGTGGTGGGCGTGAGCTGGCTGCAGGCCGATGACTATTGCACCTGGCGTACTGCTAAGGTGAATGAGCGCCTCGCCGCCGGTGGCGACAGCAAATCGGGCAAAGGCGGCCTGTTTGGCAAAAAGAAAGACAAAGGCGCTGCTGCCGGTGCCGAGGGCACGGCTGGTGCCGCTGGTGCTCTGGCTACTGGCAAAAACAGCACTTCCATCGAAAACGGCAACACGCTGCCCAACTACCGCCTCCCCACTGAGGCTGAGTGGGAGTATGCGGCTCAGGCCCTTGTAGGCACGCAGGAAGTAGGCAACGAAAACCAGGAGGAGAAGCGCATTTACCCTTGGGATGGCAAATCGACCCGCAACGCCTACGGCCGCAAGCAGGGCCAGTTCTTGGCTAACTTCAAGCGGGGCCGTGGTGACTACGCCGGCATCGCCGGTAGCCTGAACGATGGTGCTATGATTACGGAGCAGGTGTACGCCTACCCGCCCAACGACTACGGCCTCTACAACATGGCCGGCAACGTAAACGAGTGGGTGCAGGACGTGTATCGCCCCCTGTCGTTCCAGGACGTGGAAGACTTGAACCCCTTCCGTCGCAACGGTGTGGGTGACCCCGCTGAGAAGTACGACAAGAAAGGCTACCAGTCGCTGATTGACGACCACGTGCGCGTGTACAAAGGCGGTTCGTGGCGCGATGTGGCCTACTGGCTCTCGCCCGGTACGCGCCGCTTCATGGCCGAGGATTCGGCCACGGCAACCATCGGTTTCCGTTGCGCAATGATTAACGCTGGCTCGAACAAGTAAGACCACGGATTCGCTCGGATTTTTCGGATTCCACGGATTTTGTAGTCGATTTGAATAATGAAAAAGGCTTGCCAGTTGGCAAGCCTTTTTCATTTGTAGTCATGCCTGAAATCGACTACAAAATCCGTGGAATCCGAAAAATCCGAGCGAATCCGTGGTCTTAGCGGTCCGCACACGCAATGGCCGCGATGCTGACCTCGGATGCGCCGGCCGCCAGTAGCACCGCGCCGCAGGCTTCGAGGGTAGCGCCGGTAGTGAGCACATCGTCGACAACGAGGATGCGACGACCGATAATCGACGCGGGGTTTTCTACTTCAAAGACGGTAGCTACGTTTTCCCAGCGCTGGGCGCGGTTCTTTTTGGTTTGGGTTTTGGTGTTGGTGGTGCGGCGCAGGGCAGTGTTAGCAGCCGGGATTTTTAAGCCATCGGCGAGGCCGGTGGCGAAGGCAGCAGCCTGGTTATAGCCGCGCTTGGCCAGCTTGCGCGGATGCAGCGGCACGGGGATGATAAGGTCGAAATCGGTAGCTAGGCCCGCCGCGTGCAGTTCGGCCCCGTAGAGCTGGCCAAGAGCAGTGCCCACGTCGCGCTGACCCTGGTACTTGAGTTCGTGGAGCAGGTGCTGCACCCGGCCGTGACGCACAAACCGCAGGTAGCTCAGGGCGTGGCGGATGGGCAGCTTGCCCCAGAAACGGCGGCCCAGCGGGTTCTGGTCAGGCGGCAGCCGGTGGAAGTCGGTATAGGGCAATTCGGCCCGGCAGCCGGTGCAGAGGTGGTTTTCGCCCGTCACGAGGGGCTCGCGGCAGGCCAGGCACAGGCGGGGGTAGATGAGGCCGAGGAAATCCTGCCACAGGGTGCGAAGCATGACGGTAGAGTGGGGGAAGGGTTTGGGAGTAATTTTGGAGAAGCAATGTAGCTGGAATTCGCCTGTCATGCAGAGCGCAGTGAAGCATCTTTACCGCTTCGTTGTTACGACTTGAGTTAGTACCTCAGTAAAGATGCTTCGCTGCGCTCTGCATGACAGGCTTCCCATTTCCCCTTCTCTGAAAATGTCCCAAGTAACCGAATTCAACGAGTACCGCCAGCGGATGAATGCCACCATCATGGCGGCTGATAACAAGGTCATCAAGCGGTTTTTCAACCTCGACACCAACACCTACGCGGCCGGCGCGCTCGACGTAAAAACCAAGGAAATGCTGGGCTTGGCCTGCTCCATGGTGCTGCGCTGCGATGATTGCATCAAGTACCACGTAGGCAAATGCTTCGACGAAAAGCTGACCGACGAGGAGATTTACGAGGTATTTGCCATTGCCAACATTATCGGCGGAAGCATCGTGATTCCGCACTTCCGCCGCGCGGTGGAATACTGGGAAATCCTGAAATCGGAAGCCGGCGCTACGGCCCACGATGGTGCCGCCCTGGCCGCCCACAAAGCCGAACACGACGGCCAGCCCCACGCATGAGCGAGGACCTGAACCACGCCGCCCCGGCTGAACACCCCGAGGCCGAAGCCGACTTCGACGCCCGCTGGGAAACCCTGATGGTGGAGATGGAGGAGCGTTTCGGCAAACGCCCCGACCTGAATGCGCTGCTGCTCCTCATCGGTATTCAGGAGCTGAACCAGGGCCTCACCACCTTCACCAAGGAGGAAAAGCAGGACCTGATGCACATTGCCACCTGCCGCCTCTTCAGCCTCAGCGGCCACTACGAGAAGACACACGTGGACGCCGACGGCTGGCCGCACTACAAACTGTTGCGCCCCGTGCCCTTCGCCAACCTGAAGGAGCAGGAGCGCATGCTGAAGTGGCACGTGCTGGAGTATTTCGCGCTGGACCCAGGAGATGAACTGTAAAGTAGCTTGGACTCTGTGAGTCCGAGCGTGAGCAAAGCGAGCATCAGGACCCGTGCACCGAATGCCCGCTACAACTCGCGCCCGGACTCGCAGAGTCCAGTTTACAAAAAAACCACCATGAAAATCGTTTCTTACAACGTGAACGGCCTGCGCTCGGCCCTGAGCAAGGGCCTGCTGAACTGGGTAGCCGAAGCCGCACCCGACGTACTGTGCCTCCAGGAAATCAAAGCCAGCCGCGAACCGATGGACGTGTCGGGCTTCGAAAAGCTGGGCTACCACACCTACCTGCACCCGGCCCGGAAACCGGGCTACAGCGGCGTAGCCATTTTCTCGAAAGTGGAGCCCAAAGCCGTGGTGCACGGCTGCGGCCAAAGTTGCTACGACGACGAAGGCCGCGTGCTGCGGCTGGATTTTGAAAATGTGTCGGTGCTGAACACCTACATGCCCTCGGGCACGAGCGGGCCGGAGCGGCAGGCATTTAAGATTGAGTGGCTGCATTTTTTCCGCGACTACGTGGCCAAGCTGCGGGCCGACGGGAAAACCCCGCCGCTGCTCATCGGCGGCGATTTCAACTGCTGCCAGACGGCCATCGACCTGCATAACCCCAAAGCCAACCAGAACAGCCCCGGCTACACGCCCGAGGAGCGCCAGTGGTTTGCCGATTTTCTGGGCGATGGGCTGGTAGACACTTTCCGCCACCATCACGGTGAGGCCACGGGGCACTACTCGTGGTGGAGCTACCGGGCCGGGTCACGCGGCCGCAACGTGGGCTGGCGCCTCGACCACTGGCTGGCCGACGCGGCGCTGCAACCGCGCCTGACCGGAGCGGGTCTGTTGCCTGATGTGGTGCATTCGGACCACTGCCCGGCCTGGGTGGAGGTGATGTAGCGTGGACTCTGCGAGTCCGCGCATGGGCGAACGACGTTTTCTACTATGCGCGGACTCGCAGAGCCCACGCTACAAACGAACCAAGCAGCCTGCTCCTGATGTATCTTTCCCGACTAAGACCTGATTTATGGCGATGCTGATGGAGCGCGGCGCTGCGGCGGCCGAGTACCCCGCCCTGGCGCGGGTACGAACGGAACTGGAGGCCTTCAAGCGCAAGTTTTACCTGAACCTGCTGGTGCGTGGATTGCTGGTGGCCGGCGGGCTGCTGCTCACGTTTTTTGTGGCCTTCAACGGGCTCGAATACTTCCTCTACCTGCCCACGGTGGTGCGGGCCGGGCTGCTGTTCGGCTTCATCGGCCTCACGATTTACAGTTTTGCACACTGGATTTGGACCCCGCTGGCGGCCCTTACTAACCTGCGCCGGCTGCTGAGCGACGAGCAGGCCGCCCGCCGCGTGGGCGAGATTTTCCCGGAAGTGCAGGACCGCCTGCTGAACGCCCTGCAGCTACAGGGCCAGGCCCGCGACAATGCCCTGATTGCGGCCAGTCTGGAGCAGCGCGCCGCGCAGTTTGGCCAGTATTCGTTTGCCGAAGGCATCAATATTCAGCAGCAGAGCAAGCCGCTGTGGAAGTACGCCGCCATTCCGGCGGCCGTGCTGCTGGCGTTGCTGGCGTTTTACCCTAGCTTTCTGGTGCAGGGCACCGAGCGCATCTGGCACTACAAGCGGGCGTATTCGCCGCCGGCACCGTTTCAGTTTTTGATTAAGAACCCAAAGCTGACGGCATTTCGGGGCGAGGATTTTACGCTGGACGTGGGCGTGGCGGGCGCGGCGTTGCCGGCCGATGTCAGCATTGTTTTCAACGAAGGCGAGCGGCGCTTGAGCAAGGTGGCTGGGCATGGCGACGAGTTCCGCTACACGTTTGAGCAGCCGCAGAGCGACGTCACGTTTCAGTTGAAAGGAGCGGGGTTTGCTTCGCCCGAATACCAGCTCACGGTGCTAGAACGGCCTAATCTGCGTGACTTTAAAGTCTATATTACCTATCCGCCCTACACCGGTAAAGCGACCGAAACCATCGAGAACGGCGGCAACCTGACGGTGCCCGAGGGCAGCACGGTGCGCTGGGAGTTCGCCACGGCTGCCACCGATGAGCTGGCGCTGGTATTTCAAAACCCTGATGAGACGTTGGCCGCTACCGGCGACGATGGCACCTTCACCGCCGAGCGGCGCATCATGCGCTCGCAGCCCTACCTGCTGCGTCTGAAAAATCCGGCCAGCCTCAACCGTGACCCGATTTCCTACCAGCTCACCGCCGTACCCGACTTGCCGCCCACGCTCACGCTGGAGGCATTCTCCGATACGGTGACGCGGCGTTTTCTGGCGCTGGGCGGTACCGTGCGCGACGACTACGGCCTGACGCGGCTGGAGCTGCACTACGCGCTGCGCCGCGCCGGGCAGGGCCCGAGTTCGGCTCCCAGCCGCGCGGGCGCTACGCCGCTGGGTCTGCCCCGCGAAAGCGCCGGCACTTACGCCTACACCTGGAACCTGGGCGCGCTGAATATGCAGCCCGGCGACCGCCTCGAATATTATGTGGAGGCTTGGGACAACGACGGCGTGCACGGCCCTAAAGCCACCCGCACGCGGCCGGCCGAATTCCGCCTGCCCAGCCGCCGCGAATTGCGGCAGGAGATGAATGCCCAGGCACAATCGGTGGCCAGTCAGATGAGCCAGGCCGCCAAGCAGAGCGAGAAGCTGGAGCGCGAATTGGCGAAGTCTCAGGACAAGCTAAAGACCAAGCGTGACCTGAGCTTCCAGGACCGCAAGCAGCTGGAAAACATGCTGGACGAGAAAAACCAGCTCAACCAGCAGATGGAGCAGATGCAGAAGATGTTCGAGCAGCTACAGCAGAAGCAGGACCAGCTCAGCCCCAAAAGCGAGGAGCTGGCTAAGAAGGCCGAGGAGCTGAAAAAGCTGATGGCTGACCTACTCGACCCCGAAACCAAGAAGCTCTACGAGAAGCTGCGCAAGCTGCTGGAGGAGCAGAAAATGCCCGACGCCGAGATGCAAAAGCTGCTGCAGCAGCTTGAGAACAAGGAAGACACCTTGCAGAAGGAGCTCGACCGCGCCCTCGAAATGTTCAAGCAGATGCAGCTGGAGCAGAAGGCCGAGGAAACTGCCAACAAGCTCGATGAGCTGGCCAAGCAGGAAGACAAGCTGGCCGAAAAAACGGCCCAGAACGACAAGGAAAACCCTGATAATAAGTTGTCGAACCAAGAGCAGAAAGCCAAGCAGGAAGAGCTCAAAAAAGAGCAGGCTGAGAACCAAAAGGAGTTCGAAGACCTGAAAAAGGAACTGCAGGACCTGAAGCAGATGGACAAGGAGCTCGGCGACCAGAACGGCATGGACGAGCAGAAGCCTGACCAGGAGCAGACCGACCAGGACATGCAGGAAAGCCAGCAGAGCCTGAGCAAAAACCAGAACAAAAAGGCCGCCGGCCAGCAGAAAAGTGCCGCCTCCCGCATGAAGAAAATGGCGCAGAAAATGCGCGACCAGATGAGCGAGGAGGAGAGCGACCAAGCCCAGCAGAACATCGACGACCTGCGCGACATCCTGGACAACCTCCTGACGTTGAGCTTCGACCAGGAGCAGCTGATGAAGGATTTCCGCAAAGTAGACCAGTCCGACCCGCGCTTCGTGCAGCTGGGCCAGACCCAGCGCAAGCTGCGCGACGATGCCAAAATCATTCAGGACTCGCTCTATGCGCTGGCCAAGAAAGAGCCCAAAATTCAGAGCTTCGTAACCCGCGAGGTAGGCGAGATGAACGGCCGAATGGACGAGTCGCTCACCCACATTCAGCAGCGCGACCTCGGCCGGGCCACGGCCACCGAGCAGCAGGCCATGACTAGCATGAACAACCTGGCCCTAATGCTGCAAAGCTCCCTCGACCAGATGCAACAGGAGGCGCAGTCGGGCAAAGGCCAGCCCAAGGACGGCCAGGGTAAGCCCGGCAAGAAAAAAGGCAAGGGCAAAGGGCAGGGCCAGGGCAGCAAGCCCGGCCCCGGCAACATGGGCAAGATGCAGCAGCAGCTCAACGAGCAGATTCAGCAGCTCTCGAAGTCGGGCAAATCGGGCCGCGAAATGTCGCAGGAGTTGGCCAAGCTGGCCGGCCAGCAGCAGATGCTACGCCAGGCCATGCAGCAGCTCGACAAATTGCAGCAGGGCGGCAAGCCCGGCGGCTCGCAGGGCCAGGGCGGCGGCCAGCCCGGCCAGGGGCAAAGCAAGGACGGAAAAGACGGCAAGGAAGGCAGCCAGAACGGCAAGGATGGCAAAGGCGACCAGGGCGGCGGCGGCACCGGCGACATCAAGAAAATGATGGAGCAGACCGAAACCGACCTCGTGAACAAGCGCCTCACCGAGGAAACGATGATGCGCCAGCAGCAAATCCTCACCCGCCTGCTGGAGGTAGAGAAATCGGCCCGCGAACGCGACCAGGACACCAAGCGCGAAGCCCAAGCCGCTCAGTACAAACCCCCGGTCTTTCCGCCGGCCTTCGACAAATACAAGGTTAGCAAGGAACGCCAGACCGAATTATTACGTAGTACACCCCCGAACCTGACCCCGTATTACCAACGCGAAGTGGGCGAGTACTTCCAGAAAATAAAATAATCCGAACGACTTCCCATCCATGCGGGCCGTCGTTTCGTTAACCAATTAGTGTACTGTTAGAACCAAGCATTTGAGGATAGCAGAAATTGTTGCGGCGCTTTGCCGTTAAAAGACTATTTTTGCCGCCCCAAACTCGCTGCCGTCCTTCCCATCAAACCACCTTATGAAGCAGGTAAAAATTCAGATTCCGTCGCTCGTTGAGAATATCCGCGTCGTTGAGAGCTTCATCGATAATTCGAAGGATACCTTTCAGATTGAGGACGATATCTACGGCAATATCATGGTGGCCGTGACCGAAGCGGTGAATAACGCCATTCGCCACGGCAACAAGTTCGACAAAGACAAGAACGTCTACCTGTCGCTCTACGTGGAGCCCCAGCAGCTTAAGTTTGAGATTGAGGACGAAGGCACGGGCTTTAACTACGACAACTTGGACGACCCCACGGCGCCCGAAAACCTGGAGAATCCGGGTGGTCGCGGCATTTTCCTCATCCGCCACCTGGCCGATGAAGTGGAGTTCAGCAAGGAGGGCCGCTGCCTGCTGCTGACCTTCCAGCTAGCCCCCACGCCCGCCGACGAAGCCACCACCGCCGACCACCTCGCCGCCTAAAGCTGCCTGATTCCGCATGAACAGCACCCCGCCGATGGGCCCGCCCCATCACGAAAACTTCCCTCCCGGCGAGCTGCACCACGAGGCCCCCGGCATCGAGTTCATGGTGGAAGACGCGCCCGATTTTGAGCTTTCCGACGCCGAAGAGCTGTTGGGGTGGATTGAGCGCGTGGCCAAGGTGCACGAGCACCGCATCGTGCAGCTCACGTACATTTTCTGCTCCGACGACTACCTGCACCGCCTCAACGTCGAGTACCTCGACCACGACACGCTGACGGACGTCATCACCTTCGACAACTCTGACGACGCCGACATTCTCGAAGGCGACATCTTCATCAGCGTTGAGCGCGTGCGCGACAATGCCAAGGACCTCGGCATCCCGTTCCGCGACGAGCTGCACCGCGTGATGATTCATGGCGTGCTGCACCTGCTCGGCTACCACGACAAAGACCTGCTGAGCCAGACGGCCATGCGCGCCAAGGAAGATTATTGCCTGGCGATGCGCGAATTCTAAGCCGGCATTTTTCCTCCATAAAATTATCCAGCGCCCGCTTCATGCGGGCGTTGGCATTTGTGAACCGGGCCGGCCCCAGCAGCCGCGCCACCGTTGCCCGCCCCGCGATATGGCCGCCTCTTCTTCTGCCGATTTCCCCATCATTCGGGGCGATGCCCTGGATTTTTACCTCGCGCAAGGCTACTACCGGATGCAGCAGGACCTGTTCACCTGCCAGTTCGTGCCCTTTGATGGCAGCCTCTATACTGCGCACTGGCTGCGCATCGACTTGGCGCGCGTGGAGTGGGGCTCCGAGCAGCGCCGGTTGCTGCGCCGCAATGCCCGTTTCAAGGCCAGTATCCGGACCTTCTGCCTCACCGACGAGTACGAGGAACTGTATGCCCGCTACCGCGCCGCCATCACCTTTGATGCCGCGCCCACCATTGCGGCTGTGCTTCTCGGCGAGTCCACGCACAACGTTTTTAACACCCAAATCATCGAGCTGCGCGACGAGGGCCGTCTTATCGCCGCTGGCATTCTCGATTACGGCGAGCGCACCCTGGCCGGCATCCTCAATTTTTACGACCCCACTTACCACCGCCACAGCCTCGGCAAGTACCTGCTGCTGCTGAAAACCGACTACGCCCGCCGCCAGCGCCTCGACTATTATTACCCCGGTTACCTGGTGCACAATTACCCCAAGTTCGATTATAAGCTCTTTGCCTGCGCTGCTGCTACGGAGGTATTCGACAGCATCAGCGGGCAGTGGCTGCCGTTTTCCTGGGAGGCGGTGCAGGCTAATTCGGCCGAGCTTTTTGCGGAGTGGCTGCCGGAAGATTTGCAGGGCAACATTTAGCCTCAAATTCTGAAAGCGGCAAGCGGTTTCACGTGAAACTGGCGGCTGGGGCCGAATTGCGTAATTTTGTAGGAACGCATCGCGGCGCGTTCGTCGTTACCCGATTTATTATTATCCGTTTTGCCAGCGCGGCACCTCCCGCGCACCCTGGCGTGTTCCTACGATTATGTTTCAAACTTCCGAATACGACGTCATTGTAGTGGGCGCGGGCCACGCCGGCTGCGAAGCCGCCGCCGCCGCCGCCAACCTCGGCTCGAAAGTGCTGCTGGTGACGATGAACATGAACACCATCGCCCAGATGTCGTGCAACCCCGCTATGGGCGGCGTGGCCAAGGGCCAGATTGTGCGCGAAATCGACGCGCTAGGCGGCCAGTCGGGCATCATCACCGACCAGACCATGATTCAGTTTCGAATGCTGAACCGCTCGAAAGGCCCCGCCATGTGGAGCCCGCGCGCGCAGAGCGACCGCATGCGCTTCGCCGAAGCCTGGCGCCTGACCCTGGAAGGCATAGCAAACGTGGATTTCTGGCAGGAAGCCGTGACCGGCATCGTGGTGGAAAACGACACGGTGGTGGGCGTGAAAACAGCCCTCGGCATCGAGTTTCGGGGCAAGTCGGTGGTGCTGACGAATGGTACCTTCCTGAACGGCCTCATCCACATCGGCGAGAAGAATTTTGGCGGCGGCCGGGCAGCCGAGAAAGGTAGCCGCGGCATTACGGAGCAGCTAGTGGAGTTGGGCTTTGAAGCCGGCCGCATGAAAACAGGCACCCCGCCCCGCGTGGATGGCCGCAGCCTCGACTACTCCAAAATGGAAGCCCAGGGCGGCGACGAGGTGCCGAGTAAGTTCTCCTACCTCGACACGCCGCGCCTGACGCAGCAGCGGCCGTGCTACATCACCTACACCAACGAGCGGGTGCACGACATCCTGCGCGAGGGCTTCGAGAAGTCGCCCATGTTCCAAGGCCGCATCAAGGGCCTGGGACCGCGCTACTGCCCCTCGGTGGAGGACAAAATCAACCGCTTCGCCGATAAGGACCGCCACCAGATTTTTGTGGAACCCGAAGGTTGGAGCACCGTGGAATGCTACATCAACGGCTTCAGCAGCTCGCTGCCGGAGGATGTGCAGTACCGTGCCCTGCGCGAAATCGCGGGTTTCGAGAATGCCAAGATGTTCCGTCCCGGCTACGCCATTGAGTACGACTTTTTCCCGCCCACCCAGCTGGCGCTCACGCTCGAAACCAAGCTGATTGCCGGGCTGTATTTCGCGGGCCAGATTAATGGCACCACCGGCTATGAGGAGGCCGCCTGCCAGGGCCTGATGGCCGGCATCAACGCGCACAACAAAGTGCACGGCAAGGCGCCGTTCGTACTCAAAAGGAGCGAGGCTTACATCGGCGTGCTCATCGACGACTTGGTGAACAAAGGGACGGATGAGCCCTACCGCATGTTCACTAGCCGCGCCGAGCACCGCATTCTACTGCGCCAGGATAACGCTGATTTGCGCCTCACGCCGCTGGGCCACGAGTTGGGCCTTGCTTCTGATGAGCGCCTGGAGCGCGTGCGGATGAAGGAAGCGCAGACGGCCGAAATTGGCACGCTATTCCAGAAATTCGCCATCGAACCGGCCGAAATCAATCCGCTCATGGTGGAGTTGGGCTCGGCTGAAATCCACGAAAAAACCCGCGCCGTAAACTTATTGCGCCGTCCCAACGTGGAGCTGGCCGACCTGCGCCGCGCCCTGCCCGCGCTGGATGAGGCTCTGGCGGCATTTGATGTTGAAGCGTTGGAGCAGGCCATCATCAACATCAAGTACGAAACCTATCTGCAGAAGGAGCAGCAGCAGGCCGAGCGCATGCAGGAGCTGGAAAACTTCGTGATTCAGGGCCGGCTCGACTACCGCGCCATGCCCGCCCTCTCGCACGAGGCCCGCGAAAAGCTGCTCAAGATTCAGCCCGAAACCATTGGGCAGGCCTCGCGCATCAGCGGCATCTCGCCGGCCGATGTATCGGTGCTGATGGTGTATTTGGGGCGGTAGGAAGTAGCGCGGACTTTGTAGTCCGCGAGTGGCCCAATTGCTCTCGTGGACTACAAAGTCCGCGCTACGTAAAATTTGCGAACTTTGCCCAGCAACGAAATGAACCGTGCCGCACCTGTGCCGGCCGGTTTTTGCCTTTACAAGTATCCGTGTCCTACGAACGAATTGATAATTGCCCGGTTTGCGGCAAAACCGACTTTAAGAACAAGCTGGTGGTGGAAGACCGGACGGTGAGCCACGAAAGCTTCGCCATCGTGCAATGCGCGGCGTGCAGCTTTCAGTTCACCAACCCGCGGCCGAACGAGGCCGAAATTGGCAAGTATTACGAGTCCGACGCCTACGTGTCGCACAACAGCGCCGCCCAGGGCTTCGTGAACCAGGCCTACAAAGTGGCGCGTTTTTTCACCATGCGCCGCAAGGTGAGTTTGCTGAATAAGCTAGCGCCGCGCCGGGGCAAACTGCTGGATTACGGCTGTGGCACGGGTCATTTCCTGGCGGCAGCCAAGTCGGCCGGCTGGCAGGTAGCTGGTCTCGAGCCCAACGCCCGCGCCCGCGATGAAGCCAGTCAGCGCCTCGGCCAGCCGATAGGGCAGGAGAGCTTGGCCCAGTTTCAGCCCGGCACGTTCGATGCCATTACGCTCTGGCACGTTTTGGAGCATGTGCATACCCTCAACGAAACGCTGGCCCAGCTGGTGGCGCTGCTGAAGCCCGACGGCGTGCTGCTCATTGCTGTGCCCAATGTGGAAAGCCTCGACGCCCAGCACTACCGCGAGCTGTGGGCCGCCTACGACGTGCCCCGCCACCTCTACCATTTCGCGCCCAAAACCATGGCCCAGCTGCTCAAAAAGCACAAGCTGACCGTCCGCCAGACGCTGCCCATGCCGCTCGATGCCTACTACGTGAGCATGCTCAGCGAGAAGCACCGCAACGAGCGCGCCGGCGGCTTGCTGACGGTGCTAAAGGCCGGTTACAAGTCGAATGCTTACGCGGAGGAGCACGACGGGCAATATTCCAGCCTGCTGTACGTGGCCGGGCGGCGCACTCCGGCCGGGGCCTGATGCGGCCGGCGGCACTGTGGCGGCTACTCGTAGCGGCGGGCCTGCTGGCCACCGCCGCCCGTGCCCAAACCGTGCCCACGCCGCTGCCCGATTCCATCAAAAAGCCACCGCCGACCTTTGTGGCCGATACCGCCCGGCGCGTCGTGGTCGTTAGCACCACCGAGCCGACCACTGAGGTGACGCGCCGCACGGGGCTGCGCATCGGGGCGGCCATTGTTGTTCTTACGCTCACCACGCTGCTGTTGTATAATGTCCGTTCGCGCTGAATTGCTGGCTTTGCTGGCGCTGGTTGCCTTGCTTGAAAGCTGCGCCGCCGTGGCCCCGCCCCTGGGCGGCCCGCGCGACCGCATCCCGCCGCGCCGCATCAGCAGCTCGCCCGACAGCGCGGCCCGCAACGTGAAGCAGCAATTCGTGCGGCTCAATTTCTCGGAGCCCGTCGTGACCAAGGAACTGAGCAAAAACCTGCTCATCACGCCCCAGCTGCCCGAAGACAACCCTTATAAGCTGCGCGAAGACCGCAACTCCATCACCCTGCTCTTCGATAAGCCGCTCGACCCGAACACCACCTACAGCTTCAATTTCCGTGATGCTGTGGTGGACATCACCGAAGCCCTGCCGGCCAAAAATGCCTACCTCACCTTCAGCACCGGGGCCGTGCTCGATTCGGGCAAGGTGCGCGGCACCCTCACCGATATACTCACGGGCAAAACCGTGGAGGGCTCCAGCATCGGCCTGTACCGCGAAGGCGACACGCTGGGCGTGCGCAAAGGCCGCCCGTACTACACCGTGCTCACCGACAAAGCCGGGAAATTCAGCCTGAATTTTCTCAAAGCCGGCACCTACAAACTCTACGCCGTGGCCGACAAAAACAACAACGGCCACTACGACGAAGGCGAGAAAATTGCCTACCTGCCCACGTCCATTACCATTGAGGGCAGCACCGGCAAAGACATCGCCCTCGTGCTCACCCAGCCCGATAAACGCCCCCCGCTGATTACTTCGCGCACCCCCAGCCCCACGCAGCTGCGCCTCAGCCTGAGCGAAGGCGTGCGCACGGCCACGCTGGTAGCGCTGGATAGCAAAGCTGCTCCGGCCGTCGTAGCCGAAGCCGTGCAGCTGGCCGACCGGGGCCGCTCCGTAGTGCTGTACAAAACCCCGGAAGTAGGCGATGGCCGCTACGTCCTCACTGCCACCGACAGCACCGGCAACGTGGGCCACGACACCCTGCAAGTCAAATTCCCGGTGCCGGCCGCCGCCAAAAAAGCCCCCGCGCCGTCGCTCTACACCGTGGAAGGCGGTGCCCGCAACGTGTTTCCCGAGGGCCAGGTAAAATTTCAGTTTTCGGTGCCCGTGCGCATTGCCAAAGACCGGCCGTTTGGCACCCTGGTGGAAGATTCGGTGAAGCGCCGCCCCTTGCGCCTGCCCGCCGACGGCGTGCTCAGCGCCGACCGCACCGAGCTGGCCGTACGCTTCAATTCCAAAGCCAAAAAAAGGCTCGAAATCCTGCTCGACAGCACGGCCATCACCGCCATCACCGCCCAAAACCTGCGCCTGAAGCCCCTGCGCCTCGGTATCAGCGAGCAGGACGTTTCGACCAGCCTCTCGGGCACCATCACCACCAAGGAGAAGAGCTTCGAGCTTCAATTACTCAACGAGAAGTTTGAAGTGGTGGCCAGCCTGCTTTCGCCCAAGGGCAGCTACCTATTCTCGGACATGGCCCCCGGCACCTACCGCCTGCGTGTGCTCATCGACACCGACGGCGACGGCCGCTGGCGCGGCGGCGACTCCAACCTGCTGCTGGTGCCCGAGCCCGTGTACCTCGACCCCAAGCCCCAGCAGGTCCGCGCCGGCTTCGACATCGTGGAACCGCTGAAATTTTAGTCGTTCTCACATCTTTTCCTTTTGCGGCGCAGCTGCCAGCCCGGCGGCTGCGCTTTTTTTCGTTCCTTGTCTTGCTTCAGCTGCTGGCTGAGAAGGTGGAGGGGCTACCCATTACTGCCCCAAGCGAGGGTTACGGCCGGTTTAGCCTGGCTCCGGACTTCGCTACGACTTCCGTTTCCTACTGCCTGAAAACATCCGAAACACCCCTGCTTGTCCACATTAGTGGATAACTAAACGCTTTTTCCAGTTACTGAGCGCATTTTTTAGGCACAATCCACCGGTTTTCCACCGGTTTTTCCACATTGATTCCGCAACGGGGATGATTTCGGGGATAACCTGGGGGAAACGCTGCGGCAGCACGGGGATAAGTGGAGTAGAAGTTTTTTTGGCTGGTAGGCTGCCCGCACAGGGCGAATCGAGCGGGGATAACCGTGGATAACTTTCCACGGGGAAAACGCCTTCCCACACCGTCATTTTTCAGGGGATAATAAAAATGTGGAAACGCAGTGGATATGTTGAAAATCCGCGCAACACGTTTATAATCAATACTATATTTTCCACAATGCCGGTGTATAGCCCGTGGATAAAACCAGTATTACCCCCACGTTATCCCCAGCGTGGATAACCTCGCCGGCTTTTCCACTTATCAACCGACCTAATGAGTGGAAACAAAAAAAGTTTTTTAGAAAAAAATTTAATCAAAATTTAAAAGTGGGGAAAAGTCTGGGGGAAAGGTTTGACCTTTTGAAAAGGCCAGGCTAAAAAATTGGGAACCCAATCGCCGGACTTTTTGAAAAGCGGCTTTCCGGTTTTTGCGCGAGTCCGTATGGGTTATGCACATTGTTCAAACACCTACCAAACCTTTGATTCAGGTTTCCCATGCCGTTCGATTACACCCTCGATTTCCACTCCGTCGATTTCCGCCAGCACCCCGAGCTGTACCGCGTGGGCCGGGGCGAGCAGGGCGTGCTGCTGGTGCAGCCCTACAAGGCCGAAATCCTGCCCCACTGGCGCTTCAAAGACGCGGCGGCAGCCCGGGAGTCATCCGAAACGATTTACGGCCTGTTTGAGGCTTATTTGAAGGCCCACGATTTTGTGGGGGCCGACATGGCCCGCAAATTCATCCAGATGGGCTTCACCCGCGCCCGGCGCTACGCCAACCACGTCGGCGGCAAAAAATACGCCGGCCCCGTGCCCGATGACAAAAAAGGCCAGAGCGGCGCGCACGGCCGGCTCGAATTGCCCCGCAATCCCCACCCCGATGTGGATAAGGTGGAAGCCGCCGCCATTTTCAAGCGCAAGTGGGACGAGGCCAAAGCCAACCCGGAATACCTGCGGCAGAAGGAAGCGTTTATTGAGAAATACGGAAAATGAGTTTTTAGTGATTAGTGGTTAACGGTTAATGATTAATGGCACGCCAAGACTGTGCCTGTCACCGAAATTCAGCGGCAGCAACAAAAAATCACTAACCGTTAACCACTAATCACTAACCACTAAAACCTACCTTTGCTTACTACCCTTCACCCCAACCGCATGAGCACTCCCCAACCCTCCAGCATCGAGGAAAACGAAATTATTCTGGGCACCGGCATGGGCCCGCTGCGCTTCGGCGCCACCATGGACGAAGTCCGCACCCTCGTGGGCGAGCCCGAGGAAATTGAAGAGTCGGACGACGACGACGACTTCGAGCACCAGGCTTGGAACTACCACGAGGAAGACTACCTGCTCTCGCTCTACTTCGACCGCGAGGACGATTTCCGCCTGAGCTGCATCGAAACCGACAACCCCAACATGCGCCTCTACGGCGAGGCCATCTACGGCCTGAGCGTGGACCAGGTGAAGGCCCTCATGGAGCGCCACGGCCAGGCCACGCCCGAGCTGGAAACCATGGAAGAAGGCGCTATTCGCCTGTCCTACGAAAAGTCGATGATTGACTTATACTTTGAAGAAGGCGAGCTGCAGTTCGTCAATTTCGGGGTGTTCATCAACGACGACATGGAGGTGCAGTGGCCGAAATAATTCGGTCTTATCCACATTTGACAGCATTTAGCCTGTGGATAAGTGGATAAGTTGGTAAAAACAACTGCTTTATCGGCCGATTTTGGGGTTTCACCGAAAACACCAGCAGCCTGGACAGTTAAAACACAAAAAAGGCGACCCTGAATTTTCAGGGTCGCCTTTTTTGTGTTTTAACTGGTTGATGCTTATTATCCCAACACGGCCCGGAACAGCAGGAAGAGCAGGCCCGATAGCACCATCGTAACCGGCAGGGTGAGCACCCAAGCCAGGGCAATGTTGCGCACCATACCGGGGTTGATATTCTTCACGCCGCGGCTGGCCACCATGCTGCCCGCGATGGACGAGGTGAGGACGTGCGTGGTGGATGAGGGCAGGTTGAGCCAGGTGCTGGCCCCAATCATGGCGGCGGCCACCAGCTCCGAGCTCGCGCCCTGCGCGTAGCTGAGGTGTTCCTTGCCGATGCGCTCGCCGATGGTTTTCACGATGCGCTGCCAGCCTATCATGGTGCCGCAGGCCAGCGAGAGGCTCACCATCAGCAGCACCCACCAGGGGGCGTAGTCGGTGAATTTTTTCATCTCCGTGGAGGCTTCGTCGTAGCTCTTGCGGTCGGCCGTGCTCAAGCTCACTTTCTCGGAGCCAAGGAGCTTTTTGGCGCGGTTGGTAAGCAGCAGCACATCGCGGCGGATTTCAAAGCGTGTTTGCTGGGGCAGTTGCTTGATGTCGGTTTTGCCGGCGAAAATGCGGTCAAGGTCGGCCGTTTTCTCCTGGATTTCAGTCAGGCTCTTCTGGTCGTTGGGGCTGAGGTCGGCGCGGTTTACGCGGCTGATGACGTACTCCACTTTGCCCAGCGACTCGCGCAGGTCGAGCGGATTTTTGCTTTCATCGAGGGCGAAGCGGAAGGGCACGATGCCAATCAGAATCAGCATGACCAGGCCCACGCCTTTCTGGCCGTCATTCGAGCCGTGGAAAAAGCTCACCAGCGTGCAGGTGGTGATGAGCAGCAGCCGAATCCAGAGGGGTGGGGGCTTGCGCTTGTGCGGCTCCTTGAAGATGGCCTTGCTGGGCGAAAAACGCTTAAACAGGAACATCATGCCGATGGTGAGCGCAAAGCCCAGCAGCGGGCCTACCAGCAGGGCAATGCCCGTTTCGCCGGCTTTGGACCAGTTCACGGCCGTGCCGCGCGACTCGGGCAGCATGGAGTAGGCAATGCCAACCCCCAGAATCGACCCAATCAGGGCGTGCGAGCTCGAAGCCGGAATGCCGTAGTACCAGGTGCCGATGTTCCAGATGATGGCGGCCAGAATGAGCGCGCCCACCATGGCAATGCCGTGGTACACGTTGGCGTCCACGAGGCTTTCGACGGGCAGCAGGTACACAATGCCCATGGCCACGCCAATGCCGCCGGCAAACACGCCGATGAAGTTCCAGAAAGCTGACCACACCACGGCCACCCAGGGCCGCAGCGCGTTGGTGTAAATAACGGTGGCCACGGCGTTGGCCGTGTCGTGGAAGCCATTCACGAACTCGAACGCGCAGGCGGCCAGCAGGCACACGCCGAGGAGCAGAAGCACGTGAGGTTCTAAACCAAACATAAAGAGGGGGTTGGTGGGTATTTAGGTTGAATCATGCGTCAAAGGTAGGGAGGTAGCTTACAGACGCTATGTTACCGAATTGTGACGCCAGGGCGATTCCGTGAAGCAGGAGTGAATTTCGCGCCTTCTACGCAGAAGTTTCAGCTTGCGCCGTACCGGCCTACTTTTGTGGGTATGAACCCAGCAATCGAAACCACCCAGCTTAAGGATATCGTGGCCCACGCCAAGGAATACGGCTTCGTATTTCAGTCATCGGAAATCTACGACGGCCTGGCCGCCGTGTACGACTACGGCCCCAACGGCGTGGAATTGAAGAATAACCTCAAGCGCCTGTGGTGGGACGCCATGACCCAGCTGCACGGCAACGTGGTGGGCATCGACGCGGCCATTTTCATGGACCCGCGCACCTGGGAGGCCAGCGGCCACATTGCCGGCTTCAACGACCCGCTCATTGACAACCTCGACAGCAAAAAGCGCTACCGCGCCGACGTGCTGCTCGAAGAAAAAGCTGCCGAGTACGAAAACGCCGGCAACCCCGAACGCGGTGCTGCCCTCACCGCCGAAATGGGCCGCCTGCTCACGGCCAATGACCTGGCCGGCGTGCGCCAGCTCATCATCGACGAGAAAATTAAGTGCCCCATCTCGGGCACCGGCAACTGGACCGAGGTGCGCCAGTTCAACCTGATGTTCTCCACCCAGGGCTCGGCCGTGGACTCGGAAGCGCCGCCCGTGTACCTGCGCCCCGAAACGGCCCAGGGCATTTTCGTGAACTTCCTGAACGTGCAGAAATCGGCCCGAATGAAGATTCCCTTCGGCATTGCGCAAATCGGCAAGGCCTTCCGGAACGAGATTGTGGCCCGGCAGTTCATCTTCCGCATGCGGGAGTTTGAGCAGATGGAGATGCAATTCTTCGTACGCCCCGGCACCGAAGGCGAGTGGTACGACACTTGGAAAGCCTCGCGCCGCAAGTTCCACGAGGCGCTGGGCCTGCCGGCCGAAAAGCTGCGCTACCACGACCACGACAAGCTGGCCCACTACGCCAAAGCCGCCGTGGACATCGAGTACGAATTCCCTTTCGGCTTCAAGGAAATGGAGGGCATCCACTCGCGCGGCGACTTCGACCTGACCCAGCACCAGAACCTGAGCCGCAAAAAGCAGCAGTATTTCGAC
Organism: Hymenobacter ruber; assembly: GCF_054783255.1. Classification (NCBI taxonomy): domain Bacteria; kingdom Pseudomonadati; phylum Bacteroidota; class Cytophagia; order Cytophagales; family Hymenobacteraceae; genus Hymenobacter; species Hymenobacter ruber. The sequence continues at coordinate 713,560 of NZ_BAAGQX010000003.1, forward strand.
GCCGACATTGACCCCGCCACCGGCAAGGCCTACGGCAACTACGTGCCCTTCGTGGTAGAAACCTCAGTGGGCGCTGACCGCCTGTTCCTAGCCACGCTCTGCAACGCCTACCAAGAGGAAACCATTACGGAAGGGGAGGGCGAAGCCCAGCAGACCAAGACCCGCACGTTCCTGAAGCTGCACCCCGCCGTGGCCCCGGTGAAAGCCGCCATCTTCCCGCTGGTGCGCAAAGACGGCATGCCCGAGAAGGCCCAGGAAATCTTCGACGCGCTGAAGTTCGACTTCCGCCTCGTGCTGGAGGAGCGTGATGCCATCGGCAAGCGCTATACTCGTCAGGACCTTATCGGCACGCCCTTCTGCATTGTGGTCGATGGCCAGACGCTGGAAGACGAAACCGTGACTGTGCGCCACCGCGACTCGCGCGAGCAAACTCGCATGCCGATTTCGGAGCTGCGCGCCTACATCGGCGAGGCAGTGAGCTTCCGCCGCATTTTCGAGCAGCTGTAGTAGTTCACCCGTCATTGCGAGTGGAGCGAAACGCGGCAATCCGTCCTCTCAAAGCCAAGCACTTTCTAATGTGACAAAGCCCCGGTACTGCGCAGTGCCGGGGCCTTTTGTTTGGCTTCATCACGTCTCAAAGCTGGTCACATTCAGAGGACGGATTGCCGCGCTTCACTGCGTTCCGCTCGCAATGACAAACGCGCGCCCGGCCTTGGCGTAACTTTGCCTCTTTACAAGGATTTTATGTGGGAAAAATTAGCCGTCTTCATCATCCGATTCCGCTTGTCGCTGGTAGCGGTGCTGGCCGTTATCACCGTCTTCATGGCTTACAAAGCCAAGGACGTGGAAATGACATACGACTTTGCCCAGGTGGTAAGCGAAAAGGACCCGGATATGCTCTATTTCAAGCAGTTCAAGCGGACGTTTGGGGAAGACGGCAATGTGTTGGTTATCGGCCTGCAGGACAGCTCCATCTACAAGCTGGGCAATTTTAACGAGTTCCGGCAGCTGACCGACACGCTGGCTAAAGTGCAGGGCGTGAACGGCGTGTTGAGCGTGAGCAAGCTGCTCAACATCAGCAAGGACACGACGAATAACAGTTTCAAAGCCGCGCCCATTTTTAAAGCGCCGCCGCGCTCGCAGAAGGAACTGGATAGCCTGATGCGCGTGGTCAACAGCGTGGAGTTCTACAAAGGCCAGCTCATCAGCCCGAACACCGGGGCCACGCTGCTGGCCCTCACCATGGACCCGAAATACCTGAACTCCTCGAAGCGGCAGGCGGTGATGAACAACATTCTGGGCTTTGCGGCGCAGTTTGAGAAGAAAACTAGCATCAAGCTGCACTACGCGGGCCTGCCTTACGTGCGCTCCACGATGACGAGCAAAGTAGCCGGGGAGATGAAGTTCTTCACTATCCTGGCCATGATTGTGACCGGCATTACGCTGCTGGTGTTCTTCCGCACATGGTCGGCGGTGCTGTTTCCGCTCATCGTGGTGGGCGTCACCGTCATCTGGTGCATTGGCTCGATTGTGCTGTTGGGCTTCAAAATCAACCTGCTCACGGGCCTGATTCCCAGTATTATCATCGTTATCGGCATCCCGAACTGCACCTACCTGCTCTCGCGCTACCACTACGACTACCGAAAATCGGGTAACCAGATGCTGGCCATGACGCGGGTAATCCGCAAAATCGGCCTCGTCACGCTGATGAATAACACGACCACCGCCGTGGGCTTCATCGTGTTTGCCTTCACCGACATTGCCATTCTCTACCAGTTTGGCCTGGTGGCCACCATCAACATTTTCGCGGCCTTCATCATCAGCTTCATCCTGATTCCGGCTGCCTTCACCTACCTGCCGCCGCCCACGCCCAAGCAGCTGGAGCACCTCGATGCCGCGCCGCTTACCAAGCTGCTGGAGTTCTTCGACCACCTCGTGCTCGACCGCCGGCCGACCGTCTACATCGCCGCGCTGGTGCTGGTGGCCGGCGCTGCCATCGGCATCTCGCGCATCGAAGCCGTGTCGTACATGGTGGATGACTTGCCCAAGAAAAGCTCCGTCAACTCCGATTTGGCCTTTTTCGAAAGCCACTTCAACGGCGTGATGCCGCTGGAATTTGAGGTCGATACCCACAAGAAAAAAGGACTCTTCAAGCTGAAGAATCTGGAGAAAATCGACCAGTTCGAGAAGTACCTGCGGACCCAGCCGGAACTGTCGCCGCCCGTGAGCTTGGTTACCTTCCTCAAGGCCAGCACTCAGGCATTCTACAACGGCAACCCGTCGTTCTACCGCCTGCCCGACAACTCGGAAAAGAACTTCATTTTGAGTGCTTTGGCCAACTCCGGCGGCTCCGCTGGTGGGGCGGGCATGAATAGCAAGCTGCTGCATTCCTTCATGGACAGCACCAGCCAGAAGGCCCGTATTAGCCTGAAAATCGCGGACATAGGTTCCCAGAACCTGGACACGCTGATGAACACGAAAATCATCCCGGAGATGAATCGCATCTTCAAAGGGACGGGCATGGACATTCGCCCCACGGGCACGACCATCATCTTCACCAAGGGCAACGAGTACGTCATTCACACCCTGCGCGACAGCCTGTTCATGGCCTTCGGGCTGGTGGGCTTGGTCGTGCTCATCCTCTTCCGCTCATTCAAAACGGTGCTATTTGCCCTTATCCCCAATGCCGTCACGCTTATCCTCACGGCTGGCATTATGGGCTATTTCAACATCGCGCTCAAGCCCAGCACGGCCCTGATTTTCGTGATTGCGCTGGGAATTGATGGGGATAACTCTATCCATTTGCTGGCCAAATTCCGCCAGGAAATGGCGTTGAACGGCGGCCGGGTGCGCGAAGCCGTATCGGTGACGCTGAGCGAGGCGGGCACCAGCATGATATACACGAGCATCGTGTTGTTCGTGGGTTTCAGCATCTTCGCCTTCAGCGAATTTGGCGGTACCAAGGCGCTGGGAATGCTAATGTCGGCGTCGCTGTTGATAACCAACTTCTCCAACCTGATACTGCTGCCCTCGCTGCTCGTGACGTTTGAGCACGGCAAGGGCGACACGGATACCAACGCCCTCATTCGCCACTACGACGAGTCGTACCACGAGGAGGACGATGATGCCGACCTAAACCTGAAAGAAATGCACAAAGCCTCCGATTACGAAGGCGATTACTCGATTTAACCCCACCCCCGGCCCCTCCCCGGTGGGGAGGGGTGCGTTCAACGACTCTTTATTATTTCAACGACTCTGCGTCTGGCACCCCTCCCCACCGGGGAGGGGCCGGGGGTGGGGTTGAACAGCGAACAATGAAATACCCCGAATACAAGCAGCCGCTCAACTACGGCCAGCTCGGCGAAGACATCCTCGCCTGGTGGAAGGAGCACGGCATCTTTGAAAAGAGCGTGAGCAGCCGCGAAGGCCAGCCCACGTTCGTGTTTTACGAAGGCCCCCCGTCGGCCAACGGCGCGCCCGGCATCCACCACGTGATGGCGCGCACGGTGAAGGACATCTTCGGCCGCTACCAGACGCTGCTGGGCAAACAAGTGCCCCGCAAAGGCGGCTGGGACACCCACGGCCTGCCCATCGAACTACAGGTGGAGAAGGAGCTGGGCATCACGAAGGAGGACATCGGCAAGAAAATCAGCGTGGAGGACTACAACCAGCGCTGCAAGGAAACCGTCATGCGCTTCAAGGCGCAGTGGGACGACCTGACCGAGAAAATGGGCTACTGGGTCGACCTCAACGACCCCTACGTGACCTTCGAGCCGGAGTACATCGAAAGCTGCTGGGCGCTGCTCAAGAAGCTCTACGACAAAGGCTTGCTCTACAAGGGCTACACCATTCAGCCGTATTCGCCGGCCGCCGGCACCGGCCTGTCGTCGCACGAGCTGAACCAGCCTGGCACCTACAAGGACGTGAAGGACACGACCGTGGTGGCGCAGTTCAAGGTTCAGAGAAATTCTGGAAAACCGGAAACGCAAAGCAGAATTTTTCCGGAGTCAAATACTGAAACGTTCATCTTGGCATGGACGACGACACCGTGGACGTTGCCAGCCAATACAGGCTTAGCTGTTGGCAAAAACATCCGTTACCTGCTTGTTCAGACTTACAATCAGTACACGTTTGAGAAAGTCAATGTCATCCTAGCTGCGCAACTCTTCACCAAGTATTTTGCTAAAAGTGAGGAATATGCAGGACCTCCCAATCCAGGAAGCTATACCGATATTGACGGTTTAACTTCAACCGTAATTGATGGAATGGGATATAAGCTTCTGCCTGACTCTCTAGATGAGAAGCAGCAAAAGCAACTGATTCAAAAAGGTAAAATCAGCTACTGGAGTGTCTTAAGTGACTTCTCTGGCGCTGACCTCATCGACATCAAGTACGAGCGGCTGTTCGATTTCACGCCGTTTGAAGGCGAGGAGCGGGCTTTTCGCGTCATCAATGGCGACTTCGTGACCACGGAGGACGGCACGGGCATCGTGCACATCTCGCCCACGTTTGGCGCCGATGACTTCCGGGCCGCGCAGCTGGCCGACATCCCGGCGCTGATGGTGCCGGATGCCGAAGGCACGCTCGGCCCCATCGTGGACCGGACGGGCCGCTACGTGCCCCAAATGGGCGAGTTTGCGGGCCGCTGGGTGAAAAACTACGACGGCCACGACGAAACCGGCGCCGACTATAAAACGCTGGACGAGAGCATCGTTATCAAAATGAAGGGCGACGGCACGGCCTTCAAAGTAGAGAAGTACGAGCACACCTACCCGCACTGCTGGCGCACCGACAAGCCCGTGCTCTACTACCCGCTCGATTCCTGGTTCATCAAGACCACGGCGGTGAAGGACCGACTCATCGAGCTCAACAAAACCATCAACTGGAAGCCCGAAAGCACCGGCACCGGCCGTTTCGGCAACTGGCTGGAAAACCTGGTAGACTGGAACTTAAGCCGCTCGCGCTACTGGGGCACGCCGCTGCCCATCTGGCGCACCCAGGACCGGACGGAGGAAATCTGCATCGGCAGCATCGCCGAGCTGAAGGCGGAGATTGACAAGGCTGTGGCGGCCGAAATCATGACCCACAACCCCTACGCCAACGGCGAAAAAGTGGACCTGCACCGGCCCTACGTGGACGATATTTTCCTCGTCTCGCCCACCGGCCAGCCCATGTACCGCGAGCCCGACCTCATCGACGTGTGGTTCGACAGCGGCGCCATGCCCTACGCGCAGTGGCACTACCCGCTCGAAAACGAGGGCCAGTTCCAGAAGAATTTCCCCGCCGATTTCATTGCCGAAGGCGTGGACCAAACGCGCGGCTGGTTCTTCACGCTGCACGCCCTGGGCGTGATGCTGGAAGATTCCGTGGCCTTCAAGAATGTGATTGCCAACGGCTTGGTGCTCGATAAGAACGGCAACAAAATGAGCAAGCGCCTCGGCAACGCCGTCGACCCGTTTGCCACCATCAAGCAGTTTGGCCCCGATGCCACCCGCTGGTACATGATTGCCAACGCGCCACCGTGGGACAACCTCAAGTTCGACCCCGCCGGCGTGACCGAGGTGCAGCGCCGTTTCTTCGGCACGCTCTTCAATACGTACTCGTTCTATGCACTTTACGCGAACCTGGACGAGTTTCAGACCAGCGAATTCGACCGCGTGCCGCACGCCGAATTGAGCGAGCTGGACCGCTGGGTGCTGAGCAAGCTGCAGTCGCTGATTGTGGAAGCGCGCGGGCACCTCGACAACTACGACCCCACGAAGGCCGCCCGCGCCATCCAGGATTTCGTGACCGACCAGCTCTCGAACTGGTACGTGCGCCTCTCGCGCCGCCGTTTCTGGAAAGGCGAACTGACTCAGGATAAGCGTGCTGCCTTCGAAACCCTGCAGGAATGCCTGGTGGTGGTAGCGCAGCTGATGTCGCCCATCGCGCCCTTCTTCGGCGAGTGGCTGTACAAGAACATGACCGACGGCATGCGCGCCGAGGCCGTGGCCAAAAACACACCCCTGGCCCCGGAATCGGTGCATCTGACGCTGCTGGTGGAAGCCGACACGGCCCGCATCGACCCGAAGCTGGAGGAGCGCATGGAATTGGCCCAGCGCATCAGTTCGCTGGCCCACTCGCTGCGCAAAAAGTCGGTGCTGAAGGTGCGGCAGCCCCTGCAGCGCATCCTGGTGCCGGTGCTGAACGACTCGACCAAGGAGCAAGTTGGCCTCGTGGAGGACCTGATTTGCGCCGAAATCAACGTGAAGCACATCGAATTCCTCGACGACGAGAGCGAAAGCGGCGTGCTGGTGAAGTCGGTAAAGCCCAATTTCAAGCGCCTTGGCCAGCAATATGGCCCGCGCCTGAAGGCCGTGGGTGCCCGCATTCAGCAGATGACGGCGGCCGAAATCTCGAAGCTGGAGAAGGAGGGAAGCCTCGCCGTAGAGGTCGATGGCCAGCCCATCACCCTGGCCCCCGACGATGTGGAAATCCGCACCGACGACCTGCCCGGCTGGCTCGTGGCCACCGACGGCCCCCTCACCGTGGCCCTCGACGTGACCCTGACCGACGAGCTGCGCCAGGAAGGCCTCGCCCGCGAGCTGGTGAACCGCCTGCAGAACCTGCGCAAAGACTCGGGCCTGGAAGTGCAGGATAAAATCCGCGTCACGTTGGCAGACCAGCAGCCCGAGCTTACGGCCGCCGTGGCCGCGTTCGGCGACTACATCCGCACCGAAACGCAGGCCCTCGCCCTCACCTTCGCGGCCGATGTGAACGGCGGCTCAGTGCTCGAATTTGATGACTACTCCGTGCCGGTCTTTTTGGAGGTCGCAACTGCCTGATGCTGAACGACTCGCCGGGAGGTGAAATCCCCGGCGAGTCCTCGTCCGCACAAACAGTCAATAAGCTCGTCTTTGGTCGCACAAAACCTCAGACAATCAGTTGTAAAAGGTACAAAAGGACGGTAATAAAACAGGCCGTCGCTCCCGCCACTTTTGGCCCCGTCTGAATGCATCCAACGCTCACCACTCGCCAGCAAAACGCGGCTAAATTCTTCCTGCTGGCGCTGTTCGTCATTGCCATCGACCAGCTCTCGAAGTGGGCCGTGCATACCTACATGCAGCCCGGCATGGCGGGCGAAATCCCGCTCATCGGCCACTGGGCCAAGCTGCACTACACGCTGAACCCCGGCATGGCCTTCGGCGCCGAGCTGCCCGCGCCGTATGGCAAGCTGGTGCTCAGTGGGTTCCGCCTGCTAGCCGTATTTGGCCTGAGCTACTACATTATCCGCCTCTGCAAGCAGCGCGCCGCCGGTGGCTACATCGCCTGCATGGCCCTCATCCTCGGCGGCGCCGTCGGCAACCTGATTGACTCGATTTTCTACGGCGTCATCTACGACAACGCGCCGTTTGGCTCGCCCACGCGCTGGTTCTACGGTCAGGTTATCGACATGCTCTACGTGGACATCTACGAAGGCTTTCTGCCCCAAAACTGGCCGCTGATAGGAGGGAAGTACGTCTCGCTCTGGCCCATCTTCAACATCGCCGATTCCTCCATTTTCATCGGTGTTGCCTTGATTCTGCTCAATCAGAGCCGTTTTTTCAAACAGGAAGAGCCCGTGGCTGTGACTGAGAAACAGAGCGAGCCGCTGATAGCTCCTGACTCGGAGAATCTGGGGTAACGGCGCATCCTTGAACGAAAAGGAACGTCATGCAGAGCGCAGCGAAGCATCTCGCGTGTGGTAGTAACTCAATCGAATGGATTACTTCGGCACGCGAGATGCTTCGCTACGCTCTGCATGACGTTCTTTTGTGTTCTCTTTTGCCCGCCAATTCCGCCCCCGGGCACCCTTCGAAATGCACCCAACGCCCACTACCCGCCAGCATTCTGCGGCTAAATTCTTCCTACTGGCCCTGTTTATCATTGCCATCGACCAGCTCTCGAAGTATTTGGTGCACACCTACATGCAGCTCGGTTCGGCCGGCGAAATCCCGGTTTTCGGCCAATGGGCCAAGCTCACTTACACGCTGAACCCCGGCATGGCCTTCGGCGCCGAACTGCCGGCGCCCTACGGCAAGCTGGTACTCACCGGCTTCCGCATGCTGGCCGTGGGCGGGCTGATTTACTACATCATTCGCCTCTGCCGGCAGCGCGTGGCGGCCGGCTACATCGCCTGCATGGCCCTCATCCTCGGCGGTGCGGTCGGCAACCTGATTGACTCGATTTTCTACGGAATTATCTACAATAACGCCCCTGTAGGCTCGCCCACGCGCTGGTTCTACGGCCAGGTCATCGACATGATTTTCGTGCCGCTGTACGTGGGTTATTTCCCCAAATCCTGGCCTCTCATCGGCGGCTCGTATAGCAACGGCTTCCCCATCTTCAACATCGCCGATTCATCCATCTTCATCGGCGTCGCCCTGATTCTGCTCAACCAGAGCCGCTTTTTCAACGAATCGCAGCCCGTCACTCCCAACGAGCCCCAGCCCCTAGTCGCTGCCGACGCGGAGAAGCTGGCGTAGTAGGGGAGGGGCCGGGCCGTAGAACGGTAACCGTAGAACGGTCATGCTGAGCGCAGTCGAAGCATCTTTACCGCTTCGCTGGAATAAGTAATATGAAACGCAGGGGAAGATTCCGCACTTTCAATCACATTAGGTAGAAAGGTATATGAATGCATTTTTCTGTATGGCCTTTCTAGGGGCATCATACTATGTTCTGATAATTCTTCCTAAAAGAATTGATAGAAGAAAACTCGTTTTTGCCCTGCTGTTATCGTTTCTGACTTTTATAGTTGTGTCAAACGTAATGCCATCGCATAGCCTACATGATTATCCGTTACTGCGCTCTTTTCTGGCTTCGTTCCAAATACTAATCGTGCTTTCAATCGCAAATCAGATGTCGTATGTGATGGTAGATGCACAGAAGAAATATCACATAAAGCATAACAGTAATAACTTAGACAGATTTCCTATCAGACTGATAATGGAATACCATGAGCAAATTAAAAAAGCCTTCACCTGGTTTTGGTTTGCTAGCTCGATTATAATTCTTGGTGGAATATGGTTTAGCGTCAAATAATGAAATCCAACGAAGCGGTAGAGATGCTTCGGCTACGCTCAGCATGACGTTCTTGTGTATTGACGTTCTTGCGTACCTGAACCGCCCAAAACGGCCTACAACCGCTTAAAACCACCCTAAACTGCCACCCATAATTCCCTCCGTGCCCAACCCGCTGCTCACCGTTTCCAACCTCACCATTGACTTCTCCAGCCACCGCGGCGACGTGCGGGCCGTAGACAACGTGTCGTTTGAGCTGCACCGGGGCGAAACGCTGGCCATTGTGGGCGAATCCGGCTCGGGCAAATCCGTGACGTCGTTGGCGCTGCTGGGGCTGATTCCAATGCCGCCCGGCCGCATTGCCAGCGGCCAGGCCATCTTCCAGTCCGAAAAGCTGGGCCAAACCGACCTGCTGAAACTCTCCGAAACCGACCTGCGCCAGGTGCGCGGCAACGACATCGGCATGATTTTCCAGGAGCCGATGACTTCGCTGAACCCCGTGTACACCTGCGGCAGCCAGGTGGTGGAAGCCCTGCGCCTCCATACCGACCTCAGCGAAGCCGCCGCCAAGGCCCGCACCATCGAGCTGTTCACCGAGGCGCAGCTGCCGCGCCCCGAAGCCATTTTCGGCAGCTACCCGCACGAAATCTCGGGCGGCCAGAAGCAGCGCGTCATGATTGCCATGGCCATGGCCTGCCGCCCGGCCCTGCTCATCGCCGACGAGCCCACCACGGCCCTCGACGTGACCGTGCAGGCCCGCATGCTGCGCCTCATCGACGACCTGCGCCGCCAGCACAACACGGCCGTCCTCTTCATCACCCACGACCTCGGCGTGGTGGCCGAAATCGCCGACCGCATTCTGGTGATGTACCGGGGCAAGGTCGTGGAACAGGGGAGGGTGCTGGATATTTTTTCAAATCCGCAACATCCGTACACAAAAGGCCTTTTGGCGTGTCGTCCGCGCCTCTCGGTGGGCAAAAAACGCCTCCCCGTGGTGGCCGATTTCATGCGGGAAGACGCCAGCGGGCAACTTTTGGCCCAGCCCGAGCCGGTTGTTTCGCTTCCAGATGAGGCACTTGCAGAATCTTCGCCCCAAGTCGAGGCCCAGCAGTTACACGATAAAATTGAAACCGCCAAAACGTTCCCCGTGGAACATGGCGTTTTGGGGGATGTTCCACGCCCTGCCGAGCTTACTTCGGCGCCCGTTGCCGCAGGTGTCGTGGCCGCCGCTCCCAACGGTTCTGAACCGCTTCTACAGGTTCAAAACCTCCAGGTCTACTTCCCGCTCCGCAAGGGCTTCTTCCGCCGGGCCACCGATTACGTGCGGGCCGTGGACGATGTCAGCTTCACGCTCTACCCCGGCGAAACCATCGGCCTCGTGGGCGAGTCGGGCTGCGGCAAGACCACACTGGGCCGGGCCCTGCTCCGCCTCACGGAACCAACGGCGGGCAGCATCATGTTTGAAGGGACCGATTTGGCGAAGCTGTCGAGCGGGGACTTGCGCCGCCGTCGGCGCGATTTGCAGTTGGTGTTTCAGGACCCCTACGCGGCCCTCAACCCGATGCTGACCGTGGGCGAGGCCATCTGGGAGCCAATGCGCGTACACAACGTGGGCGGCACCCGCCAGCAGCAAAAGGCGCGGGTGCTGGAGCTGCTGCGCACCGTGGGGCTGCGCGACGAGCATTTCCAGCGCTACCCGCACGAGTTCAGCGGCGGGCAGCGGCAGCGCATCTGCATTGCCCGGGCGCTGGCCTTGCAGCCCAAATTGATTGTCTGCGACGAGTCGGTTTCGGCCCTCGACGTCTCGGTGCAGGCGCAGGTTCTGAACCTGCTCAACGACCTCAAACGCGAGTTCGGCATCACCTATCTGTTCATCACGCACGACCTGTCCGTGGCCCGGTTTATGAGCGACCGGCTGCTGGTCATGCACCAGGGCCGCATCGTGGAAAGCGGCCCGGCGGCGGCCATCTACGCCGCTCCCCAACACGAGTACACCCAAGGCCTGCTAGCCGCCATCCCGAAGGACAGCCTGGCCGACATCGAAGCCGCCGTAGCCAGCCGGGCGTAAGCTTGTAGCGCGGACTTTTAGTCCGCGCCGAAACGACACTTCGCGCTCCCAGGCTCGGGGTTATTTTCTGGAATCCTGTGTTCCTGTATTACTAACTCGCGGACTAAAAGTCCGCGCTACTCCGCGCTTGCCTCAATACCTTGCGCCGCCAGATGCTACTTAAGCAGCGCTGACGAAGCTCCAGATTCTGGCGGCTACTGCGTCAATCCCAACCACGCGCGGACTCGCAGAGCCCGCGCTACAACCTCCCGGCCCGGCCCGCGTTTCACTAAGCGGCGCGGCCCAGCCAGCCACTCATTTTTCCGCTCTCGCCGCCTGCGACCAAACCACTTTTCGGCGGCCACTTTTTACCCAAATGAATACCCCCGAAAACTCCCGGGCTCCCCGCGCCAAGCGCGAAAAGCCCGAACCCGCGGCCATCACCCAAGACCAAGTCCTGCGCGTCTTCGCCGACAACCCCACCAAAGTCCTCGCCTACCGCCAGCTCTCGCGCCGCCTCGGCGTCACGACCAAGGGCCAGCGCGAGGAGATTTTTGCCCACATCAAGGTGCTGCGCAAAAACGGCCTCATTACGCTGCTTCAAAACGATGAATACCGCCTCGCCGATACCGACGCCGTGGCGGCGGCCCTGATGCCGTCCAGCGCCCGAAAATCGGGCAAAAAAGAACCTTCGCCCATCGCCCCGCCCCGCAACCGTTCGGTGCAGGCCGAGTTCGGCCAGGACCCCATTGTACACCGCCGCCGCTCGGCCGGCTTCGACTACGTGGATGGCGATGACCGCCCCGAGCGCGCCCCGTCGAACACCGTCATCGGCACCGTCGATTTGGCCACGCCCAACTTCGCCTTCGTGGTGCCGGAGGGCACGGGCGAGTCGGACGACATCCGGGTGTTCACCGACCAGCTCAAGTTTGCTCTGCAAGGCGACGTGGTGCGGGTGCGGGTGCGCAGCGGCTCGCGCGACGGCCGGCCCATGGGCGACGTGGTGGAAGTCCTCAAGCGGGTGCGCCCCGAAATCGTGGGCCGCATCCAGATTCAGGGCACGCTCGGCTTCGTGAAGCCCGACAACCGCAAGGTATATTTCGACGTGTTCGTGCCGCCGCATTTGCTGCACGAGTCGCGCAACGGCGACAAGGTGCTGGTCCGCATCAACGAGTTTCCGGAGGACAGCAGCCGGCAGCCGGTGGGCGAGGTCATCCGCAACTTCGGCGCGGCCGGCGGCAACGAAGCCGAGATAAACGCCATCATGGCCGAGTTCGGCTTGCCCTTCGAATTCCCCTCCGAAGTGGAGGAGGAATCGGAAGGCATCAGCGAGGTAATTGCGGAGGATGAAATTGCCCGCCGCCGCGACTTCCGCCCCATCACCACCTTCACCATCGACCCGGCCGACGCCAAAGATTTCGACGATGCCCTGAGCATCCGGCAGCTGGAAAACGGCCACTGGGAAATCGGCGTGCACATCGCCGACGTCACCCACTACGTGCGCCCCGGCACCGAGCTGGAACGCGAGGGCAAGCACCGCGCCACCTCGGTTTACCTGGTCGACCGCGTGATTCCGATGCTGCCCGAGCGCCTCTCCAACGGCCTCTGTTCGCTGCGCCCGCACGAGGACAAGCTGACCTTTTCGGCCGTGTTCGAGCTCGATGAAAACGGCAAGCTCTACGAGTCGTGGTTCGGCAAAACCATCATTCACTCCGACCGCCGCTTCAGCTACGAGGAGGCCCAGGAGCGCATCGAAAGCAAGGAGGGCGACTACGCCGAGGAGATAAACCTGATGAACGGCATCGCGCATAAGCTGTGTGCGCTGCGCTTCAAGCAGGGCGCCATCACCTTCGAAACCCAGGAGGTGAAGTTCCGGCTCGACGAGAACGGCAAGCCCCTCGGCGTGTATGTGAAGGAGCGCAAGGACGCCCACAAGATGATTGAGGAGTTCATGCTGCTGGCCAACCGCAAAGTGGCCGAGTTCGTGTTCAACCTCAAAAAGACCAAGCCGCGCTTCACCATGGTGTACCGCACCCACGACGCGCCCGAGCCCGAACGCCTGCAGACGTTCGCCCTCTTCGCCCAGAAATTCGGCTACAAGCTCAAGCTCGAAAACCCGAAAAAAATCAGCACCGAGCTCAACAACCTCAGCTCCGAGGTGATGGGCAAGCCCGAGCAAAACGTGCTGCAGGGCCTAGCCATTCGCACCATGAGCAAGGCCATCTACACCACCGAGCCGCTCGGCCACTTCGGCCTGGCCTTCGACCACTACTCGCACTTCACCTCGCCCATCCGCCGCTATCCGGATATGATGGCCCACCGCCTGCTGGAGCACTACCTGCTCGGCGGCAAGAACGTGCCCGTCGAGCCCGTGGAAGAAGAGTGCAAGCACTCCTCGGCCCGCGAGAAACTAGCGGCCAACGCCGAGCGCGCCAGCATCAAATTCAAGCAGGTCGAGTTCATGGCCGACGAAATCGGCAACACCTTCAAGGGCGTGGTGTCGGGCCTCACCGAGCGCGGCATGTACATCGAAATCGAGGAGAACAAGTGCGAAGGCATGGTCCGCATCAGCGACATTCCCGGCGACGAGTACGAGCTCGACAAAGACAACTACCGCATCGTGGGCCGCCGCAACAAGCGCATCATCCAGTTCGGCGACGAGATGATGGTAGTCGTAAAATCCGCCAACCTGCTCGACCGCACCATCGACTTCGAACTGGTCGATGACCGCCCCGACGCCGTGAAGCGCCGCGAAGCCGACGAGCGCAAACAGCGCAGCAGCGAGCCCCGCGGCTACCGCGACCACAGCACCGGCAAGGGCCACAGCAAGGGCGGGCACAAGGGCGGCAAGCGGCGATAACCGTCGCCTGTCATTGCGAGGGGAGCGCAGCGGACCGCGGTAATCCTTCCTCCCAATGCGACTAACCCCGAGATGTGACAAGCTCACTTTTCAGCCGAACATAAGCCCCGACTCAACTCAGAGTCGGGGCTTTTTCGTCTAGCTTTATCCCGAATCTATTCCTCTTTCAAGTATGCCATCCCAGGAAGAAAAGCAGCGCCGCAAGGCTATCCAAAATGAGTTGCGGCAAAAAGCCGACGCGGAGAAACTCGCGGTGCTGCCGATGCCGAAGGAGAAGCTGCAAGCCTTTTTCGACTACCTCGACCGGCAACTGGAGGAACACGATTGCGACGACACGCTTCGCTTCACCCAAGAATTTGCTGCCAGCAACAACCTCGCTTTCGAATCCATCAAGCAATGGCTTGGCGACTTTGGCGGCTATTGTGACTGCGAAGCTTTGGCGAATGTTGAGGAGAAGTACGAGGGCTTACTGCGATAACTTAGGCTCGTCTGTTTGGGTTGTCGCAGTTCAGGGCTGGTCGCATTGAGAGGACGGATTGCCGCGTTCCGCTACGCTTCTCTTGCAATGACAGATGCCCCCGTTCTTTGCACCACCTATGACCCCAGCCGACTTCCCCGCTAACATCACCGCCGCCTTGGCGCAGCTCAGCTACGGCGAGCAGCCCGATACCCTCTACGCCCCCATCCGCTACATCATGGGTTTGGGCGGCAAACGCATCCGGCCGCTGCTCACGCTGCTCGGTGCCCACCTCTTCACCGACGAGCTCAGCGGCATCATCAAGCCCGCCCTGGCCACCGAAGTCTTCCACAACTTCACGCTCCTCCACGACGACCTGATGGACCAGGCGCCCCTGCGCCGCGGCCAGGCCACCGTACACGAAAAGTGGAACCCCAACGTCGCCATCCTCTCCGGCGACGTGATGCTGGTGCGCGCTTATGAGCTATTCCTGGACGTGCAGCCGGAGCTACTCCCGCGCATCCTCGCCCGCTTCAGCCAGACGGCCGCTGAGGTGTGCGAAGGCCAGCAGTGGGACATGAATTTCGAGACCGAGCCCCAGGTCAGCATCGCCCAATACCTGGACATGATTCGCCTGAAAACGGCCGTCCTCCTCGGCTTCTGTCTGGAACTGGGCGCCCGCCTGGCCGGCGCTTCCGAAGAAGATGCCGAGCACCTCCGCCAGTTCGGCACCGACATTGGCCTGGCCTTCCAGCTGCGCGACGACCTGCTCGACGTGTACGGCGACGCCGCCACCTTCGGCAAGCGCGTGGGCGGGGACATCATTTCTGACAAGAAAACCTTCCTGCTGCTCTCCGCTCAGGCCCAAGCCAACCCCGCCCAACAAGCAACCCTAGCCCGCCACATCGGCCAACCCGTAGCCGATGCCGACGTCAAAGTAGCGGCCGTCCGCGCCATCTACGACGAGCTCGAAATTCGCCTCCAGACCGAAGCTCTCATCAACTCCTACTTCCAGGATGCGCTGCAGCATTTGGAACGCGTAGCCGCGCCAAATGAGCGCAAGCAACCCATCCATCAATTGGCGCTCCAACTAATGGACCGCGAAAGCTAGGGGCTATGCCCTCTTGCAGCACAAGCTTTCGCCTGTGCCCGTCCCCACCGTGCACAGGCGAAAGCATGTGCTGCATTTCCATCCCTTGTGTTCAATCCCATTCTAATTCTCGTCGGCCTCACGGTCCTCGTTTCCGCTTACGCTTGGTCCAACCACGACCTCATGGAGTCTTGGATACTGCGGCCCTACCGCATGGCCCGCGACAACAGCCAGTGGTACCGCTTCCTCACCTCCGGTTTCTTGCACGCCGACTGGGGCCACCTGCTCTTCAACATGATTGCTTTCTACTCCTTCGGGCAACTGGTGCTAGTGGTGCTGGCCAATGGCACTGGCGCCCCCGGTATGGATGGCTTTGGAGCAATGGGTGGTATCTGGCGCTTCCTGCTACTCTACCTGGGCGGCATCGTGGTGTCCGACATTCCCACCTACTTCCGCCACCGCGACGACCGCAACTACGGTAGCCTCGGGGCTTCGGGCGGTGTAGCCTCCGTGCTCTTCGCCGGCGTCATCTACTCACCCCTGAATAAAATCTACATGATGTTTATCCCCGTGGGCATTCCCGGCTTCATCTTCGGCTTCCTCTACCTGGCCTATTCTTACTACCAGGGCCGCCGCCGGGGCGATAACATCAACCACGATGCCCACTTCTATGGGGCCATCTACGGCGTAGTGCTCACGCTGCTATTCATGCCCGCCGCTGGTAGTGAGTTTATTCGCCAAATCAGCCGCTTTATTGGTTTAAATGCTTGATTATCAATTAATTGATATTAATAATATCGAATTCTCATATCTTATTTGAAACCCATTGCGTAAGGGAAACTCAAACACATTCTTTCACCTTGTTTCCCCTGTCATGCGTACCCTTCGTCATTACACGTCCCGCCTGCCGCTCGCGGCCCTTCTCCTACCGCTGATGTTACTGGCCACCTCGTGCAGCCGCTTCAACAACGATGGCAGCCTGGCCACCTGGGGCTACGTTCTGCTCGCCCTCGACATTATAGCCATGCTCGACGTATTCCGTCAGCCCTGGACTATCGGCAAGAAGCTGCTATGGGCCGTCATTATTTTCATCTTCCCCTTGGGCGGCCTCATCATCTACTACCTCTTCGCCGGCCGTGGTAAGTCTAACACCGGCATCGTGTAACCGCTGCTAGTGCTTTAGAAACGAAAATGCCCCGGCCATCTGGTCGGGGCATTTTCGTTTCTAAAGCATTCTTGAATGCTCTTGTTAGCCTAATTCAGCAGCCGCTTTTTCTCCAATCGTGCCACGCCGCGTAGCAGTTCACCACTGTTCGTAATCTGCGTCATTTGCCAATGGTCGCCCTGGCGGCGCATCTTCACTTCCACTACCATTGTGGTGTCGTATTTGGGCTGCGTCACCTCCAGGCCCACGAACGCATTATCGCCCTCCTCCCGGGTGTATTTGATGCCTTTAAACTCGCTGTCCGGGCTCACAACCTTATTGGCCAGCCCCGTGAGCGAAATGTTAACCATGCGCTTCGGGGCTGCTGCTGCCGCTGCTTCCAGCGAGCCCGTTTCTACATAGCGCTGCACTTCCTGGTGCGCCGCTTTGGCCAGCGCGGGCTTTAGCAACCGCATGGCTCCTCCCATCATCAGGCTGCCGCCGGGCAGCAGCGAGGTTAAGATTGAGCTCTGCTGGGCCACGTCATCCACGAGGTGGGTAGTCACGCTATTAACATCGACGTACTTCTCAAACATCGCCATGTCGTGCGTCTGCACCGCTGCGGCGGCCGAAACCAATGCCCCACTCGGGCCCTGCTTCAGGCTTCGGTAGTAATAGTACCCGCCGGCTGCGAGAGCTAGCAACACAACAAGTAGCAGTAGTTTTTTCATGAAATCATAAACGGTTAGGATGAGCTGCAAAATTACCCCAAACCGCGTAGCGAACACCGCGCTTCGTTAGCGACCCCTTTAGTCCATTGCTACTTCGCGCACTTTACCTATCTCTCACTTAATACCTAATTCATGCCTGCTTCTTCTCAAACCCCACTTCCAGAGCTCCACGGACATCGCGGCTGCCGGGGCCTGCGTCCTGAGAATACCTTGCCTGCCTTTCTGCACGCCCTTACCCTCGGCGTCGATGTGCTCGAGATGGACGTGGTTATTTCTGCCGACCATCAGGTTGTCGTTTCACATGAGGCATGGCTCAATCCGGCTATTTGCCTCGACCCTGAAGGCAAAATCATCGAAAACAGCACCTCTCCGCGCTTCAACCTCTACCAGATGCTCTACACCACCATTCGGCGGTGCGACTGCGGCCTGCGGCATCATCCGGCCTTTCCTGAGCAAGTTTCTGAGCCGGCTTACAAGCCGCTATTGCGGGAAGTATTGGCCGCCATTGAAGCAGTAGGTCGCCCTTCCGGCCGCCCACCAATTCGCTACGCCATCGAAATTAAAAGCAGCCCGGCCGAGGACAACGTGTTCCATCCCACTCCCGAATCTTTCCTGCCCTTGGTCCTGGCTGAAATCAACAAGGCGCAAGTTTCAGCCCGTACCACTGTGCTCAGCTTCGACCCACGGGTTCTTCGCCTCTTCCATCATCAACAGCCCGACCTCGCCACCTGCCTGCTCCTCGAAGCCGACCAATCCTGGTTTGCCAGCATCCAGGAACTGGGCTATGTACCCACCACGTTGGGCCCCGATTTTACTACTGTTACAGCTGCAGCAGTGCATCAGTTGCGGAGTCGCTACCCAGGCCTTCGGCTTGTACCATGGACCGTAAACCAACAGTCCGATATGATAAACCTAATCGCACTCGGCGTAGACGGCATCACAACCGATTACCCAAACCGATTTCTGGATTTGGTTAAGCTACGGCCTTTGTAAGGGTTGTTTTTGTGCTAGGCCGTCTGCAGCTAATTAAAGTTTTAGTGTATCAACTAGTAAGCGCTTTGTGTTACAGTAATGATTTGTAAAGTGTAAACGTGTTTAGTATTATACATAATTTGTAACAATGAAACAATGTTGTCCGAGTTGCTTGGCATTGTTACAAGTGTAATTAATGTTCAATTGTGTTTGTTTAATCGAGATACATTAAACATATTTGCATCAGCGTTACGCAACACCATTTCTATGCCACATCAAGGCGAAATCCTTCAAGAAGCCATCAAAAACAGTGGTATTTCCATTACGCGCATCGTCGATGAGCTGGGTATTACACGTCCAACCATCTACCGTAAATTCAAAGACGAGACAGTTGATTACAGTTTTGTAAAAAGAATCGGTGAAATAATTAATCACGATTTCTCCGATGAAATTACAAGCGTGCAACAATCTGTATTGCCGTTTGTAACACCTGTTCAGAAAACTTCAGTTGTAAATCAAGTTACATCGCGTGTAACACAAACACTTAATACTGACGCTGACCTGTCTAAACAGCTATTGGCACTCCAGACTAAGTACATAGCCCTTCTCGAATCATACAATGAACTCCTGTTAAGGGTGTATGGGCCGAAGTGACAAAAACGTTCCACGTGAAACATTTTTGTTCTGTTAATGGGTGCAGTGTTCGAGCTAGGGCCGATTCTGGGAGCGTAAAGCAGGGGAGGGTAATCACCAATAAGGCTCAACCATCGACCCTATCCTTTGGTCACGAGGGAACTTACAACAACCGATACTTGACTTGCCAATAACAGCAAAAAAGACATCGATTTTCGCCAGGTATTGAATTGGGGTATCGCCAAAAATTTAGGTACCCACCAGATTCGATACGGCTATAGGAAGATGACTTCCGTTACCACCGTATCTCCAACTTCTGCATTGATGAGCTCGGCCACACGGGTCTTTGCCATGAGTAACTCATGCTTGAGCGGAGCGGAACTGAGACGCACGAAGAGCCGGCCCTTATTGACGTAAACCTCCTGGGTTTTCAAGGCGACTGCTTTGCCCATTACCCGCTCCCAGCTCGATACCACCGTCACCTCGTTGAGCTTGCCCTGAAGGCGGTAAGCCCGAACAAGTGCTTCGAGGCCTTCCTTGAGCGGAATGATATCGCCGGAGCGGGAAGGAGCAGAGGGTTTTTTCACGGAGCTAATGAGCAAATTCACCCAGCGAAAGGCAGCCCGGTGAGAGGCCGCAAAGGTACTGCCGCTCGGTGTCTAAACGGGTGCCACAGTGCCATTCTGTACCCGAAATCGGAGGATGGATACTGTTACCCGAGCAAGTGCTTGGTCGGTGCGCTCCAGATTGGTATCGGTCAGGAAAACCTGGCCGAAGGTTTCATCGGCTACCAACTCCAGCAGGCGGGCAATGCGCTTATCGTCGAGACGGTCGAAAATATCATCGAGGAGGAGCAAGGGCTTTTTCTGCTGTTTGGCTGCGAGCAGCTCGAACTGGGCCAACTTAAGTGCAATGGCAAACGACTTCTGCTGGCCCTGGGAGGCATGACTCTTCACGGGCTGGTCATTCATTAGAAAGACAAAGTCGTCGCGGTGAGAACCCACGGTACTACGTTGTAGCACGAAATCCTTACGCTCGTTGAGGCGAAGCAATTGAGCAAAATTGGCCCCGACTAATTGGCTCTTGTAAGTGAGCATGACTTGCTCCCGGCCGTCGGCCAGCTGCTCGTAGTGCCGCTGAAAAATGGGCAGGTAGTCGACGAGAAAAGCCTCACGTAGTGCCGTGAGTTGCTGGCCTAATGGCGCAAGCTGCTCATCAATGGCCAGCAGGTAGTCGCGGTCGAAGCCATGGGTATTGCTGTGCCCGCCCTGCTTGAGCACGGCGTTGCGCTGACGCAACAAGGAGTTGTAGGAGATAAGCTGCTCCAGAAACTCATGGTCGAGCTGCGCCATGAGGCTGTCGAAATACTTGCGACGCTCCTCGCTGCCCTGGCGAATTAAGTCCGTATCGTATGGAGAAATGAGGACGGCGGGGTAGCGGCCAATGTGGTCGGCCATGCGCTCATAGGCCTGCTTATCGTGCGTAACGGTCTTTTTCTGGCCTTGGCGAAGGCTTACCTGAATAGTTTCTTTCTCAGAAGTGTTATTTGAAGAAAAAACGCCCTTAACTACAAAGAAATCAGCGCCTTGCTTAATGCAAAGGGCGTCTGAAGCAGTAATGGCGCTTTTGGTCAGGGACAGGTAGTGAATCGCATCCAGTAAGTTGGTTTTGCCGCTCCCATTATCACCGATGAAGCAATTGAGGCCGGGCGATAAACGAAGCGCGGCGTCGTCATAATTTTTAAAAAAAAGAAG
The DNA here is from genome assembly GCF_054783255.1 of Hymenobacter ruber. Taxonomy (NCBI): domain Bacteria; kingdom Pseudomonadati; phylum Bacteroidota; class Cytophagia; order Cytophagales; family Hymenobacteraceae; genus Hymenobacter; species Hymenobacter ruber. The sequence continues at coordinate 734,287 of NZ_BAAGQX010000003.1, forward strand.
CTGGAGGGAGTCAAGAGTCATAAGGTGCGGATTTGCCAGCAGTTTTACGTAATTTCGCCCTCCCAACGCGAATTATTCTTTCCTTAACAGTGCTATGGCGGATACGAAAGTAAAAGCTGCTTCTAAAAAACCGACGGCCCCGAAGGCTACCAATGGTTCAGCCGCTAAAGCTGCCAAAGGAAAGAGCAACGGTGTGACCACCGTGGCCCAGCCCGACCCCGTTATGCCTGGAACCGATAAGCCCACAGCGGCGGCGTCAGGTTCTGCTACGACGATGCCCGCCTCCACGGCTACGTTCCCAAAGGAAACGTACCTGCAGTGGTACGAGCAGATGCAGCTCATGCGCAAGTTTGAGGACAAAGCCGGGCAGCTCTACGGTCAGCAGAAAATCAAAGGTTTTTGCCACCTCTACATCGGCCAGGAGGCTTGTGTAGCCGGTCAGGTGTCGGCGCTGGAAAAAGGCGACAAATACATCACCGCATATCGCGACCACGCCCATCCGCTGGCCCTGGGCACTTCGCCCAATGCCGTGATGGCCGAGTTATTTGCCAAAGCCACCGGCTGCTCAAAAGGCAAAGGCGGCTCGATGCACATCTTCGATAAGGAAGTAGGTTTCATGGGCGGCCACGGCATCGTGGGCGGCCAGGTGCCGATGGGTGCAGGCATCGCCTTCGCCGAGAAGTACAACAAGACGGGCAAGCTTTGCATCTGCTCGATGGGCGACGGCGCGGTGCGTCAGGGTGCCCTGCACGAGGCCTTCAACATGGCCATGCTGTGGAAGCTACCGGTCATCTTCGTGATTGAGAACAACGGCTACGCCATGGGCACGTCGGTGGCTCGCACCTCGAACGTGACGGACCTCTACAAGATTGGTCTGAGCTACGACATGCCTTCCGAGCCCGTGAACGGCATGCGCGTAGAGGATGTGCACGAGGCCGTGGCCCGCGCCGCCGAGCGCGCCCGCGCCGGCGAAGGCCCCACGCTGCTTGAGTTCAAGACCTACCGCTACAAGGGCCACTCGATGAGCGACCCGGCCAAGTACCGCACCAAAGAGGAGTTGGAAGACTACCGCCACCGCGATGCAATCGAGGGCGTGCGGCACACCATCCTGACGAATAATTTCGCCACCGAAGCTGACCTCGAAGCCATTGACGAGCGCATCAAAGCGGCTGTTCAGGCTTCGGTTGAGTTTGCCGAAAACTCGCCTTACCCCACGCCCGACGAACTGTACAAGGACGTGTACGTGCAGGCCGATTATCCCTACATCCACGACTAATTAACCGGGCCCCGGGCCCCCGGCCTGCTTGCGGGCCGCCGTAGCAATACCCATTGTAATGTCGAAGATTCCGTACACTGGCAAGAGCCAGCAGGCCCGCCAGGGGCAAGCCAACCAGCAGACCAACGTGCCCGCCGACCCGCTGGCCCCGGCTGAAGAATTTGTACCGTCTGAAAATCCGTTGCTGGAAGACCCGGACGCCCTGGCTGCTCGCCTGGCCGAGTCCGAGGATTTCGTGCGCAACAACCGCAGCCTGCTGCTGGGTATTCTGGCTGTGGTAGTGCTGGCCGTGGTAGGTGGCTTCGGCTACTACACCTGGCGCAACCAGCAGGACTCGAAGGCCCAGGCCAGCATGTTCCGCGCTGTGAACAACTGGGAAGCCGACTCGCTCAACAAAGCCATCAAAGGCGACGGCAAGGCTCCCGGCCTGACCACCGTAGCCAATGAATACAGCAATACCAAGGCCGGCAACCTCGCCAACTTCTACGCCGGCGTAGCTTCGCTGAAGAAAGGCGACTACAAAGCCGCCCTCGATTACTTGGAGGACTTTAGCTCCGACGACTACCTGGTACAGAGCCGTGCTTACTCGCTGATGGGCGACGCGCAGCTGGAACTGAACAAGCCGAAGGAAGCTGCCGACCTCTACGCCAAAGCCGCCGAGCACAACGCCAACGAGTTCTTCTCGCCCGGCTACTTGCTGAAGGAAGGCACAGCCCGCGAGCTGGCCAAGGACGACGAAGGTGCCATCAAAGCCTACGACCGCATCATCACCGATTACCCCACGGCCCAGGAAGTAGCGGAAGCTCGCCAGTACAAAGCCAAGCTGGAGAAATAAGTCATGTGAGCGGTCCAGTTAGGCCCGCATCACAAGTTTTAATTGCGCTTCCTCATCTTTGAGGGAGCGCAATTTTTTTACTTTAAACAAAGGGAAAGCAAACCATCGGAGCCGTTGCTGCTTATTGGCCCGGCCGAGAAATGCCGCTGAATAAACCCATCCTCCGAACACCAACCGCGATATGGCAACTTCATTGCAAAACCTGAGCGAATACGACGCTTCTACTTTTATTGACATCAGCAACAAGCGCTTTGGCCTGGTGGTAGCCGACTGGAACCGCGAGATAACCGATGTGCTCAGCGCCGGGGCCTATGATACCCTGATAAAGCACGGAGCCGTGGCCGATAACATCTACCGCAACAGCGTACCCGGCAGTTTCGAACTGACACTGGGAGCACAGTTTCTAGCCCAGCACGAAGAGATTGATGCGGTTATCTGCTTGGGCGTGGTTATTCAGGGCGAAACCAAGCACGACGACTACATCTGCCACGCCGTGGCGCAGGGCATCACCCAGGTGGGTTTGAAGTTCAACAAGCCCGTTATTTTTGGGTTGGTGACAACGAATACGCTGGAGCAGGCCTGGGACCGGGCCGGTGGAAAGCATGGTAATAAGGGCGTAGAAGCGGCTGTGGCAGCCATCCAAATGCTGGGCTTTTAGCATTCGGAGGAAAAGCGCGCCGAAACACGTAACTTTGCACCCGCAAAATCAAGCCCGCAAGGTGCTGGAGAGGTGGTGGTAATAGCTTTTTCAGCTTGCCAAACCATTTAGCAGGCCCGGGCGTTGCATGGTAATTGCCTTTGATAAATACTTAACACTCCTCAGCAGTCCTTTTTTCTCAATTCAATGAACGACGACAACATTCGCTATTCGCGGGAGGACTTGAATGAGTTCGACCAGATTATCCAGGAAAAACTGACAGCGGCCCGCAAGGAACTGTCTTTCATCAAGGAAACCCTGAACCGCAGCAACGACTCGGGCACCGACACCACGGCCTCGTCGGCCAAAGTATTGGAGGACGGCGCTGAAACTGCCGAGAAAGAAAGCATGAACCAGTTGGCCTCGCGCCAGATGAAGTTCATTCAGCAGCTCGAAAACGCCCAGGTTCGCATCAAAAACGGCACGTATGGCGTGTGCATCGGCACGGGCAAGCTCATCCCCAAGGAGCGCCTGCGCGCCGTACCGCACACCCAGCATTCGATTGAAGCCAAAATGGCCCGGCGCGACTAATTCGCCGCTTTTTTGGTAGTCGGCATTAAGTAGCCGGTAGTCAGAATTTTATTTGGGTTGATGTTGTTGACCCGCTTCTGACCGCCGGCTACTTGATGCCGACCTTTTTTTAACCTGTACCGTAGCGATACGGCACGCAACTTTTCTCCCCATGGGCAAGAAACATTTTTCAGAAGATAAGGCGGACCGTCGCGGCGGCCGCAATGCCGGTGGTCCCGGTGGCTTTGGTGGCAATAGTGCCGGCCGCAACGAACGGCCGGGCAGCAGCCGCGGCGGCGAGCGTGGCAACGACCGCGGCGGTTTTGGCGGCAATGGCCGTCCGGCCTCGAACGGCGCGTTTGGTCGCCCCGCTACCAATGGTGCCTTTGGCCGTCCGTCGGGCGGAGCCTTTGGCGGAGGAAAGAAATTTGACGGCGGCGAGAAGCGCCCCTATGGCAGCAGCTACGGCGGTGGCCAGCGCGAAGGCGGCAGTGGCTTCGGCGGCGGCAAGAGCTTTGGTGGCGGCAAAAGCTTCGGCAACGACCGTCCCTTCGAGCGCCGCGACGAGCGGCCCCGTATGGGCAAGGAGCAGCGCACCGGCACCAGCTACGGCCGTACCGTCGAGCCCCGTCCCGAGCGCAGCAGCTTCGGCGGCGACCGTGACCGCAACGACCGCGGCGCCAACACCGATGCCCGGCCCATCCGCCCGTATCAGCCCAAGGAGAACTGGAATGGCCAGCCCTACCGCCGCGATGGCGAAAAGGCCGTGCCGCGCGGCGAACCCGGCGAGCGCAACCGCAAATTTCAGAAGACTAACCCCTACGCCACGGATGCTGATAGCAGCCCGCGCGGCGGTAGCAGCTTCGGCCGCAGCACGCCCCGCGAGCCCGAGAACTTCGACCGCAGCGAAAGCCGCAGCGATGAGCGCGGCCCGAACCGGCCAATCCGGTCGGCTCGGCCGTTTGAGGCCAATCCGCCGCAGCCCCGCGAGGAGCGTGGCGAACGCAACGAGCGCCGCGATGCCAACATTGAGCGCGACAATGCCAGTAACGCCGACTACCGCGCCGACCAGGCTGCGTTTGGGCGCAAGTTCACGCCCGGTGCCTTTGGCCGCCGCGATGGTGCGCCCGGCAGCAGCCGCAGCACCGGCGAGCGCCCCGGTGGCTACGAAAAGCGGAGTTCGAAAGAGAAATGGACGCCGGCTCCCGGCAGCTTTGCCGAGCGCCGCGAGGCCCTGAAAGCGCAGGAGCGCAGCGTGCGCCGCTCGGGTACCGGCTACGGTGCCAGCGTGGACAAGCCCCGTGCTGCCCGACCCGTGGTGCAGGAAAACCGCGCCGACAAGCCCCGCTTCGGCGAGCGCCCCGGCGAGGCGCCCGACTACAAAAACCTGAAGCACTACGAGCAGGACAAAACCCGTGGCAACAAGCGTCGCCGCGAGGAAGACGATTTTGGTGTGGATGAGACGCGCCTGAACCGCTACATTGCCAACGCCGGTATTTGCTCGCGCCGCGAAGCCGATGCGCTGATTGCGGCCGGCGAAATCCGGGTAAACGGCGAAGTGGTGACCGAAATGGGCTACAAAGTGCAGCCCGAAGACACCGTGCAGTACGGCAAAACCAATCTCAACCGCGAGAAGTCGGTGTACGTGCTGCTGAACAAGCCCAAGGATTTCATCACCACCACGGAAGACCCGGAGGGCCGCCGCACGGTGATGGACCTGGTGGCCAGCGCCTCGAAGGAGCGCATCTTTCCGGTGGGCCGCCTCGACCGCAACACCACCGGCCTGCTGCTCTTCACCAACGATGGCGAAGTGGCCCAGAAGCTCTCGCACCCCTCGCACAAGAACAAAAAAATCTACCAGGTTGAGCTCAGCCGCCCGCTGGCCGAGGACGACCTTCGCAAGATTTCGGAAGGCCTAGAGCTGGAAGACGGCAAAGCCGTTGTCGACGATGTGGCCGTGGTGGCAGGCAACGCGCACTTTGTGGGTATTGAAATCCACATTGGCCGTAACCGCATCGTGCGCCGCATTTTTGAGCACCTCGGCTACGAAGTGGTGGCCCTAGACCGCGTGCAGTACGCGGGCCTCACCAAGAAGGACCTGCCGCGCGGCAAATGGCGCTTCCTGAGCGAGCAGGAGGTGATTCGTCTGAAATACTTCCTGTAAGAAAAAATGAGGAGTGAAGAATGAGGAATGAAGAATTGTCCGTCTGGGCAGCCTTCAATTCCTCATTTTTCATTCCTCATTGTTCATTTTAAAGAATGCGGACCCTGGTTCTGGATATTGGCAATACGGCCGTGAAGGCGGGCTGCTTCGATGGCCCGCTGCTGCGCGAAATGGCGGCCGGCCTCACGCCGGCCTCGGTGCGGGAACTGGTGCAGCGCTGGCAGCCCTTGCACGTCATTGTGGCCTCGGTGGCGGAGGCGGCGGTGCTGGCCGTAGAAGAACTGCAGGATTTGGTGCCGGGCCAGGTGCTGGGTTTTAGCCCCGGCACTACACCCGTGCCGTTGCGCAATGCCTATGCCACGCCCCACACGCTGGGAGCCGACCGGCTGGCTGCCGCCGTGGGCGCGGCCGGCCTGCGCCCGGGCCAGGATACCCTCATCATCGATGCGGGCACGGCGCTGAAGTTTGACCTCGTGACGGCCGATGGTACCTATCACGGCGGCAGCATAGCGCCGGGCTTGGCCATGCGGCTGCGGGCGCTGCACACCTTCACGGGGCGGCTGCCGCTGCTGGAATTGCCCGCCGCGGATGCAACGATTCCGCTGGTGGGTGACTCCACTACCGGGAGCCTGCTGAGCGGCGTAGTGAACGGCACGGTAGCCGAAATCAACGGCTTAGTAGCTCAATATCAACAGCGATACCCCGGCATTGGGGTGTTGCTGACCGGGGGGGATGCCGCGTTTCTGGCGGCCCGGCTCCCGCCTCGTATCTTTGTAGTTCCCGAGCTGGTGCTGCTTGGTCTTAATCGGATTCTAGTTTATCATGTTGACAAATAAAGAGATGAAGCGTTTGGTGCTGGCAAGCCTGGCGGTAGCAGCGGCCGGCGGCGCACAGGCGCAGGGCCTCGGCAACTCGCCGTACTCACGCATCGGCCTGGGCGAATACAACGCCAACACCGGCGGCGTGCGCCAGATGGGCATGGGCGGCGTGGGCCTGGCCGCACCCAATTCTATCAATGTGAACGAGTTGAATCCGGCCATGCTCTACTACACGGGCCGGACCACGTTTGAGGCCGGCTACAGCGGGCAATACAAAACGGTAAAAAACGCCAGCGCCTCCAGCCGCACCGGCAACGGCACGCTGGGCTATTTTGCCATGTCGGTACCGCTGAGCTCGAGATGGGGCGCGGCCGTGGGCCTGAAACCGCTCAGCGCGGTTGACTACGAGTCGAACATCGTGAAAGACGTAACCAATACGCCTACCGGGCAGCCGGCGCAGTCGCTCACGCAGCTGAAAGGCACGGGCGGGGTTTCGGAAGCCTATTTTGGACAGGGTGTGCGTATCACCAAGGCCTTCACGCTGGGCTTCACGGCCTCGTATGTGTTTGGCGTAGTGGATGAAACCACGGGCACGACCGTAGTGGTGACCAACGGCACCAATACGCTGGAAAAGGCCGTGGACCGCCAGCACACCCGCTATTCGGACTTTGCTTTCCGGGCCGGCGCGCACTACCGCCAGAAGCTCGGCAAGAACCTCAATATGAACCTGGGCGGCGTTTACAGCTTCGCTCATAATCTCAAAGGGCAACAAACCAACACCCAGGAGCGCGAAGACACCAACGGCACTTTGGTGGGCACGTCCACGGTGGTGACCGACGGCCGGGGCAGCACGTTTGTGCCGGCGCTGGCGCAGGTTGGCATCAGCTTCGACAACGACAAGAACTATAGCCTGAACCTGGATGTGGCGCAGCAGCAATGGTCGCAGTTCCGGAGCTTCAACTCCACCGGACCGGCGCTGAGCAACACCATGCGTTTCGGCCTCGGAGGAGAAATTACCCCGGACCCGGGTTCGGTGGAGCATTACTTTCAGCGGGTAGCCTACCGGGCCGGCATTTCGCTGGCGCAATTGCCGTACCAGCCGGGTGGCAAAATGCTGTATGACCGGTCGGTGAGCTGGGGCTTTGGCTTCCCGCTGCCCACGGCCACGCCGCTTGAGGCTACTACCATCAGCCTAGCCTTCACCTACGGCGTGCGCGGCAATACGGAGCTGGTGGGCGCTACCACGGGCAGCAGCAACGTGCAGGAAAACTACATCCGCGGCCAGCTGGGCATCACGCTCAACAACCGCTGGTTTATCAAGCGCCGCCTGCAATAAGGCCGGAATTACTTAATCGATATCTAAGTGAAAGCATCGTGGCGCGTGGCAGGAGTGAGGGCAATGCTGGCCGCACTGGCCCTGGCTGGCTGCGAAAAAAAAGCCGCCACCGGCCCCCTGGAGGTCTACACCGGCCCGCTGATGGAAACCACCAACGTGTTGACGCTGGTGAGTGACTCGGCCAAGCTGAAGTTTCAGCTGACGGCTCCGCTGGAGCAGCAGTTCGAGAATGGCGACATCGTTTACCCCAAGGGCATGCTGGTTACGTTCTACTCGGCCGATGGCAAGAAGAACGTTATCAACACGCTGAAAGCGAATTACGGCAAGTCGGATAAGGCCAAAAACCTTTACATCATGCGCGGCAAGGTGCACGTCATGAATGTGCCCGAGCAGCAGAACATGGACACCGAGGAACTGTTCTTTGACAAGACCAAACAGCTGATTTACACCGATTCGGCCATGTTTGTGAAGGTAAGTACGCCCACCGAGTACCTCACGGGCTACGGCCTGAAAGCCAATCAGAATTTCTCGCGGTACAAGATTACCCGACCCACCGGCGTGTTTGCCGCGCCGCAGGCCGTGGCATCGCCACCGCCGGCCCGTTAAAACACAATCCCATGAAATTTGACAAAGACTTGCTGCGCACCGTGCTCTTCGCCGTGGGCGTGGTGGCCATGGTTATTGGCATTTACCAGACGCTGTTGTTCAACGACCTGATGCGCAACTACTGGATTTTCATGGTAGCCATGGCCTGCTGGATGCCGCTGCTCTACTGGCGGCAGCAGGAGCGGCTGGAAGCAAAAATTGCCGAGCAAAAAGCCAAGCTGGCCCAGCAGGCCCGCGCCAAAACCCCGGCCAAATCGACCAAAAAACGCCGATAGGCCAGTATTGGAACTAAATGTAGCCTTGCCAATGAGGGCAATGCAATCGGTTGGGGCGGGCTGGGTGAGGACTTTAAAAACGGTAAAACTTTGATTGCCGGTCAAATTCTGGTTATTTTGCGCCTCTTTTGACCAACACAGACTTCGATTCTTTTGACAAGTAAATGGCTTTAATTAACACGATTCGGGAAAAATCTGGCTGGGCGGTGGGTACCGTAGCCGTCGGGATGCTGCTCTTCATTGTGGGCGGCGACCTGGTGGGCGGCAAAAACCGGCTCTTCAACCGCAACGACCAGACCGTGGGCGAAGTGGCGGGCGAGAAAGTAGAGCTGGCCGATTACAACAATGCTCTGGAGCAGGCCAAGCAGGCTTTTGTGGCCCAGCAGCAGCGCCAACCCGACGAGCAAGCCCTCGGCTACCTGCGCGACCAAGCCTGGAACCAGACCATTTACCGCATGGCTTTCAAGCCGGAGTGGGACAAGCTGGGTTTGGCCGTGAGCGACGACGAGTTAGTGGACATGGTGCAGGGCGACAACATCAGCCCCGGCATCAAGCAGGCTTTCACCGACCAGAAAACGGGTCAGTTCGACAAAGCCCGCTTGGTGGAGTACCTAAAAAACCTCGACAAGCTGCCCCCCGAAAACCAGGCCGCCTGGCACAATTTCGAAGCCAACCTGCCCGCTGAGCGCCTTGCCAACAAGTACAACGCGCTGCTGAAAAACTCGGTGTATGTGACTACGGCCGAAGCCAAGCGCTTCGACGCCGCTCAGAACACCAAGGAAACGCTGAAGTACCTGTTCGTGCCCTACGGCAGCATCTCCGACTCGGCCGTGAAAGTGACCGACGAGCAGCTGCAGGCCTACCTCGACAAGAACAAAGGCAAGTACAAGGTGGAAGACGGCCGCTCGGTGGAATACATCACCGTGCCGGTAGTGGCTTCGAAAGAGGACAGCGCCGCCGTGAAAACCTCGATGGCCGAGCTGACCACGCAGTTTGCCTCGGCTCCGGTCGACTCGCTGTTTGTGATGCAGAACTCGGAACAGCCCTACAACAAGGCTTTCCGCAGCCCCGCCGATTTGCCTGAGCAGCTTCGTAAGCAGCTGCCGCTGGAGCAGGGTAAAATCTACGGCCCTTACGCTGAGAACGGCACGTATTCGCTGTACAAAGTGACGGGTACGGGCGTGGGCAAAGAGCCCGCTGCCCGCGCCAGCCACATCCTCATCAAGGCCGAAGGCACCACGCCCGAAGCCAAAGTCGCCGCGAAAGCCAAGGCGCAGGATATCCTGAACAAAATCAAGGGCGGTGCCGATTTCGCGGCCATGGCCCGCCAGTTCGGCACCGACGGTACCAAGGAGCAGGGCGGCGACCTCGGCTGGTTCGGCAAAGGCCGGATGGTACCGGAGTTCGAGAAAGCCATTTTCGGCGCTACGGCCCCCGGCCTGCTGCCCAACGTGGTAGAGACTTCGTTCGGCTACCACATCATCAAAATCACCGCTGCGCCCACCAAGCAAACCTACCAGGTGGCTGAGGTGAAGAAAACCATCGCGCCAAGCGATGCCACCCGCGAAGCTGCCTACGCCAAGGCCCAGGAGCTGAAAGGCCAGGCTACGGACCTCGCCAGCTTCCGCGCCCTGACCACTAAAGACAAGACCCTGCAGAAGCAGGAAGCCAAAAACCTGGACCGCGGTGCCCGCAGCGTGAACAACCTGCAGAACGCCCGCGAGCTGGTGCGCTGGGCCTTCGGCTTCAACCCGAACGGTACCGAAACCAAGGTGGGTGATATTTCGGAAGTGTACGAAATGGGTGACCAGTACGTCATTGCTGCCCTCACCGACGAGCGCGCTAAAGGCACCGCTACCGTGGCCAACCTGAAGCCCGAGCTGTCGGCCATGGTGCGCAACGAGGAGAAGGCCAAGCAAATCATCGCCAAGCTGCCCAAGACCGGCAGCCTGGAAGAAATGGCTACCAAATACGGCCCCACCGCTCAGGTAGGCACCGCTGAGAACGTGATTCTGGGCCAGGGCAACATTGCCAACATCGGCTTCGAGCCGCTGGCCGTGGGCAAAGCCTACGCGCTGAAGCCCGGCCAGAAATCGGCTCCGATTCAGGGCGAGCAAGGTGTGCTGGTGATTGAGCCCGTGAGCGTAGCCACGCCGCAGGTGGCCAATACCAACCTGAAAGCTGTGCAGCAGCAGCTGGCCCAGCAGCGCGCCCAGCAGCAGGATGGCAAGATTTACGAGGCCGTGAAGGCCCATGCCAACGTGAAAGACAACCGCACCAAGTTTTTCTAGGACGTCAATCCGCAAGTTTGAAAAGGGCCGTACCTTCGGGGGCGGCCCTTTTTCGTTTGTTGGAAGTGGGGTTTCGGTACCGGGCCAGCATTCTGGCATTGAACGATGCGCCCGAAGTTCTGCGTTTTGAGGCGGGCAACCGGTGGTGCTTTGCGCCCGACTATTGCTTTGTGAATCGACTATTGAAATCTATGCGTTCGCCTTCCTTCATCGTTGCCGCTGCATTACTCTTGAGCCTGCCTGCGCACGCGCAGCCCTCCAAAGGCTGGGCACCCGTGAGCAATACGGCGCTGGCGCAGGACTACGCCAGCCGGGGCGAGCACGAGAAAGTGGTTTTTCTGTTTGAAAAGCTGCCCTTAGAAGAGCAGACCAGCCTGGTGACCTTTCCGGTCTACATCGCGTCGTTGCAGGCGCTGAAGCGCTATAAGGACGCCGAAAAACTGACCAAAAAGGCTATTAAGCTGCGTCCCGAAGATGCCACGCTGGGCGTGACGCTGGGGGGGGCCTATCAGGCGGCCGGGGACAAAGCGGCGGCCGAGAAGCAGTGGCAGAAGGTGCTGGCCCAGCTCACGCCCGCGCAAGTGCAGCCGGTAGCAGCCGAGTTCAGCCGGCGGGAACTGCCCGAATGGAGCGAGCGCACCTACCTCCGCGGCCGCGCCATTGCCAAAAACGATACGGAGTACGCCCCGCAGCTCATCCAGCTCTATACCCAAGCCCAGGACCAGCCCAAGGTGCTGGCCGAAACCCTGCGCCTGATAGCCCAGGACGACAAGCAGTTGCCCTACGTGCGCAACATGCTGCAAAATGCCCTGCACGAAGAAAAAGACTTCGACGCGCTGGAAAAGCAGTTGATAACTGCCATTCAGGAGCACCCCGACCAGTCGGCCTACAGCGAGCTGCTACTGTGGCTGCAGGTGCAGCGGCGCGATTTTGGCGGGGCGTTGGTGCAGGCCCGCGCCCTGGACCGCCGCAGCCGCAGCGAGGGTGTGCGGGTGATGGAGCTGGCATCCATCGCGCAGCAGAACAAAGACTACGAAACGGCCATCGAAGGCTTTAGCTACGTAGCCAAGGAGTACCGCAACGGCCCGTACTACAACGGGGCCCGCCAGCGCCTGCTACAAGCCCGCGAGGCCCAAGTGCGCGAAACATACCCGGTGGACGTGACCAAAGTGCGCGCCCTAGTGACGGAATACGACCAGCTGCTGGCCGAGCTGGGCCGCACGCCCGATACCGCGCCCGTTATCCGCAACTTGGCCAACCTCTACGCTTTTCAGTTGAATGACCGGGCCAAGGCCATGACCTTGCTCCAGGAAGTTATCGACATGCCCCGCGCCAGCGACGAGGTGGTGGACGAGGCCAAGGTTACGCAGGGCGACTTGTACATTCTGAAAGGGGAGCCCTGGGAGGCCACGCTGCTGTATTCGCAGGTCGAGAAATCGCACAAAGACTCACCGCTGGGCTACGAGGCCAAGCTGCGCAATGCCCGGCTGAGCTACTACGCCGGCGATTTCAAGCTGGCCCAAAGCCACCTCGACATTCTCAAAGAAGCCACCACGCGCGAAATCGCCAACGATGCCATGCAGCTTTCGCTGCTGATTCAGGACAACACCGTGGAGGATACGCTGGGCCTGGGGCTTAAAGCCTACGCCGCCGTGGAGCAGCTGGTGTTTCAGAATAAAATTCCCGAAGCCATTAAAGGCTTGGATGCGCTATTGGAGCGCTTCCCCGGCCACTCGCTGGCCGATGACACGTACTACCTGAAAGCGCAGCTCCAGCGCCGCACCGGCGACTTTCCCGGGGCCATTGCTACGCTGGAGCGCATCACCGCCAACCCGAAAACCGACGTGCTGAGCGACGATGCGCTGTTCCTGCTGGCCCGTATTCAGGAGGAGGATGTGAAGGACAAGGGAAAAGCGCAGGAGCTCTACAACCAGGTAATAACCAAGTTTCCTGGCAGCATTTACGTGGCCGAAGCCCGCAAGCGCTTCCGCAAGCTGCGGGGCGATGGCGTGCAGTAGGGGCGATGCTTGTCCCCGCCCGGACGGTCGCACCGTTGCAGCGATTCCGTTCAACGACGGGTGGGGACAAGCCCCGCACCCTACCGAAAAAACACGAACATCAGCGCCAGTACCAGGATGAACACGCCGTACATCAGCACATCGGTGCCGATGTACTGGCGGTATTGACGGTAGAAATCTCGGAGCTTTTTCATGGCGCGCGGGGCTGGCAAAACGTGGGGCAAAGGTAGAGCCGTCGGCGTGGGGGAGGGGTTTGGTCGTACTTTTGGACCCATTTTGACGAAGTATCCGATGTCCGTATCCGCTGGTAAGCGCTGGAATTATATCCCCGAACCCGACCCTGCCCAGGTCCATAGCCTTACCCAGGCCCTCTTCATTGCCCCTGAGATAGCCGCCCTGCTGGTGCAGCGTGGCATTGCCACGCCCGAAGCCGCCGCCGCCTTCTTCCACCCCGACCTGCGCCAGCTGCCCAACCCGCTGCTGATGCGCGACATGGACCGCGCCGTGGCCCGCCTGGCTCACGCCCTGCAGGCCGGCGAGAAAGTGCTGGTGCTGGGCGATTACGACGTGGACGGCATCACCTCGGTGGCCACGGTAATCAGCTACCTCACGCCGTTGTTCGGGGCCGAGCGCCTGCGCGACTACATCCCCGACCGCTACACCGAGGGCTACGGCATCTCTCAAAAAGCCATTGACACGGCTGCCGACCAGGGTTTTGCCCTCATCATCGCGCTCGATTGCGGTATCAAGGCCGTGGAGCAGGTAGCCTACGCCAGCAGCCGGGGCGTCGATTTCATCATTTGCGACCACCACCTGCCTGGCGATGAACTGCCGGCCGCCGTGGCCGTGCTCGACCCCAAGCGGGCCGATTGTGAGTATCCTTACAAAGAGCTTTCGGGCTGCGGCGTGGGCTTCAAGCTGATGCAGGCTCTGGGCGAACACCTCGGCTTGCCCAAGGAGCCGCTGCACGACTTGCTGGATTTGGTGACGGTGAGCATTGCCGCCGACATCGTGCCCATCACCGGCGAAAACCGCATTCTGGCCTCCTACGGCCTGCGACGTTTCAACGAAGATGCCCATTTGCTGCGCCCCGGCCTGGCCGCCCTGCGCGAGCTGGCCACGCTGCGCGAAGGTCCATTGGGCATCAGCAGCCTGATATTTGGCTTTGCGCCGCGCATCAACGCGGCCGGGCGCATGGGCGACGCCCGCCGTGCCGTGGCCATGCTGCTGGCCCCCGACCAGCAGGAAGCCCGCTACACCGCCGAAGTGGTGGACCAGATGAATCAGCAGCGGCGCGGTTCGGACCAGCACACCACTCAGGAAGCGCTGGACATGATTGCCGGCGACCCCGTGCTGCAAAACGCCCGTGCCACTGTGCTCTACAAGGCCGACTGGCACCAGGGCGTGCTCGGCATCGTCGCCTCGCGCTGCCTCGACCAATACTACCGTCCCACCGTCATCCTCACGCAGCGCGACGGCAAGGCCACGGGCTCGGCCCGCTCCGTGGCCGGGTTCGATGTGCACGAGGCGCTGGAAGCCTGCTCCTCATTGCTCGACCAGTTTGGCGGGCACCGCGCCGCCGCCGGCCTCACCCTGAAGGTGGAAAACGTGCCCGCTTTTCAGCGTCGATTCGAGGAAGTGGTGGCCGGTACGCTCACCACCGAGCACCTGGTGCGGCCTGTGGAAATAGCCGCCGTGCTGCCCCTAAGCCGCATCACCGAAGAGTTTTTTGGCGAATTGCGGCGCATGGAGCCTTTCGGTCCCGGCAACCCCAACCCCGTCTTCGCTTCGCAGCGGCTGATTGCCGTGCCGCACAGCGCCCGGGTGGTGGGGCAGGGCCACCTCAAGCTCCGCCTAGCCTCGGCCGATGCTCAGGGGCCAGCTGTGGACGCCATTGGCTTCGGCCTGGCCGACTACCTGCCCGAGATTGAGCAAGGCCGTCCCTTCAGCGCCTGCTACACCGTGGAGCTGAATGAGTACCGCGGCCAGCGCAGCGTGCAGCTGCGTTTGCTGGACGTACGCTGGGAGTAAGGGGCCCGTTTGTCATCCTGAGCGCCGCGAAGGACCTTATCACGTCAAACTTATTTGAGCGTGATAAGGTCCTTCGCGGCGCTCAGGATGACAAACGGGCCTCAACCCTTCATCACCTTCCACACCCACCACATCAGCGGCAATTGCAGCGGCAGCCGGCCCCAGGCTACCCAGCCGGAAATATGCAGTTGCTCATGAATCAGGGCCATGTACACGTTGGCTGGGAACACGGCTACCAGCAGCGCCAGCAGGCCCCAGCCGGCCAACCGCCGCGTGCGGGCCAGCAGCAGCCCCAGCCCGCCCAGTATTTCGAAAATGCCACTCACATATATCAGCGCCAGGGGGGCTGGTAATTGGGGCGGTATGATAGCCAGGTAAGTAGCCGGATGAACAAAATGCCAGATGCCGGCCAGCACAAATAGCAAAGACAGCGCGTAGCGACTGAGGAGGCGAAGAGTCATATCCGGGTAAAAGTCGGGCAAAACTTCGGGCCGCTCAAGGCAGTTGTTTGGTGCCAAAAGCCAGAATCTTTTATTGGCTAACGGCTGTTAGGGGCGCTGGGTACTTACCGTTCACCTTGCCCGTCGTGCCCTGAGGCCGTACTTTTGCGCCATTAAATCAATTATTCCCACCCCGCCCATGCAAACCGCCACATCCTCCAATATTTACCAACTCAGCGAAGAGCAACTGGCCGTGCGCGACGCTGCCCGCGACTTCGCCCAGAGCGAGCTGTGGGCTGGTGTCATCGAGCGCGACGAGCACCAGAAATTTCCCGCCGAGCAAATCAAAAAGATGGCCGAGCTCGGCTTCATGGGCATGATGGTGAGCCCCGAGTACGGCGGCTCCGGCCTCGATACCGTGAGCTACGTGCTGGCCATGGAGGAAATCAGCAAAGTTGATGCTTCGTGCTCGGTGGTGATGAGCGTGAACAACTCGCTGGTGTGCTGGGGCCTGGAAAAGTACGGCACCGAAGAGCAGAAGCAGAAATACCTGCCCCGCCTGTGCTCGGGCGAAATCATCGGCGCCTTCGCCCTAAGCGAGCCCGAAGCCGGCTCCGACGCCACCAGCCAGCGCACCACCGCCGAAGACAAAGGCGACCACTACCTGCTGAACGGCACCAAAAACTGGATTACCAACGGCACCACGGCCTCGGTTTACCTGGTTATCGCCCAAACCCACCCCGAGCTGAAGTCGCGCGGCATCAACGTCCTCATTGTTGACAAGGACATGCCCGGCTTTATTCAGGGCCCCAAAGAGAACAAGCTCGGCATCCGCGGCTCCGACACCTGCTCGCTGATGTTCACCGACGTGAAGGTGCCCAAGGAAAACCGCATCGGCGAAGACGGTTTCGGCTTCAAGTTCGCCATGCAGGTGCTGGCTGGCGGCCGTATCGGCATAGCCTCGCAGGCCTTGGGCATTGCCTCCGGCTCGCTGGAGCTCAGCCTGAAATATGCCAAGGAGCGCAAGGCCTTTGGGGTGCCCATTGCGCAGCACCAGGCCATCCAGTTCAAACTGGCCGATATGGCTACCAACATCGACGCCGCCCGCCTGCTCTGCCTGCAAGCCGCCGCCGACAAGGACAACCACGCCGACTACGGCAAGTCGGGCGCGATGGCCAAGCTCTTCGCCTCCAAAGTTGCCATGGACTCGGCTGTAGAAGCCGTGCAGATTCATGGCGGCTACGGCTTTGTGAAAGAGTACCACGTCGAGCGCTTCATGCGCGACGCCAAGATTACCCAGATTTACGAAGGCACTTCGGAAATTCAGAAAATTGTGATTTCGCGGGATATCCTCAAGTAAGCCGGGAATTGCCTAAAATTCAGATTCATTGCACAAAACCCAGCCACTATTTGGCTGGGTTTTTAGTTTTTGTGAATTTCAAGCTGTTATATTGCATTGCGGTAGCCACCCAGTTACCTCCTCCGCACCCCTCAACGGTCTTTCAGGCCACCTGAATTATGGAAGATTACAATAAAGTCATCGAGTCGTTGGGCGTCCGCTACATCAAGGCCAAAAACCTGGTGCTGCACCAGCCCTTCACCGTGCGCAACTCCTACGATGTAGGCAACAACCTGATTCTGCTTCACAAGGGCCACATCACGTTTGGCGAAGAGGCCATGGTGGTGGAAGAAGGCGAAATGCTCTTCATCCCCGGCGGCCGGCCCACCCGCGTGAGCTACGGCGAAGACACCAAAAACCGCGTCATCACCAACGACGACCTTATCTCGAACAAGGATAAGTTCTTCCATTCCAACGACAACCTCGACCTCATCGGCGATGCCGACGAGAGCCACAGCTTCGTGAGCTTCGAGGCCAAGGTGTTCGATTCGGTGAACTTCTTCGCCTCGCTCGACGTGCCGGCCTTCCTCATTTCGGGGCAGCCCAAGCTCGCCAATCTGGTGATTAAGGTGGTGGAAGAGAGCATGCAGGACCTGCCCGGCCGCGAGCGCCTCATCAACATCTACACCGAGAACATCGTGGTGGAAGTGGTGCGCTACGTGCTGCGCAACAACATGTTTGTGGAGCAGCTGGCCACCAACAGCACCTACTTCAAAGACCCCCGCCTGATTGACCTGTTCAACTACATCAAGGAGAACTTGGGCGGCGACCTGTCGAACAAAGTCCTCTCGGGCGTAGCCAACGTGAGCGAGGACTACGTGGGCCAGTATTTCAAGATGCTGACCAACATCAATCCGCAGGATTACATCGAATACCAGCGCATGGAGCGCGCCGTGTTCCTGCTGCGCACCACCAAGAAAAGCATCCGCGACATCGGCAAGGAGGTGGGCTACAAAGACACCGCCTATTTCTGCCGCCGCTTCAAGATGATGTTCGGCATCCCGGCCGGCAAGATGCGGCGCCGCGAGTCGGCCATGAATATCTGATAGCAGGCTGTAAGTTTCTCTTAAGAGGGCCGCAACTTGATGAAAATCCGCCGTGCCCGCTTGCTGATTTATTCAGGAAGCGGGCACGTTGTTTTTGGACAACGCGGCTGTTAATGATTACGATTAAGCGGAAAAGCGCTTAGCTTTGGGCAGGCATTTCCACGGTTTTCTGTTTTCTATTTGAACCTTGGAAAAGACTGTCGACAATCGTTTCTACCCCTTTTCACCCTCGATGAAATTCTACCGTTTGTTTCGCAACGTCCTCGTTGCAGGCTTTGGCGTGGCCTTAGCCACCGCTTGCACTAAGCAAGAGCCTGGCCTGCTGCCGGCCCCGGCCAATACGCTTTCTGTCTCAGCGGCGCGTAGCTGGTATGAGGCCAGTCATCCACTAGTAAATCCAAAGGGTGCGGCTTCCGCCCAAGCCGACACGTCCATTTCCCGCCATTGGGCGTTAAACTGGGCGCGGGCCATTCCATTGCCTGGTCCAAAGCCACTGGTGCTGGTGCCATTGCAAGGCGATGCACAACGGTTTACTGGTCGGCTGGTGCAGGGCACTCGCTATCTGGTAGTAGCCCGCGATACGAATTCGCTGAAGCCTACTGGCCTTATTGTTGAGCTGCTGCTAAACCACTCGATAACCCCCGTGGACACGGCCGCACTGCTGGTTAGCTTTTACCGCAGCTATCAGGCGGCCGGTACTCCAACTGCGCCAGCGCAGGGCACTGGCTTGGTGCTATTCTATACGGATGTCTACCGGTACCGCACCGGCCGGCGCTTTGAGAACGGCATCGTGCAGCCCGGCGTGGTGCATCTGGGTTTCCGTACCCGCAAAGACCCCACGGCCGTTGGCCGTGGGAGCAAACCTGCAGGGCCGACCGGTAATTACGATTCCGTGGTCTGCACCGATTGGTATTACGTTAACGAAGATGGAAGCCGGGGCGATTACATCACCACTACCGGTGACTGCTCCGGCCCTCCCGGTAGTGGCGGTACGGGCACTGGACCCTATGGCGGCTACGGTGACGGCGGCTGGGGCGGTGAGCCTGGTGGGGGAGGCTCAAGTGACCCAAGCAGTGGTGACCCTGGCAGTGACCCTGGCCTTACTACTGGGTGCCGTGCGTGTCCTAATGGAACGACACCTACTCCTGCCTCATTCCCCACTTCAGTCATCATCAGTTCATCTGTTTCTAATGACCCAAAAGCAAAATGTGTACTAACAAAGCTTCAGGATAATAGCCAGTTTAAGGAGTTGATGACAAATTTTCAAAATTCATCTCGATATAATGTATCATTCAATATGGGCACAATAGCTAGTGGTAGTACCGGCAACTGCACATGGAATTACGCTACGTCGACTGCCACTATTCTGATTAATAAATCGGCTTTCGACTTACAGCACGCTATTTGGGGTGCTACCACGTTTTTCCACGAAACTTACCATGCCCAATTACAGCAATATGCTATAGCGACGTTTGGCACTACCGTCATCAGCAACTGGCCCAAGCCTATCAATGATATGACATTTCAGGAGTTGATAGGTTATGTAGATGCAACAGCCGGAGCAAATGCACAGTGGACAACTGCCACACACAATTACATGGCTTATAACAACAGCATAATGGCCGAGGGGCTGCGGAATTTTGTGCAGACTAACTATCCACAGACATATGCTCAGATTGGCAGTGATATCGCTAAGTACAACTATTTATCCTTGATGGGACTGGAAAACACTACGCGGTTTCGCGATGAAGTTACTAGCCAAGGTAAGGACGCGGATTACCGCCAGGCCATATCCGATTTTATTACAAGTGAGTTACCCGATTGCCTATAATATCGTCGATTGAGTTTTGCGCGAAAATTTGCATAACTAACTGGCAGACCCCTGTTTCATTCAATTTCGGTATTTATGAAATTTCTAATTAAGTTAGGTGCTTTGCTGATTTTCTTACTCGTTGCAGGCTGCGCATATGCTCGACAAGCCGGTAAAGAAGGGATTATATTTATTAGGGAGTACCGTGAGTATGGATGGAAAAAGTATGGTATAGACGGAGTAAAGCTTGTCCGGCCCATCCAAACTCTAGTGGATTTTTATTTGGTCGAATATCGACTGGATGCCACTCGCTTGACCATTACCAAATTATCATCCTCTCGCCCACCCATGCGTACGGAACTGTTCAACACCTCGCTGAGCCGTACGCAGCGGCAGACGAAAGAGAGGATACTAAGTACGGCTAATCCCAACGTCATACAGCAGCAGTGCAGTAGCAACACCGCCACAGTGGACGATGGGTTTCACCTCGATGTTACCATTACTAAGCCAAACATTAGCAAGAGCTTTAGGTGGAATGGGAACTACGTAAATGAATTGGCAGCGCTTCTGGACGTAATAAATGAAGTTTCTCCTGAGAAATACAAGTTCTACGAATCCAGTCAGAAAGAAGCGTTTAAACAATCCTTATTGCGGAATACTGACACTCCGTAGGTCTACTGACGCTTTCCGGCCGTCCGAACCAATGTGGAATTCTAGCCACAGCGGATTTTTTGTTCTTAGTTATCAGACTAAGATTTAAGCAAAAAGCCCCGCTTCGATAAGGAGCGGGGCTTTTTGCTTAGAAAACCAAAAGGCTATTCGATGCTACGAAAACCGTCGTCTTTCGAGTGGGAACGATGTTCGGAAGCCTGCGCACCGTGGTCGGTGAATGCCGAGGCGCTGGGGCTGCTCTCGCTGCGGCCGCTGCCCGAATGGATGCCAGTGTTACCGGTTGATTTGGAAGCGTTGGCATCACTGCCGTAGCTACCGCTGCTGCCGTAGCGGCTGCCGCTGTTGGCGTAGGGAGCACCGCTGTCGGAGCGGCCCAAGGTGCCAGCGGCCGGGCGGCGGCTGGTCGAAGCATCGGGGGCCTGGTAGCCGTAGCTACGGCGGCCGTAGCTGCCAGCGTCGCGCTGACGGCCGTAGTTATACGGGCTGCTCTCGCTGCTGCCGGACTTGCCCTTACGGGTAGCCAGCCAGGCAATGCCACCGGCCAGAATAGCGCCGCCCACTACCTTCTGGGTAGTGCTGAGGCCATTCACACGGTCGAGGGCGCGGTTGCCGAGGTCTTTGAGCGACTGGGGCAGCTGGTTCACGCTGTCGAGCATGCCCGAATCTTCAATCCATTTTTTGCCGCTGTTTAGGGCCGTATCGAGCAGGGTACCTTCCTGGTCGTTGGTTTGCTGGCCTTCGCCCTGGCGGCTGTCGCCGGCGTTGGCTGTGGTCTGGTTCTGGGCGTCGGGAGTAGGGGAGGAGCTTTGAGCGCTGGGCGTGGGGGCCGATTTGCGCGAAGCGGCGGAAGCGCCGCTGGAAGTGCTGGAAGTACCCGGCGTAGTGGGGTTCTGGCCGGTGCGGCCGGTATTGCCGGTATTAGCTTGGTTCGGAGTCCCGAACTGGTCTTGCTGGTTATCCATGATTATGAGCGGGAATTGGGTGGTGGAAAGAATAAGAAAATCGCCGGGCGCTGAAGCGCCGGAGGCGTGTGGGTTATTCGTAATCAGCTGCCGGTTAGTTGCAATTCGCCGGTTTTATTTTGGCTAATGCCGGCTTGGCTAGGTGATTTCAGGGCCGGGCTGGGCATGGCGGGGCAGGGGACGCAGCACATGCTTGGGGTCGGCGAGCACCACACGACGGGCTTCATCGCGGGCTTCCACTTCATACTTGTTGAGGTAGTAGCCCACGCGGGCCGATTCAATGAGGTATTTCCAGAGGAAGGGGAGCAGGCCGTGCTCTTTGTATTGGCGCAGGTGCACGGCCTCGTGGGCCACCCACTCGGCATCGGCCAGAAATTCCTCGCGGGAAGCCCCGCTCAGGTGTACCGTTTGGCCCACCACCATGGCCACGCGCTGGGCCTTGAGCACGCGCCGGGCAATGAGGGCAAGGGGGGAGTTGGTCCAGGTCCGAAGCTTTTCCATAAAAGGGGGGATATAGGAATATTTTGGTCGCGCAGATACGAAGCAAAGATGAGCTTGGTTGCAAGGTGTTCGGTTAATATTTATTGATAAAATTATCTTTTACAAAGTATTTTTGCTTTTTTTTAAGAAAAAGTGCCGGACTTACGAAAAGTTTGCCCTAGCTTTACCCTGCGACCTATTCTACGAACAATAGAAATTATCGGGTACGACTTCTTTTCACCACCTCTTCACTCGGCTACATTCAGCCTTGCCTATCGCCTAAGAAAGCTACTACTCCGGCTCTTCCGCCCTCACTTTGGAACCCGGTTTTTTGCCCCCAACCCTAACGACGGACAATGAAAAACAGCCTCCTGTATTGCCTCGCCGCTACCTCGCTGGCCCTCTCCTTCTTCTTTGAACGCGCCCCCGAAGCTTCTGCTACGGCCCGTGCCATCTCGGCACCGGTCGTGGCCGAAGCTTCGCTGCTTCCGGCCCTGACGAACGAGAGTGCTCCCGAAAGCGACCCCAGCAACCCACCGGCCACCAAACCCACCGCCGCCGAACTGGCCGCTTCCCGCGACTCGCTCACTTACCACTACTACGCTCAGACCCTGGGCCTGCACTTGGCTTTCAACGAAAACAAGGACTTGCTGCGCACGGTAACAGACTGGATTGGTGCTCCTTATAGCTACGGCAGCAACTCGCGCCGCGGCACCGATTGCTCGGGCTTTGTGACGCGGGTGTTCCACGAAGTGTACGGCATCAACCTGATTCACTCGTCGCGGGCCATGTTCAGCAACACCAAGCGCGTGGCCAAAGCCGAAATGCAGACCGGTGACCTGGTGTTCTTCCGCCGGGGCAAAGGGCCGATTTACCACGTTGGTATCTATTTGAAGGACGGTAAGTTTGCTCATTCGGCCTGCAACGGCGGCGTGATGGTGAGCTCGCTGAACCAGCCGTACTACCACCGCAATTTCTACGCTGCCGGCCGCGTGCGCGCCGCTGCTGCCGCCGATGAAGCTGCTACCGAAGCCGCCACTGAGTCAGCAATAGCCTCCGTTCAATAGCCTTCGACTCTAAACCAGAAGTTCGAAAAACGCCCGGCCTCACAGCCGGGCGTTTTTTTTGTGCCCTTCGCTGGGATATTGGCTCCATTGGCTGAGAGTTCAGTGATTACTCAGTAAGAAACAGGATACTTGTATTAAACTCATCAGGCTTTGACGAGTCTACGCTAAACCGTTGGCCCAGAAGAGGAAGAATGCCGGGCCAAGAGTCGTTTCATTGTTGCTTTTGATTACATCATTACGCCCTGCTTATGAACCGCAGACATTTCCTCCAACGAAACGCGGCTGTCTTGAATGCCCCAGCAGCGGCCGTGGCCGAGCGGCCCACCGCTGCGCAGGCCCAGCAGGACCCGCCCGAAACCGTGAGCCGCTACGCCAACAAGGCGCTGCCCACCGGCCTGGCCCGCACCACCAGCACCCTCACGCCCTACGCCGGCACCTGGGGCTATGCGCAGGCCGCGCACCTGCTGCGCCGCTGCCTGTTTGGCCCCACGCGCACGGAGATTATGACGGCGGCGGCTTCCAACCTCACGGCGGTACTCAACGGACTGCTCACGGCCCCGGCCACCGCCCCCGACCCGCCCGTAAACGTATCGGCTACCGATACCAGCGTGCCCATCGGCCAGACCTGGACGGCGCAGGTGTTCGACCAGAATTTCGAGGGCGTGCGGCGGGCTTCGCTGCGCGACTGGTGGCTGGGCCAGCTGCTGGGCCAAGGCACCACGCTGGTGGAGAAAATGACGCTGTTCTGGCACAATCACTTCGTGGTGGAGCTGGGCGACATCAATGACGCGCGCATGGGCTACGAATACTGCCGCCTGCTGCGCCAGCACGCGCTGGGCAATTTCAAGCAGCTGGCCAAGGACGTGACCGTGACGCCCGCCATGCTACGCTACCTCAATGGCAACCAGAGCATAACCGGTGCACCCAATGAGAACTACGGCCGCGAACTGCTGGAGCTGTTCACGGTGGGCAAGGGGCCGCTGATTGGCACCGGCAATTACACCAACTACACCGAGGCCGACGTGCAGGCCGCCGCCAAGGTCCTCACTGGCTGGCGTGACCTGGCCACCGTTCCTGTGGGCAGCTACTTCACCGCCAGCCGCCACGACACCACTACCAAGGTGTTTTCCTCGGCCTTCGGCAATGCCAGCATCGCCAACAGCGGCGCAACGGAATACCAGGCGCTTATCAACCTGATTTTTCAGCAGGTGGAGACGGCGCGCTTTATCGTGCGCAAGCTATACCGCTGGTTCGTGTACTACCTGATTGATACGCAGGTGGAAACGGATATCATCCGGCCGCTGGCTACCATTCTCATTAATAACAGCTTCGATATCGTGCCGGTGCTGCGGGCACTGTTCAGCTCCGAGCATTTCTTCGATACCCTGAACGTGGGCTGCCTCATCAAAAGTCCGCTTGATTTCACGGTAGGCCTGTGCCGGCAAATGGAGATGGTGTTTCCGCCGGCTACCAACGTGGCCGTGCAATACACCATGTGGGACTACCTCAATAGCCTCACCTTTGTGCAGCAGCAAACCTTGGGCGACCCGCCCAACGTGGCCGGCTGGGCCGCCTACTACCAAACGCCGCAGTACCACGAACTCTGGATAAACGCCGTGACGCTGCCGCGTCGTAACCAGGTCACGGACCTGTTCATCGGCTCAGGCTACACGCGCAGCGGGGTCAAAATTGTGATTGACGTGCTGGCGCTCACGCAGTCGTTCCCGGCCAGTACGGCAGCCGACTGTAACCTGCTGATTGCCGAGTATGTGAAGCTGATGGTGCCCATTGACCTCACTGCCAATCAAATTGCCTTTCTGAAAACTGCGCTGCTGCCGGGCTTGCCCGATTTTGAGTGGACTATAGAATGGCAGCAGTACCTGGCCGCACCCACCAACACGGCAAAAAAGGCCGCTGTCACCACCAAGCTGCAAGCCATGCTCCGCGCCCTGATGGGCCTGGCCGAATATCATTTGTCCTAACGCCAACCGATTCCCATGAAACGTCGCGAATTTCTACAGACTACGGCTGCGGCTTCGGTTGGTACTGCTTTTTTGAGCGGGCTGCCCATTGGTGCCTATGGGTATTCGGCCCAGCTGGCGGCCCTTACCAATGCCACCACAGTTACGGATAAGGTGCTGGTCATCATTCAGCTGCAAGGCGGCAATGATGGGCTGAATATGATTATCCCGCTCGACCAGTACCCGGCCCTGCTGGCGGCGCGCAGCAACATTGCCCTGCCCCAGGCGCAGGTGCTGCCGCTCACCACGGCCACCGGCATTCACCCGGCCATGGCTTCGCTCCAGAACCTGTACCAGAACGGCAAGCTGGGCGTGGTGCAGAGCGTGGGCTACCCCAACCCCAATTTCTCGCACTTCCGGGCCACCGATATCTGGACCTCGGGCTCCGACTCGAACGTAACCTGGACCACGGGCTGGGCTGGCCGCTACCTCGACGGCGAGTTTCCGGGCTTCCCCACCGGCTACCCCAGCACTACAAACCCCGACCCGCTGGCCATCAGCATTGGCTCGGTAGTGAGCAACTGCGTGCAGGGACCGACGGTGAACATGGGCATGGCCATTGCCAGTACGTCGTCTTTCTATCAATTACTTAGCGGCGGGGTCGATGCCGCGCCCAATACGCCGGCCGGGCACGAGCTGACCTTCATCCGGCAAGTGGTGAGCCAGACCCAGGTGTACACCACGGCTATTCAGGCAGCGGCCGGGCGGGCCCAGAACATCTCGCCGCTGTATCCCACGGCGGGCCAGAATTCGCTGGCTGACCAACTCAAAATAGTGGCCCAGCTGGTGGCCGGCGGCCTGAGCACGCGCATCTACGTGTGCCAGCTCGGCGGCTTCGATACGCACACGCTGCAAGTGCCCGCTACGGGCAGCACCACCGTGGGCACCCATGCCACGCTGCTGGGCAAGATTGCGGAGGCCGTGAACGCCTTCCAGGACGACCTGCGGCGGCTGGCCATCCAGGACCGGGTGGTGGGCATGACGTTCTCGGAATTCGGGCGGCGCATCCGGTCCAATTCGGGCTTCGGCACCGACCACGGGGCGGCGGCTCCGCTGCTGGTGTTCGGCACCAAGGTGAACCCCATCGTGCACGGGGCCAACCCCACGCTGCCCACCAGCGCCGGCGTCAACGACAACATTCCCATGCAGTTCGACTTCCGTAGCATCTACACCAGCATCCTGAAAGACTGGTTTCAGGTGACGCCGGCCACGCTGACGCAGCTCTTCGGGCAGTCGTTTACCTACGTGCCGGTGCTACGGCCCGGGGCCATCACGGCCACGAATTCAGCGGCTGAGGTGGCCGATTTTACGGTCTATCCCAACCCCGTGGCGCGTGACGGCCGTACTACCGTGGCCTACGAAAGCGCCGGCGGCCACGTCCAGATTGTGGTGCTCGATGCGCTGGGCCGCGAAGTGCGCCGCGCCGTGGACCAGGTACTGCCCCGCGGCCCGCAGCAGCTGCCCGTGGACCTGAACGGGCTGGCCCCCGGAGCCTACTACTGCCAGGTGCGCGAAGACCGGCGCACCGGCTCGCGCATTGTCGTGGTGGAGTAAGATTGAGAAATGTTAACAATGTCTGTCAATAAATATTGTTGACAATGAGTTGCTTAACTGCTGTTATTGTGAACTGATTCGGTTGGAAAACGTAAAAAAGGCAGCCCTGCTCCTGCCTTTTCCGTACAGCGAATCCGGGGCGGTAATTGCCCTCTTTCACCTCTCCCTTCTCAATACCAGCTTTATGGAAGCGCAAATCGAAAAACAACTCGAAGACATCCTGCCCGAAGACCTTGCCCGTACTTTCGAGAGTGCCTACCACGTATTTCAGGGCAAGACCGAGCACGTAGATGACCTGCTGAAAAACGGCGGCGTGCTGCTGCGCAAAGCCGCCCAGCGCTTCACCCCCACGCAAATGGTGCTCGGCATTGCCGCCATCGCGGCCGTGACGGTAGTGCTCATCAACCGCGCCAACCACGACTAAATGCTTGCCAGCTTTCTGCTGTAAAACAGTGGATTGCCAACGCAACACAGAAAAGGCGGCCTTCTACGGAGGGCCGCCTTTTCTGTATGCTTAAGATGCTGACTCTCGAAGAAAAAGCTGATTAGCGAATATCAATCAAGACCGGTATGGCGAGGCGGACGGCCACCGGCTGGCCGTTGTGGCGGCCGGGCTCGAAGCGCGGCAGGCGCAGGGCCGCCGCCAGCACGGCCTCATCCATCACACTGTTGATAGGCTTGAGCATGACCGGACGCGTAACGCGGCCATCGGGCTCCACCACGAAGCTGACCTCACCCTCGCCGCTGCTGGCGCGCTCGGGGTATTCAATCAACTCCTGTAGGGCAGCTTGCAGGCCGTCGGGGCCGCTGCGGCCGGGCAGCGCGGGCATTTGCTCGACCTGGCTGTAAATCTGGTTTTCGGGCACCGGTGCGGCCTGGCCAGTGGGAGGCGCGGGCGGGCTAAACCAGATGTTGACTATTTGGTACATGGCCACGGGCTGGTCGTCGTAGCCCAGGGCAGGCTGCCAGCGCGGGAAGCCGCGCACAAGGCGCAGAGCTTCGTCGTCACAGCTGGAGCAGAGAGAGTTGATGATTTCGCTAGCGCCCACGCGGCCGTCGGGCTTCAGCACAAAGCGCACCACGACGCGGCCTTTGAGGTCGCGCTGCTTCACTTCGGCGGGCGTGGCTTTGTTCTTTTGCAGGTACTGCTCCAGAGCCGCATCGCCGCCGGGAAACTGGGCCAGCCGGGCCACTTCCGTACTGGCAAACACGTGGCGCGGCGACAGAAACATGACCGGCACCGTGAGCAGCACCGCCACTGGCTGGCCCTGGTAGCGGCCCGGCAGTAAGCGCGGCATGCGCTTCACGGCGGCTAGGGCCGCGGCATCGCAGGCGGGGCTGAGGGATTGGACCACGGCCGCCTGCCGGGCCACGCCGCTCACCCCCACTACCACGCGCACGAACACGCGGCCTTCGGTGTGGCCCTCGCGCACTTCCACTGGAATTTGCAGGTGTTTCTGAACGGCCTTCACCAGCGCCAAATTGCCGCCTCCGCCGGGCAGGGTCGGCATCTGGTCTACGTAGTTGAATATCTGGGTGGTATCGGTGGCGTACTGACCGTAGTATTGAGCGGCGGCGGGGTGGGTGGCTGCGAGTAGTAGCGCGAGCAGCCACAGCGTCCAAAGCCACTTCGGATGCTGGCTATCAGAGTCAATTGATTGGAAGGCGCGGGAATTCATACCGCAAATTTATTGGCGGGTGCGAACTGCGGAAAATCATTGGGAACGAACTGAGTGCCCGAACTCAAGCGGAATTTTAACTGACCGCAGCTTACTTCGCTTGCAGCGTCCAAGCCGTAGCCACCCGCGCGTTCGGCTCCTGCGCACTACGCAGAAACACCAGCTCATCGAGCTGGCCCACGCGCCAGGTTTCCAGTAGGTTGCTGTAGAAGGGCGAGCCGGGGTTGCCGCTCTGGCCGCCGGGGTACACGCCATAGGCGCGCACCTGCGGGCCCAGCGCGACTACCATGCGCCAGCTGGGGCCGTTGCGCTCATTGGTGGCGTTCACGATGCCGGAGCCGCCGCCGCAGTCCACGTCCATCTGCCCGAAGCCGGGGAGTTTGAGCAAGTGCAGGATGTCGGTGCTTTTCTGGCTGGCCCAACGCCATTTGGGGCCTTGCGCGCCGTACTTGCGGGTGAGGCTGTCCACGGCCCAGCGCAGGCTTTGGCGGGCCAGCAGGGGTAGGGTTTCGCGGGCGCGGGTGCGTCGGTCGTCAATCCAACGGCTGCTGTACTCCTTCAGAATCAGGTTGTTGGTGCGGTCGCGGGCGGGGTAGCGGTAGGCCGGGCCTTTCGGGTCGGTGGGGAAATCATCGTCCCAGAGGCGCTTCACCAGATTGTCGTACCACAGCTCAAACAGGCTGGGGCCGACGGCATCAGCCGTGTACTGGTAGTTCCAGGCGCGCAGGGTGCTTAGGGCCTGGCCCTCGGGCGTGGCGGCGGGTTGCGCGCCGGCCAGCGCCAGCATGCGCGGCAGCATCAGCTGGGCATTCAGGCCGAGCACGTCATTCTGGAGCAGGCGCAGGCTATCGGCCGTCACCATCGGCATCTGGCCGAGACGCTGGTTGATGCGCCGACCGCGCTCCGACGAGCCATAATCCCAGTTCATATAATAAGGATAGTCCTGCGGCCGCACCGATGATTGGTTGGCCGACGACACAAAGCCCCGGGCCGGGTTCTTCGCGTGCGGGTTCTGGGCGGCCGGAATCCAGCCCTGCCAGTCCTGAGCCGGGTCGCGGCCATCAAGCAGGTACTTGCCCTGCTCGTGCCATTTGAGCGGCAGGTGGCCGTTGGGCCAGATGGCAATGTCCTGGCCGGCATCGGCAAACACGAAGTTCTGAGCCGGCGCACCGTAGCTAGCCAGCGCGGCCGTGTAGTCGGCGTAGGTGCGGGCGCGG
This sequence comes from Hymenobacter ruber, assembly GCF_054783255.1. Classification (NCBI taxonomy): domain Bacteria; kingdom Pseudomonadati; phylum Bacteroidota; class Cytophagia; order Cytophagales; family Hymenobacteraceae; genus Hymenobacter; species Hymenobacter ruber. The sequence goes on from NZ_BAAGQX010000003.1 coordinate 763,491, forward strand.
TTGAGCTGGTAAAACGTCCTGAACTCGTTGGCCGCGTCGTGGGCCGTCCAGCGGGCCGCGTAGCCGATAGGAGTCTGCGGCAGGAAGGGTTTCTCAGCGCGGTCGTACACCACCGGGCCGTGGTGGGTGTATAATACGGTATCGAGGCGGTCGGCCTGCCCGCGCACTTTGATGTGCTCCACCACGCGGCGCACCGGCTTCCAGCGGCCGGCGTGCCAGTATTCCAGCTTGCGGGCGTCCCGAAACTGCACCTGGTACCAGTCCAGCACGTCGGCGTATGTATTGGTCACGCCCCAGGCCACCTGCTCATTAAAGCCGATGATGGCTAGCGGAGCACCCGGAATGCTCACGCCGTACACGTTCACGCCCGGCGCGGTCATTTGAACCTGGTACCAGATGCTGGGCAGGTTGAGCTGCAGGTGCGGGTCGTTGGCCAGCATTGGGAAGCCGGTGGCCGAGCGCGCCCCGCTTACTGCGAAGTTGTTGGAACCCAGGTCGCGCGAGGGCTCCTGGGTGGGCGCATACGGCGCTTCAGCCGCCACAAAAGCTGGCGGCACGGGCGGCGTGGCCAGCGGCTTAAAATCCAGTGGCGTGCCAGCTGGAATCACCGGGTCTTCGCGGGTCGGGTAGTCCGGGAACAGGTCGCGCATTACCGCCGGACCGTACTCGCGCAAGGCGTTGCTCATGCGCAAATCGTCGGAACGGCCGGTGAGGTCGAAGGCCATGTATTTGAGGATGAGGGCACTTTTCAACGGCTCCCATGGCTCGGGCGCGTAGTCGAGTAGCTTGTATTCAAATGGATAGGTGGCAGGCGTGAGGCTGTTGATGTAGGCGTTGATTCCATCGGAATAGGCCTGCGCCACCATGCGGGTCACCGGGTCGGCCAGTACGACAGCTACTGATTTCTGCGCCCCGAAGCCCAGGCCCATACGCCGGAAAAACCGGTCCGTCTCCAGTCGCTCCGGCCCCACGATTTCGGCCAGCCGCCCGGCCGCTACGTGCGCCACGAAATCCATCTGCCAGAGCCGGTCGCGGGCCGTGAGGTAGCCCTGGGCCAGGTACAGGTCGTGGTCGTTTTGGGCGAAGATGTGGGGCACGCGGCGGTCGTCGTAGCGCACCGTCACGGGTTGTTGCAGGCCCGCGATGGCCAGCTTCTGCTGGGCCGGGAAGTCTTCGGGCCGCTCGCCGTTTAGCCAGAAGCCCCGATACGGGCTCAGCAGCTTGCCGAATGGCGGCACGTTGCCCTGCTTGGTATTCAGCACCCAAACGAGGGTGAGGCACGCGGCCAGAGCCAGTATGGCTTTTATCATGGCAGATAATGAGTTGGATTTCCGGGCGCAAGCTACTGCCCGCAGCCGCAGCGCGGCGGCATATCGGTAGCAATCAGGGAAGATGAAATAGCAAAAACCCCGGCGGGGCGACACTCGTCAGACGAATGTCGCCCCGCCGGGGCTTTGAAATGATTGGAATCGGTACTACTACCGATACGTCGCCATGCTACGGCTGCTCTATCCTTATCGAAGTGCGACTTCGCGCACCAACCCGCCAATGCCCCAAACCAGCAATTGCTGGCGCACGGCCTCCGCCTCGGGGCGCTCGCCAAACTGACCCACGAGCACGCGGCTGCGCTGGCGGCCATCGAGCAAATCCTGGGAAATGGTCACGTTGAGCTCAGGCATCAGCGACTTGATGCGAGCCTGCACCGTCTGGGCATTGGCGGCATCGATGAAAGAGCCCGCCTGGATGAGGAAACCCGCCGGACAGTTCACCGATTCGGTAGAACTGATAACCTCGGCTTTGGTGCTGGTCGAAGCGGCGATAAGTGTGGCCGTAGCGGCGACCCGGGCTGCCGAATCAGCGGGGCTGATGAGAGCATCCGGGGCTACCGTGTAGGTCGTGAACGCGGCTTCGGGGTTGGGGTCGGCGGCGAAGAGGGCGGCCAGGTTTTCGGGGGTAGAGGCGGGGCCGAGGGGCGTTTCGGGGGCTACTACTTCGGCTACCACGGTCGCGGCGCCGCAATCAACCACGCCCAGGGGCTTGGCGGCGGCTTCCGATAAATCGAGGATGCGCTGGTGGCGGAACGGGCCACGGTCGGTAACGCGCACAATGACCGATTTGCCGTTCTTCACATTCGTAACCCGCAGGCGGGTGCCGAAGGGCAGGGTTTTGTGGGCGCAGGTGTATTTAAAGCGGTTGTAACGCTCGCCGCTGGTGGTGCGCCGGCCTTGGAAGTAACTGCCATACCAGGAGGCCCGGCCGCGCAACACCGTGGTGGCGGTGCTAGTGGCGGGAACTGCTTTGGTGGTACCGGGAGCGGTGCGCGCCGAAGCGCCCAGCAAAGTCAGCAGAAAAAAGAAGCAACTGGAGAGGACGAGTACTTGTAGGCGGCGAAATAAAATCATGCGATTTGCAGATGGTGAGCAGGACAAACATAGACCCATCCATTTGAGCAATGCTAAAAATCCGCTGACCTCTACTAACCGAATTAGGCTAAAAATTGTCCTTTATCCAGAAAACTTGCATTTAATTAATCTTCATGTTGGCCGGAAAAGTAGCCGTGAGGTTGCCTCAAAGTATATTTTGCCGAATGAGGCCTGTGCCATTGCACAGACACCAAAATTAGATTATGCGACGGGTATAAAATTTGGGCATCGGCGCTGCGACTACCTTTGAAACCGGGTTGCAAAAGTCCGGTTTTTGTCGTAAGAGCAGTAGCCCGCCACCGGCCCCAAACCCTACCTTTGCCCCATGGATTTTGGCCGCCTGCCCGACCTTCGCTACGTTAATTTCAGCCTGCCGCCCGACCACCCCGAAACGGCCCGGGTACTGGCCCGTGCCCGGCCTACGCAGCCCGCGTCGGCCCGCATTTATGTCGGCTGCCCCATCTGGACGAATAAGGAATGGCTTGGTACGTACTTTCCCGCCGGTATCAAGGAGCCCGACTACCTGCGCTACTACGCGCAGCAGTTCAACAGCATTGAGCTGAATACCACCCACTACCGCATCCCCGACGCCACCACCGTGCGGCGTTGGCGCGAGGCCGTGGGGCCGGATTCGGGCTTTAAGTTCTGCCCCAAGCTGCCGCGCAGTATCAGCCACGAGCGGGAATTATTTCAGGCCGATGACCTAGTGGTGACCACGGCGCGGGCCTTTGAAGGGCTGGGGGACAACCTAGGCTGGGCCTTTTTGCAGTTGCCGCCGCACTTCGGCCCCGAGCATTTGCCGCGCCTGGAGCGCTTCCTGCTCGACTTCCCCGAAACCGTGCCGCTGGCCGTGGAACTGCGCCACCCGCGCTGGTTTGCCGATAAGGTTTTGGCCGATGCGGTGTTTGCCACGCTCGAAGCCCTCAACAAAACGCTGGTGATAACCGACGTGGCCGGCCGACGCGACGTGCTGCCCCTGCGCCTGACCACGCCCACGGCCTTCATCCGCTTCAACGGCCACGGCCTGCACAGCACCGACTACCACCGCGCCGACGCCTGGGCCGAACGAATAGCAGCCTGGGTGGCGCAGGGCGTGCACGAAGTCTACTTCTTCATTCACCAGAAGGATGTGCGGCACGCGCCGGTGCTCACCCAATACTTATTGGAGAAAATCCGCACCCTGACGGGCATAGTGGTGCCGCCGCCGCACATCATTCCGCAGCCGGTGCAGGGAAATCTGTTTGGATAGTAGCGCGGACTTTGTAGTCCGCGTCCTCGCGCCGATAGCCACCGTTGAGACGCGGACTACAAAGTCCGCGCTACTGAGCAACCGGCTGCTGCAGCAGTGGCCCGAGCACCTGCCACACGTTCTCGGCCAGAATCTTCTGGCCGGCTGCGTTGGGGTGGACGCCATCGGCCAGGTTCAGCTCGCGGCGGCCCAGCACGCCTTGTAAGAGGAAGGGCACGAAGGGCAGCGAGTTTTTATCGGCCAGGGTGCGAAACAGGGCTTTGAATTCGGTGGCGTAATGGGCCAGGCGGTGGCCGCCGAGTGGGCCGAGGTCGAAGGGAAACTCCAGGCCGGCCAGCACGATTTGCGCTTCGGGATACTGCCGCCGCACGGCGTCGATGATGAACTGCAGGTTCTGGGTGGTTTCGCGCACGGGAATGCCCCGGATGCCGTCGTTGGCCCCGAGGGCCAGTACGAATACATCGATGGGGTGGCGGGCCAGCACGGCGGCCAGGCGCTGGCGTCCGCCGGCGCTGGTTTCGCCGCTCACGCCGTAGTTGTAGGCTTTATAAGGAAGCGGCTGGGCATCGAGCCGCTGCTGGAGAAGGCTGGGAAAACTGTTGGCGGCCGGCAGGCCGTGACCGGCGGTGAGGCTGTCGCCGAAGAAAATGATGTTTTTCATATAGTGCTGTTTTAACAGCACAGTAGGCTTTTTCGTGCCCAACTGGTAGGCAGCGGATTATAGATGAGAGGGTAAAAAAAGAACGTCATGCTTCGGCTACGCTCGGCATGGCGTTCTCGATAAAGGCAGTGGAAGGCTTTACTCCACCACTTCCAGCACCGTCCGGAACGAGACGTACTTGCCGGCGAAGTGTTTTTCCATGTCGGCGCGTAGGGAGGGAGCGCAGATGGCCTGGTATTCTTCCAGCTGCTCCAGGCTGAGGCAGTAGTATTGGGCGGCGTAGGTAATGCCGCCTTCTTCCTCGTTGAGCAGGCGGCAGAGCTGGCTCTTGATGAAAAAGCCGGTTTCCATCACCTCGGGTATGTGGGTGGAGCGCATGTAGTCCAGCCAATCCTCGGCGGCGCTGGGCTCGATGCTGCTGGTGACGTTGTAGAGAATCATGGGTGAATTGGTGAATGGTTGGATGGGTGGATTGCTGAATTGAATGACGAAAGCTGAGCATGAATAATCAGGCGGGACTTAGCCGGTAGTTTATCCGTTCAGCAATTCATCCATCCAACCATTCACCCATCAAAATCAGACGCGCATGGTGTCGAACTGAAAATCGGTAATACGAGCCTGAATGTCTTTTGGCGAAAGGTTGGAGGTGACGGCGGCCTGAGCCAGGGCGGGCAGCTCAGCATCGCCGGCCAGGCGCAGGCTCAGAATTTGGCTGAGGCTGAGCTGCTTCTCGAGCGGTGCGAAGCGCTGGCCGCTCACCTCAAAATAGCGCTGGCGCACTTCGAGCCGGCAGATGCGGTCCTGCAATTGCAGCGCGTAGTGCTGGCGCAGCATCACGAGCACGCCCAGGCCGATGACAGCCAGCGCGGCCACCGTTAACCACAGCCGGGCCGTCTGGTCGTCGTCGCCGGCTACTTTGGTGTAGCGCAAAATGGCGTAGCCAGCCATAATGAATGCCAGCGGCAGCAGCACGAAATGGTGCCAGGGGTAGTATTGGGTGGTGTTTTTGGTAGGCGTAGCCATGCGGGATATTGGGAAATGGAAACGAAAGTAGGGGAGGGGGCTGGCAAGCGGGCAATAAAAAACTCCGGCCGAAGCCGGAGTTTCTTGCTGAATACGACGGATTGGCCGCTTCGTTATTTCATTTCCTTGGCCCGTTTCTTTTCGGCGCGGGCCATGTCGCGGGCGTCGCGCTCCTGCTTCTTGGCTTCGGCGGCGGCGTGGCGCTGCTCTTTCAACTGGGATTTCTGGGCTTTTTCCTGGTTGCGCTGCTCGCGGAGCTGCTTTTTCAGGTCGGATTGCTGACTGGCGTTTTGCTGGAGCTGGTTTTTGCTATCTCGAACTGCTTGGTCGCTGGTGTTGCTTTGCTGCTTTTGCGCCTCGTAGGTGGCTTTGGTATCGGCGGCGCGTTGCTGCTGCTGCTCAATGGTGAGCGGGACTGGCTGTTGGGCGTCGGGGGTGCTGGGGGTTTGGGCGTGGGCCGATAAGGCCGAGGCCACGATAATGGCCAGAAGGCCGAGGAGTTTTTTCATGAAGAGGGCGACAAAGCCCGTTAGGTATAGCCTGTGTACGCCACGCCTGATGCAAGGTTTTCAGAATCAGGGGAAATCGACCGCCACGCTGAGATTGTCGAAGCCGCTCTGACACAGTAGTAATCCTAATGGTTGGATTGCGTTTTGCGGTAGAGATGCTTCGGCTGCGCTCAGCATGACGTTCTGGCCACTCAGCCTCATGTGCTGATTGTGCCTTATTCCTCCACGTAGTCGAGGTCTTTGCCATAGCTCTCGGGCAGGGTGCTTACGGCCCAGAACGCCACTAGCAGCGACACACCGCCCAACACGGCCGCGCCCGGCACGAAGCCCAGCGCCCCGCTCAGGTACTTGAAGGCGGGGACCAGGCCCACCACCGCGCCGCGCGCAAAGTTGGGCGCGGTAGTAGCCACCGTGGCCCGCAGGTTGGTGCCGAACTGCTCGGCGGCCACCGTCACGAACAAAGCCCAGAAGCCCACCGATACGCCCAGCACGAAGCATACGGCGTAGAACGTGGCCGGCGACGCGCCCTTGATTCCAAATAAATACACGGCCACCAGCGTAGCGCAAAACACCAGAAATACCTGCAGCGCCTTGTTGCGCGAGTGCCACACCTGGCTCAGCGCCCCGCTCATGAAATCGCCGAATACCAGTCCGAAGTAGCACCAGAACACCGCCAGCCCGGCCGTGACCTCGCCCGTGAGGCCCAGCGCCCGCCCAAACTCGGGGGCTAGCGTGACCAGGATGCCCACCACGAACCACAGCGGCACCCCAATCAGCAGCACGCGCAGGTACTTGCCCAGGCGGGCGGGGTGCGTAAACAAGCTCAGGAAATTGCCGCGCGATACTTCGGCCTGGGCCTGCACCTGCTGGAACATGCCCGACTCGAACACGCTCACGCGGAGCAGCAGCAGCGCCAGGCCCAGCCCGCCGCCCACAAAATAGGCGTTGCGCCAGCCCAGCTTTTCGCCCACCCAGTAGCCCAGCATGGCCCCGCTCACGCCCACGGTAGCCACTATCATGGTGCCATAGCCGCGCTTTTCTTTGGGCAGGCTTTCGCTCACAAGGGTGATGCCCGCGCCCAGCTCGCCGGCCAGGCCGATGCCGGCTATCAGGCGCAGCCAGGCGTATTGGTCGATGGTTTGGACGAAGCCGTTGGCAATGTTAGCCAGCGAATAGAGCAGGATGGAGCCGAACAGCACCGACAGCCGGCCCTTTTTATCGCCCAGAATGCCCCACAGAATGCCCCCGAGCAGCATGCCGCCCATCTGCATGTTTATCAGAAACAGGCCACGGTCGGTGACGGCAGCTTTGTCGATAATGCCCAGGTCGTTAAGGCTTTTGACCCGCACGATGCTGAACAGAATCAGGTCGTAGATGTCGACGAAATAGCCCAGCGCGGCCACAATGACGGCAGCGGTGAGGACGGGGGATTTAGTAGGGTGGGAAACTTGCATGGCGAAATGTAGCACCAACTTGTGGTGGCACAAGCCGGAAGCCGGTTCGCCAGGGCATTAGTGGGCGTGTGCTGCCGCCGGTTCGGCCGGTGCGGCCAGCTCGCAGTGGCTGTGGCAGCCGCCGGGCAGGGGGCCATCCTCCACCTGCACGGTGCTGTGGCGGATGTTAAATTCAGTTTCGAGGCCGTGGGTGAGGGTGCCCAGCCAGGCGGCATCGGCCCCGCCGGGGCGCACGAGGTGGGCCATGAGGGCAGCGTCGTGGCCGGCGCTGCTGAGGCTCCAGATGTGGAGGTCGTGGACGGATTCGACCTGGGGCTGCTTCAGTAAGTAGGCGCGCACGGCCTCAGGGTCGATGCCGTCGGGCACGGCTTGCAGGCCCAGGCGCAGGCTGTCGCGCAGCAGGCCCCACGAGCTGTAGGCAATGATACCCAAGATGATAAAGCTGATGACCGGGTCGAGCCAGGTCCAGCCGGTGAGCAGCACGAGGCCGCCGCCGGCCACTACGCCCACGCTCACCAGGGCATCGGTCATCATGTGCAGGTAGGCGCCGCGCACGTTCACGTCGCCCTTTTGGCCGCTGCGGAACAGCAGAGCGGTGATGCCGTTGACGAGGATGCCGACGCCGGCCAGCAGCATCACCCAGCGGCCATTCACCGGTTGGGGGTGGCGCAGGTGGTCGATGGTTTCCCACAAAATGAAGCCCAGCGCGGCGTAGAGCAGGGCCGTATTGAGCAGCGCGGCCTGAATGGTGGCGCCCCGGTAGCCAAAGGTGTAACGTTGCGTGGCCGGGCGGCCCGCCAGCCAGGCCGCGCCCCAGGCCAGGGCCAGGCTGAGCACGTCGCTCAGGTTGTGGCCGGCGTCGGAGAGCAAAGCGCTGGAATTGGCCCAGAAGCCGCCAATGGTTTCGGCAACCACAAAGGCCAGATTGAGGCCGATGCCGATGGCGAAGGCCGCGCTGAACGCGCCGCCGGGCGGCGGCGCGGCGTGCTGGTGGCCGGCGTGCGAATGGCCGGGGGCGCTGTGGTCGTGGTCGTGGGGCATGGGGCGCAGTGAAACCGTGGGGGCTGCGCTCTAAAACGCAGGCGGGCGGTTTTGGGTGCGCCAAGCTACGGCTGACGCGTCAGCACTTCGTCAATCAGGCCGTATTCTTTGGCTTCATTGGCGCGCAGCCAGTAGTCGCGGTCCGAATCGGCGTGGATTTGCTGGTAGGTTTTGCCGGTGCGCTCGGCGTAGATGCCGTAGAGTTCCTCACGGATTTTGATGACTTCGCGGGCCGTGATTTCGATGTCGGCCGACGGTCCCTGCACGCCGCCCGAGGGCTGGTGAATCATGACACGGGCGTGGGGCAGGGCCGAGCGTTTGCCAATGGCCCCGCCGCACAGCAGAAACGCGCCCATGCTGGCCGCCAGCCCCGTGCAGATGGTGGCCACGTCGGGCGTGACGTACTGCATGGTGTCGTACATGCCAAACCCGGCATACACCGAGCCGCCCGGCGAGTTGATGTAGAGCAAAATGTCCTTGCGGGCATCGGCCGATTCCAAAAACAGCAGCTGCGCGTTGATAATGTTGGCAATGTTATCGTCCACGGCCTGGCCCAGAAAGATGATGCGGTCCATGATGAGGCGCGAAAACACGTCGATTTCGCGGAAGTTCTGGGGCCGCTCCTCGATGACCGAGCGGGTCATATTGGTGATGTAGGGCCGGGTTTGTCCCTCGATGTGGGAGATGTACTGGTCAACGCGCAGGCCGTTGAGGCCCTGGCCGTGCACAGCAAATTTTCGGAATTCGGTTTGATTAAGCATGATGAGTATAAGGGCGGAAAAAGCATGGCGATTCCGGCCCAGCTGAAAAGCAGGGAGGAAAAGCCCGTGATGAAGGTTGGATTATCTATCCCGGCCAGAGACGGCGGAGCCAGGCAAACCGGCTCGTGTGCAGCCGTGCATGAATCTGGCGCAGCTCCTGCCGCAGCTGCTGGCGACCGGCCAGGCGCAGGCCGTGGTAGAGCTGCTGTTGCGCTTCCGCATCAGCGGCCAGCTCGCCGTCAATCAGCAGGCACACGGTCCAGTCCTCGGCCGGGAGGGCGGCAGGGCCGTTGAGGAGCTGCTGTTCAATCAGCTGCAGGCGTTCGAGTTCGGGGCGCATGGCTTAGCGGTAAAGGGCTTCGGAATGAAGGGCAGCGCGCACCGAATTCCGCAGTCGCTCCAGGCACTTGAATTTCTGCACCGTGGCCGAGCGCACCGAGCGGTAGCCGTTGGTTTCGGCAATCTGCGTGAGGGGTTGCTGGAAATAATAGAAGGCCAGCAGCACGTTGCGGCACTTCTCGCCCAGGCGCGCCACGTAGTCCAGTACGGCAAAAGCCGGCTCGGCAGCATCGTCGGCTTCTTCGGCGGCTAAGGCCGCCAGCGGTTCCGCGTCATCGGGCAAGGCCTCGTGCGGCAGGCGGGCGCGGCGGCGCTGCTCGTGGTGCCACAGATTGCGGGCGATGCCCACCAGGTAGGTGCTAGCCGAGGCAGTGAGCACGAGCGTATCGCCCACGGCCTGCTCATAAAGAACCACCAGCGCATCCTGAAACACGTCCTGCGCATCCTGGGGCGTGCCGCCGTGGCGGCCCACGTAGCGCCGCACCAGCGGGAAGGCCCGGCGGTAGAGCCGCGTCAGAGCCTGCTCACGGTCGGCGAGCAGGGCGTTGCGCAGGGCGGTGGCGGCGGGCGCGGGCATTGGGAGTGGGAGAGAAGCAGTCATCGGAGCAGGCATGTACTAATTAATCCATTTCCGGCCTAACTATCACCCGACTGAACCGAAAAAAAGCCGTTTGCTTCCCCAGACGGGAGGCAAACGGCTTTTCTGGGCCGCTTATTAAAAGATAAACATTACTTGAACGCCAGCGGCACCACCACCCGCACGCTCACGTTCCGCCCTTGGTTGAACACGCCGTAGCGCCCGTTCGAGACGTTGAAGTCGGCGTATTTCAAACGGCTCAGGTGGCTTTGGTAGCCCACGTCGAACAGGTTATTGGCAGTGATGAACAGCGAAAACAGCGTGCGGCCCTTAGCATCGGCCAAATCGGTGCCGATGCCGGCGTTGATGAGCGAGTAGCCGGGCGTGGCCGTCTCGGTGTCGAAGGCCGAGAAGTAGCGATTCTGGGCGAAGGTGTGCTCCAGCTGCACGCGGGCGTAGGGGTTGGTGATGCGCTTGCCCTGGCGGCGGAAATTGGCCCGCAGCTCCGATTGCAGCCGGTCGCCGGGGATGAAGGGCAGGTATTTCTCGGCATCGGGCACATTCAGCTGTTCGGCCCGCACCATCGAAAACGAGTTTTCGAAGTGCAGCCAGTCGAGCGGGTGGGGGTGGAAATCGAGGCTGACCTCGCCGCCCACCAGACGGGCCTGGCCCTGGTCGTACTTATAGGCCCGGGTGTCGTCGCGCAAGGAGTCGCCGCCGCTGGCCGTGAGCAGCCGCCGCGTGAAAATGTAGTTGCTGATGCTGTTCTCAAACGCATCGACGCTGAACCGGACGTGGTCCGTGACGTAGCTCACGCCCGCGTCCACCTGCAGACTGGTTTCGGGGGCGAGGTTGTCGTTGCCGATTTCGTAGCGAATCGTGCCCTCGTGCTTGCCGTTCGAGCCCAGCTCGGCGATGTTCGGAGCCCGGAAGCCACGCGAGAGGTTGGCCTTCACCGTCAGCTTTTCATTCAGATTATATGCCGCCCCCAGGCTGCCGCTGTAATTGCGGAAGGTGCTCAGGAAGCCCGGAAACTTGGTTTCGGCCGCGGGGGCGGTGCTTGGCCGCTCGTTGCTGTCGAGTAGCAGCTTATCAGCCGAAATCTGGCGCACATCATACCGCAGCCCGCCACTGATATCGAGCGCGCCCAGGGTTTTCTTGGCCACGCCAAACACGCCGCCCTCGTTCACGCGATAGGCCGGAATCAGAAATTCCTGCCCCAGGTTCTGGTTTTGCTGGTGCAGGCCGCTGGTACCCACGGTCAGGTTCCAGCCATTTTTTTCGGGCAGAAAGTAGCGCAGCGAGTAGTCCACGGTGCGCAGCTGGAAGTAAAGCGAGGTTTCGGCGGGGTCGAGCACGTTGCCGTACTCGCGGCGCAGGTTCTGCTGGTAGCTCACCTGCAAGCCGATGCGGCCCCCATTCGAGCCAAGGATAAAGCTGTTATCGGTACCAATGCGGAGGTGGTTAATCTGCTGCTGGGGCACGGCCAGGCCGTAGCCGCGCAGGTCGCCGTCGGTTACGGGCACGCTCAGGGTCGAGTCACCGCTGGGCACGTCTTTCACGAAGCGGCCGGTTTGCGGGTCGCGCGCACCTTCCGTCAGCCCCAGTCGCTGGTTGAATGTGCTGAACGTGAGGTGCGAGTAGCCCCAGCTTTTGTTCACGCCCACGTAGCCGTTGGCATCCCACTCATTGAAGCCCGAGTTGTACACCCGGCCGTCGTAGCGGTTTTGGTAGTCGCCGGCCACCTTGCGGGTGCCCCGCGCCAGCCAGTTGAAGCCGTTCAGGTTGCCCGCATTCTGGAAGGAGTAGGCTTGCAGATTATTGTTGGTCTGGTAGTTGGCCGTGGCCGTACCGGTGATGTGGCCTTCGGCAATGGGGTCGGGCGCCACGAAGTTGATAACCCCAGCCATGGCATCAGACCCGTACAACAGCGAGCCCGGCCCTTTGATAATCTCGGCCCGGTCCACGCTAAACTCGTCAATCTCAATGCCGTGCTCGTCGCCCCACTGCTGGCCTTCCTGCTTGGCCCCGTTGTTCAGGGTGATGACGCGGTTGTAGCCCAGCCCGCGCACCACGGGCTTGCTGATGGCCGCGCCGGTCGTAATCTGGCTCACGCCCGGCGTGTGCGCAATGGCATCCACCAGGTTCGAGCCGGCCGTCTGGTTCAGCCGCGTGTGGTCCACCACCGAGGTTGGGATGGGCGAGCGGCGCAGCTGCGTGGCCTGGCTCACGCCCGTCACCACCACCTGCCCAATCTCGGTGGCGGCCACCGTCAGCTTGAAATCGAGCGGCTGCCCGCTGCCCGTGTCCACGGTCTGCGTCACGGTGTTGTAGCCCAGCGAGCGCACCTGCACCGTGAAGCGCCCCCGCGGCAGGCTGCTGAAACTGAACGAGCCATCCGGCCCGGCGGCCGTGCCCTGCTTCAGGTCGTCGAAAATAATGTTGGCCCCGGGCAGGCCCTCGCCGGTGGCAGCATCGGTAATGCGGCCGGTGAGGGGGGGGGCAGTCGTGCGTGCTCGCGCCGCCACCGGCGCGGCGTTCTGAGCAAAAAGAGCCGTTGGCACCACGGCCAGGACCATCAATAAAGAAAAGCGGGGAATTAGGAATGACATAAATAAAGCCAAAGCAGCCCAGCCCGCCAACCGCACAAAAGCACGGCTGCGGGCGAGGCAGGGTATTACCAGAGAAAAAAAGGAATGCGCCGGAGGTTAGGCGCGGGCGGGCGGGCCGCGCAACGACCGCGCAAAGAGCACCTCGCCGGCCGCCGGCCGCACGGGCGGCAAAGCAAGCGCAGCCACGTAGCGCATCGCCACGCGGGGCTGGGGCGCAGCCACCGGTACCGCCGCCTGAAACGCCACGTTATAGAACTGCTCTACATCGCAGTGCTGGTGCTTGGCGCTGACGAGCGCCTTGCCCTTCTGGCGAAACGCCGGGGCTTGGGCCGGCTCCTCAGTGGTGTGGGCGTGGGGGTGCAGGGCCAGAATCCACGCCTCGGGCAGCAGCGTCCGCACGAGGCAGAGCAACAGCAGCAGGGCTAAATGGGAGCGGATGGCTTGCACAATACAAAGATGGAGGTAATGACCGGAAGTTGCTCCGTGAATAAATTTTACGCGACCTAACTATTCATAAATCCGCCGCGCTGTGTTTCTCGTAATGGTGCCGTAACTTGCTGCCCGAGCGGCCTTTTAGCGCCTTTTTCTGTGATAATTAGCAATATTCCTGACTTTTCTTTGCAATACGACGAACAGCTGAGTCTGTTGCGTATCGAATGGGCCTCAGGAGCCGACACCCGTACCCTGCGCCAAAGCGCCGAGCAGCTCCTGACCCTGGACCGGGAGTTGGGCGTCCGTCACCTGCTGCTCAACATGAACACCTTCCCCGATATCTCGGTCTATGACCAGGTGTGGCTGGGCGTGAGCTGGATGCCCGGCATCGTGAAGCTGCCGCTGGAGCGCGTGGTGCTCGTCAACCACCGCCACCGCGTGCATAATCAGCTGGCCATCGACTCGTTGCTGGCCATGTTTCGGAGCATCATCAAGTTCGATATTCAGTATTTCCCCCAGCCCGAGCCCGGGCTGCAATGGCTGACCGACTATTCGACCCGCTTGCCCGAGTTGCAAGCCGAATGGGATGCTGTGTACGGTGCCGGCCCGGTTGTGGCTGGTAGCCTCGACGTACCGCCCCGGCACCAGTCCGAACGGTTGTAATCCGTCGCCGCTGTCAATCTGACAGCCGATTATCCCTTGGAACGTCCTTTGAAAGCCACGGCAACCGTGGCTGGTGCCTCTGCGCCCGGCCATTCCGTCTGTCTTCAACCGTTTCCAACTTATATCATGCAAGAAACCGGCTCCATCTCCATCCACACCGAGAACATCTTCCCGATTATCAAGAAGTTCTTGTATTCCGACCACGAGATTTTCCTGCGGGAACTGGTCAGCAACGCCGTCGATGCCACCCAAAAGCTGAAAAGCCTGGCCCAGCTGGGCGAGTACAAAGGCGAGCTGGGCGAGCTGAAAGTGCGCGTGACCGTGGACAAGGAAGCCCGCAAAATCACGATTTCCGACCACGGCCTGGGCATGACCGGCGAGGAAATCAAGAAGTACATCAACCAGATTGCCTTCTCCGGCGCCACCGAGTTTGTGGAGCAGTACAAGGAGAAGGACGCCGCCACCAAAGACCAGATTATCGGGCAGTTCGGCCTGGGTTTCTACTCCGCGTTCATGGTAGCCAGCGAGGTCGAAATCTTCTCGCAGAACTACAAGGAAGGCACCGAAGCCGCCCACTGGACCTGCGACGGCAGCACCTCGTTCACCCTGGAAACCACCGAAAAAGCCGAGCGCGGCACCGACGTGGTGCTGCACGTAGCCGACGATTCGGACGAGTTTCTGGAGGAAGCCCGCCTGCGCGGCATCCTCACCAAGTACTGCAAGTTCCTGCCCATTCCGATTGAGTTTGAAGGCGAGCTCATCAACGACACCAACCCCATCTGGACCAAGCAGCCCTCGGAGCTGACCGACGAGGACTACAAGAAATTCTACCAGGAGCTGTATCCGATGAGCATGGACGAGCCCCTGTTCTGGATTCACCTGAATGTGGACTACCCGTTCAACCTCACGGGCATTCTATACTTCCCGAAAGTGAAGGACGAGCTGCAGTTCTCGCGCAACAAGATTCAGCTTTACTCGCGCCAGGTGTTCATCACCGACGAGGTGAAGGACGTGGTACCCGAGTTCCTGATGCTGCTGCACGGCGTGATTGACTCGCCCGATATCCCGCTCAACGTGAGCCGCAGCTTCCTGCAGGCTGATGCAGCGGTGCGCAAAATCAACACCTACATCACCAAAAAGGTGGCCGACAAGCTGAGCAGCCTCTTTAAGCAGGACCGCGCCGGCTACGAGGAGAAGTGGGGCGACATCGGCATGTTCGTGAAGTACGGCATGCTGAGCGACGAGAAGTTCTACGAGAAAGGCAAGGACTTCGTGCTGCTGAAGAACGTGGACGGCAAGCTGTTCACCATCAACGAATACACCGAACACATCCAGGCCAACCAACAGGACAAGAACGGCAACACCGTGGTGCTCTACACCAACGACGCCGAGCACCAGCACGGCTTCGTGGCCGCCGCCCAGGAGCGCGGCTACGACGTGCTGAACTTCGACCAGGTGCTCGACCCGCACTTCGTGGGCCAGCTGGAACAGAAGCTGGAAAAAACCAGCTTCAAGCGCGTCGATGCCGACACGCTGAGCAAGCTCATCGAGAAGGACGATGCCACCGAAAGCGTGCTGAGCGAGGACGACACCAAAAAGCTGGAGGAAACCTTCACCACGGCCATTGCCAACCCGGCCATGCACGTGAAAGTGGCCGCCCTCAGCCCGCAGGATGCCCCGGTGGTCATCACCCAAAACGAGTTCATGCGCCGCATGAAGGACATGCAGCGCACCGGTGGCGGAGGCGGCATGCAGATGTTCGGCGCCTTCCCCGAGTCGTACGACGTGACCGTGAACGCCAACCACCCGCTGGTGAGCAAAGTGCTGGCCGATGGCGGCTCTACCCTCGCCAAGCAGGCCTTCGACCTCGCGCTGCTGGCTCAGGGCATGCTGAAAGGCGAGGCGTTAACCGCGTTTGTGAAGCGTAGCACGGAACTGCTCTAGCAGTAGCGTGGACTTTTAGTCCGCGACCGAACGAAAAAACGCCTGAGGCTTTAAAGCTTCAGGCGTTTTTTGCTTCAAGGTGCTATTTCAATATCAGGTTCGCGGACTAAAAGTCCGCGCTACTTCACGTTCCGCGCCACCACAAACATGCGGTCGCCGAACCGGCCGGTCAGCTTGTTGAGGTAGTACGTGGGGTACTGGCCGGCCAGCTTACTCAGCTTCTCCACCACGCTGCCACCGAGGCGAATATTCTTCGGTGGCTTCACCGGGTTCAGCAATTCAACCACTTCGAAGCCCTGCTTTTTCAGCATTTTGGTGATGGTGGCGGGGGTGAATTCGAACAAGTGGTAGGGCGGAATGTCCATCTTGCGCTCCTTGCCCAGCGCGCCATAGGCGGCGAATCCCAGGCGCACGGTGGGCAGGTTGAGCGTGGCGGGCAGGGCCAGCACCAGCAGCCCGCCCGGCTCCAGAATGCGGTGGAACTTGGCCAGCGTGGCGCTGGGCGAGAGCAGGTGCTCCAGCACGTCGCCCATGTAGGCGAGGTCGAACTGATTTTCGTGGAAGTCCTCAGTGGTTTCGATGTTGCCCGTCACCACGGGCAGGTGCAGCTCGCGGCGGGCAAAGTCGGCGGCGTGCTCCGATATTTCCAGGCCGTGGGCTTCCCAGCCCAGCGCCTCCAGGCTTTTGAGGGTGTAGCCGGGGCCGCAGCCCACGTCGAGGTAGCGGAACCGGCGGCCGGGATACTTCGCCAGAATGTAGTTGGTGAACTTGTCGGGCCGAACCTGGTTTAAAGCAGCCTGCTTCTGGCCTTCTTCGATGAACACGACCTCCTGCTGCGTCCGGTCGTAGTTGGGGCGCTCGGTGAAATAGTCTTTCCCGTAGAGACGTTCCAGCTGCGCAGGCGTGGGCTGGGGGTCGAGAAACATCAGGGCGCAGCTGCGGCACTGGGTGCCTTGCAGCCGCTGGCCTTCAAATTCGTAGTAAAAGGGCAGCTTTTTAAAATCGGTGCTGCCGCACAAGTCGCAGGTACGCATGGCACAAAGGTAGGGGCGGGGTCGTACCCGTTAGGGCTTGACCCCGCCCGGGCGTTTGCACCAATTGCATCGTTAATCAACGCTTATCGTTCAACAAAGGGCGGGGGCAAGCCCCGCCCCTACATATATGCTCGACGTTCTCATCATCGGAGCCGGCCCCGTGGGCCTGGCCTGCGCCCTCGAAACCCAGCGCAAAGGCCTCAAGGTCGCCATCATCGAAAAGGGTGCGCTTGTTAATTCGCTGGTGGGCTACCCCACCAACATGGAGTTTTTCTCCACGCCCGAGCTGCTCGAAATCGGCGGCTACCCCTTTCCCACGGCGCACTACAAGCCCCTGCGCGAAGACGCCCTCGACTACTACCAACGCGTGGCCAAGGCTGAAAAGCTCGACATTCGCCTGCACGAGAAGGTACTGAAACTCGATGGTGAGCAGGGCAACTTCACCGTCACCACCAGCAAGGGCGAAATTCCGACCCGCAACGTCATCGTAGCCACCGGCTTCTACGACTTGCCCAACCCGCTCAACGTGCCCGGCGAGGATTTGCCCCACGTCAGCCATTACTACAAAGAGCCCTACCAGCACGTGATGCAGCACGTCGTGGTTATCGGGGCCAAAAACTCTTCGGCCAAAGCTGCCCTGCAAATGACCCGCGCCGGCGCCAAAGTCACGCTCATCGTGCGCGGCCCCGAAATCAGCAACTCCGTGAAATACTGGATTCGCCCCGACCTCGTCAACCGCATTGCCGAGGGCCGCATCACGGCGCATTTCAACACCACCGTCACCGCCATCACGCCCGAGGCCATCGAAGTCCTCACGCCCAATGGCCCACTCGCCATCCCCACCGATTTCGTGTACGCCCTCACCGGCTACCATCCCGACGAGGCCCTGCTCGGCCGTCTCGGCGTGCAGCCCGACCCGGCCGACGAAGCCTGCGCCCCGCTCTTCGACCCCGCCACGCACCAGACCACCCGGCCCGGCCTGTTCGTGGCCGGCACCGTGTGCGGCGGCCGCGCCACCAGCCGCTGGTTCATCGAAAACGGCCGGCACCACGCCCAGCTTATCGCAGCGTACCTGGCCAGCCACATTTAGGTCGGGCCAGCCAAAAAAAGAGAGGCCGCTTCATCGAAGCGGCCTCTCTTTTTTTGGCTGTAAGCCAACGCTGGGCCTACTGAGCCGCCATCGTCAACTCGGCCGTTTTGCCGGAACCCAGGAAATCGGGCTCCGATAGCACGAGGCTGGTGCTGGTCAGCGTGGTGATGTTGGCCTCGGTGACATCGCCGTCAGGGTCGGTCAGTTTCAGCTTGGTTTCGTTCGTGGTGAAATCCCAGCTGCCTTTGGCCGTTTGCGGGTCGCTCGACACACATCTCTGCGTTCCCTGGTCGTAGGTCGACGTTTTGTCAGTGTTGAACTTTACCAAATCGTCCTTTTCGCAAGCATCAATAAGCGGCGTGTTGTACACGCTGATGCCATCAATCTTGACGTCGGTAATTTTCCAGTTTTTAGCGGTTAGCAGGCTGGTTTTTGAGGGGGCACTTTCGCTGTCTTTTTTGCAGCTGCTCAGGGCGGATAGACCCATAACGGCAGTGAGGAGGTAAATGGAAAGGTTTTTCATGAACAAGTTTGTGAAAAGGAGAGAAATTAAAAAAAGCACCGTACTTATTTAGCAGGCAAAGCTAAACGGCTGGGGTTAGACTTATCGTATTTCGGAATAAATAATTTGTTGATTTTCGCGCTTTTATCCCCATTTCGGACCGGTGCCATAAAGCAAAAAGCGCCTTCTCGCTAGCGAGAAGGCGCTTTTTGCTTTATGAAGGCTTTGTGAAGCAGTACTGCTTACGGGAACAGCACGCCGCGGTAGTCGTTCGGGGCTACGCTCGGTACTTTCGAGCCGTAGTACGAGTTGATAACGCGGATGAACTCGTTGGCCACCACGGCGTAGCCGCGCGGCGTGGGGTGCACGCCGTCCAGGCTGAACAGGTTGCCGGAGGCAAACGTGGCCGTGTTGTTCACTGCATTGGTCACGATGCCCTGCTGGGCAATGCCGGTGAAGAAGGCATTCATGTCGGCCAGGGCCACCTTGTTCTGGCGGGCCGTTTTGGCGATGATGGCGTTCAGCTGGTTGGTGCGGGTTACCACGGCTGCCGCTTCGGTCGCGTCGAGCACGTAGTTGTTGGGCAGCGGGCTGGTGGGCAGGCTGCCGGGGGCCGTACCGCCGGCCGCTACCACGGCGGCAATATAGGCTTGGGCAGTCAGCGTCAGCAGGTCGGCCGAGGTAGCCAGGCGCACCACTGGCGCGGCAGCAGTACCCGTGGTGATGAAGACGCCCGGTGAAGCCGCATTAGCTGCCTTAAACGAAGCAGCGACGGCTGCCACGGTTACGGTAGTGAAGTACGGAATCGTCGTCACGTTCGGGATGTTGGCCGCAACGCCGGCTACCGTCCCGTTTTTCGAGATGGTCGACAGGATGTTGCGGTAGCCCCGGCCGAAGCTGGTGGTATCCGTCATGCCGCTCAACGGATTGGTCGTAAGGTCGGCCACACCACCATTGGTCGCGTAGGTCAGCACGTCGTTGTTCCCCATCCAGCAAGTGAAGAACGTGGGGGTTTTCTGCCCGATATACGTCACATAATCCTTGCTCGAGCGTTCGGCCGTGGTGAGGAGGCGCTGGTAGAAGTTATTGAAATTGCCATAGGTCGCAGCAATGCCGCGGGTAGCGGCGTCAAGTGCGGCACTGCCGGTCGAAGCAGCCGTTTTATCAGCACTCAACACCGAAATACCGGGTACGCCAAGGTTGTCGGGCTGGGTGCCGGTATAAGCTTCCAGCTCTTGAGCTCCCGAGCCTACTGGTGGCAGCGGCAGGCGGCCACCGGTGTACGCCACCTGTTCATTCAGGAAGCTGTTGGCTGCCGAAGGCTGCACCGGCGTGGCCGCGCCGTTCACAAGCTGAAGCTTCACGTAGCCGGAGCCATCTTTCTTGGCTGCCGAAAATGCCGGCTGCACGAAGGCAGCAGGGCCCTTGGCCGTTTTGGCAAACTGCTGGGCCAGAATGGCGGGGTACGACGTGGCCTGGGCCTCGTTGTACAGGCCACCGTCGGAGTAGCCCGAGGTGAGGGAGTTGCCCACTGCCACATAACTGCTGAAGTTCAGCGAGCCGGCATCGGCGGCGGGGCGGGTGTCCTCCAGCGTGGGCTGGCAGCTGCCCAGCGTCAGCCCTAACAGGGCCAGAGCAGACAGCGAGTAGTTAAAAGTGCGTTTCATGGTTGTGCGTCGGAATGCGGGGGTGGGAATTAAAATTTAACGTACAGCCCCACGCCGGGAATGGCAATGGTCGTTTTGTAGGTACCGGCCACGCGGTCGGTGGTACCGTTGTTCACCAGGTCGCTCTGGCTCTGGCTGCGCTTCATGAAATCCTCAAACAGGAACGAAGCATCAACACCAAAGCGCTTGGCAAACTCGTAGGAAATACCGGCCGACAAGCCAATGCGGTCCGCATCCGGGGTTTCGGGGCTCACGTAGCCATCTTTCACGGCTGCTTGGTCGAAGAAGCCACCGGCGCGCACCGTCAGGGCATCCGATACCTTATACTGGCCACCGAGGCGGAAGCACAGCGCATCCTGATAGTAGCGCTTGGCCGAAGAAGTGGTGGAACCACCCACCAAGCCGGGCGTGCCCACCACGGCGGGCGTGGTACCAACGGCCGGGCGGTCGCCGTAGCCATTGTTGCCGCTGAAGGTGAAGTCGAGCGTACGGTACACGTTCCAGAACACCAGGTTGGCGTCCAGCGCAACCGTCAGTTTTTCGGTCGGCATCACGGCTACGCCAATGCTGGCGGTCGCAGGCAGGGGCAGGGTTGCGGCGAAGTTGGTGGCCGTAAAGTTGCCGCCGGTCGAATAGATGACATCGCGCAGGCGCACGTCACCGCTTTCAATCTTGGCATCTACCTGCGAGCGGTAGCTGACACCCACGTTCAGCTTGTCGCTAGGCTTAAAGAATAAGCCCACGTTGTAGCCAAACTGCCGCTTGGCCTTGCCCGTGAGGGTGACGTGAGGCGTAGGGGCACCGTTCTGGGCCGTCAGCGGAACATCTTTTTGCAGGTCCACGTCGCCGAAGGCCAGCATCACCAGGCCCGCGCCGACACTCAGCTGGGGCGTGATGGCGTAGGAACCCGTAACCTGGGCGAAGATGGAGCGCAGGTTGATGTCGGTGAGGGCGTAGCGGCCTTCCCAGTTGCTGGCGTAGTGCAGTTCGCTGCCGAAGGGCGTGTAGGCGCCGATGCCGATTTTCCACTTGCCTTCCTTCGGGCCGAAGCCGGCGTAGAAGTTGAAGGGCGTCACCAGCTTGTTGTTGAGCTGGCTCTGGCCGCCGCCGCTTTCCGGACGGTAAGCACTCCGGGCCATGGCCGCGTTGAAGCCAACCTGCACACCGTTTTCGCGCACCATGGCCAGCGCACCGGGGTTGTAAAACATGGCGGCTTGGTCAAGCGTCAACGCCACGCCGACACCGCCCATGCCGATGTTTTTCTGGCCGCCCAGGTTCACCTGAAAGCCACTGGCAGACGCGGCCGACGCGCTGACCAGCAGCGTGCCCCCCGCAAGGAGTAGTGTTTTTACCGTCATAAAAAAAAAGAAAAATTAGGTGGGTTAGGTTGTGGGCTTAAAAGTAACGGAAAATTTCACGCCATTTGTTAGGCAAGCCGAATATTTCACCCCTTCCAATCGTTTGGCGCGGCATTCGCCCGCCTTCCGCCCAGCCCGTACCTTTGCCTGCATGATTCTTCGCGCCGACCACCTCGTTAAAAAATACAAAGCCCGCACCGTCGTCAACGACATGTCGGTGACCGTTGAGCAGGGCGAAATCGTAGGCCTGCTCGGGCCCAACGGGGCCGGCAAAACCACTTGCTTCTACATGATGGTGGGCATGGTGAAGCCCAACGCTGGCCGCATCTTTCTGGATAACACAGAGATAACCACCATGCCCATCTACCAGCGGGCGCGCCTCGGGGTGGGCTACCTGGCCCAGGAAGCCAGCGTGTTCCGCGACCTGAGCGTGGAGGAAAACATCATGGCCGTGCTCGAGATGACCAGCATGAAAAAAGACGCCCGCCACGCCAAGGTGGAGGAAATGCTCGAAGAGTTCAGCCTGACCCACGTGCGCAAAAATCTGGGGAAAGTATTGAGCGGCGGCGAGCGCCGCCGCACCGAAATCGCCCGTGCCCTGGCCGTGGACCCCAAATTTGTGCTCCTCGACGAACCCTTTGCGGGCGTTGACCCCATCGCCACCGAAGAAATTCAGGGCATCGTGGCCAAGCTCAAGCACCGTGGTATCGGCGTGCTCATCACCGACCACGACGTGAACTCCACCCTCAGCATCGTAGACCGCGCCTACCTGCTCTTCGAGGGCAAGCTCCTCAAAGCCGGCACCGCCGAAGAGCTGGCCAGCGACGAAACCGTGCGCCGCGTGTACCTGGGCAAGAACTTCGAGCTGAAGCGCAACGTGTAGGAGCGGCCGGAATGATAATTGGCCGTCATGCAGAGCGCCGCGAAGCATCTTTACCACCGCAGTAATTCCAATCGTTCAACGAAAAGGATTAGGTTGCGCGGTGAAGATGCTTCGCGGCGCTTTGCATGACATGCCCCCTCTTCGTTAGTTCAAATAAATGCTCGACCAGCTACTCGCTCACGCCGTTCAACTGAGCAGCCTGCCGCGGCTGGCTCGCATCCGGCAGCAGCCGCTGGAGGTGCAAGTGCGGCTGTTGCGGGGGCTGCTGCGCCGGGCGCAGAGCACGGAGTGGGGCCGGCGCTACGGCTTCGGCGAGCACATGACGCCCGCCGACTTTGCCCGGCGCGTGCCCGTGAGCACCTACGAGCAGCTATACCCAGAGCTGGAAAAAGTGCTGCGCGGCCAGCCCGACGTGCTGTGGCCCGGCCGTCCGCAGTGGTTTGCCAAGAGCAGCGGCACCACCAACGCCCGCAGTAAGTTTATCCCCGTCACGGCCGAGGCCCTGCACGACTGCCACTACCGCGCCGGCCGCGACATGCTGGCCCTGAGCACGCACTTGTACCCGCGCGAGCGGCTGCTGGCCGGCAAAACTCTCTCGCTGGGCGGCGCGCACGCCCCCAATCCGTTCCGGCCCCACGAGCCGGCTTCACGGGTGGGCGACGTGTCGGCCGTCATCATGGCGCAGCTGCCGGCCTGGGCCGAAATATTGCGCACCCCGCCCCTCAAATTGGCCCTGCTGGAGGAGTGGGAGGAGAAGATTGAGCGCATTGCCCGCCACGTGCTGCGGCAGGACGTGCGGGTGCTGGCCGGCGTGCCCACCTGGATGGTGGTGCTGCTGCGCCGCGTAGTAGCCCTGGCCGGAGCCGACAACATCACCCAGGTGTGGCCGCAGCTACGGCTATTTCTGCACGGCGCGGTGGCATTTGGGCCGTACCGCGAGCTGTTTCGGCAGCTCATTCCGGATGCGCAGATGCGCTACCTCGAAATCTACAACGCTTCGGAAGGATACTTTGCCTTGCAGGATGAGCCCGGGAGCGAAGACTTGCTGCTGCTGCTCGACCACGGCATTTACTACGAATTCCTGCCCGCCGACCAGTGGGCAGCCCCCGACCCGCGCCCCGTGTCTCTGGCCGAAGTGGAGCTGCACCGTTCTTATGCCTTAGTCATCAGCACCAACGCGGGCCTGTGGCGCTACCTCGTGGGCGACACCGTGCGCTTCACCTCGCTGGCCCCGTACCGGGTGCGCATTACCGGCCGGACCAAGCACTTTCTCAATGCTTTCGGCGAAGAAGTGGTGATTGAGACGGCCGAGGCGGCCGTGGCCGCTGCCAGCCAGGCCACCGGCCTGTTGGTGCATGATTTCACAGCGGCCCCGGTCTGGTTCGTGGCCGACAGCGCCACCTCGCGGGGCGGGCACGAGTGGGCAGTTGAGTTTACCACTGCCCCGGCCGCGCCCGATGTAGCCCGGTTCGAGGCCGTGCTCGATGCCACGCTCTGCGCTCTCAACTCTGATTATGCCGCCAAGCGCCACCGCAGCCTGGCGCTGGCCCCGCCCAAAGTGCGGGCCG
Source organism: Hymenobacter ruber (assembly GCF_054783255.1). Classification (NCBI taxonomy): domain Bacteria; kingdom Pseudomonadati; phylum Bacteroidota; class Cytophagia; order Cytophagales; family Hymenobacteraceae; genus Hymenobacter; species Hymenobacter ruber. The sequence goes on from NZ_BAAGQX010000003.1 coordinate 787,281, forward strand.
TGCCCAGCGGAACGTTTGAGGCGTGGCTGGCCCACCAGGGCAAGCTGGGCGGCCAGCATAAAGTGCCGCGCCTCCTCAACTCGCGCGAGGTGTTGGAGGCCGTGCTCCGCGCCGCCCACCTGGTGGCAGGGCCGGCGTAACAGTCAATTCTGGAAGATTTCTGTACCCGTTTAAGGGGTTAGCTATGCGTTTGGCATAGTAAACTTGGACTTTAGTCGAATTGAACCTGTATATATTGAGTTAGAAGTGGTAATATTACCGTCATATTCCCACACAATGTCCTATACCTCCGAATTGTCAACTGTCCAGAAATCGGCTTATAAACGTCCATATAAGTCGCGGCAACAGCGCCGCGAGGCCGACCGCCGCAAGCACGACGAATCCAGCGATGTCAAATTTCTGGTGCGTATAGCCGTGGGCGTGGCCCTTGTGCTGGTTGTGGCCCTGGCATTTGTGCTCAAGGGTGCCATGAGCTCTTCCGAGCCCGCCGCTACCGAAGCGCTGCAGTAATAACCCCTATTCGTCGAGCATCCCGCCGAGGAGGCCGCCTAGCACCCCACCGCTTTCTTTCTGCGCATTGCCGCCGCCCGGTGCCAGTGTCCGAATAAGTTTTTTGACGGGCATCGATTGCAGCCACACGCGGCCACTGCCGCGCAGCGTAGCCAGCAACAGCCCCTCGCCCCCGAATATCATCGACTTGAGGCCGCCCGCCCGGGCCACGCTGAAATCGATGCCCGGCTCAAAGGCCACCACGCAACCGGTATCCACGCGCAGCAGCTCGTTGTGCAGTCGCTTTTCGATGATGGTGCCGCCCGCGTGCACGAAGGCTTTGCCGTCGCCGGTTAGCTTTTGGAGGATAAAACCCTCGCCGCCAAACAGGCCGGCCCCGAATTTCTGGTTGAAGTGCAGGCTGATTTTGGTGCCCCGCGCGGCGGCCAGGAAGCCGTCTTTCTGCACGATGAGGCCGGCGGGCATCTCCCGCAAATCGATGGGAATGATGGTGCCCGGGTAGGGAGCCGAGAACGCCACCTTGCTCTTGCCAAAGCTGCCCCGGTGCGTGAAGTGCGTGAGAAACAACGACTCGCCGGTGATGAGGCGCGTGCCCGCCGAGAACAGCTTGCCCATCAGGCCCTGGTCGGGCTCGGAGCCGTCGCCCATCTTGGTTTCAAAAGCAATGGCTTCTTCCATGTACACCATGGCCCCGGCCTCGGCAATGACCGTCTCGTTGGGGTCGAGCTCAATTTCGAGCACCTGAATATCGGAGCCGAGGATGCGGTAGTCAACGTCGTGGGAAGTCATGGCGGGGCGAATGATTGGTGCGGCCAAAGATATAGGCGAAGGGCAATTGGCAGCCGGGGAATAGGGGCCAGCACAATATTTTTTCACGGATGCGTTGGAAGAACTTCTGTTAACTAACTTTATAGTTAACACCTTCGCTTTCCGCCGATGATGTCCTTCCGATTCTTTTTGCTGTTTGTATTCAGCTCCTTGCTGAGCGGCTGCGCCGGCTCACGCTTTGCAGTGGCACCGCCCGCGTGGGCCTTCTGGCTGCCCAACCGCTTCGACCGGCACGGCCTCGAAACCGGGCGCTGGCGCACTTACTACGACGATGGCCGCCACCGGCCCTACACCGCCGGGCGCTACCGCCACGGCCAGCCCGTGCGAACCTTCTACTACTACGACCCGACGGGCAAGCTCGACCGCACCGAAAATTACCAGCAGGAAGGCCGCTGCGAGGTGAGCTACTGGCACCCCGGCGGGCAATTGGCCCGGCGCGGCCCCGCCCAGTGGGTCACCGGCAAGGGCCAGGCCCCGCGCTTCTACTGGTACGGCACCTGGACCAGCTACGAGCCCGATGGGCAGATTTCGGCCGTACAGACTTATGACGATGGCAACATCACCCGCGCCGAAACCTACGAAAACGGTCAACTCACGCAGGTCGAAACCTTTGAAAAAGACAAGCGAACCCGCGTCGAAACCTACGCCAACGGCCAGCTTATCAAAGTAGAATCCTTTGATAAGGGCCTGCGCACGGGCACAACCAATACGCTGTAGTCAGCTCGGGCTTACTCTTCCAGGGGGAGCTCGCCGCGGGTTTCGGCGGCTTCTTTGTCGGGGTCGCCCACGGTTTTCTTGCGTTTGGCCTCGCGGCTGGTGCGCTTGATGAAGTCTTCGTCTGATTCTTCGGGCTCGGTGTGGCCGTCCTCGATGGGGAAATTTTCGTCCTCGGCGTCATCATCGCCGGGCTTTTCGCCGAACTGGCCGGCACGGTCCACCAGCTTCTTATCGCGCACGTGGCGGCCGAGAAACTGGTTTATCTGCTCGATGGAGTAGTTGGACGTGATTTCACCCAGCGGGTTCACCCCAATCTCAAAGCCCTCCAGTTCTTTGTGAACGCGGGCTTTTTTGGCGGGGTCGGTGGCAGCTTTTTTGGGTTTGACGGGTTTCTTGGCCATGACGAGGTGCAGAGACGGAGAAATACTCCGCTGCTGTACGCGAAATCACAGGTTTGGGTGATGGCAAGCCGGCTTCAAAGGCAAAAAAGAGGTGGCGCCGGCTCCCGCAAGGTGGGCATGGTGCGGCACTTTTGGCCCGGCACTTTAGCTGCGCCGGTTGCGAGCCAGCAACTCGGATTTGGAATTGATTTGCAGCTTATCATACACCGTGCGGATGTGGGCGCGCACCGTGTTCAGGCTGATGCAGAGGCGGTCGGCTACCAACTTGTAGCTCAGGCCCTGCTCCAGCGCTTCCACAATCTGCTGCTCGCGTGGGGTGAGGGCAGTGCCGGGCGCAGCGGGCCGGAAGTAGCGCATTACGTGCCGCGCAATGGCCGGCGACATGGGCGAGCCGCCCGCCAGCACATCCAGCAGGGCCTGCTTGATGGCCGGCAGTGGCGTACTCTTCACCAGATAGCCCACCGCCCCGGCGCACAGGGCCTGAAAAGTGCGCTCGGCGTCCTGATACACGGTGATGAGCACCACCTCAGCCTGCGGGGCCAGCTCTCGAATCAGCCCCACCCCCTCAATGCCCGTAGCGCCGGGCAGGCCGATATCGGACAGCACCAGGCGCGGCGCGGCGGTGCCGTTGGCCAGCAGGCTCAGCAACTCTTCGACTGAGCCCGCCACGGCCACGCACTCAAACTCCGGCTGCGCACACAGGTACGTATGCAGCGCTTCGCGGATAGCAGGCTGGTCTTCCACAATGGCCAGGCGAATTTTCATAGAGCAAAGGTCCGGCAGATTTGCAAGCGGCGCTATCGCATGTTGATGCGATGCCCGGTAGGGTAGCGCGGCGCGGCAAAGTGCTTATACGTTCTTTTTCAGGCCAAAGGCGCGGCGCGGGCTGGCCAGCGGCACGGCTATCTGCACCCGGAAGCCGCCGCCAGTTACGGGGCCGGCGGTGGCCGCCCCGCCCATGGCTTCGGCCCGCGTGGTCATGTTGCGCAGGCCGTGGCCCGAGCGGCGGCCAGTGTCAGTTTTGGCCGGGTCGGCGCTTGGGGCGTTGTCTTGCACTTCCAGCACCAATTGAGGCAGACTGCTGGTCACGTAGCGCAGGCGCACGGCCACGGCGGTGGCGGCGGTGGCGTGCTTCAGCACATTGTGCAGGCTCTCTTTGTAGATGAGGTAGAAGTTGCGGCGCAGGAGCACCGACAGCCGCTGGTCGGGGAGGTCGGCCGCGAAATCAAATGTTACCGCGATTCCCGCCAGGCCCAGCACCTCGTAGGCATAGTCGCGCATGCGGTCGAGCAAGTCGGGCAGGTGGTCGTTGTGCGCGTCGATGCTCCACACCACGTCGTTGAGCTGGCGCACGGCCGCGCGGCTGGCTTCGGTGATTTCGCCCAGCTGCTGGCGCTGGCCGGCCGCGTCGGCCAGGCCTTCCTGCAGCAGGCCGCTTTGCAGGGCAATCTGGCTTAGCAGGGTGCCCACGTCATCGTGCAGGTCGGCGGCCAGGGTGTTGCGCAGGGCCGTTTCGCGGCGGCGCTGGCGCTGGCGGTAGCGCCACAGCAGGGCGGCCCCGCCCATGGTGGCCAGCAGCACCAGCAGCAGCAGGCCGGCGGCCAGGCGTTGCCGGCGCAGGCGGGCCAGTTCCTCCTGCTGGCCCAGTAGCTGAAGCTCGGCGCGGTGCTGGGCGGCGGCGTGGTTGAAGCGCAGGGCAGCGGTGCGGCGGCTCACGTCGGCCCCGTGCAGGCTGTCGTTGTAGGTGTCGAAGCTGCGCTGGTCCCGGTAGGCAGCGGCCCAGCGTCCCTGGGCAGCGTCGGCTTGGGCCAGCACTTCGTAGGCCGAGTGCAGGCCTTCGAGGGAATGCGCCTGGGCGCTGGCCTGGCGGCTGCGGGTGGCGTAGGCCAGTGCGCTATCGGGGCGGCCCTGATGCAGCCAAGTGCGGCCCAGCAGCGCCAGCAACTGTGGCACCAGCAGCACGTCGTGGGCTTCGGCGGCCTCGTGCAGGGCGGTGCGGGCCAGGAGCAGGGCCGCGGCGTGGTCGCCCAGGCGCTCCGTCACATCGGCTAGGTGGAAGCGCATGGTGCGTACCGTGGCCTGGTCGGCCACGGCAATGCGGTGGCTCACGGCAATGCTCAGGTTGTAGAAGCGGCGGGCTTCGGCCCAATTGCCCTGGGCGCGGTTGAGCTCGCCCAGCTCCGCCATAATCAGGTTGAGGCGGTCGGGGTAATCGTAGTGGCGGGCAATGGCCAGGGCTTCCTGCAAGTATTGCCGGGCCGGGCCAAACTCGCCCAGCCGGGTGTAGAGGCTGGCCGCATGGATTTTTAGGCTGGTATGAAAACGTCGCTCATTGCCAGTCGAGCTAATGGCCATGCCGCGCAGGCAGTAGTCCAGCGCCTCCGCCAGGCGGCCCTGCTGGTCGGCAATGCGGGCCAGCCGGCCCAGGCCGCGCATTTGCCCACCCAGGTCGTGCAGGCGGGCAAACTCGCGGCGGGACGCTTCCAGCGGCGGACCGGCCGAGTCGTACTGGGCCATAGCGATGTGGTAGTCGGCCAGGGCCAGCAGGGCCTCGGCCAGAAAATCGCGGTAGTGCAGGCGGCGCGCCAACCAGAGCGTCTCGCGGCGAATTGCGCCCACGGCACTCGCGTCAACCTCCATTAGCTCATCGCTCAGGTCGAACAGCAGTTCTATCCGCACGGTGTCGGGCTGTGGATGTGCCTGCAGCAAAGCCCGCAGGCTATCGATGCGATGAGGGTTGGCCTGTGCCTGTGCCGCTTGGCTGGGCAACACGAGGACTGCGCCCAGTAGCCAGCAACATATAAAAATGCGAAAAGAGAGCAGACAGCGCCCGTAAGCAGCCACGGAGATAAAAAAAACGACTTCCAAAAGCCCCGCATTTAGCAGCGCAAGAGCCTGGAACGTACCACCTGAATGATAACCAAATACCAGTCAAAGGTATGCTGTCTTGGGGAATAGCGCAGGTGGTGGCAACTATAAGTTTATGGCTAGCTGTATGGCAGCTGCTGAATAGCTGAGCTTTTGGTAAGCCCATAAAAAAGCCCGGCCGCCTGATATCAGGCAGCCGGGCTGTAAGCAGCTATCTAAACCGAAACTACGCCGCTACGGGAATGGTAGCCACAGCCGTGCGTAGGCGCTCGGCCACTTCGGACACGCCCAGAATCACGAGCGTTTCGAACAAATCGGGGCCGGCGGCGGCTCCGGTCACGGCCACGCGCAGGGCTTGCAGCACCTGGCCGGGCTTGAGGCCCTGGGCCGCCATGGTGTCGTTGAACAGGGTTTTCAGGCCTTCGGCCGAAACTTCGGGGGCAGTTGGCAGGGCCTCGGCATAGGCCGTGAGGGCGGCGGCCACGGGGGCGTTCCACTTCTTGCTCACCACGGTTTCGTCGTAGGTATCGGGGGCTTGGAAGAAGTATTTGGCCTCCTGCCAGAAATCGTTCGGGAAGCTCACGCGCTCCTTCATCACGCCCACAATCTGTTCGGCTTTTTCCTGACTGCACACGATGGCGTGCTCGTGCAAGGCATCCAGCAGGTAGGGGGCCAGCTCGGCGTTGGGCTTGGCGCGCAGGTAATGCTCGTTGAACCACTTCACCTTGTTCTGGTCGAACTTGGCCGGCGACTTGCTCACGCGCTCAATCGAGAAGGCCTGAATCAGCTCGTCCATCGAGAAAATTTCCTGCTGGGTGCCGGGGTTCCAGCCCAGGAAAGCCAGGAAGTTCACCAGCGCCTCGGGCAGGTAACCGTCTTCGCGGTAGCCGCGGCTGACGGTAGCTTCGCCGGTTTCGCCGTCGGTGCCGTGCCATTCCAGCGGGAAAACGGGGAAGCCGAGGCGGTCACCGTCGCGCTTGCTCAGCTTGCCGGTGCCGTCGGGTTTCAGCAGCAGGGGCAGGTGGGCAAACTGCGGCATGGTTTTCTCCCAGCCCAGGTAGCGGTAGAGCAGCACGTGCAGCGGCGCACTTGGCAGCCATTCTTCGCCCCGGATTACGTGGGAGATTTCCATCAGATGGTCGTCCACGATGTTGGCCAGGTGGTAGGTCGGCATGCCGTCCGACTTCATCAACACCTTGTCATCCACCGCCGAAGAATGCACCACCACCCAGCCGCGAATCAAATCCTGGAAGCGGATTTCCTCCTTACGGGGCACTTTCAGGCGAATCACGTACTGGGCACCGCCGTCCAACAAGGCTTTCACCTCGTCCTCGGGCAGGGTGAGGGAGTTGCGCATCTGGGCGCGGGTGATGGAGTTGTACTGCGGGTTGGGCACCTTGGCGGCCTGCAGGCGGGCGCGCATGGCGTCCAGCTCCTCGGGGGTGTCGAAGGCGTAGTAAGCGTGGCCGTCGGCGATGAGCTGGTCGGCGTACTGCTTGTACATGGGCTTGCGCTCGCTCTGCTTGTAGGGGCCGTGGGGGCCGCCCACGCCCTGGCCTTCGTCAATCTGGATGCCGCACCAGGCCAGTGCTTCCAGAATGTACTCCTCGGCGCCGGGCACGAAGCGGTTTTGGTCCGTGTCTTCAATGCGGAGCAGCATTTTGCCGCCCAGCTTGCGGGCCAGCAGATAGTTATACAGGGCGGTGCGCACGCCGCCAATGTGCAGCGGCCCGGTGGGCGAAGGTGCGAAACGCACCCGAACTTCTCTCTCGGTCATAACAGAAAAAAAGCGCGCCCCGGGGTTCGGAACGCGCTGCAAAGGTAAGACGGTTGGCCGGTCGGTACGAAGCCCGGATTCGGCGCTTCTCAGGGGCTTTGCTATTCACTCGCCCCAGGGGTAGAGGTCGGGCGGCCCGTTTTCTTCGGCGTGAATTGCCAACGGGTGCAAGGGCTTGGTGTGGTCCAGAAAGGCAAAGGCGTCGTAGCGCTCAGGAATGAGCGAGGGCACGTAGTTGCCGAACTGCTCGAGCTGCGGCCGGTACACCACCCCGATGGCCCGGTGCCCCACGGCCCGCTCCAGCCGCGCATCACCGCGTATTTCCGAAGAAAACAGCAGCGCATTTTCACCGCCCAGCTGCGCGTGCAGCATGGCCTCCCACGAATCACGCGGGGCGGCGGGCACGGGCATTTTCTCCAGCGGCGCGCCCCATTCCCGGCCCGCTACTACGCCGCCCTGGTACGAGCCAAACCCCACGCTGAATACCTGCGCGCGGCCCAATTGCTCCCGCGCCAACTGCCCGATATTCACCATGTCTTCGCGCCGCATGTCGGTGTAGCGGGCATCGCCCACGTGCGTATTGTGCGCCCAGACTATGGCCTTGCTGCCCGGCCCGTGCAAGCTTAGCAAGCGGTTGAGGGTTTCCATCATGTGCTCGTCGCGCACGTTCCAGGATGCCCCGCCCCCACGCAGCATGGCCTTGTAGTAGCGCTCGGCGTTCACGGCCACTAGGGCATTCTGCTCGGCAGCGAAGGCCTGCTCGCGCTCGGGCAGGGTGGCGTAGGTGCGGGTGGCGGCCTGCCGCCGCAGGGCGCGGAGCACGGCTGCCACTTCGTCCTGGCAGTCTTCCGAAATGAAGGCCACGGCGCGGGCGTATTCCTGCGGGTCGTGGCCGTAGGGCTCGAAGCAGCGGAAAGCCTGGCGGGCGGCGTTTATCGCGCCGTCGCCCTGTTGCTCGGCGTACTGGAGCACGGCTTGGAGTGATTCCCAAAGACTGTACACGTCGAGGCCGTAGAAGCCCACGCGGCTTCCGGCTGGCCGATGCTGGTTCTGGCCGTGTAGCCATTGTACCAGAGCCGCAATTTCCCAGTTGCCCCACATCCAGGTGGGCCAGCGGTTGAAGGTGCTCAGCAGGCGGGCCGCCGTGCCGTAGGTCACCGCGTCCTGTTTAATGGCCGCATTCACCTCGAAGCAGTCGGGCCAGTCGCCCTCCACGGCAATGAAAGCGAAGCCTTTCTCCGCAATCAGCCGCTTGCTCAGGGCCGTGCGCCAAGTGTAATACTCGTGGGTGCCGTGCGAGGCTTCGCCCAGCAGCACCACTCGGGCCTCGCCGATAGCAGCCAGCACAGGGCCCAGGTCGGCTGCCGTGCGAAGCGGGTGGGTAGGGAAGGGCGTTGCCATGGTCGGCAGGTACAGGCGCGGGCTGGGTTGCCCGGCCGTGTTGTCCTGTCTACGTGTTTGACCATTTGTGAGTTAACGACGAGCTTGTCAGTCGTTGACTGCAATCTTAATCCTATCCACGGTCCTTAAACCCCAACCAGAGCACCAGCCCCAGCAGCGTGATACCGCCCCGGATACCCCACGCCACAGCAGAACCCCACTGGTCAATCCATGTCAGAAAAACATAGTGGATATTGGGGTTGATAAACGGCAGCGCCAGCGAAATAAGCCCAATAATGAGCAGGCCGAGTCCAGGTTCTTTCATGCTATGTGGGCGTTAGGTTAAAAACAATTTTCCAACCCAACGCCCACATTGCCGGGATATTATGCCCCTACAGCAATGCAGGAAATTTCCACTTCCACGTCACGGGGCAAGCGGCTTACTTCCACTGTCTCCCGGGCCGGGGCTGTGGCATCGTCGAAGTACGAACCATACACCTGGTTGATGGTGGCGAAGTTGCCGAGGTCTTTCACAAAAATGCTGCACTTCACCACGTCGGTCAGGGCGAGGCCGGCGGCGGCCAGCACGGCGGTCAGGTTCTTCAGTACTTGGTGGGTCTGGGCAGCCACGTCGCCGGCCACCAATTGCCCACCTGCATCCAGCGGTATCTGGCCCGAGACGTACACGGTATTGCCCGCCTTCACGGCTTGCGAGTAGGGGCCAATGGGGGCCGGAGCCTGGTCGGTAAGAATAATCTGGTGAGCCATGCGGTGATTTGGTGGGTTTGTGAGGTGATAAATTAGTGGATTATGGAGCGCAAATAACGCGAGAAGCCGCTCCTGTTTCCAGAAGCGGCTTCTCTGGGGCACGTTTAAGAAACCTGCCAATTTGATAATTAGCTGCTATTCTACCGTTACCGACTTCGCCAGGTTGCGGGGCTGGTCGACGTTGCAGCCGCGCAGCACGGCAATGTGGTAGGAGAGGAGCTGCAACGGCACCACCGACACCAGCGGCATCAGCACTTCCGAGGTATGAGGTACCTCAATGGTGTACTCGGCCATGGCCGGAATCACGGTGTCGCCCTCGCTCACGATGGCGATGATGCGACCCTTGCGGGCTTTCACTTCCTGAATGTTGCTCACCACCTTCTCATACGAACTGTCGCGGGTGGCAATTACCACCATCGGCATGTTCTCGTCAATCAGGGCAATGGGGCCGTGCTTCATCTCGGCAGCAGGGTAGCCCTCGGCGTGGATGTAGCTGATTTCCTTGAGTTTCAAGGCGCCTTCCAGAGCAACCGGGAAGTTATAGCCCCGGCCCAGATACAGGAAGTTGGTGGCGTCTTTGAACTCCTCGGCAATTTCCAGAATCTGGGCATCCAGCTCCAGGGCCTTGGTCACTTTGGCCGGAATCGTCTCCAGCTCCACCATCAGCTCGCGCAGCTTGGTGTCGGTGATGGTGCCGCGTTTCTGGCCCATAATCATGGCCAGTAGCGTGAGCACAGTCACCTGAGCCGTAAAGGCTTTGGTCGAAGCCACCCCGATTTCGGGGCCGGCGTGGGTGTAAGCACCCGCATCGGTAGCCCGGGCAATGCTGCTGCCCACTACGTTGCAAATGCCGAAGATGGTAGCCCCCTTGCTCTTAGCTAGCTCAATGGCGGCCAGCGTATCGGCCGTCTCGCCGCTCTGCGAAATGGCAATTACGATGTCGCGCTCCGTGATAATCGGGTTGCGGTAGCGGAATTCTGAGGCGTACTCCACTTCTACCGGAATACGGGCCAGGTCTTCAATCAGGTACTCGGCCACCAGGCCGGCGTGCCAGCTGGTGCCGCAAGCCACGATGATGATGCGCTGGGCATTGATAAACTTCTGCTCGTAGGCCCGAATGCCGCCCATGTTCAGGTGGCCGGCTTCGAGTTCCAGGCGGCCGCGCATGGAGTCGAGGATGGAGCGGGGCTGCTCGAAAATCTCCTTCAGCATGAAGTGCGGGTAGCCGCCCTTCTCAATGGAATCCAACTCCATTTCCAGCTTTTGGATATAAGGCGTCTGGCTCACGTCCTCACGGCTGCGGATTTCCAGCTGGCCGTCGCGAATTACCGCGATTTCGTAATCGTTCACATACACCACTTCGTTGGTGTACTCGATGATGGGCGTAGCGTCGGAGGCAATGAAAAACTCGCCTTCGCCGATGCCAATTACCATCGGCGAGCCTTTGCGGGCGGCGATGAGCTGGTTGGGGGCGTCCTTGCTGAGCACCACGATGGCGTAGGCGCCTACTACCTCGTGCAAGGCCAGGCGCACGGCCTCCTCCAGCGAGCAGTTGTTTTCCTTCTGGATTTCCTCAATCAGGTTCACGAAAACTTCCGTGTCCGTATCAGAATGAAAAACGTGTCCTTGCTGCTGCAAATGCGTTTTCAGCGCCGCATAGTTCTCAATGATGCCGTTGTGGATGATGGCGATGCGCTCCGAGGTGGAGTAGTGCGGGTGGGCATTCTCGTCGTTGGGTTCGCCATGGGTAGCCCAACGCGTATGGCCCATGCCCACGTTGGCATGCGTGTTCTTTTCGGCGATAAACGCTTCAAGGTCACTTACTTTGCCTTTCTTTTTGTAAACGGTCAGGTCGCCATTAAGCAATGCCACGCCTGCCGAGTCGTACCCGCGGTATTCGAGCCGATGCAAGCCTTTAAGGATGATGGGGCAGGCCTCACGATGGCCCAAATAAGCAACAATGCCGCACATGGCAAACGGGTTTAAGTTCTTGAAAATAGAGATTGGTTGAAGCACCAGCTGACGGCGCTTCCGCCCGGCGCTAACGCTGGGAGTAATATACCCGCAAAGTTATTTTTGCGGCATCAATAGCGGCCCGGTCCAGGCTCAGGGGATTTAGGCTTAGGTTGCCGTAGGAGCGGAGGCTAGGAGCTAGCACCAGAGCGTCGGGGGCACTATCAAGTTTGTTGGTCAGGTAAGCCTGCAGGTAGGTCGTAACGGGGATGCTGTAGTACGGTTGGGTTGAGGTTCCGTCAAACAGCACGCTGTACGCCGGATTGCCGGCTCCTATCTGGGGCGTACCATCGGCCTGCACTACCCGGTCAACGGTCGTATAGTTCACTATCCGTTGCAGCACCTCGTTTGCCGTGTTCACTTCCAGGGCATAGAGCCGGGCCGGATTCGTGAATAGCGCATTGGAAAAAGGCTTCACCGGCACCCGCAACTCCGCGCGGTTTATGGTTAATCCCGGCTTAGCAGCCAGCGCCGCTAGGCCCGTGAACGTAATGCGCGTACCCAGGCCGGTGCCTTCTTGGGCGTAGCTGGTATTGTTCAGGTCGCCGGAGGCCACGAAGCCGGGGCGGGTAGCCAGCGCTTGCAGTGCGGGTGGCAATGTATTGGTAATCTGCGTGTAGTACCGTGGGTCGCTGGCGGTAGAGGTGCCACTAGCCAGATAGGACGACACAGGCCCGAAGTAAATTCCATAGAAGTGCTTGAGCACATTGTTGGTCGCACCCGTCGAATGGAAATACACGATGATGCGCGGCAAGCCATTTTGGCCAAAGCTCAGGATATTGCCGTTGTAGCCAGCGCTGGGGGTAATGGCAATGCCTTTCAGCAAGGCATCAAACTGGGCCTGCGTGAAGCCGGGTTGCTGCAACTTCTGGAAAAAGTTAGTGAAAAAAGCCGACGGTACTGCCGGCTGACCGGCGCTGGCCGTGGTGCGTTGCAATATCAGGCGCACGGTTGGGTCGGGCGCGATGGTCGTCACTGCCGGCACAGCGGGATTGGCAGTGGTAGCGGCCACGGCAGCCGTCACGATTTGCACCTGCGTGCGGTCGAGGCGGCTGGTCAGGTTCTGGCCCAGCAGGGAGCCCAGCGGGGTTGTCGTGCTTGCATCATACACCTGCCGGTCGTCCAGCGAGTTAGGGAGCTGATACACATCGTATTGCACCGGAGTGGTGGCGCCGTTCACTTTGTCAAAGCCCAGCACCATTACTACTGAATCCATCACCGGAGTGGTGAATTTAGACGGCAGCGAGTCTGCCACAGCGCCATTGAACAAGTTGAAGTACGCCCGGGCTTCGGTCGTGCCCGCCACGTTGTCGTTGAGGCGGCCGATGAGGAAACGGTCCGTTTTCAAGCTTTGCACGGGCGCCAGGCGCACGGTGCCGCTTGTCACGGGCAAATCCAGGTATTGGGTGCTGATGCTCGTGGTATCGGGCAGGTCCACGTTGAGGGCGGTGCCCGTGTCGCAGCCCGTTAGGGCCAGGGCAGCAAACGCGACCAGCGGAGCACAGCGGCTAGTTAGCCAATTCATTGTAGAGCGCTAGGTAAGAAGAGTGCAGGTTTTCGTCGGTAGCCACCTGGCTGAGCTTGTTGTGCAGGGCGTATTCGTGGAACATGCCGTTCATGTTGTCCGAGAAATCTTCGTCGGACCGCACCACGGTGTCGGCATACTCCATGCCCATTTTGATGAAGCCGCTGAAATCAGCGGTTTTCAACGACGCCAGCATGGCATCGTCAATGTCGAGCATCTTGGCCTTCTCGAGGATGTTGCCCTCGAATTTGTCGTTGAACTCGTTGTTGTAAATCGAGAACACCGACTTGGCATCCTTGAAGACCGGGTCTTTTTTGTAAGTGGTTTTCAGGTACAACGGAATCAGACCGGTCATCCAGTCGGAGCAGTGCACGATGTTGGGCGACCAGCCCAGCTTCTTCACCGTCTCAAGCACGCCTTTGCAGAAAAAGATGGCGCGCTCGTCATTGTCGGCGTAGAATTTGTCGTTTTTATCGACCAAAGCCGACTTGCGGTGGAAATAATCTTCGTTATCGATAAAATAAACCTGCAACTTTGCCGTCGGAATCGAAGCAACTTTGATAACCAAAGGCTTTTCGTCGTCGCCAACCGCGATGTTGATGCCGGACAGGCGCACTACTTCGTGCAAACGGTTCTTGCGCTCGTTGATGATGCCAAAACGTGGCACGAAAATCCGGATTTCGCAGCCCATCTCCTGCATGCTGGCGGGCAGGCGCCGCAGCATTTCAGCCACCTTGGTGGTCTGGAGAAACGGGTCAATTTCGGTGGCCGCGTATAGGATTCGTAGCTTCGACATAAAGGAATTATTGAAGAGAATGGAACAAGGCCATGCTATGGGTGCACAAAATTAAACAATTTTGAGCGGAAATTCAACATAAGCTACTTTGGGGGCTGTTCCAATTGCCTTCCTCTCCTATGCAGATACTAACTACCGCCGCCGGGTTGCAAGCCTACACCGAACAGGCGCGCCAGGCCGGCAAACGGGTGGGCCTGGTGCCCACCATGGGCGCCTTGCACGCGGGCCACATTCAGCTGGTGCAGGCCGCCCGCGTCGAATGCAACGAGGTAATAGCCACCATCTTCGTTAACCCCACGCAGTTCAATAATGCCGATGATTTCCGGCTCTACCCAAGGGTGCCGGAGGCCGATGCGGCCCTGCTGGAACCGGCCGGCTGCACGGCTTTATTCGTGCCATCGGTGGAGGAAATGTACCCCCGGCCCACGGTGTTGCGGTTCGATTTCGGAGCGCTGGAACAAGTGATGGAAGGAGCGCACCGGCCCGGTCACTTCAACGGTGTGGCCACGGTGGTAAGCAAATTGTTCCATCTGGCCCGCCCGCACCGGGCGTATTTCGGGCAGAAAGACTGGCAGCAGGTGGCTGTGGTGAAGCAGCTGGTGGCCGACCTGTCATTCGACCTGGAAATTGTGGCTTGCCCCACCATTCGGGAAGCCGATGGGCTGGCCATGTCGTCGCGCAACCGGCGGCTCGACGCGGCGGCGCGGGCCGTGGCCCCGCTGCTCTACCAGGTGCTGAGCGCCGCTGCGGCCCAGGTGCGGCAGGGCGTGCGGCCGGCCCAGGTGCAGGCCGAGGCCCTGGCCACGCTGGCCCAAGAGCCCTCCATCACCCCCGAATACGTGGAAATAGCCGATGCCCAGACCCTGCAGCCGCTGGCCGAATACGTGCCCGGCCGCGCCGTGGTGCTGTGCCTGGCCGCCCACCTGGGCGGCGTGCGGTTGATTGACAACGTGGTGGTGGATGGTTGAGCCCCGCCCAGGCGGGGCGGGGGCGGAGTTATCTTTGTGGCCCTAATCAACGCCCTCGGGCCAAGCTAGCTATGCACATTGAAGTAATGAAGTCCAAAATCCACCATGCAACGGTCACGCAGGCCGAATTGCACTACGTGGGCAGCGTGACGATTGACGAAGACCTGCTGGACGCCGCCAATTTCGTCGAAAACGAAAAGGTGACCGTGGTGAATGTGAACAACGGCGAGCGTTTCGAAACCTACACCATTCGCGGGGAGCGGGGCTCGGGCACCATTTGCCTGAACGGCCCGGCGGCGCGCAAAGTGGCGGTGGGTGATGTGGTTATCATTTTCTCCTACGCGCTGGTAGATTTTGCCGAAGCCCGGCAGCATAAGCCCACGGTTATTTTCCCCAACGGTCAGAACCGGCTGGCTTAAATCAATGAGTGACTGAGGGAATGGCTGAGTGAGTGGCTGCGAAAATCATTTGCCCATCTCACTTCGCGCCTCCCTGCCTCAGTCGTTCATTCACTCATTGTATTGATGAAACACCTGCTGACGATTGTTAAATACGTACTGTTGCTGAGCATCTCGGTGGCGCTGATGTGGTACGCAGTGCGCGGGCAGGACCTGTCGCGCATTGGCCACTACATCGCCACGGCCAATTATTTCTGGCTCACGCTCACGCTCACGTTATCGGCGCTGGGCTATTTCAGCCGCGCCTACCGTTGGCAGATGCAGCTCAGCGCTTCCCAAACGCCGGCCCCGTACTGGGCCGTGTACCACGCCATGATGGTGGGCTACCTGGCCAATCTGGTGCTGCCGCGCATGGGCGAAGTCATTCGTTGCTCGGTGCTGCGGCGCACGAGCGGCGTGCCCGTACAGGTGGCGCTGGGCACGGTGGTAACTGAGCGCGTGATTGACGTGCTGGTGCTGCTGGGTCTGATTACGAGTCTGTTGCTGCTGGATTTTAATACTTTCTGGAATTTCGTGACGGTGCAGGTGTTGGGCGGGCGCTACGAGGCACTGGCCCGCAACCGCACGCCGCTGCTCATCGCGGCCGTCATTGCGGGCGTGCTGCTGCTCACGGTGGGCTACGCGCTATTCCGCAACCTGGAGCGGCTGCGGCAGAATGCCTTTTTCAACAAGGGTGTGCTATTTGTGAAGGGCTTGCTGGCGGGCGTATTCAGTATTCTAAAGATGGAGAATAAGGGCGTGTTTCTATTGCACACGCTGTTTACCTGGGCCGTGTATTACCTCATGGATTACCTGGCCTTCTTCTGCTTTCCCGAAACCTATAACTTGGATATGAAGGCCGGCCTGGCCGTGCTCACCTTCGGAGCGTTTGGCATGGCTGCGCCGGTGGCGGGCGGTATCGGGCCGTTTCACGTGATGGTGCAGGGCATTTTGCTGGTGTATGGCGTGAGCAAAGAGGCCGGCATTGCCTACGCACTGGTGGTGCACGGGGCCCAAACGCTGCTGGTGGTGCTCATGGGCGGCATCAGCTTCGTGGCCGTGGCCGCCGCCGACAAGCGCAGCCTGCTCACCGAAGCCGAAGCCCTGGCCGAAGAGCCGCTTACAACCGAGTGACCGAGTGAGGGAGTGGCTGAGTGATTTCAATTGCGAAAGCACTCAGCCACTCCCTCATTCAGTCACTCAATCAGTCAGTTAATCAGTGTGTTTATGTGGACGAAAGATAAAATCTTGACCCGTGAGCAGATGCCGGCCACGCTGGCCGGCTGGCGCGCGCAGGGCCGCAAAGTGGTGTTTACCAACGGCTGCTTCGATTTGCTGCACCTCGGCCACGTCGACTACCTGGAGCAGGCCCGGCACCTGGGCGATGCGCTGGTGGTGGGCCTGAATACCGATGCCTCGGTGCGCTGCCTCAAACCCGGCCGGCCCATTCAGGACGAGGAGGCGCGGGCCCGCATTCTGGCCGCGTTGGCGTTTGTGGATGCCGTGGTGCTCTTTGGCGAGCCCACGCCCCTGGCCCTCATCGAGCTGGTGCAGCCTGATATATTGGTGAAGGGCGACGACTACGCCGTGGAGCGCATCGTGGGCCACGAGTTGGTGCTGGCCCGGGGCGGGCAGGTGCTCACGGTGCCGCTGGTGGCGGGCTACAGCACCTCGCGCATCGTGGAGCACATCATTGCCACGCAGTAGCCACTTTGGCAGGGCCGAAAGACTGCATCTTTTTTGCAGAGCAGGTGTTTTGATAGCAGTGCCGGGTGACGGCCGCAATTAATCCCTTCATCTCACTTTCTCCCCCATGTCTTCTTCCTATTTGCTCATCATCGTACTGATGGCCGCCAGCTGGGCCATTCAATGGCGGCTGCGCAGCAAGTTCAAACAGTACGCCCAAGTCGGCCTGAGCTCGGGCCTGAGCGGGGCCGAAATCGCTACCAAGATGCTGGCCGACCACGGCATCTACGATGTCCGCATCATCAGCACCGCCGGCCAGCTTACTGACCACTACAACCCCACCGATAAAACCGTGAACCTGAGCGAAGGCGTGTACGCCGAGCGCAGTGCGGCCGCGGCAGCCATCGCGGCCCACGAGTGTGGCCACGCCGTGCAACACGCCACGGCGTACTCCATGCTGCAGTTTCGGTCGGCGCTGGTGCCCACGCTTAGCGCCGTGTCGCGCTACATGCCTTGGATTTTGATGGGGGGCATTCTGATGCTGCGTACCAGCATCATTCCGCTGGGCGTGGGTATCGGCTTATTTGCCCTTACTACGCTATTCTCTTTCATTACCCTGCCGGTCGAGTTCGATGCCTCGCGCCGGGCCTTGGCCTGGATGGATAAGCGCGGCGTCGTGACTACGCAGGAGCACGCCATGGCCAAAGACGCGCTATGGTGGGCTGCCATGACCTACGTGGTAGCAGCCTTGGCCTCGCTGGCTACGCTGCTTTATTACGTGGGTATTTTCATGCGCCGCCGGTAAATTACTGCTAGGAGTTTGTGGAAAAGAGCCACCCTTCTGCTTGCAGAAGGGCGGCTTTTCTTATGACCGGCAGGCCAATAAAACAGGGCAAATGCGGCGTACAGACTGGTTTGTATAAGACTTAATTATTTAAATAATAAATATTAAGGTTTATCGAAGTTAAAATGCTACTTTGGCCGTTCCTTCCGCCTGTTGCCTGCGCCGATGCTTTGCCTCCGAGAGCTTATTGGTCAGCGGGTTCACCGCATTGTGTCTGCCAATATCATGATTTCCTCTACCCCCACAGCCTTGGTGGCCGCCGCCCCAACGCTGTTCCGGCAAGGTCTGGTAGCTACGCTGAAGGAGCAGTGGCCCCAGCTTCAGTTCACCCTCACCGCCGATGCCACGCAAGCCGTGGAGCTGGCCATCCACTACGCTTTTAGCCTGCTGGTGCTGGATGAGCAGCTGCCGGGCCGCCATCACCTGCCCGAGCTGCTGAGCCGGCTGCACCGCGCCCGGCCCGGCCTGCGCCTGGTGGTGCTCACGGACCATCAGGTGCCCGCTTCCTCGTCGGCCGCCCTCGGCAAGCTCCTGCAACTGTCGCGCCATGTGCTGCCCCACGCCTTGATTGGGGCACTGGCGCAGTGGCTCGATGCGCCAAACTGCCCTGCTGATGCCAGCCGCTCCCTGCGGGCCAGCGCCGTGCCCGACCCCTTCAGCCGCCGCGAGCTGGAGGTGCTGCGCCTGGTGGTGGCCGACCATTGCAACGAGGAAATTGCCGACCAGCTCTGCCTGAGCGTACGCACCGTGGAAAGCCACCGCCGCATGCTGCTCCAGAAATCTGGCACCCGCACGCTGGTGGGCCTGGCCGCCCGCGCTGTGCGCGAGGGCTGGGTGGCCTAAGTTAAAGTGCAGTGCTGGTGCCAAGCCGTTCGTGCTGTGCTGCTGTAAACAAAAAGCCCGGGTTGCTAGAATCCTCCAGCAACCCGGGCTTTTTGTTTTGGGGGAAATCAATCCTTAATTACCCCAGCTTCTTATACCGCACGCGTTTCGGCTCCACGTCGCCCAGGCGCTTGCGTTTGGCCTCTTCGTAATCGGAGAAGTTGCCCTCGAACCACACCACTTCCGAGTCGCCCTCGAAGGCCAGGATGTGCGTGGCCAGCCGGTCCAGGAACCACCGGTCGTGGCTGATGATAACGGCACAGCCGGCAAAGTTCTCCAGCGCGTCTTCTAGCGCCCGGATGGCGTTTACGTCCAAATCGTTGGTGGGCTCATCAAGCAGCAGCAGGTTCGCGCCCTGTTTCAAGGTCATGGCCAGGTGCACCCGGTTTTTCTCGCCGCCCGAGAGCGTGCCTACCTTCTTCTCCTGGTCGCCGCCGCCGAAGTTGAACTTGCTCACGTAGGCGCGGGAGTTCACCGGGCGGCCGGCCAGCAGCATGGTTTCGGTGCCGCCCGTGATGGTGTCGAATACCGACTTGCTGCCGTCCAGCGTGTCGTGCTGCTGGTCGATGTAGGCCGTGAGTACCGTGGGGCCCACCTCAAACGTGCCCGCGTCGGGTTCCAACTGGTGCGTGATGAGGCGGAACAGCGTGGTCTTGCCCGCACCGTTCGGCCCGATGATGCCCACAATGCCACCCTGCGGCAGCGAGAAACTCAGGTTCTCGAACAGTAGCTTATCGCCAAAAGCTTTCGTGATGCCCTCGGCTTCAATCACCTGCGCGCCCAGGCGCGGGCCGTCGGGGATGAATAGCTCCAGCTTCTGCTCCTTATCCTTGGCTTCCTCGCTGGCCAGCTTGTCGTAGTTGGCCAGGCGGGCTTTGCCTTTTGATTGCCGGGCTTTGGGCGACATCCGCACCCATTCCAGCTCGCGCTGCAGGGTTTTCATGCGCTTGCTTTCAGTGTTTTCTTCACGGGCCAGACGGTCGGTTTTCTGCTCCAGCCATGAGGAGTAATTGCCCTTCCACGGAATGCCCGAACCGCGGTCCAGCTCCAGAATCCAGCCGGCCACATTGTCCAGGAAGTACCGGTCGTGGGTCACGGCGATTACGGTGCCTTTGTATTGCTGCAAGTGCTGTTCCAGCCAGAACACGCTTTCGGCATCCAGGTGGTTGGTGGGCTCATCAAGCAGCAGTACATCCGGCTCTTGCAGCAGCAGGCGGCACAATGCCACGCGGCGCTTCTCGCCCCCCGAAAGATTGCCGATAATGGCTTCTTCGGGTGGGGTGCGCAGGGCATCCATGGCGCGCTCCAGCTTCGAGTCGAGGTTCCAGGCGTCGAGCTGGTCCAGTCGCTCCTGCACCTTGCCCTGGCGGTCGAGCAGCTTATCGAAGTCGGCATCCTCGGCCCCGAAGGCTTCGTTGATTTCGTCGTATTCCTTCAGCAGGGCCACGGTTTCGGCCGCGCCTTCTTCCACCACCTCGCGCACGGTTTTGGTGGGGTCGAGCTGGGGTTCCTGCTCCAGGTAGCCCACCGAGTAGCCCGGCGAAAACACGACCTCGCCCTGAAACTGCTTATCAACGCCGGCAATGATTTTCAGCAAACTCGACTTGCCCGAGCCGTTGAGGCCGAGCACGCCGATTTTGGCCCCGTAGAAAAACGAGAGGTAGATGTTTTTAAGAACTTGCTTCTGCGGCGGGTAAATCTTACTCACGCCGGCCATGCTAAAGATGATGGTCTGGTCGCTCATGGGGTGGGGGTGGGGCTAATGAAAGAAATGCAACCGCAAAGAACGACAGCCGCCGCTTGCAACCCATACCCCGGCCCCGGGTTCTGTAAGCGGATTAGTCAGGCGCTAGCCACCAGCCGGGCCGGATTAGCCGGGGTTCACCGAATGCTACATCTTTTCATCACGTTTTTACCGTAAACTTGTACTCCCTTCCTCGTCCGCGTTTCAAGCGCAGCCCCAACGTTCTTTTTTGCCTTTCCTGCCCCCATACCCCACCCTCCTACCCACGAGCTTACTATCTGTTATGGAACCAACCGACCACCTGCTGGCCGAAGCCAAGCGCTACGGCTACGTGGAAGCCGACGGCGTGTGGCTGCGCCCCGTGCTGGGCCAGCCCGCCCGCCAGATTGGCTTAGTCAAAGATTCGGACGATGCCGCCCTGCGGTATTTCAGCCAACGTTTTGAAGCCCTGCGCGCCAAAGTCGATTCGCTGCTCGAAAAAATGGAGGCCAGCGACAACAAAGGCTCCTTCCTGATGAAGGCCCTGCACCTCAAAGAGCAGCTTTTGACCCACGACGGCCTCGGCGATTTTGCTGCCTTGCACCGCCGCCTCACCGAGGCCGAGGATGCCATTGCTGTGACCGTGGCCCGCAACCGCGAAAAAAACCTGGCCACCAAAATCAGCTTCATTCACGAAGCCGAAGCCCTCAGCGAAAGCGTGGAGTGGGTGTCGGCCAGCGAGAAAGTGAAGGACCTGCGCCAGGGCTGGCTCAAAACCGGCCCCGTCGACAAAGCCATGACCGATGAGCTGGAGCACCGCTTCCAGTCGGCCATTCAGGTTTTTTTCGACCGCCGCAAGGCCTTCCAGTCCGATAAAAAGGCCATGACCAACCGGGTGCAAACCCGTTACCGCGACCTCATTCAGCAGGCCGAAGCTCTCAAGAATTCCGACCAGTTCGAAACCACTTCGCGCCAACTCAAAGCCTTACAGCAAGCCTGGCGCGAAGTAAACGGCAACCTGCCCAAAAAGCAGGCATCTGAACTCTGGACGCGCTTTCGGGCTGCCAACAACCACTTTTTCGAGCGCCTCAAGGTGCACATTGCCGCTCAGCAGTCGGCTGGTGCGGCCGGTGCTCCCGCCACGCCCGAAGTGCTGCTGGCCCGCAAACGCTCCCTGGCCGAGCGCGCCGAAGCCCTGATGGCCATTCCGCCCCAAGAGGCCATCCACCAGGCCAAGTCGCTGCAAGCCGAATGGAAGCAGGTGGGCACCGTGCGCGGCGAAGAGTCAGACCGCATCTGGCAGCGCTTCATGGTAGCCTGTGACAAGATTTTCGAGCTCAGCGCCCTCGAGTACCACCTGCGCAAGCGCGCCGATGGTGCGCCCATGCCCACGGCCCCGGCCGAGCGCGCCCGCTTCCGGGCCAGCACCCTGCGCGAGCTGCTCAAGGACGACCACGAGGAGCTCAATACGCTGCGGGCCAACCTCGACAACCTCAGCCCCAGCGCTGCCAACGATGCCTTTCGGCAGATGCTGCAAACCAAGGTGCGGTCGTTCGAACGCAAGATTCGCACGAAAAACGACCTGATTGCCTTGTTCAGCCAACAGGCACAGGCCGCGGGCTAACCCTGACCAAAAATTTGCGTTGTCGGGTGAAACGGCCCGGCCGTTTGTATCTTGACGGGAAACTGTTACCTTCGCCCACCCTTTTTTATCCGCTTCACTATGTATTGGACACTCGAACTGGCTTCCTACCTGGAAGATGCTCCCTGGCCCGCCACCAAAGACGAACTGATTGACTTTTCTATCCGCTCGGGTGCGCCCATGGAGGTAGTAGAGAACCTGCAAGCCCTGGAGGACGACGGCCAGCCCTACGAAAACATCGAAGAAGTATGGCCCGACTACCCGACCAAGGAGGACTTCATGTTCAACGAGGACGAGTATTAGAAGTGTTGAGTGCTAAGGGTTGAACGTTGAATGATTGACGCCGATTTGCCGACAGGTAACAGCCAGTCATCCAATACTCAACAATTCACACTCAACATTCAGCATTTGGTTGCGGGCTACCCCGGTAGGGTGTTGGTCCGCAACCTTTTTTTATGCCTGCCCGCGCCGGCTTTCGTGGCCGTGGTGGGGCACAACGGCAGCGGCAAAACCACGCTGTTTCGGGTGCTCACGGGGCAGCTGCCTTATGAGGGAAGCGCCAAATTGCACGGCCACGAAGTGCGCGAGTTGCGCCGGGCCGCCACGGCCGGTCTGCTGGGCTACCTGCCCCAGCGCGGCAGCCTCGATTTTGCTATTGCTGTGCGCGAGTTGGTTGTGATGGGTCGCTACCGCCACCACGGCCTGCTCAGCGCCTACGCCCCGGCCGATTACGCCCTGGCCGATGCCGCGCTGGCCCGCGTGGGCATGGCCCATCTGGCCGCCCGCGACTTCACGCAGCTATCCGGCGGTGAGCAGCAATTGGTGTGGCTGGCCCAGCTCAGCCTGCAGGATGCCCAGGTGTATTTGCTCGATGAGCCCACCCAGCAGCTTGATGTGTACTACCGTCGCCA
Organism: Hymenobacter ruber; assembly: GCF_054783255.1. Lineage (NCBI taxonomy): Bacteria > Pseudomonadati > Bacteroidota > Cytophagia > Cytophagales > Hymenobacteraceae > Hymenobacter > Hymenobacter ruber. The sequence goes on from NZ_BAAGQX010000003.1 coordinate 809,957, forward strand.
GGTGTTCAACCTCGTGCACGACTGGACAGTTAGGGAGAATAAAACCGTGCTGTGCAGTACGCACGACCTCGACAACCTACCCGAACTCACGGGCTATCTGTTGAATCTTTCGGAGCCGGAGCCACAACTGCGACCCATTTCCGAGGGCACGGTGCGCGAAGCGCGGGTGTGGCTGGAGCAGGCCCCACGGCCGGTAGGGTAAGAAATTAGCGCCGGCCCGGCCGGCCGCGCAGCACCTGCCCAATAGACCGCATAAACGGCCCGGCCGACACCGAATTCATCACCCGCAGGTTGTCGGCCCAGGAGGTCTGCTCATCCAGAAAGCGGAAAATGCGTTCTATGGGGTTGCGCTCAAACAGCTGTCGGAAGATGTCGCGCGTGGTTTCGCCCCGCCGCTGCATGATGTCGAGCAGCAGCGTGTCGAACAGCCGGAACTGCCATTTGTCGCCCGTGGCGTTGGCGGGTGGGTGGCCGGTTTCGGCCAGCGCCGCCACCAGCCGCGCCGAGTGCTGCTGAATGCGCTTGAATGCGTAGCCGGTGCTGGGCTTGGCCCGTCCGCCCCGCGTACCCAGGTTGATGATGTGCGCGCCGTTGCGGACGGGCAACGGGTGGTCCGTCATCGGAATCGCGCCCACTTCCTCGGCTGTTATCCGGTAGGCTTTCAGCCCCAGCGTATTGCTCAAATATTCCCGGATAGCTGCTTCGTATTCGCCTTTTGGTAAGACGGTTTCTGAAAACAACGTGTATTCAACCAGCGCTTTACGCGTTGAGAAAGGCAACACGTAGATAAACCGCGCTTCGTGCTGCTGCTCGCCGCGAAAGTCCATGAACTCCACCGTCGTCGGGTCGAATACGTCGGTATCCGTTTCGATTTCCCAGCCCACGAAGTGCTGCAATAAGTAGCGGTGCTTCTTCGGCTGCTTCCGTTTCGCCAAGTCCGGCGGGCGGCTATCAAAGGCGTAGCGGGCACGAAACTCACCCGCTGTGGTGAGCACTCGGGCTTGGTGTTTTGCGTTATTCAGGGTTTCTAGCCTGGCAGTCAGTATCTTGAATTGCTCCGGCCGCGCCGCCAGCGCTTGCTGCACGAAACGGTAGTAGTCCAGCCCGTTGATGGTTTTGTAGCGGTAGCGGCCCAGGTCAATTACTCGCTCGAAGCCGGGGCTGCGGAAGGCAATTTTACCCCACTCGTGCGCCACAATGCTATCGAACATTCCCGGTTCATCGGCCCAGAAGGACCAGGTGCGGTCGTTCTGGGTCTTGGCTTCGGGCTCAATAATCAAGACCTTTTTATCGGCCAGCCGAGGTTCCTGCGCAATGTGATACGCCAGACTTAGCCCCGCTGCACCGCCGCCCACAATAAGGTAGTCGTACTCAATCAACGAATCGGCGTTGGACATTAGCAGGGGATATCAAACGCAAAAATGGCACAGCGTTCAACAAAAAAGCCGAACCTTGCGGCCCGGCTTTCTCGGTGTGTAAATAACGCCCAAAAGGCTTAGAAGTTCGGCGACAGCAAGTACTTGTGGTAGAAGTCGTCGATGATTTTCACGGCTTCGCTGGCGTCGTCCACAATCTGCACCAGGTTCATGTCCTCGGCCGAGATGTTGTGCTCCTCGTGCAGCATTACGTCCTCAATCCACTTAAACAGGCCGTTCCAGTAGGCCGAGCCCACCAGCACGATGGGGAAGCGGCTGATTTTCTTGGTCTGAATCAGGGTCATGGCCTCGAACAGCTCATCGAGGGTGCCGAAACCGCCGGGCATGCCCACGAAGGCCTGCGCGTACTTCACAAACATCACTTTCCGCACGAAGAAGTAATCGAAATCGATGCACTTGTCCTGGTCGATGTAGATGTTGTGGGTCTGCTCGAAGGGAAGCTCGATGTTGAGGCCCACCGACTTACCGCCCTCGGAGCGGGCGCCCTTGTTGCCGGCTTCCATGATGCCGGGGCCGCCGCCCGTGATAACGCCGTAGCCGTGGCGCACCAGCTTGGCCGCAATTTCCTCGGCCATCTGGTAGTAAGGGTTTTCGGGCTTGGTGCGCGCCGAGCCGAAAATGCTCACGCAAGGGCCAATTTTGGACATCTTCTCGAAGCCCTCCACGAACTCGGCCATCACCTTGAAAATCTGCCAGGAATCGGCGATTTTAATCTCGTTCCAGTCCTTGTCCACGAAGGCTTTGCGCAGGCGCTGCTCGTCTTCGAGGGCCATGGCGGTCTGGCCGTTGGTGGTCTGGCGCATCTCCGTGATGGAGGTGAGCTTGTCGTCGTTAACGTTGGGCTGCTTGATGGTTTTGCCGCTGCCGGCATTCAGCATGTCGTCAGCAACTTTGGTTTTGCTGGTTTTAGGTTTTTTCAGTGTAGACATAGTATTCAATTGGGATTTCCTTCAAAAACAAAATCGCCCCAAATGTGGGGCGACCAAAAGTAGGGCGTCAAAGTTATCGATTTGTTACCAAATAAAAATGCTGCCGGTTGAAAGGGATTTCGTCTGTCATTCTGAGTGTAGCGAAGGACCTGATTACTCCCAAATCGTTTGCAGTAAAAAAAAGGCTGCTAATGTGAGAGGGTCCTTCGCTACATTCAGAATGACAGACGCTTGTCAATGCCTCTAATGCGCTCTATACCAGCTGCCGCAGCGCCATCTCGAACGAACGCTGCGCAATGCCGGTGGGCTGCGCGTTCTCGGCGTGCGTGCGCTCCAGGGCCGCGCCGATGATACGCGAGGTGTCGGCAAAAATAGCCTGGTCGGTGATTTCAGCCCCGGTTTCCATGAGGTAGGCAAACACGCGGGCCATGCCGCAGTTGGCGATGAAATCGGGAATCACGGCCGTGCGCTCATCGGCAAAAACACCGGTGGGGCCGAAGAAAATCTCGGGGTCGGCAAACGGCACGTTGGCCCCGCAGCTGATGACCTTGAGGCCGCCTGCTACCAGCTGCTCCACTTGCGAGCGTGCCACCAAGCGCGAGGCCGCGGCTGGAATGAAAATATCGGCCCCCATGGACCACACTTTTTCGTTTACTTCCTCGAAGGACAGCAGGTTGTCGGCCGTCAGCGCATTGCCCTGGCGGGCCAGCAGCAGCGCCCGGATTTCTTCCAGCCCGAAGCCCTCGGTGCTCAGCAGCCCGCCGGCCCGGTCGATGATGCCCACGATGCGCACGCCCTGCCCGGCCAGGTAGTAGGCCGCCGCCGCGCCCACATTGCCCCAGCCCTGAATGATGGCGCGCTGCCCGGCCATTTCGGTGCCGGGCCAGAGGCGGTAGTAGTGGCGCACGGCCTCGGCCACACCGTAACCGGTGATGAGGTCGGCCACGGTGTATTTGCGGGCTAGGTCAGGCGAGAACGTGGCATCTTCTACCACTTTGATAACGCCCTGGCGGAGCTGGCCGAGCTTCTGAATTTTCTGGGGTTCGGTGGCGTGGTAGTGGCCGTTCACCACGCCTTCCTGTGGGTGCCAGAGGCCGTATTCCTCGGTGATGGCGATGACTTCGTGGATTTCGTCCACGTTGAGGTCGCCGCCGGTGCCGTAATAATTTTTCAGCAGCGGAAACACGGCGCGGTACCAGCGCTCCAGCACGCCGCGCTTGCGGGGGTCCTGCGGGTCGAAGTTGATGCCCGACTTGGCCCCGCCAATGGCCGGCCCGGACACTGTGAACTTCACTTCCATGGTCTTGGCCAGGCTTTCTACTTCGCGCTTATCAAGGCCTTTTCGCATGCGGGTACCCCCGCCGGCGGCTCCGCCCCGTAAGGAGTTAATGACGACCCAGCCTTCGGCTTCGGTTTCGGCGTCTTTCCATTCAAAGACGATTTCGGGGCGCTTATTTTCAAACTTGGTGAGCAGGTCGAGCATAGAACGAAATGAATAAGAAGAACTGCCAATAAGCAGAACCACAAAGGTAGCGCCCGTCTCCGAAGTGGTTGGAGACCGAAAATAGCATTTCAGAAAGAAATGAAAATGAGTGAATATTAAAGTATTTTAGGAATAACAAACCCCTTTACCCCTATTTTGCGTAAGGATTAGGAACTACCACGGTAGTACCACTGTATTGCACTTATTCTACTCTTCCACTCCCCCCTTCATTTTTTATCGATTTCATGAAACCATTGCATTCGCGTGTAGAAGCGCAACAGTTGGACCGCGCCGCGGCTATGCTCAAGGTTCTCTCTCATCCCAAGCGCCTTGCCATTGTAGACCTGCTGGGAAAAACCAAAGGCAAAGACAGCCAAATGTCGGTGACCGACATCTACCAGGCGCTCGATTTGCCCCAAGCCATTGCATCGCAGCACCTCATTACCCTCAAAGACCGCGGGGTGTTGAAGTCCAGCAAAATCGGTACGAAGATTTACTACTCATTGGCGGTGCCCCAGCTTCTGAAAGTGATTGATACGCTGGAAGATTACTCGGGCCGCATCTAGCCCACCCAGCATCAAAAGGAAAAGGCTGCCCCGTAAGAGGCAGCCTTTCTTTGTTTATGAAGTGGCCAGCGGGGCGCTGAAGGCCGCGTGCAACGCCAGCACCTGCGGCAGCAGGGGCTGCACATCGTCGTTGGTGAGCACGTAGTCGGCCCGCGCTATTTTTTCTTCTTCGCTGAGTTGCTTGGCCATGATGGCCTGCACGTCGGCGGGCGAGCGGTGCGGGTCGCGCCGCAGCACGCGGGCTGCGCGCACCGCCAGCGGCGCAAATACGGTGATGACGCGGTCGAGTTGCTTGTAGGAGCCGGCTTCGAACATCAGAGCGGCTTCCTTGAGCACATAAGGGTGGCCGGCCAGCGCCTGCGCTTCGGCCCACCGCTCAAAATCGGTACCAACGTGCGGGTGCACCAGTGCATTGAGCTGGGCCAGCAATGCCGGGTTGTTGAACACAGTGCCGGCTAATACAGGCCGGTTGAGACGGCCAGCAGCGTCGTAAGTGCTGGGGCCAAAGGCGGCGGTGAGCTGCTGACGCAGTTCCACGTCGTTCTCCATCACCCAGCGAGCGCGGGTATCGGCATCGTAGATGGGCACGCCCAGCGCATGAAACAAGCGGCTGACAATGCTTTTGCCCGAACCGATTCCGCCGGTAATGCCGATGCGCAACATGGAGAGAATAGGGAGATGAGTGAAAGAACGGCTGGAAGCTAGCGTCGCGTCTGGCGCAGGCGCACCGTGGGCACGGAAGCCCGAATCCGGGTCGGCGTTTTCACGTCGGCCTCAACGTCCTCCGTCTTGCCGCGGGCCGAGGGCTGCGGCGGCACAACAGGGTAGGGGCTAGGCAACTCGTTCACCAGGCTGGCCGGGCCTCGAAACGTCACCATCGCGGGCGTGAAACTGGCCTTGTAGTGCTTAGCCGAATCAGGCGGCAGCGCCAGCGGCAAGCGGCGGGTGGCGTAGCGGTCGAAGGTGAGGCGCAGGGTATCGCCGGCCCATTCGGTTACCTGCACGCCTTCCAAGGCGTTTTGCAGGCCGCGGTGCCAGGCGGTGGCGGGCAGGTAGCGGGTGCCGGGCAGCGGCACGGGGCGCAGGTCGGCGGGATGAGTGCCCCAGCCCAGGTTGGCCCGCAGCAAGCGCCAGCCCTGGCCCGTGACCGTGACGGGCAGTGCTGCCGGCAACGGCCGCAGGGGTACGTAGTGCACCGAGTCGTAGTGCCAGGCCAGCGGGAAATTGATGCGGGTAGTGTAAGTCTTGTTCAGCGCATTCATCTGCCAAAACAAGCCCGCCGCCAGCAGACAGGCCGTGATGGCCCGATAGAAGCTGGGTTCCTGGCCCGCGAAGGGCCGCACGAACCAGCGCAGCAGCCAGCTTGCCCGATTCAGCGGCCCGTCCATGACTTAGGCGGCGGTAATGGCGTCGGCACCGGTGGCAGTATTGGCTTTGTTGCCCACCTCGCGGGCAATAGCCGAGCGGTCGAACCGCAGCTTGGTGCCGCGGTCTACTTCTACCACCACAGTGTCGTCGGTGAGCTCCACAATCAGGCCGTGCAGGCCGCCGATGGTGACAATGCGCGAGCCCTTGGCCAGCGACTGGCGAAACGCTTTGGCATCGTTCGCCCGCTTTTGCTGCGGCCGAATCATGAAGAAATAAAACACGCCAGCGGCAATCAGCAGAAAAAGCGGCTGGGCATAGTCGGTGCCGCCGGCGGCTTGCAGCAAAAGGGTCAGGAACATGGCGTTGGAATAAGAGGCTGGAAAAGGCTAGTTAGCCTTGGGAGTTAGTACGTTGCCTTTGATGAGAATGGTGGTGATGGTGGGCTGCGTATTGGCCCGCACCGCCACCTGCTTGCTGATGATGCCCTGCTTGCCGCGGCTGTCAAACTGCACTTCCATCTTGCCCTGAGCGCCCGGTGCCACGGGCTCCTTGGTCCAGCTGGGGGTGGTGCAGCCGCAGGAAGCGGTAGCGTCCTCAATCAGCAGCGGCGACTTGCCGGTGTTGGTAAAGGTAAACGTATGATGCACTTTGGCATCGGGCTGAATATCACCGAAGTCAAACTCGGCTTCGGCAAATTTCATCACCGGAGCGTTGGGGTTGACTGCGGCTTCGTCGCTCACCACGTTGGGGTTGTCCACGGTGGGGTTGGCGGCATCAGATTCGACGGTGGCGGCGGCGTTAACGCCTTCGGTGCCTACTTCGGCGGTTTTGTCGTGGTTGCAGGCTGCCAGCGAGAGCGCGGCGGCCAGGATAAGGTATTGTTTCATTGAAAAACTAAAAGCGGTGGTCCGGCTGAGTCGGCTCAGCCAGACCGCCGGAAAATTACAGCTTGGCAATAATGCTCTGGGCGAACTGGCTGGTGCTGGCTTTACCGCCGAGGTCACCGGTGCATTCTTCCTGTTTTAGCAGCGTGGCTTCCAGGGCTTTGTCGATTTGCTCAGCCTTGGCGTGCTCGCCAATGTGGTGCAGCATCATGATGGCCGAGCGGAGCAGGGCGGTGGGGTTGGCTTTGCCCTGGCCGGCAATGTCGGGGGCCGAGCCGTGCACGGCTTCAAAAATGGCCATGTTGTCGCCGATGTTGGCACCCGCTACCACGCCCAGGCCGCCCACAAGGCCGGCGCAGAGGTCGGACAGCAAATCACCGAACAGGTTGGTGGTCACAATCACGTCGAACTGCTCGGGCTTGTTCACGAGCTGCATGCACATGTTGTCGATGATTTTATCCTCGAATACAATCTGCGGAAACTCGTTGCTGGCCTCTTTGCAGGCGTTGAGCATGAGCGTGCCGGCCATCTTGATGATGTTGGCCTTGTGGGCCAGCGTAACCTTTTTGCGGCCGTGCTTGGCGGCGTAGGCAAAGGCGGCGCGGCAGATTTTGCGCGAGCCTTCCACCGTGACGCGGGCAATGGCATCGGCGATGCCGAGGCGCTCGTCGTACACTTCCAGGCCCGAGTACAGGCCCTCGGTGTTTTCGCGGAAGAGCACCAGGTCAATGCCTTCGTAACGGGTATGGATGCCGGCCGTGGTTTTGCTGGGCCGCACGTTCTGGTAGAGGTCGTACTTCTGGCGCAGCGTCACGTTGATGCTGCGGAAACCCTTGCCGACCGGCGTGGTAATCGGACCTTTAAGGGCCACCTTATTCTTTTCCAGCGACTTGAGGAGAGCAGTCGGAATCAACTCGCCCGACTGGTCGAACGTGGTCTGGCCCGCGTTCTGCTCCTCCCACTGAATGGGCACCTGCGCGGCGGCAAAAATATCGGTTACCGCTTTCGTGATTTCGGGGCCTATGCCATCGCCGGGAATAAGGGTTACTACGTGCATCGTACTGGTAATAAATGACTGAATGAGAAAGCAAAGAACGGAATGAGTGAATGAGCGAAGACTGAATTTTCATCGGCCATTCACCCATTCTCTCATTCCGTCAGTTACTTAGGTGCCCGCAAAAAAAAATTAAGCGCCCTTGCGGGAATTGATTTGGTTGATGAGTTGGTCAACATCGCCGAGCAGCTGCTCAGCCTTGGATTTGGCATCGGAAATCACGCGCTGGCCTTCGCTTTTGGCTGAAGACTGACCGGTGGCTTCGCGGCTGGTCACGAGGCTGTCGGTGAGGTCGGCGAGCACCGAGCGGTACTTTTCGAGCTGGTAGCTGAGCCAAGAGCGGGTTTCGGTACCGGGTTCGGGGGCATAAAGCAAGCCAAGGGCTGCGCCGGTGAGGGCGCCGCCCGCGAAGCACAGGATGCCGGTGGTGGTTTTGCTAGCCATGGTCGTCGAGGATTGGGGAAGAGAGGTGAGAGTGTTTTCAGAGCTGCGTACGCAGAAACGCGGCCGTAGATGCAAAAGTGGCTATATCGGCCCAATGTTCAGCCGCAGGCCATAATCTTGCGTTTCGCCCGCGCCATACGGTTACTGGTTGTCCAGCAAGCCGCGGCCCGATTTGCGAATGTCGCCGCTGGCGGCCAAATCCGTCGCCAGCTTGTCCAGAATGCCGTTAACAAATTGTTTGCTTTTGGGCGTGCTGTAGAGCTTGCTGATTTCAATGTACTCGTTGATAGTGACCTTCACCGGAATGCCGCGGAAAAGCTGCATCTCGGTGAGCGCCATTTTCAGGATGATTTTATCGAGCAAGGCCACGCGCTCCACGTCCCAGTTCTGCACCGAGCCGGCGATGAGCTTCTCCATCTTGTCGTCCTCGATGAGCGTCTGCTTATAGAGGGTTTCGGCAAACTCGCGGTCGTCGGCCCAGTTGGCCGAAAGGTTCATCAGCTCCTGCGTGGGCTCGGCGGTGAAGGGCAGCATCTTGAGCGTCTTCAGCACCAGATTGCGCACGATGGGCCGATTTTCTTCCCAGTTCAAATCGTCCGATTCGAGCTGGCGGGGCAGCGCTTCGCCTTTGAAAACGAAGTCTTTGTAGATGTGACGCAGGATTTCGAGGTCCGTGTCGTAGTCCATCTCGGGCTGGTTGATATCCTTGCCGTTGAGGTAGGCCAGCACGGTTTCGTCGGCCTTCATTTCCTCCCAGGCGGCGCGTAGCGCTTCTATCTCTTCAGTGCCTTCCCAGGCCAGCTTGCGCCGGATGGTCTGGCTCTGCAACTGCTCGTTGGCCATCAGCTTGGCAATGGCCTTGTTCCGGTGCAGGCGGGTAGCATCCAGCGCGTCCTCGCGCGGGCCGAGGCGGCGGCGCTCCTCGCGGCTCTGCTCTTCCTCAATCACGCCGAGCAGGGCGGCGGGCAGGTTAAGCAGGTGCAGGTACTGGTCGTGAATGCTTTCGGCGCCCACCAGCAGCTGCCCGCCGTAGAAATCAGCATCCTTCTTCACTTGGTTCTGAAAGGAGTTGATGGCATCGGTCACGGCCTTGTCCACGGCTTTGTCGTCCGTTTTCTCGGGCGTGATGCCGGTGCGGTACCAGTCGCGCAGCTGGGCTTCGCTCAGCTTGCGCTGGCCTTCCAGCTTGCGGCGGTCGGGGGCCTCTTTGGCCGTCAGGTCGGGCTCGAAAGCCGCCGCGATGCGGTCTTGCGCCAGCATCAAATCAGCTCCCACCGCCTGGTGGTAGGAGTAGAGCGACTGCATGACTTTGATACGGAGGAGGCGGCGATTGAGCATATTGGTCTGGTAATCAGTATTGGGTAATCAGGAGTCGGAAGAGTAATGTCCGGCTGAGCCCACGCTCAGCCGGACACTCTTTCTAGTACGTCGACTTCACCTTGCCCACGTTGGCGATGCGCTCCTTGGCCTGCCGGATGGCGGCGGCCTGCGGGTGCGTGCCTTCTTCTTCGGCCTTGGCCAAAACCTGGAGGGTGAAATCGTAAATTTTTTCGGTCTGGGTGAGGGCGCCCTGGCGGCTGCCCCCGGTTACTTCGGAGTACACGTTAATGAGGCCGCCGGCGTTGATGAGGAAGTCGGGGGCGTACACGATGCCGCGGCGCACGAGCTCGGGGCCGTGCTGGTTTTCAACCTTGAGCTGGTTGTTGGCGCAGCCGGCTACCACGCGGGCCTTCAGGCGCGAAATGGTGTCGTCATTCAGCGTGGCACCCAGCGCACAGGGCGAGTAGATGTCCATGTCCTGGTCGTAAATCTCGTCGAGGCCCACGGCAGTGGCGCCAAAACGGTTGGCGGCATCCAGGGCGCGTTCTTCGTAGTAATCGGTCACGATGAGCTTCGCGCCTTCTTTCTGGAGGTGCTCGAGCAGGTAGGTGCCCACGTGGCCCGTGCCCTGCACGCCGATACGCTTGCCGGCCAGGCTCTCCGAGCCAAAGGCTTTTTTGGCGGCGGCTTTCATGCCCATGTACACGCCGTAGGCTGTGACAGGTGACGGGTCACCCGAGCCGCCCATGCTCTCAGGCAGGCCGGCTACGTGCTTGGTTTCCATGCGGATGTACTCCATGTCCTTGGTGGTCATGTTCACATCCTCGGCCGTGATGTACTTGCCGTTCAGATTCTTCACGAAGCGGCCGAACTTGCGCAGCAGGGCTTCGGTCTTCAACGTCTTGGCATCGCCGATGATGACGGCCTTGCCACCGCCCAGGTTCAGGCCCGAGATGGCGGCCTTGTAGGTCATGCCGCGCGAGAGGCGCAGCACGTCGTTCAGGGCTTCCGCATCAGACGCGTAGTGCCACATGCGCGTGCCGCCGAGGGCCGGCCCAAGCACGGTGTTGTGGATGCCGATAATGGCTTTGAGGCCGGTTTCGTGGTCGTGGCAATACACGACCTGTTCGTGCTGATGCTCGGCAATCTGGCCGAAAATCGACTCGGGGGCGACAATCTGGGTTTCAATCATGGGGATGAATTGAAGGTTGGTGGGAATTTGGGGATGGATGGTTGGGAAGAGTGCGGCGTAACTTTGTTGGGTCTTATACGGAGAAACCGGAACGTCATGCAGAGCGCAGCGAAGCATCTCGTTCGGGGAAATACATCAATCGTAAAAAAGATTGAATACTCTGCAAGCAAGATGCTTCGCTGCGCTCTGCATGACGTTTCAGATTCTCTTTCAGGCCGCAAAAGTACCGCTATTTTCCCGAACCGGCCCCCTTCCCACCCTGCCCGTGCGCGCATTATCCGCCGTTAATCCCTTCATCTTCCGCTACAAGTGGCATTTCCTCGCCGGAGTGCTGTTCGTGGCGCTGAGCACCTTATTGGCCATTTTCCCGGCCCAGCTGGTGCGCTACGCCTTCGATTTGGTGAACGAGGGCATCGACCTCTATCACCTCTATGCCGGTACCGAAGCCCAGAAGGGCGTGTATCAGCTGTTTGGGCGCAACGTGCTGTTCTACGGCGTGCTCATCATTGCGCTGGCGCTGGGGCGCGGCATCTTCCTGTTCTTCATGCGCCAGACGCTGATTGTGATGTCGCGCCACATCGAAAACGACCAGAAGAACCAGATTTACCAGCATTACCAGTCGCTGCCGCTCAGCTTCTACCGCCGCCACAGCACCGGCGATTTGATGTCGCGCATTTCGGAGGACGTGAGCCGCGTGCGGATGTACCTCGGGCCGGCCATCATGTACTTCCTGCAACTGGTATTGCTGTTCCTGCTCATCGTGCCGCTCATGCTCATGGTGAACGTGAAGCTGACGCTCTATACGCTGCTGCCGCTACCGATTTTGTCGGTCAGTATATTCTATGTCAATAACTTGATTGAGCGGAAGTCCGACGAAATCCAGCGGGCGCTTTCGGGCATGACGACCTTTGTGCAGGAGGCTTTTTCGGGGATTCGGGTGCTGAAATCCTTCGTGCGCGAGGTTGATTCGCACGCGCAATTCTCGGCCGCCAGCAACGAATACAAGGAGAAGTCGCTGAGCCTGAACTTTGTGAACTCACTGTTCTTTCCGCTCATCCTGTTCCTTATCGGCCTGAGTACGCTCATCACGGTATGGGTGGGCGGCCAGGAGGTTATTCGCGGCACCATCACCACGGGCACCATCGCCGAGTTCCTAATTTACGTGAACCTGCTCACCTGGCCGGTCACGGCGCTGGGCTGGACGTCCTCACTGGTGCAGCGCGCCGAGGCTTCACAGGCCCGCATCAATGAGTTTCTGGACCAGAAAACCGACATCATCTCGCGCCAGAATGTGCAGCGTGAGTTGGAAGGTGATATCGTGTTCGAAAACGTGTCGTTCACCTACCCCGATACCGGAATTCAGGCCCTGAAAAACGTGAGCTTCCGCGTGAAGCCGGGCCAGACGCTGGCCATCATCGGCAACACCGGCTCGGGCAAAAGCACCGTGGCCGCGCTGCTCTGCCGCCTCTACGACGTGACGGCCGGCGACATTAAAGTAGACGGCGTGGACGTGCGTGATTACTCCTTGCGGGCCCTGCGCGGCCAGATTGGCTACGTGCCGCAGGACGTATTTCTGTTCTCCGACACCATTCGCAACAACATCAACTTCGGCATTGACGAGCCCGACGAAGCCCGGATGCTGCAAGCAGCCAAGGATGCCGACGTGTACGACAACATCCTCGCCTTCCCCGAAGGCTTCGATACGAAAGTGGGCGAGCGGGGCATCACGCTCTCCGGCGGCCAGAAGCAGCGCGTGAGCATGGCCCGCGCCTTGGTGAAAGAGCCCAAAATCCTGATTCTCGACGACTCGCTTTCCGCAGTGGACACCAAGACGGAGAATGCCATTCTGGGCAGCCTCCAGCGCATTATGGCAGCGCGTACCAGCCTCATCATCTCGCACCGCGTGAGCTCGGTGAAGCTGGCCGATGAAATCCTGGTGCTCGATGATGGCGTGATTGTGCAGCACGGCACCCACGATGCGCTCATGGCTGACGCGGCGGGGCTATACAAAGCGCTGTATGACCGGCAGCTGCAAACCGAAGAAGCATGATGTAGCGCGGACTTTGTAGTCCGCGCATCCAGCTGTTCTACTCGCGGACTACAAAGTCCGCGCTATTACTGATGAATCAACGCCTCGCCCACGTCACCCTGCTCGTTCGTAACTACGACGAAGCCATTGCCTTCTACACCAACGTGCTGGGCTTCAGTCTGGCTTCTGACCTGGACATGGGCGGCGGCAAGCGCTGGGTGGTAGTGGCGCCGCCCGGCCCGGCCGGTTGCAGCCTGCTGCTGGCCGAAGCCAAAACCGATGAGGAAAAGCGCGGTGTGGGCCACCAAGGCGCCGGCCGCGTCTGGTTGTTCCTGCACACTGATGATTTCTGGCGCGACTACCCGGTGTTGCAAAGCCGTGGCCTGCGCTTCCTCGAAACGCCGCGCAGTGAAGTTTACGGCCACGTGGCCGTCTTCGAGGACTTGTATGGCAACAAGTGGGACCTGCTGGAGCCGCTGGGCTAATAGTATCTGGCTAGTGTAAACAAAAAAGGCCGTCATGCTGAGCATGACGGCCTTTTTATAATTTTTACTTCGGAAAATGAGGGGCGTTTCTACTGCCCAATCATAACGCGGCGCATGCCGGTTTTTTCATAAGCGGTGCAGCGCACGATGTAGGCCCCCGCCGGCAGCTGGCTCACGTTGAGCACGGCCGGCGTCTGCCCGTTCATCATGGTGTGGGTGATGACGGGGCGGCCGCCCGCATCGGATACTTCTACGCGGGTAGGGCCGGGGTTGTCGGTTTTCACGGTGAGCTTGCCGGCCACGGCATCGGCTTTCACCTTGATGGCGTTGGGGTTGGCGGCGGGAGTTTCGGGGGCCAGCGCGATGTGGCTGGTGCCCTCAGCAGCTGGCGCGGCGGTAGCCGCAACCGTCGCGGTGGTGGGCGCTACCACACCGTTGGGCAAAATTGCTTCTTCTTTGGCGGGAGCTGCTGCGGGGCTAGCGGGAGCCGGTGCCTGGGCCTGCGCGGCGGCCGAAGCCAACATGCTGACCAACACAAGTAGTAATAACTTTTTCATAAGTAGGATAAGAACAAGATGAGGTAAAACGGCTTGCGTAAAGCTAAGCAATTATGAGGCTGATTGAACCAAAACCGCTCCAAAAACCGGCTCCAAGCCACTGCTGACAAAACTTTATTTTGTCTCAGCTTGCACATGAATCAAAAATAACCTTACCTTTGTCGCTCCAATACCAATCGGGGTGTAGCGTAGCCTGGTATCGCGCCAGCATGGGGTGCTGGAGGTCGTAGGTTCGAATCCTGCCACTCCGACGGAAGAGCAGCCGCTCTTGTAAAGCCTCCGAACTCCTGAGTTCGGAGGCTTTTTTCGGCCGCTAATATTGGAACAAGAAAACCGGTCGCCCCATCGGCCGGCTTTCGGGGTGTAGCGCAGCCCGGTAGCGCGCGTCGTTCGGGACGACGAGGCCGTAGGTTCGAATCCTGCCACCCCGACCCGAGAATCAGAAGCGGCCCTTTTCACGACAGTGGAAAGGGCCGCTTCTGCGTTTTGGCCCATCCCTTATACTTGGAGCGGAAGAAGAGCGTTAGTTTCGCGGTTTCATTCTTAACCCCCCTTTCCGTTTTTCGCTTCAATGAAAAAAACTTTTATTCTTGCTCTGCTGGCGGCTACTGCTGGCACGGGCCACGCACAAGGCATCATCAAAGCCGGGACCGTTTCGCTAGGTGGTAGCGTGGGCTACAACCGGTCGGTCGTCACACAATCGGCCACTTATAATTCCGCCAATCCCAATAATCCGGGTTACGGCTACGCGAATAAGTTCACAAGCAGCCAGTTCACCCTTGCACCGGCCGTAGGCTATTTTGTGGCGGATAACTTCGCCATCGGGGTCGAAGCGAACTATTATTCCCAGAAGCAGAAAGCGTCGTTAACCTCCAGCGGCGTTGTTGGCGGCGTGGCACCGGAACTGGACCCCAATACATCGCTGCGCCTAGGCGTGTATGCGCAGTATTACAAGATGCTGAGCGAACAGTTTGGCTTGGTTGGCACGCTTAGCGGCGGCTATCAGACCAGCAAGAGTCACAGCTTCACGAATAACAACGGCATTACCGAAACCAAGGGCAATGGGTACTATGCCGCACTTACGCCCGGCATCGTCTTCTTTCCCATTCCAAAGCTGGGCCTTAGCGCCACGATGGGGGCATTGGCATTCAGCCATTATGGCTACGATTTTCCCACGTCGAACGTGAACGGCAATGTTGCGCCTTCCAGCTACGAGGATAAAACGGACATCTTTGGTGCGAACTTTGGGCTGAGCCAGCTGCTGTTTGGCGGCACGTACTACTTCGGCCGCTAGCCCGAAATTGCCGCACCAGAAAGCCTTCTGACCCAATGGTCGGAAGGCTTTTTTGTTGCCCAATTAATGGACCGGCGCTGGCCCGCGCCGGATGGAAGCAAAAGTTGATTATATTCATGCAGCCAACATATTAGCCCAGTTGATTACCCGGAAATCCATGAAAAAACTGCTTACGCTACTGGCGCTGCTGAGCGCCGCCGGCTTTGCCTCGCTGGATGCGCACGCCCAGTGCCACGCGGCCTTCTTTCCCTATACGGCCTACCACCACAGCCACCACCACGATTCCTGTGAGGTGAAAAAGCCTTTTGTGCCGGGCCGCATGGGCGGTTCCATCGGGCTACTGGGGGCCACCGACCGTGCGGCCACTCCTTACCTGGGCCTGGAAGCGGAAGCGCACTACTGGCTGCTGCCCCGCTGGAGCGCCGGCCTGCGCGGCAGCTTCACCGGCGAAATGCCGGCCGCCCACGCGCCGGCCGAGGTGTACGCGGGGGCAGTGCAGCCGCGGCTGGTGCTTTTCAGCGCTACCTGGAACAACCAGCTGCTGCTGGCCGAAAATACCCGCTGGCGGCTGGCCGCTGAGGTGGGAGCCGGCCTGGGCGGGGCCAGCTTGTACGATAATGCCCAGCAGGTGCAGCAAAAGGGACAGGGATGCGGCTGCACCACGGCCAAGCGCCTCGATACGGCCGTGGCCCTGGTGACGGAAGTCGGCCTGATGGCAACCTACAAGCTCCGGCGCATTGATGGGCCGTGGCTGACGCTGCGCGGCGGCTACCGGCAGTGGTACGCCAGCGCCCCGTTTGGCACGGCCGACCAGTTTTCGGCCTATCTGCTGAGCGTGGGGGTGAGCATGCCCGACATCACGCGCAAGCGCTAAGGCGGCCGGCTATTTCACGCCCACCCACACTTCCGATTCTTCGTTGGTGCCGAAGCGTTCCAGGTAGAAGTCGCCGCGCTGGGTAAGCTTCTGGGCTTTCACGGCTTCGAGGGCGGCGGGATAGAGCTTATTGGGGGCCAGCAGGTAGCTCACGCCGCTGAGCCGAGCGGCCAGCACGCGCTGACCGGCCGGCACCACACGGTAGCGGAAGCCGGTGGGCAGGGGCTGGGTGGTGTCGGCCACAGTGAGACCGATGAAGGCGCGGATGGTGTCGTGGGCCGTTTCGGGGTCGTTGAGGTAGAGGTTGGCGAGGTCGCCGTGCAGGCGGGCCTGGGCATCCTTGGCCTGGCGGAATAGGGTGCCGAAGGCATCACCGGTTACCTTGCCGTGGAAAGGCTGACCGGCCAGGTACAGCGGCGCGGCGGTGGTTTCGAGGGTGACTTTGGGCTCGCGGGTGCCGCCGAGGTAGACGTAGGTGCCGGCCGCGATGAGCGTAAGCAGGATGATGGCGAGAAAGAGGTAGCGCATTTTAGGGGTTTATTATTTACGACTCGCTGGCCACGATGTACTGCATGCGGTAGAGCTGGGCGTAGTAGCCGCCCTCGATGCGCAGCAGTTCTTCGTGGGTGCCGGTTTCCTTGATTTCGCCTTTGTCGAGCACGATGATTTTATCGGCTTTCTGGATGGTGCTCAGGCGGTGGGCGATGACGAGCGAGGTGCGGCCCTGCATCAGCTTTTCGATGGCCTGCTGAATCAGCTCCTCGGTTTCGGAATCAACGGAAGATGTGGCTTCGTCGAGCACGATGATGTGGGGCTGGTACACCATGGCCCGTACGAAGCTGATGAGCTGGCGCTGGCCCACGGAGAGCGTGGCCCCGCGCTCCATCACGGGGTAACCGAGGCCTTCGGGCAGGCGCTCGATGAAGCGGCGGGCGCCCACGAGGTCGGCCGCTTCCCAGATTTGCTGGTCGGTGATGGTTTTGTTGCCGAGGGTGATGTTGTCGCGGATGCTGCCGGCGAAGAGGAAAACGTCCTGTAGCACGATGCCGATTTGGCGGCGCAGCAGGCTGAGGTCGTACTCGCGCAGGTCGCGGCCGTCGATGAGGATGCTACCGCTCTGGATGTCGTAGAAACGGCTCAGCAGGTTGATGATGCTGGTTTTGCCCGCGCCGGTCGCGCCCACGAAGGCGATGGTCTGGCCGGGCTTCACGTGGAAGCTAATATCCTTGAGCACCCAGTCGGGTTCGTTGTAGGCAAATTTGACGTGCTTGAATTCGACGTCGCCTTGCAGCTCGGCGGGGGCGAAGGTGCCACTGGGGGCCACCAGTTCCTGGTTGTCGAGCAGTTTCAGCAGGCGCTCGGTGCTCACCAAACCTAATTGCAGGGTGTTGAACCGGTCGGCAATCTGGCGGATGGGGCGGAAGAAAAGCGCGTTGTACATGATGAAGGCAATGAGCGCGCCCTTCGAAATCGAGCCCTCAATCTGGCCCTGCGCGGCGTACCACACCAGCAGGCCCACGCCGATGGCGCCCAGCACTTCGGCCACCGGGAAATAGATGCTATAGTAGAGCACCGAGCGAATGTTGGCCTCGGTGTGCTCCTTATTGATGGCGGCGAACTTGCGGTATTCGCGCTCCTCGTTGTTGAAAATCTGGACCACGTTCATGCCCGTGAGGTGCTCCTGCACAAAGGAATTGAGCTTGGCCACGGCCGTACGCACGTCCTGAAACGAACCCTTGATTTTCTCCTTGAACACATACGTGCTGAACAGCAGCGGCGGAATCACCGAGAGGCTGATGAGCGTGAGCCGCCAGTCGATGTAAAACATGAAGGCCATGATGAAAAGCAGCTGTAGAATGTCGCCCACCATGGCCGCCAGGCCCTCGCTGAACACGTCGGAGAGGGTTTCGACATCGGAAATATTGCGCGTCACGAGCACGCCGATGGGCGTTTGGTCGAAAAATTTCAGTTTGAGGCTGAGCAGGTGGCGGTAGAGGTCGGTGCGGATGTCGCGCACGATGTACTGGCCCAGCCAGCCGCCGTAGTAGGTCTGCAGATAGCTCACGCCGGCGTGGGCCACCAGCAGCACCAGCAGCAGCAGAAACATAAAGTTCAGCCCCTTCATGTCGCCCTGCTCGATGCTGACATCGACCATGCGCTGAATGAGGAAGGGCCGCAGCGTGCCCAGCACGGCCGTGGCCACGGTGAGCACAATGAGGCCGATAAATACGCGCCGGTAGGGGCGCACGTAGCCGAGCAGGCGGCGCAGCACGGCCCAGTCGAAGACCTGGCCGGTTTTGGTGGCGGAAGTGGTGGGGTCCATAAGTAGGGCAAAGGTCGGGAGGAAACCGTGGGCGGGGCCAAAGAGTTGGCCCCGCCCGGCGGAAATGCCCGCTCGTGCCCGCCGCTACTGGACCACAAGCTTCTTGACAAAGCGAGTGGGGCCAGCCGCAGACGTAAAAAGCCTTACCTCACAATCTCCACCCAGCCCTTCACCCGCGTTCCGCCGTCGGCGTCGTGCAGCAGGTAGTAGTATAGGCCGGCCGGCAGGCCCGCGCCGGCCCAGTCGTTGTGGTAAACAGGCGTATCGAACACCGGCTGGCCCCAGCGCGAAAACACCTGGAGGCGGCCCGGGCAGCCGCCCAGCTCCGGCGCGAAGGTGTCGTTCAGCCCGTCGGCGTTGGGGGTGATGATGTTGGGCACGCGGGCGGCCTGCACGTCCACGGGCGGCAGGGTTAGCTGGTTGGGGCAGGTGCCGGCAGGCGCGGCGGGCAGGGTGGCCAGCGGCTGGTAGCGGCCGGCGGCAGCGTAGGAGTGCTCCACCACCGCGCCAGTGGCCGGGGCGGTGCCATCGCCGAAATCCCACTGCACCTGCCCGGCCGCACCGCCGGTGGCCTCGAACCGCAACTGGCGCGGAGCATAGGCATTGGCGGGACAGGCGGGCACCGTCCAGCGGGCCTGGGCCGAGAGTTGGGCGGGTACGGTCACGCGGTAGGGGGCCGGGTCGCAGGTGCCGGGCAACTCGTAGTAGACCGTGGTAGTGCCCGGCGCGGCGGGCGGCGTGAAGATGCCGGCAGCCGTCACGCCCGGCCCGGTCCAGGTGCCGCCGGCCGGGCTGGCCCGCAGCTGCAGGGACGCGGGCGGGGCGCAGAGCACGGTATCGAGCGGCAGGTGCACGGCCGGCACCAGGCTCACGTTCACGGTTTGGGTGATGGTGGTGGGGCAGCGCACTTCGGCAAAGTCCCAGGTGTAGGTGAGCGTGTGGCGGCCCGGCCCGGCATCGGAGGGGTTGAAGCGGTTGCCGACCACTCCCGGCCCGCTAAACACGCCCCCCGACGGCAGGGCCGCCAGCACAATGCCGTGCGGCGGCGCGGCCAGGCAAAAGCTGACATCGCCCACCGGCGCAAAAAACAGCGGCGGCAGCGGCAGCACCTGCAGGCGCAGGCGGCCGGCCATGGGACAGGTGGCGGCGTTGGCCGGGGCCGGGCCGATGTAGGCCAGCACCTGCACCCCCGCCAACGCCGCCGTTGGCGTAAAGTAGAACCCCGTGGCCACGGAGCCCGACACACCCGGCCCGGACCACACGCCGCCACTGGGAATGGCCGACAGGAGCTGCGGCCCGGCCACGGCGCACATCACCGTATCGGGCATCGATAACGTGGCCACGCCGCTCGTATTCACGGTCACCACGCGCTGCGCCCGGCCGGGGCAGGCCGGCGAGTTGTCCAAGGGGCCGGTATAGAGCAGCGTTTGCGGACCGGTGAGCAGGGGAGTGGGGGTGAAGAAGAAGCCCCCGGCCACCGAGCCAGATACGCCGGGCCCGCTCCAGGAGCCGCCCAGCGGCATGCCGCCACGCAGCCGGAAAGGCCGCGTGCTGAGGCAAAACGCTGTATCGGGCGGGGCCGCGCCGGTGGGGCCAGGCGGCAGCACGGTCATGCGCAAGGTGTCGGTTACGGCATCGCAGTCAGTATTGCCCTGCACGGTATAGATGAGGATGTGCGGCCCGCCCAGCAGTGCCGCCGTGGGCGTAAACACGAAGCTGTTGATGGAGCCCGACACGCCCGGCCCCGTCCAGATGCCGCCCGCTGGCGAGCCGCCCAGTGCCGTTGGCGGGTCGTTGAGGCACACCTTGCGCGGCGTCAGGGGCGTGATGGGCGGCACGGTTCTGACCGCCATTTGCAGGGTGGTCAGCACCGGGCAGCGCCCCGCCGATACCTCGTAGGTAAGGGTGTGGCTGCCCGGTCCGGCCAGCAGGGGGTCGAAGCGGGCGGTGCCCGCCACCACGCCCCGGCCGCTCCAGGTGCCGCCGGCCGGCAGCCCCGTGAGCGGCACCGTAGGCTGCGGCACCCCCGCCCGCAGGCAGAATGATTGTTTCGGGGCCGTCGCCGTGGCCCGGGCCTGGGGCAGCACCGTGATGCGCCGCGTGCTGGTGCCAGTGCAGCCATTGGTCGCGCCGGGGCTGGTGTAGGTGAGTACGTTCGGGCCCAGCAGCGCCACACTGGGCGTGAAGATGAAGCCGCCGACGGTGCCGCTCACGCCCGGTCCCGTCCAGGTGCCGCCGGCCGGCGAGCCGCCCAGCTGCACCGCCCCGGCCTGCGCGCACACCGAGAGCGTATCGGTGCCCGCCGGTGAGGCCGCCGCCAGAAACGCAAACTTGAAGGCGGCGTTGTTGCAGCGCGGCGCGCCATTGGCGGCAGCGTAGGTGAAGGCCCCGGGCGGAATGGGCAGGCTGCCCGTGCCCACGCCGCCCTGGTCGCAGGCGCACACGGCCTGGTAGAGCACGCCCTGGGCATCGAAGCGCGAAGTGCCGCCGTCCACATGGTCATCGGCCGAGGTGCCGAAGAAGGTGGCGTAGTCGAGCACCCGCGCCTCGTCGGAGAGCTGCATCAGGTAGAAATCCTGGCTGTCGGTGTTGTTCTGGAGGGCGTTGGCAGTCACGGGCAGGCCGGTGGTCGAGCCGTTGTTGGGGTCGAGCCCGCCGCCCCAGCCCGCCAGCAGAATGCGCCCGTAGCAGTCCACGCCAAACGCGGTAGGGGAGATATCAGTCGTATTGCGCCCGCTGCCAAACACCGTGGCAAACACCGACGAGCGCAGATTGGAAGCCAGCTGCTGAATAAACTGCTGGCCCTGCGCCGTGTGGTAGCGCGTGGCATCGAGGCCGGGCCAGGCCTGGTCCAGCGTCTGGCCCAGCACGTACACCTGGCCGCCCGGGCCTTGCCGCACAAAAAACGCCTGGTCGTAGGCACCGGTGCCGAGGTAGGTGCTTTGCTGGAGTGTGCCGCCGGCCGTGAGGCGGGCCACGTAGCCGTCCACGCCGCCGCCCGGGGTGGCCTGGTAGCCGCCCGTGGCCCCGGCCAGGCTGGGGCTGGTGGTACCGCCCGCCACCAGCAGCCCGCCGCCCGTTTCCTCGCGCTGCAGCGAGTAAGCGGCATCGGCCCCGGTGCCGCCCAGCAGCGTGGTCCACCGCAGGCGGCTGAAGCTGGAGTCGAGGCTGGTGACCAGGCCATCGGAGCTGCCGCCCCGGTAGTTGCCGGCCACCAGCCCGGGGAAATCGGTGGAGCCCGTCACGCTGGCCACGTACACGTTGCCCTGCGGGTCGAGGGCGAGGTCGCCCCGGAAGGCATCGCCATAGTTGTGGCGCAGGCGGGGCGTAGCGGCGCTGGGGTCCAGCAGGCCATCGGTGCCGGTGCCGCCCAGGTAGGTGCTGGCCCGCAGCCGGCCCCCGCCGGCGCTCAGGCGCGTGAGCACGAGGTCGGAGCCACCGCTGAGCACGAAGGGCGAGTTGCTGCCAAAGGGCGCGATGGCCGGTCCGCCCCGCAGCGCGTGGCTCAGGGCGGTGGTGGTGGTCGGAAAATCAGTCGAAGCCGTGGTGCCCAGCAGCAGCAGCTCGTTGCGGTCGTTCACCAGCAAGCTGTGGGGGAATTCCAGGTTGTTGCCGCCCACATAGGTAGCCCAGGCCCGCGCCCCGGGGCCGGTGGCACTGGTCGTGAATTTCATGATGGCAATGTCGGTGCTGCCGGCAAAGGCCGTCTGGTAGGCCCCGGTCGTGACCGGGTAGCCGGCCTCAAACACCACGCCCGCCGTGTAGAGGTTGCCCGCCGCGTCGTGCGTGGCCGCGAAGCCCCAGTTTTCCACCGGCGAGCCCGTGTAGCTGGCAAACTGCACGGCCGGGTCAATCACCAGCGGCCGGCCCGCATCATATTTCCCCAACTTAAAACTCACCACTTCGCCGCGTAGCACGAAAGCGCAGGCCACGGGCTGCCGCACGCCCGTGGCGGGGTCCGTCTGCCAGGCCTCGGGCCGAAAATCAGTCAGCACTCCGGCCGAAGTCTGCACCCGCAGCTGGCCGGTGGCGGGGTCGAGGCGCAGGCCGTCGGCTCCGTGGTAGCGCCATTGGGCCTGGGCAGGGTTGGCCCTGGGGTTCAGCAGCAGGTCGTATTCAAACTGTTGCGCGGAGCTTTCCTTTAAGAGCAGGTCGATGCCGGCCCAGAGCTGGCGGTAGCGCAACTGCCGCCAGGCGTGCACGTCGGAGGCCCAGTGGGCGCTGGTGCCGCGCAGGTAGTGGCGCGAGCCGGGCATTTCGCTCTCGGCTTCGGGGGCGAGGGTGGCGGTGGCGCTGGGCTGCACGAACTCCAGGCGCAGGCCGTGGGCGGGGAGGCTGCCATTGGCGCGGCCAGCTTTAGTGGGACCGTGGCCCGGCAGCCCGGCGGTGAGGGCGTAGGTCAGCCCGGTTTTCTCCACGAAGAGGCGGGCCCCGGGGGCCACCTGGGCGGCGTAGCGGGCGTGGGCATCCCACTGGCCCCGGTTTTCGATGAATTCAATGGTGCTGGCCGCCTCCTGCGCCCGGGCGGGGCGCGAGAGCAAGGCGGCCAGCACCAGCAACAGAGTAGCTGTTGGGCGCATAAGCAAGCGGTGGAAAGGAAGGCCAAAGTTGGCCCGTCGCTACGCGCAAAAACAATGCCTCGCCCGCAACGCCGCTCAAGTTAAGCCGCGCCGGCCGTTACTCCGGCACCAGGCCCGGCTCGTACTCTACCCGGCTCAGGAAAAGCCCTTTGGCCGGGGCGGCGCTGCCGGCATCCACCCGCTTCTGCGACCACAGCAGCTGCTGGAACTGGCGAGGCGAAATCTTGCCCCGGCCCACATCGAGCAGCGTGCCCACCACCAGCCGCACCATGCCCCGCACAAAGCGGTTGGCCCGGATGCGGAACACCCAGCCACCCGGTGCCGGGTGCCATCCCGCCGCCGTGCAGTAGCACACATAATGATTTTCACCGCCCTTCACTTTCGAAAAAGTGGTGAAGTCGAACTGACCCAGTAGGTAGCCGGCCGCCTCGTTCATAGCCGCAATGTCGAGCGGGCGGTCCACGTACAGAGCCTGGTCGCGCCGGAATGGATTGGGCTGAGTCACCACGAAGTACTCGTAGTTCCGCTCCTCGGCCGAGAAGCGGGCATGGGCCTCATCGGGCACGGGGTGCAGGCGCAGGGCTCCGATGTCGGGCGGCAGGGCGCGGCGCAGGCGGTAGAGCAGCACGTCGAGCGGCAGGGTTTCGGGCAGGTCGGCGTCGAAATGCGCCACTTGGTGGCTGGCGTGCACGCCGGTATCGGTGCGGCCACTGCCCAGGCAGTAGGTGGGGTGGCGCAGTATCTGGGTCAGGCAGCGGTCGATTTCGGCCTGCACGGTGGGCTGGCCGGGCTGAATCTGCCAGCCGCGGTAGTTGGTGCCGTCGTAGGCGAGGTGCAGGAAGTAGCGCATGAAGCGCAAAAGTACGGCGCTACTCCACCACCACGCGGCGGGCCAGGGCCATACCGTCGGCCCGCAGGCGCAGGGTGTAGATGCCGGGGGCCAGCCCATTGGTTGCGACCGTGAAGCTGGCTGCGCCCACTGCTGGGCGGCGCACCACTTGGCCTAATGCATTGAGCAACTCGGCTTGGGTGGGAGCAAGGCCGGCCGGTAACTGCACGGTGAAGTCGTCGTGGGCCGGGTTGGGGGCCAAGGTGAAGTCGGCGGCGGCGGCGGGTTGGGCAGTGGCGAGAGGCGTGTAGGTGCCGGTATTGAGGAACACGCCCACCGTATTACTACTGCTATTGGCCGAAATCATGTCAAGTCGGCCATCGTTATTCACATCGCACAAGGCTACGCTAGTGGGCAGACTGCCAGTGCCGGTGTCATAAGTCCGGGTCCCTACGAAGCTGCCGCCGGTCTGCCCAAGTAGCACACACAGGTTGCTTGTTCTGTAGTTGGCCGTAACGACGTCCGGGCGGCCGTCGCCGCTCACATCGCCTAGGGACAGACTCACTGGATTGCTGCCCACACCAGTAGAAAAAGCATTAGCTGCGGCAAACCCTCCGCCCGCTTGACCTAGCAGTACCCCGGCCGTGCTGGTCGCATAATTAGCCGTGATGATATCCGGACGGCCATCGTTATTCACATCGCCCAGCACCACCCCGACTGGGGATGTGTTGGGGCCGGTAGAATAGGACGCTGCCGGCACGAATCCACCACTGGGTCGGCCCAGTAGCACCCCGACCTGGCTGTTCCCCTGGTTGGTCGTGACGATATCCAAGCGACCATCGCCGTCCACGTCGCCCAATACCAGCGCCGTGTAAAAGTTGATTGATGCAGCATAGGATACTACGGGCGCAAAGCCACCCCCCCCTTGCCCCAGCAACACTCCGGCTGCCTGATTTTGACTGGTCACAATGATATCCAGCCAGCCATCGCTATTCAAGTCGGTCAGTGACAAGGATTTCGGAAAGACGTTACTCCCAATAAAATACTCGCTGGCCGGACCAAAGCCCCCGACCTGCCCTAGCAATATCGCGCCGCTGCCAAAGTCTCCGGCCGTGACGATATCGAGGTGGCCGTCGTTGTTCACGTCGCCCAGCGCTACCGTACTGGGATGACCGCCTGCCCCATTGGTATAAGTAGAATAGCTCGTCACCTGCGCAAAGCCTCTGCTGGCGAGCCCAAGCAGTACTCCCACCGAGTTATTGCCTTCCCCTGCCACCACTATGTCGGGCCGGCCATCGCCGTTTATATCGCCCATCGCCACATCGGCCGGCTGGCTGCCTGCCCCGGTGGAGTAGGCCGTCATCGGCCCAAAGTTTTGGGCGACTGCCGCCGGGGCTGTTCCGCCCAATGCCAAGAAGAGCAACGTGGCGTTACGGTTGCTTAAAAGTGAATGGGGCCCAGAAGAGAAGATGTTTTTCATGCGCGGAAGATGGTGAAAATGTGCGCGATGAGGCCACCAACTATTAGGCCAATGTACGTTCTGGTGTCCCTGTGTGAAACTTAGCCGGGCTGCCAGTGCGCCGGCCTTACGCTGCCACAAAGCAGAAAGCCCCCTCCTGCAGCGCAGGAGGGGGCTTTCTGTATACTAACGGGTATTTGCTACAGCTTCTCGTAAATCACGGCCGCGCCCTGGCCCACGCCTACGCACATCACGGCCAGGCCGTAGCGCATGCCTTCGCCGCGGCGGTGCATCTCGTGCAGCAGCGTGGCGGTGATGCGTGCCCCCGAGCTGCCCAGCGGGTGGCCCATGGCAATGCTGCCGCCGTTCACGTTCACCTTGGCCATGTCGAGGCCCAGCTCGCGCACGCAGGCAATGCTCTGGGCGGCGAAGGCTTCGTTGAGCTCAATCAAATCAATATCGGCCAGCGTGAGGCCGGCGCGTTGCAGCACCTTCTGCGTCGCCGGAATCGGCCCGAGGCCCATCACTGAGGGGTCCACGCCGGCCACGGCCGAGGCCACCACCCGCGCCAGGGGCTTCAGGTTGTAGCGTTTCAGGGCATCCTCGCTCACCATGAGCACGGCCGCCGCGCCGTCGTTGATGCCCGCCGAGTTGCCGGCCGTCACCGTCCCGCCCTCGGGCTGGAAGGCGGGTTTCAGCGTCGCCAGCTTCTCCAGGGGCGAGAAGCGGGGCTGCTCGTCGGCGTCAAACAACGCCGTGTCGCCCTTGGGACTGGGGATGAACACGGGCACGATTTCCTTGCGGAAGCGGCCTTTCTCCAGCGCCCGCGCATACTTGCGCTGGCTCTCGAAGGCAAACTGGTCCTGCTCCTCGCGGGTCACGTTGTACTGCTTGGCCACGTTTTCGGCCGTCTGGCCCATGGCGTAGGGGTAGTGCAGCTTGCTCAGCTTGGGGTTGATGAAGCGCCAGCCCAGCGTGGTGTCGTGGGCCGTGAGCTCGCGCCCGAAGGCCGATTCCGACTTGGCCATCACGAAGGGGGCACGGGTCATGCTCTCGGCCCCGCCGGCCAGGTACACGTCGCCCTCGCCGCACTTAATGGCGCGGGCCGCGTCCATGATGCTCTGCAAGCCCGAGGCGCAGAGGCGGTTCACCGTGTTGCCGGGCACGGTCACGGGCAGGCCGGCCAGCAGCGCGGCCATGCGGGCCACGTTGCGGTTGTCTTCCCCGGCCTGGTTGGCGGCACCGATAATGACGTCCTCAATGGCGGCCTTATCAACAGATGGGTTGCGGCGCATGAGCTCGCGGAGCACGTGGGCGGCAAGGTCGTCGGGGCGTACGCTGCTGAGCGCACCCCCAAATTTTCCAATCGGGGTGCGCACGGCATCCACGATATAAGCAGTTGGCATTCGTAAGGTAATAATGGCGGCGCAAGCGCCGGATGGGATTAAATTTGCGGCCCGGGTACTGGCCCGGACCTGTTCTACACTACAACAAAGATGATACAAAGAATCCAAAGCGTGTTTTTACTTCTGCTGGCTCTGGCCATGCTAAGCCTGCTGGCGCTGCCCCTGTGGCATAAAGTCGACGGCCTCACCAACCAGGAATTAACCCTCACCGCCTTCGGCTTCGATGCCAAAGGCCTCACCGTGCCGGCCGGCATTGGTCCGGTCTGGATTATCGGGGCGCTGGCTACCGCCTCGGCCGCCGTGGCCATTTTCGAGATTTTCCAGTTCCGCGCCCGCCTCAAGCAACTCATGCTGGGCTCCATCAACCTGCTGCTCATCACCGCCACCCTCGGGGCCGAGTTCTATTTCCAGACCAAAGGCGAGCAGCTGCTCAACATCAAGCTCGAAGGCCAGGTGCTCATCGCCTTCTACCTGCCCACGCTGGCCCTGCTGCTCAACCTGCTGGCCAACCGCTTCATCCGCCGCGACGAACAACTGGTGCGCAGCGCCGACCGCCTCCGCTAAGTTTTTGCCGGAATAAAAAAGGGCCGCTGTCATCACGACAGCGGCCCTTTTTTGTGTTTAAGCTCGTCTAACCAGCCCAGCTTTTGGGATTGCCGCATCGCAGCGAAAGGTTTGCAGCTCAGCGCTGCGAGCCGCTGTTCACCGCATCTTCCACCGCCTTGGCTCCGCTTTCCGTCTCAAAAGCATCATACACGCGGTCAAAATTCTCCGGGTCGCTGATGTGCGAGTAGGCGAACGTAGCCAAATCAATCCGGCAAGCCTCGGAATTGATGCTGCGCAGGAGGCGGCTCAACTCATCGGCCCGCAGGCTGCGCTGGGCCAGGGCATCCTTTGCAGCGCTCAAT
Organism: Hymenobacter ruber; assembly: GCF_054783255.1. Classification (NCBI taxonomy): domain Bacteria; kingdom Pseudomonadati; phylum Bacteroidota; class Cytophagia; order Cytophagales; family Hymenobacteraceae; genus Hymenobacter; species Hymenobacter ruber. The sequence continues at coordinate 837,377 of NZ_BAAGQX010000003.1, forward strand.
TTGCTGGCTTCCGTAATGCGGCTCTGCACGGTTTTTACCAGCGCATCTACGTCTTGCGGGGCCAGGGTGCGGTAGCTGCTCGTGGCTGTGCCAGGGTAGTTGCCGGGCGTGGGGCCGTTGTTATAGCCGCCGTTGGGGTTATTCGGGGTATTGCCGTAGCCGCCGCCGTTGGGGGTGTTTGGATTGTTGCCGTAGCCCCCGCCGTTTGGATAGTTCTGGTTGTTGCCGTAACCTCCGTTCGGGGCGTTGGGAGTGCCGTAGCCAGGGCCGGCGCTGGGAGCCGGAGCGTTGTTGTAGCCGCCGTTGCCGCCATTGTACGGGTCGTTATTGCCATAGCTGCCCTGGTTGCCGTAGCCCCCACCCTGGCTGTAGGGGGCAGGGCTGTTATAGCGCCCGCCGCCGTTGTTGTAATAGCCATTGCCACCGTAGCCGGGCGCATACAGCGCCACAGCATTCACCTGCTGCAAATAAACGGGCCGGCCGGGCCGCGTCACCAGCACAAACGTGGTTTCGAGGCCGGGCTCCAGCCACACGCGGCTGCGGAAGCGCAGCGCCCCGCCATACGCCGTGGGCACGCTGAAATCGGCCCAGTGCTGGCCGGGCATCAGCTGGTCAACGTGCACCTGCCGGGCCATGCCCCGCGTGAGCGGACGCCCATCCAGCACCAGCCCAAACGGCACCCCACGCTCCGACGAAAAATTAACGTTGGCCGGCATGGGCGGATACGCCAGCGCAGGAGCCACGGCGGCAAACAAACCCGCCAATGCCAGAAGTAGAGCCTTTTTCATTGCAGTAAAGAAGAAATAACCGGCCAGGAAATCCGGCCGCTGCTCAGCTATTTCCAAAACCTGTGCCACGTTTCAGCGCCCACGCAAACTACCGGCCTGCCGTTGGCCGTATTTGGTTTTTGGGCAGCAAAAAGCCCCCACAACGTTAGTTGCGGGGGCTTTTGAAATCTAAGTAGAATACTCAGGCTACTTCGCTATCCGGGTCACTTTGAACTCGGTGCGACGGTTGCGCTGGTACTCTTCTTCCGTCGTCGGCTTCAGCACGATGGGGCGGGTTTCGCCGTAGCCCTTGGCCGTGATGCGCGATTTGGCGATGCCTTTGCTCACGATGTAGTCAACGGCGGCCTGGGCACGCTGCTGCGAAAGCTTCAGGTTATAAGCATCCTTGCCGCGCTGGTCGGTGTGCGAGCTCAGCTCAATGGAGATTTTGGGGTTGTCCACCAGCGTCTGCACCAGCGTATCGAGGCGGATGGCGGCATCCGGCCGGATATCGTACTTGTTGTAGTCGTAGAGAATGTCTTTGACTTCAATGGCCTTGGCCAGGATGATTTTGTTCAGCGTCAGGGTCACCGGCAGCTGAATATCGTTGGTCAGGTTGGGCAGCTGGTCCTGGCTGGGCTTGCGGCCCACAGTGCTCAGCGCAGCGCGCGACGAGAAGTCGCCGGCACGCTCAGCCAGCAGGTTGTAGCTGCTCACGGAGTCCAGCTTCAGGCTGAATTTGCCGTCCGGGCCGCTGGTAGCGGTCTGGCGCTGGCCGTTGGCACCGGTCACCGTTACGGTGGCGCCGGCTACGGGCAGCGTGGTTTTGGCTTTGTCGTCGTGCTCCAGCACGGTGCCATCAGCATAGAAGGTCACCAGCTTGAGCGGCTTCTTTTTGAACATGTACTCGTCATCCGAACCCTTGCCACCGGCGCGGTTCGAGCTGAACAAGCCCATGTCGCCGGCCATCGGCACCGGGGCAAAGTCGTCGGCAGTGCTGTTCACATCGGCCCCCAGGTTCACGGGCTGGCCGCCCTTCACCATGAAGAGGTCGAGCTTGCCCAAGCCGGGACGTCCGTCCGAAGCGAAGTACAGCGTACCGTCCGGCGCTACGCCGGGGAAGTTGTCGTTGCCGGCCGTGTTGATGGTTTCGCCGAGGTTCTCAGCCGGCGAGAAGCGGCCGTTCGGGCCGAGCGTGGCCTTGTACAGGTCGTTGCCGCCCTGCCCGCCCTTGCGGCCCGAGGCGAAGTACAGCGTGGTACCGTCCGGTGCGAAAGCCGGAGAAAAATCATCAGCCGTGCGGTCGTTGATGTTTGCCAGCACAGGCTCGCTCCAGGCACCAGCCTTGAGGTACGAAATCCAGAGGTCAACGCTCAGATAGCCTTTTTTGCTGCCGTCGTTCGAGCGGGCAAACACCATCGTCTTGCCGTCGGGCGTGTAGGTGGCGCTGGCTTCGTGCTTGTTTTCGGTATTGAAGGGGCCTTCGAGCTTGCGCACCGTGCCGCCGGTCATGGCTGCCGCGTTGTCAAATTTGATGGCGTAGAGGTCGTTGAAGTTTTCGCCGTTGCCGAGGTACTTCTTGCCCTCGCGGCCCGACGCGAATACGAAGTCGCCGGTACCGGCCATCATTGTGCCGCCAAAATCGGAGCCGGCCGAGTTCAGCGCGTCCACGGGCATCACGTCGTACTTGTTTTTGATAGCCGCCACGGCCTTGCTGGCGGCGGCGTTCTTGCTTTCGGTTTCAGCGCGGGCAGCCAGGGCGCGGTTGCCGCCGCTGCTGGCGTAGCTCGCAAACTGCGCCGCGGCCTCGTCGTACTTGCCGTTAGCTTTCAGGGCCTCGGCGTAGCGGAAGCCGGCGTCGGCGTTTTTCACCCCACCGTCCAGTGCGGCTTTGTAGAAAGGCTCGCTTTCCTCAATCCGGTTCGAGAGGCGGTAAGCCTCGCCGATGCGGAAGTTGGAGATTGCAGCTCCCTTGCCTTTGGCCACATCGGCCTTATACAGGGGAATGGCCAGCTCATACTGGCCACGGGCGAACTGCTTGTCGCCCTTGCTCATGCCACCGGTAGTGGCACAGCCGCTCAGTAGCGCGACAGAGCCAGCCGCAGTGCAGACGAATAATAGTTTCCTCATAGGTGAAGTGGGGTGGTGGTGTGGGGAGGGAAGAGGGAGGAATCAGGAATATTCCCGATTAGGCATTTTTGGGTTAGCAATAATACTACGTTTAAACAGGATTCACGTAAGCTGTCCGTTTTTTTCTTCCTGCCCGAAGTAGCGAACCAGCCAGGTTTGACTGGCTGGACGGGGCCAGCGGGTATCCAATTCACCCTTAGTCGCTAGCGTATTATCGAAATAAAATGTGTCCGGGCCTATTGTTCCGGCCGCTACGGCCGCTTTCAATTCTCCCCGCTTTAGTAGCTGCACCGTGCCGGCCTGTAAAAAAGCCAGGCGGGATTTTTCCAGCAGCTCCACGTCCAGGTGTTGCTCAAGCTGGGCCACAAAGCGTACCGAAGCATCGATAGAACAACCGCTTGCGCCGGCCACGCCCTCATCCAGCCCAATCACCAAAAACTGCTGATGCAGAAACTCGGCAGAGGCCAACAGGCTGCGGCCGTGGCTGGTCCATTCTTCGGCAAAGCGGGCCAAGCTAGGCATCACGCCCACTATCTCCGGCCCGCTGAGCGGGCGGCTGGCCTGGTAAATCCATACCCGGGCCTCGGGCGGCAACTGGTCGAAGGCAACGTACATAGGGAGCAGTTTAAGGCAGTGAGTACGGCTGGGCAACTCCTCAAAAACGGGCAGCCCATTCCTCCAAAGGTATGGGGGTAAACGAAGCCAAGCATTTTTTCTTGTCTCCGCTTACCCCCAGAAATGTATTCACACCCTTAAAATCTAGGCATTGATGCCCTCAGCCGAAGCCACCAGCTCGGCTAGGTCGAACACCTGCACTTTGCTTTCCTGCTCCTTGTTTTTTACACCGTCGCTCATCATCGTCATGCAGAACGGGCACGATACGGCGATGATGCTGCCTTGCAAATCGTGGGCCCCGGGGGCACTGGTTTCGGTCTCCACACCGCCCAGGTTGGCCAGCGCTTCGGCCTTACCGGCCAACGTGGCTAGCGCTTCCTCGGTGCGCTCGATGTTGATTTCCTTTTTGCCCGGTTCGGCTTCTTTCCACATCTGCGCGCCGCCCGCGCCGCAGCACAGGCCGTTGGCGCGGCTGCGCTTCATCTCCACCAGGTCGGCATCGAGGGCGGCCAGCACCTCGCGCGGCGCTTCGTAGATGTTGTTGGCCCGGCCCAGGTAACAGCTGTCGTGGAAAGTAATACGGCGGCCCTTGAAGCTCTCGCCCCCGGTCACGCCTACTTTGCCCTCATTAATAAGCTGCTGCAGGTACGTGCTGTGGTGAATAACTTCATAGTCACCGCCCAGCGCCGGGTATTCGTTTTTAATCGTGTTGAAGCAATGCGGGCAGGCCGTCACGATTTTCTTGATGCCGTAGCCGTTCAGGGTCGTGATGTTCTGCATGGCCTGCATCTGAAACAGAAACTCGTTGCCGGCGCGCTTGGCAGGGTCGCCGGTGCAGCTTTCTTCCAGGCCCAGCACGGCGTATTTGGTGCCCACATGGTCGAGGATGCGCACAAAGGCGCGGGTCACGCGCTTGTACCGGTCATCGAACGCACCGGCGCAGCCCACCCAGAACAGGATTTCGGGCGACTCGTTGCGGGCCGCCAAATCGGCCATGACGGGAACGTTGATTTGCTTTTTAGCGGGAGCTTCTGGGGACGTGGGGGACATAAAAGAGGTGGGAGACGACACGGTTGTCATCCTGAGCGGAGCGAAGGACCTTATCACGTCCACGCCGCGGTGAATTAGTAAAACTGATGAAAATCGCGGTGATAAGATACTTCCTTCGTCAGCATGACAGGCGATTGTTAAGCTACCGTCGCTGCCGGCTTCTCCGCCGCAAACAAGTCATCGGCCCAGTTGAACCGGTCCGACGGCGAGAAAGCCCACGGCGCGCCGTTGTTCTCAATGTTCGAGAACATCACGTTCAGCGAGTTTGGCGCGGCCGACTCTTCCAGCACCAGAAAGCGGCGCATCTCGATGATGCTTTCCAGCGGGTTGATGTTCACCGGGCAGCTTTCCACGCAGGCGTTGCAGGTAGTGCAGGCCCACAGTTCCTCCGGCGTCACCTTGCCGCGCAGCAGCGTAGCCTCCATCATATCCGTGATGGGCTCGTGCTTGGCTTCCTCACCGTACACATTGGGACGGAAGATGAGCGGAGAATTATACTTCTCCTCCATCCGGTCGCGCGTGTCCATGATGATTTTGCGCGGTGAGAGCAGCTTGCCCGTCAGGTTGGCGGGGCACACCGAGGTGCAGCGGCCGCACTCGGTGCAGGAGTAGGCGTTCAGCAGGTTGGTCCAGGGCAGGTCGTCCACATCCTTCGCCCCAAACGGCGTAGGAGCCAGCGCCGAGCCATCGGGCGCGGTAGGAGCGGGGGGGACCACGAAGCTGGGGTCCATCATGGCCTTCACCTCGTTGGTGATGCTTTCCACGTTCGAGAACTGCCCCTGTGGCACTAGGCGTGAGTACCACACGTTCGGAAACGCCATGATGATGTGGAAGTGCTTCGAGCTAGGCAGATAGTTGAGAAACAACAGGATGCCCGTGATGTGAATCCACCAGCCCAGGCGCTCCAATACGTGCAGCGTGCCCTCGTTGCCGGGTAGCAGGCCTACCAGCAGGTTGCTAATGGGGAAAGTGCCGGGAAGGTCCTGGCCTTCCATTTGGTGCAGTTTTAAGTCGGCCGTGTTCATAAAGAACAGGGCCACCATCAGCGCCACCTCTATATAAAGGATGATATTGGCATCCATCTTCGGCCACAGCCGCAGCTCTGGCCCCGTGAAGCGCTTGAGCGGCGGGTTGCTATTGCGGCGCCACCAGAACGCGGCCACTGCCACAATCACCAGCGCAGCCAGGATTTCATTGGTTGCCATCAGCACATCATACACCGGCCCCAGGAACTTCAACGCCCGATGAAAGCCGAAGATGTTGCCAAACAGCCCATCTACCACAATCTCAATTACCTCAATATTGATAACCAGAAAACCCACGTACACTACCAGGTGCAACAGCGCTGGCGTCATGCGCTTGAACATTTTCTGCTGTCCAAAAGCCACCAGCAGGGTTTTCTGAAATCGCTCGGCCGCATTGTCACTCATGTCGCGCTCGCGCCCGACCAGGATATTGGCCCGGATTTTCCGGACCTGCCACGTGAAAAAGCCAAAAGCCGCTACTAGGAGCAGTAAAAAGAGGATGGATTGCAACATGCAGTAAAGGTAAGCAGGTGGAAACGTTTGGGGCTGCAATATACTCGGCATGCCTACTACTTTTTAAAAACTACCCGCTTTTCATACTTTTTTTGCTAGGGTTCTTGCGTCGTTGCATTGCTTTCGTACCTTTGCGGTCCCCTAAGCAACCTAAAGGTGCTGCGGGGAGACGGCAACATAGCTCAGTTGGTAGAGCACAGCACTGAAAATGCTGGTGTCGTTGGTTCGATTCCAACTGTTGCCACATAAAAGGCCCTCTGCATTTTGCAGAGGGCCTTTTTGCTTTTCTAGGTAGAATTTCGGCGGCAATAGTTGCAAAAAACGAATTCGCCCGCTTTGAGTAATGGGATGCAAAGTGCTTACTGCCACTGCAGCCAAGCCAGATTCCCTCAACTGATATAGCTAAAAGGCACTTCCCCACCGCACGCATCAAGGGTTCTGTCAAAGCCAACGGAAGAAATGAGAGGTGAAGACCACCATCTCTGTTGCTAGCTGCTCAATATTCATCACGGGCGTTTACGACATTGCCTTCCCAGTCGCTTCCGCCCAACGGTGAACCACAATCCGAGCCGCAACCACCGTCGATACTATAGTAGGTCCCCAAACGTCATTGGTTACCATTACCCGCAGTAACCACATAGGGGCGGTCAATAACGCGTATTATAAGTTCGTGGCAGATCTGACAGTTGCCTATCCAGCCCATTAATGCCGGTCCAACATAAAGGCCGCAATAGCATCTGTACCTCTACTGCTACTAACGGCGCCATCGTTAGCGATACATCATTACTATTAGCAGAGGCATTACCCCGGTCCTGATGTCAATCGTATTGGCTTCAAGCATGCTCAGTATTCTTCCACCACACTGGCTAGCTAAGCGGCCACTACCTATATTAATAATGGTGACGGGCTTGCTGTCCAATTTAGTGCGCGTGTTTTCGCCTATTCAGTAGCGCAGGCTCCTTACCACTTTTCTGCGCAACTTAGAAGTATCAATAACCACAGTAGCTTATCTAATGAGTCTGACTGGCCTGACACATCCATAATGCAATAGTAGGCTCATCTAGGCTACGGCTCGGTAGAAAAGCTATAGAGTATCACCATCTGTTTAATTGGCGCGGTTATACAATGGTTGACCCCGCTACTGGTGCCTGCAACTATAATAGTCAACACAGCGGTCGGCGGTACTGTCCAATCAATGCCTGCCACCCAATCGCTAGCAATTCTGATTAGGTCTGTTGTGCAGCAAACAATATTCAGTGGGAGTGATAGCGAATTGCAGCACGCTCCCACCGGAATTAATGAAGTGGCTTTTCAACCCGGCTCACGTCTCGTGAGACCCGTATTCTAGCCGATTCAATTAGATATATCTACCGGCGTTTATCCGATTTAAGTTAGCGCAGATGGTAAAACGGCATTGCTTGTCTGCTTACCCACCAATGGACCTATTTCAAAAAAGTGTACTGTTAGTCTGCTGGCAGGCCTATTTGCATATGAGAAGGCCCCATATCCCCTCAACGCGGGCTTGCTAATTCAGTCAATCTTCAATTATTCCCCCTTCTCTCCTTGCCAGTTCAAAAATAACCCGTACTTTTGCACTCCCAAATCGAACGGAGGCGGGCACTGAGGCTAGCCAAAAAGAAATTTCCAGCCGGTCTTGGTCCTTAAAAAAAGCCTCGTACCTTTGCACCCCGCCAGAATCAACCGGATTCACGGCTTCGAAACCCACCTTTATGAATGCAGCGAAAGTTGCAAAATAAGTTTGGAAATCGAAAATTTTTCTTACCTTTGCACCCCGAATCGCACTAACCGAGTGCTGCTCGCCGCAAGCCAAGTAAAAAGGGGGAAATAAATTTCCCTGTTTACTTGTAAGCTAAGAAAAACGAGTTACCTTTGCACTCCCAATCGCAAGAAGGGGAAACGAAAAGAAGAAAAACAGGCTGAATATCAGCC